>NZ_BONC01000018.1 GCF_016862515.1 Asanoa iriomotensis
GCCGCAACCCGACGGACCGATCAGCGCGGTGACCGTCTTCGGGTCCACGTGCAGGTTGATGTTGTCGATCGCCTTGAACGAACCGTAGTAGGCGGTGACCCCGGTCGCTTCGACACGCTTGGCCATTTGTCAGTCCTTCAGGTTGCTAGCGAGGGATGCGGTTGCGGCGGGCGAGCAGCTTGGCCGCGATCGTGAGGATGAGGACGAGTGCCACCAGGGTGAGCGCCCCGGTCCAGGCCCGTGCGGGCGCGAAGCGCGAGGCGTCGCCGGCCTGCTGGAAGACGAACAGCGACAGCGAACCCTGCTGCCCGGTGAAGGGGTTGAAGTTGATCGCCGCACTGCCGCCGGCGACCAACAGCACCGGAGCGGTCTCGCCGGCCGCGCGGGCGATCGACAGCATGATGCCGGTGACGATGCCCGGCAGGGCGGTCGGGATGACGATCTTCAGGATCGTCTTCCACTTGGGTACGCCCAGCGCGTAGGAGCCTTCCCGCAGCGGTGCCGGCACCAGGCGCAGCATCTCCTCGGTCGATCGCACGATCGTCGGCAACATCAGCACGCTCAGCGCCAACGCCGCCGCGAAGCCCGAGAACGCCGGTGCGCCGTTGTTGAACCACGGCGAGACGATCAGCACCCAGAACGCCAGCACGAACAGGCCGGCCACGATCGACGGGATGCCGGTCATGACGTCGACGAAGAACCGGATCAGGAAGGTGAACCGGCCGCGGCCGTACTCGACGATGTAGATCGCGCCGAGCACACCCAGCGGGATCGTGATCAGGGCGGCGATGCCGACCTGCTCCAGCGTGCCGATGATCGCGTGGTAGGCGCCGCCGTTGGGGTCGCGGGCGCCGATGTTGTTCATCGACGAGTTGAAGAAGTCGCCGTCGAACCGCTCCATGCCCTTGGAGATCAGCGTCCAGGTCACCGACGCGAGCGGCAGCACCGCGAGCACGAAGGCCGAGTGGATCAGGGCGCTCCACGTGCGGTTGCGCGCGGACCGGCTGCCCTCGACGGCGCGGACCGCGAAGTAGACGCCGACCATGTAGAGGACGAGGCCGATGACCAGGGTGAGCACCCAGCCACCGAGGCCGGTGCCGTAGCAGATCGCGGCCGAGACGCCGAGCGCGACGACGGCGATGCCGAGGAACGCGACGGCCGGCAGCCGCTTGGTGTGCAACGTCGGATTCTGCCCGGGAGCGGGCAACGTTGTCGTGCTCATACCCGAGCCTCCCTACGGTCGGCGCGGGATGAGCACCGGTGACTGAGCTGGCTGCGCTCGCTTCGCTCGCTCATGCGGCGGACTCCGTGAACTCGCGACGCCGGTAGATGATCGCGCGGGCGATCATGTTGACGATGAGCGTGATCGTGAACAGCACCAGGCCGGAGGCGATCAGTGCGCCGCGACCGATCTCGCCGGCCTCACCGAAGCCGTTGGCGATGTTGGCGGCGATCGAGTTGCCGCCGTTCTCGATGACGTTGAGCGAGATCACGTTGAGGAAGCCGAGCGTCATCGCGAGCGCGATGGTCTCGCCGAGCGCGCGGCCGAGGCCGAGCATCACCGAGGCGATCACACCGGGCCGCCCGTAGGGCAGCACCGCGGTGCGGATCATCTCCCACTTGGTCGCGCCGAGCGCCAGGGCCGCCTCTTCGTTGGCGGTCGGCGTCTGCATGAACACCTCGCGGGACAGCGAGGTGATGATCGGCAGCACCATGATGGCCAGCACCAGGCCGCCGAGGAGCAGCGACCGGCCGAACGGCGCCTCGCCGTTGAAGAACGGCAGCCACGAGAAGTATTTGTTGAGCCAGACCGACAGGTCCCGGACCGGGTCGATGAAGACCATCAGGCCCCACAGGCCGTAGACCACACTCGGGACGGCGGCCAGCAGGTCGATCAGGAAGCCGAGGACGGTCGCGATCCGCTTGTTGGCGTAGTGCGAGAGGTAGAGCGCGATGCCCAGCGCGATCGGCACGGCCACGAGCAGCGCGATGACCGCGCTGACCACGGTGCCCCAGGCGAGCGCCGCGATGCCGAACCGGGCCGGCGTCTCGTTGGCGAACCACTCCTTGGTCGTCAGGAAGTTGGCGTCGTTGGCCTGAAGCGCGGGGATCGCCTTCGCGACCAGGAAGATCGTGATCGCGACGATGATGACCAGCACCATCGTGCCCGCGGCGAGGGTGAGACCGCGGAACGCGTTCTCGGCCCCGAAGCCCTTGCGGCGCGGCAGTGACCCGCCACCGCCCAGCCCACCACCGGTGTGGCGGAGATCCGGCGGCACCGGAGCGTCGCCGCCCGACCGCCCGTCGAGAACGCCGGTCGACGCCGTTGCACCGGCGGGCCGGGCGTGACTGTTGGTCACGCCCGGCCCCCCGGTGCTGACGTCGGCCGAGCGGGAGTGCCTGTCGGCCATCTGCTCGCTCGTTTCGTCTTCGGTTCGGTTGAGGTTCCTAGCCGCCTATGTCGCTCAGGCGAGGTTCTTGATCGAGGCCTGGACCTTGGTCTGCACCTCGGTCGGCAGCGGCGCGTAGCCCAGCTCGGTCAGCGAGCCCTGGCCCTCGGCGCTGGCGGCGTAGCTCAGGAAGCCCTTGACCAGCGCGAGCTTGTCGGCCGGGGTGCCCTTGCTGCAGACGATCTCGTAGGTGACCAGGACGATCGGGTAGGCACCCGCGGCCTTGGTCGCGTAGTCGATCTTCATCTTCAGGTCGTCGCCGGTGCCGGTGACCTCGGCGCCCGCGATGGTCTTGCCGGCCGCCTCGGCGGTCAGCTCGGTGAACTCACCGGCGCCGTTCGCGATCTTGGCCTTGGACAGGCCACCGTTCTCCGCGTACGACCACTCCATGTAGCCGATCGAGCCCTCGGCGCCCTTGACCGACGTGGCAACGCCGTCAGAGCCCTTGGAACCGGTGCCGCCCGGGGCCTTCCACGCCTTGCCCTTGCCGAAGGTCCAGTCGGCCGCGGCGACGGTGCTCAGGTAGTTGGTGAAGTTGTCGGTCGTGCCCGACTCGTCCGACCGGTGCACGGTCTGGATGTTGGTCGACGGGAGCGTCGCGCTCGAGTTGTCGGCCTTGATCGCCGGGTCGTCCCACTTCTTGATGGTGCCCGCGAAGATCTTCGCCAGGGTCTCCGGCTTGAGCTGCAGGCCGTCGACGCCGGGCAGGTTGTAGGCGACCGCCACCGGGCCGATCACCATGGGGAGGTGGATCGCCGGGCCGGTGCCGCACCGGGCGTCGGCCTTCGGCTGCTCCTCTTCCTTGAGCGCCGAGTCCGAACCCGCGAAGTCCGCCGTCTTGGCGATGAACGACTGGATGCCCGCGCCCGAGCCGTTGGGCTCGTAGTTGATGGTCGTGCCGGTGCAGAGCTGCTGGTAGGCCTTGCGCCACTCGTCAACGGCGTTCTTCTGCGCGGACGAGCCGAACGCGTTGAGCGTGCCCGTAGCGCAGTCGGCCGCCGCGGTGGAGGCGCCGCCACTCGCCGACGGCGAGCTGGGCGCCTCGTTGTCCGAGCCGCAAGCGCTGAGCGCGAGAGCGGCGGTCAGCGCGAGGCAGGCGATGGTGCCGTGCCGCTGGAGCTTCACCTGAGGGATATCCCTTCGAAACGGGGTTTCTTCGGTAGGGTCCCGAGGACTGGATGCCCCCGGGCTGAACCGACGCGTAGCCGGCTACCAGGCAAGTTAAGAGGGGTAGGTAGCCGACTCCCCGGGCCCGAGTGAACTGAGGGTGAACAGCTTCGCCCATCGAGGTGGCTACATGCTGAGCCATGGATGTCGATTCCGTTAACCGGTCGCAGACGACCGCGTATGCGCCTGAGCGTGTCAGCGATGGTCACGGCGGGTAGACGGCCAAGAGACTGTTCTCTATGACTGACGTGCTGACCGTACGTGGCGGTTTCCTCGCGCTGGCGGCGCTGGCCACCGGCCTGGCCGCCGGGCTCTTCTACACGTTCGACGTCGCGGTGATGCGCGGCCTCGCGAGCACGGACGACCGTACCTTCGTCACCGCCATGCGCCAGATCAACATCAAGATTCTCAACGGCCTGTTCGCGTTCTCGTTCGGGGGCGCGCTGGTCTTCACGCTGATCGCGCTGGGCCTGAACCGCGAGGGACCGACCGTGTGGTGGATCGTCGCCGCGGCCGTCCTCTACGCGGTGCAGCTCGGCATCACGTTCCGGGTCAACGTGCCGCTCAACGACGCGCTGGTGGCCGACGGGGATCCGGCGAAGATGACCGACCCACATCGGGTACGCACGGCGTTCGAGGCGAAGTGGGTGCGCTGGAACCACGTGCGCACGTGGCTGTGCCTGGCGGCGTTCCTCAGCCTGCTCGGCGCGCTGGCCGAGTACGGCCGGTCACTCCCATGACCGCCGGTAGCTCACGTCCGTCGACCACACGGCGAAACCCAGCCCTGTGTAGAGCCGCACCGCGGGCGTGTTGGACTCGTCGACGTAGAGCATCGCCTGGTCCAGCCCGGCCCCGCGCAGGTGGCGCAGCCCGGCCACGGTCAGCGCGGCGCCCAGCCCGCGACCGTGCGCGTCCGGGTCCACCCCGACCACGTAGACCTCGCCGATCGGGTCGTGCTGGTGGCCACCCTCACCGTGCACCTTGGTCCAGTGGAAGCCGAGCATCGCGCCGGTGTCCGCGTCGACCGCCAGCAGGAAGCCGGCCGGGTCGAACCACGGCTCCGCCATCCGGATCCGCAGGTCGTCGATGGTCCACCGGCCCTGGTCGGGGTGGTGGGCGAAGGCGCGGGCGTTGACGCGTACCCACTCCTGCTCGTCGCGGCCCGGCTCGAAGGCGCGCAGGGTGACCCCCGGCGGCAGCTCCCGCTCGGGCAGCGGTGCGAACAGCGACCGGCGCATCTGGAACAGCACCCGGGCCCGGGTGAAACCGAGCTCGACCCCCAGCGCGCCGGCCGACGGGTGGTCGCCGTGCGCCCACAGGCGCAAGGACCGCAGGCCCGCCTCCTCGGTGGCCGAGATGGCGGCGTCGACCAGGGCCCGCCCGAGACCGTGCCGGCGATGTGCGGGGTGCACGACCAGCTCGGCGGCCGCGCCCTCGACCGCGTCGGTGGTGTCGACGTGCGCGTAGCCGGCCAGCGTGCCGTCAGGCTCGCGGACCAGCAGGTGGACGGCCGCCTGCTCGCCGCCGCGCCGGATGTGCAGCACGACGTGCTCCGAGAACGGGTAGGTGCCGTCGGTGTCACCGGCCTGCGCGGCCAGGTCGAGCACCGCCGCGACGTCGTCGTCCGACAGGTGCGCGAGCCGGATCACGTTGGTCACGTGATCACGTTAGCCCCCTATTTCTGACCACCGTGGATGGGCAGGTCCCGGCCGTGCAGCTTGGGTGGGTCGATGCCGGGCGGCAGGGCGGCGAGGGCGAACTGTTCCTCCAGCTTGGGCAGCATGTCCTTGAGCGCGTCCACGGTGTTCTCCCGCTTGCCGCCGGCGTCGTGCATCAGCACGATCGAGCCCAGGGCGGTGTCCGTGGTGAGCACCTTCTCGACGGCAGCCGCACCCGGCGTGGTCCAGTCCTGGGTGTCCACCGTCCAGTGCAGCGACGACATGCCCAGCTCCTTGGCCACGTCGACGGCCGCCTGCGTCCAGGCGCCGCCCGGGTGCCGGAAGTAGGAGATCTTGGCGTCGGGCACCGCGGCGTGGATGGCGTCGTTCGTCTTCACCATGTCGGCCCTGATCACGGCCTTGCTCTTCGTGCCCAGCGTGACGTCGTGGTTCCAGGTGTGGTTGCAGAGCGTGTGTCCCTGGTCGACGATCTCCCGCACGAGCTCCGGGAACTGCACGACCATCTCGCCGACGAGGCAGAACGTCGCCTTGACGTTGTACTCGTCGAGCAGCGCGAGCACCTCGGGCGTGTACGTCGGGTCCGGGCCGTCATCGAACGTCAGTGCCACCTGGACGGTGCCGGTGGTGGTCCGGCTACCGAACGGGCCGGCCGTGTCGGGCATCAGCGGCGGCTTGCCCGGCCCGACCACGACTGACTGGTTGAACGACGCCGGCAGCGGTGGTCCGGCCGCCACGCCCTGCTTCTGCGGTCCCGCGCCGCCCTGCGGTGCATCGGTGGCGGTCGGCGCGGAGTCGCCCGGCCGCGCCGGGTTGCGGGCGGCCGACTGCGTCGCGCGGGCGCGGCTCGACGGGGACGCCGGCGAGCCGGTGCGCTCGTCGCCACGGTGCCGGGCGCCGCGCACGGCGTCGCTGTCGTAGCTTTGTGCGGCCGACGTGTCGCGCTCGCGCTCGTGCTCCTGGTTGGACGCGTTGCCGACCAGGTAGGAGCTGCCGAGGATCGCCGAGACGATGACCGTGACGATCGCGATGGTCCTGGTTGTGGGTCCGATCTTCACATTGGCTAGCGTATGGATTTTTCGTGTTTAATGTAGCCAAACCAGGACAAACGACGAAGGCCACCCCGAAGTTACGGGGTGGCCTTCCTTGCGATTGCCGAACGTCAGACCGGCAGCAGCTCGTTGTCGGGCAGCGACCGCGTCGGCGGCACGACGAACTTGTAGCCGACCTGGCGGACCGTGCCGATCATCGACTCGTATTCGGAGCCGAGCTTGGCCCGCAGCCGCCGCACGTGCACGTCGACCGTGCGCGTGCCGCCGAAGTAGTCGTAGCCCCAGACCTCGCGCAGCAGCTGGTCGCGGGTGAACACCCGGCCGGGGTGCTGGGCGAGGAACTTGAGCAGCTCGAACTCCTTGTAGGTCAGGTCGAGCGGGCGGCCCTTGAGCTTGGCCGCGTAGGTGTCGGGGTCGATCGTCAGCTCGCCGGCCCGGATCAGCCCGTTGGCCGCGTTGGTGGCGTTGGTCAACCGGCCGACCGCCAGCCGCAGCCGGGCCTCGACTTCGGCCGGGCCGGCGCTGGCCAGGATCACGTCGTCGACACCCCAGTCGGCGTTGAGCGCGATCAGCCCGGCCTCGGTGACCACGGCGATCAGCGGGACGCCGAGCCCGGTCGCGTGCAGCATCCGGCAGGTGGCCCGGGCCTCGGACAGCTCCGAGCGGGCGTCGACCAGGACGGCGTCGGGGCTCGGGCCGCTGACCAGCGTGCGGACGTCGCGAGGCGCGGTGCGGACCGAGTGCGGGAGCAGGTCGAGCGCGGACAACACGCTCGACGGCTCGCCGGCGCGGGCGGTCACCAGTAGCAGGATCTCCACGCGTCAGTCACCTCCGTCGATTGCGGCGCGGGGGCCGCGGCGGGGACCCGGCTTCGCTGACGGGGTGGTGCCAGCCTCGCTCAGCCGTGTTACGCCTGCGTAAACGCCCTCCGCGAGTCGAAATGAGCTTAACCGATGAGAGTGCCGTAACCACCCCGTGGCCGTGCGTTCATTCGGGGCACCGGGACGCCGCCGGAAGCACGGCTTGGGCCGGTCTGGCACGATCGGAGCCGTGTTTCCCTCAGGCTCCCCGGAGGCAGCGCTCGGCGCCGACCCCACCGACGACGACGATCTCGACGAGATAGAGATCACGCCGGTACGGCCGGCGCTGTCGATCGCCATCGCGGCGTTCGCGGGTCTGGTCGGCATCGGGTTGATCTTCGGCGCCCAGACGTCCAGCCCGGGCGCGCGGGGATCGTTCGCCCTCGTGCTGGCCGGCGTCCAGGTGCTCTACGTGCTCGCCTGGCTGATGGCCACCCGCCCGCCGGTGCCGCTCGTGATCGGCGGCATCTGCCTGGTCGCCGCCGGCTGGAGCGACCTGCACGCGGTGGGCTCCGCCGAGCCCGGGGTCGGGACACTCGCCTTCATCGCGGTGGCCGGCACCGCGGCCGCGGTGATCGCCCAGGCGATCCGCCCCGCCGACCGGCGCCGGATCAGCGAGTCGCTGCGGGCGACCCTGCTGCTGGTGGTCGGCGTGGTCGCGATCGCCTCGCTGATCATGCTGAGCCGCAAACCGCTGGGCACCCAGGTGATCTTCCTGGCAGTCACGGCGAGCGCGGTCGCGCTGATGGTCGCCCGGCTGGTCGACGCGGTCTATCCGAAGCCGCGGCTGGCGCCCCAGGTGCCCCGCGGCGCGAGCGGCGTGATCTTCGGAGCGATGGTCGGCACGCTGCTCAGCGCCGTCCTCGGCTCCTTCCTCTACTCCTTCAGCCCCAGCAGCGCGGCGATGGTCGGCCTGGTCACCGCCGTGGCCGCGGTGCTGGCCGACCTGGCCGCCGACTACGCCGAGGCCGGCCGGCAGATGGCCGGCGACCCGCCGACGCTGTGGGTCGCCCGGCACATGCAAGGTCCGCTCGGCGGCTTCGCGCTGGCGGCTCCCGCGGCGTACGTGATGACGGTCCTGTTCCTGACTTGACCCGGCTGGGTAAGGAGGAAGCTGACAACGAGGAGGAACGGTGACGACCACCTACTACGCGGAGGAAACCCGCCCAGCCCGCCGCCGCGGTCGGCGCGTGCTGATCACGCTGCTGGTGCTGCTGGTCGTGCTCGGCGGCGTCCTGGTCGCGGGCGACCGGGTGGCCGCCAACTTCGCCGAGAAGAAGATCGCCGAGCAGGTCAGCCAGCAGGTCGCCGCACAGAAGGTGCAGTCGGGCCCGCCAGAGGTGTCCGTCGGCGGCTTCCCGTTCCTCACCCAGGTCGTGGCCGGCGAGTACGAGAAGATCACGATCGGCCTGCCGGACGTCAAGGGCGACGTCGAGGGCAACACGGTGAGCCTGCCGCGGCTCGACCTGGTGGCGCACAACGTGGTCGCCTCGATCGACACGTTGCGCAGCGGCCAGGGCGACATCGTCGCCAAGACCGTCGACGGCAGCACGACCATCGGCTACGACGAGGTCGCCAAGCTGATCAACCAGCCGGACATCGAGCTCAGCGAGCGCGAGGGCAAGCTGTGGGTCACCGCCCCGGTCCAGATCCCCCTGGTCAACCAGACCTTCACGGTCCGCGGTGCGGCGGAGTTGTCGGTCGAGGGCCGGCAGATCCGGATCCAGCTCAAGGAGGCCACCGCCGACGGGCTGCCCGCGGTGCCGCTGGCCCAGCAGGTCGTCGAAAACTTCATCAAGAACACCTCGATCGCCTTCGATCTGCCGGTGCTGCCTTTCAAGATGGAGCTCAAGCAGGTCAGCCCCACCGCCGACGGGCTCGCCGTCACCGCGACCGCCACCGAGGTGCCGCTCAACGGGTGACCCGGCTCACCGCGCCCACCCCTCCCGGATGGTGGTCAGCTCGGTGACCACGCCTTGCACTGCTGGTAGCCTCTTCACCCATGGGGACGCTCCTCACCAAACGGCGCGCGGTCGACCTGTGCCGCGTGGCCACCTGCCTGTGTTGCCCCGTCATCTGACGGCGGCAAGCTGAGGTCTGTCCCACCTATCTCCTTCCCGGCAGTGCCGCCGTCGCTCGTACCCGTGATCCCTAGTCCCTGGGTCGCGCGCGTGGAGCGGCGATATCAACATCCCCCGCGCGCGTTGGCTCACCACCACCTCCGTACACACACAGGAGTGAACTGATGAGTCGCGACACCGCACTCGTTTCGGCCGACTGGGCCGAGAAGAACCTCGGCGCCCCTGGCGTGGTCTTCGTCGAGGTCGACGAGGACACCAACGCCTACGACGGCGGCCACCTGCCCGGCGCGATCAAGCTGGACTGGAAGACCGACCTCCAGGACCCGGTGCGCCGGGACTTCGTCAACAAGGAGCAGTTCGAGGCACTGCTGTCGGCCCGCGGCATCGGCAACGACGACACCGTGGTGCTCTACGGCGGCAACAACAACTGGTTCGCCGCGTACGCGTACTGGTACTTCAAGCTCTACGGCCACGGCGACGTCAAGCTGCTCGACGGTGGCCGCAAGAAGTGGGAGCTGGACGCGCGCCCGCTGGTCAAGGACGTGCCGAGCCGCGAGCAGACCAGCTACTCGGCGCAGGAGCCCGACACCTCGATCCGCGCGTTCCGCGACGAGGTCGTCAAGGCGATCGGCGCGCAGAACCTGGTCGACGTCCGCTCGCCCGACGAGTACGCCGGCCGCCTGCTGGCACCGGCCCACCTCCCGCAGGAGCAGGCGCAGCGGGCCGGGCACATCCCGACCGCGGTGTCCGTGCCGTGGTCCAAGGCGGCCAACGAGGACGGCACGTTCAAGTCCGACGACGAGCTGCGCGCGATCTACGCGGCCGCCGGGCTCGACGAGGGCAAGGACACGATCGCCTACTGCCGGATCGGCGAGCGCTCCTCGCACACCTGGTTCGTGCTCAAGGAGCTGCTCGGCCACTCCAGCGTGAAGAACTACGACGGCTCCTGGACCGAGTACGGCTCCCTCGTCGGCGTGCCGGTCGCGCTCGGCGACGAGCCGGGGAAGGCGTGACCACGATGACTGTCGACCAGAGTTGCGCCGCTCCGGACCAGGCCGCACCGCTGCCCGCCAGCGTCGACCTGGAGAAGGAGACGGTGATAACCGGCACCGTGACGGCCACCGACGGCACCGTCGTCGGCGGCGCCTACGTGCGGCTGCTCGACGCGACCGGTGAGTTCGCCGCCGAGGTGGTCACCTCACCGGCCGGCCAGTTCCGGTTCTTCGCCGCGCCCGGCACCTGGACGCTGCGCGCCCTGTCCCGGCACGGCAACGGCGACACGACCGTCACGGCGGTCCGTGGCATCACCGAGACCGGCGTACGCGTCGGCTGACCCACACCTGAACACGACGGCGCCCCGGTCACCGGCCGGGGCGCCGTCGTGTCACCATGGCCCGGTGACCGCGACGCGCCGACGACTCTGGGTGGTCGCCGGCCTGGCGACCTGGGCCCTCGTGCTCGGCGCTCTCGCCGTGCTCTCGCACCGCACCGACGAGCCGACGGTCCGCGAGCAGCGCACCCTGACGCAGGCGCTGCGGGTGGTCAAGGAGTCGGTCGGCCACACGGTCAGCCAGGCCGGCGCCGACACCGTGCCGGTGATCTCGCCGCTGTCGATCGACACGGGCTGCCGGATCACGCCGATGCGCTCGGGGGCGACCGCGACGGGCGTGGTGCGCTTCTTCACCAGCGACCCCGACCTGCTCCGCCGGCTCGCCGACGGCTATCCCTCGGCCTACCAGGCCACGGTCAGCACCGACGGTCGCACGATGCGGGCCGACGCCGGCGAGTTCGTCGCGGTGCGCGGCAAGCTGGTCGCGCCGGGCGAGGTGCAGGTGACCGCGACGACCGGCTGCCGCCCGGCCGACGCCGAGATCCAGTACCCGCCGCCGGACACGACGGTGGAGCCCGTCCGGATCCTCACAGCCCTCGGTGCGACGTCCGTCGAGCCCGCGCTGACCGGGGTCGCGCGATGCCCGGCCGGCGGCCCCGCGAGCACGGTCTCGGCGTCCGGCCGCATCACGGCCCCGCCGGCCGACGCGGGCACCCTCGACCAGGGCCGCCAGGTCCTCGCGAACGACAAGGTGTACGCGTACCGGCGCGGCGCCGACGAGGCCGTGGCCGTGGTGCCGACCGGCGAGCACGATGTGCGGGTGTACGTCACGAAACTCTGTTGACGCGTTCCGTACAGTGTACGGGTGCTGACGGACTACATCGAGATCACCGGAGCCCGCGAAAACAACCTCAAGGACGTCACCGTCCGGATCCCGAAGCGCCAGATCACCGTGTTCACCGGTGTCTCTGGCTCAGGCAAGTCGTCACTGGTCTTCGACACGATCGCCGCGGAGGCACAGCGGCAGCTCAACGAGACGTTCACCGCGTTCGCCCGCAACTTCCTGCCCAGCTACGGCCAGCCCGACGTCGACGCCATCGAGAACCTGTCCGCCGCGATCGTCGTCGACCAGAAGCGGCTGGGCGGCAGCTCCCGCTCGACGGTCGGCACGATCACCGACATCAACCCGCTGATCCGGCTGCTCTTCTCCCGGGTGGGCCGGCCGCACGTCGGCTTCTCGAACGCGTTCTCGTTCAACGACCCGCAGGGCATGTGCCCCGAGTGCGACGGGCTCGGCCACGTCACCACCATCGACCTCGACAAGCTGGTCGACCGGTCCAGGTCGCTCAACGAGGGCGCGGTGCTGCACCCCGACTTCGCCGTCGGCGGCTGGTACCTGAGCACCTACCTCATGTCGGGCTGGTTCGACGCCGACAAGCCGCTGCGCGACTACACCGACCAGGAATGGGAGGTGTTCCTGCACGGCACGGGCAAAGTGCCGGTCGAGTGGCAGGGCGGCAAGATCAACACGACGTACGAGGGTCTGGTCGACAAGTTCACCCGGCTCTACGTCAAGAAGGACCTCGGCGCGATGTCCGAGCGCAACAAGGCGTCCCTGCTCCGCTTCGTCACGACGGGCACCTGCCCGCTGTGCAAGGGCGGCCGGCTGTCCCAAGCGGCACTGGCCGCCTCGGTCGAGGGCTACCACATCACGGACCTGCTGGCGATGGAGGCGACCGACCTGCTCGCGACCCTGGGCGAGCTGGCCGGCACGGTCGACGGTGCCGGCGGGCCGATCGTGGCGAGCCTGATCGACCGCGTGCGCAACCTGGTCACGATCGGGCTCGGCTACATCCGGCTCGACCGCGAGACGACCAGCCTCTCCGGCGGCGAGTCGCAGCGCATCAAGATGGTCCGGCACCTGAGCAGCAGCCTGATCGACATGATGTACGTCTTCGACGAGCCGAGCATCGGCCTGCACGCCCACGACGTGCAGCGGCTCAACGAACTGCTGGTCAAGCTGCGCGACAAGGGCAACACGGTGCTGGTCGTCGAGCACGACCGGGACGTGATCGCCGTCGCCGACCACGTCGTCGACCTGGGCCCGAAGGCCGGCGCGCGCGGCGGCCAGGTGGTGTTCACCGGCAGCTTCGCCGAGTTGGCCGAGGCGCCGACCCTGACCGGCCGGTTCATGAAGCACGCGCTGCCGCTCAAGGAGTCGGCGCGGACGCCGACCGGCGCGCTGACGATCCGCGGCGCGACCCGCAACAACCTCAAGAACGTCACCGTCGACATCCCGACCGGCGTGCTGACCGTCGTCACGGGCGTCGCCGGGTCCGGCAAGAGCACGCTGATCAACGAGGTGTTCCTGGGTCTCCATCCGGACGCGGTCGACATCGACCAGTCGGCGGTGGGCGCGTCGATCCGGTCCAACCCGGCCACGTACACCGGGCTCATGGACGACATCCGGCGGCTGTTCGCGAAGGCCAACGGCGTCAACGCGGGCCTGTTCAGCTTCAACTCCAAGGGCGCCTGCACCAACTGCCAGGGCCTCGGCGTGATCTACACGGACCTCGGGTTCATGGAGGGCTTCAAGTCGCCGTGCGAGATCTGCCACGGCCGGCGGTTCTCCGAGGAGGTGCTGGGCTACCAGCTGCGGGGCAAGTCGATCGCCGACGTGCTCGAGCTGACCGCGGCCGAGGCGGCGGAGTTCTTCACCGAGAAGAAGCTGCGCACGGTGCTGTCCGCGGTCAACGACGTTGGCCTCGACTACCTGCGGCTCGGCCAGCCGCTCAGCACGCTGTCCGGCGGCGAGTGCCAACGCATCAAGCTCGCCACGGAGCTGCACAAGACCGGCACGGTGTACGTGATGGACGAGCCGACCACGGGCCTGCACATGTCCGACATCCAGCACCTGCTGGAGATCGTCGACCGGCTGGTCAACCAGGGCAACTCGGTGGTCGTGATCGAGCACAACCTCGACGTCATCAAGAACGCCGACTGGATCGTCGACCTGGGCCCCGAGGGCGGCACCAAGGGCGGCGAGGTGCTGTTCACCGGGCCACCGGCCGCACTGGTGAAGGCCGACACCTACACGGCGGAGGCGGTGCGGCGGGACCTGGCGGCGTTCAGCCGTACCTGAACCGCGGCTCGCCCGTGAGGTCCAGCGTCGGTGTCACGGCGGCGGCCGGCTCGCGCCGCGCCGCCGCCGCGAACACCGCCGGGATGTCGGCACACTCGGCGACCTGCTTCAACGTCATGATCGTCGGCGGCAACATGGCGACCTCGCCGCGCTCGGCCCGCTCGACGGCGTCGGCGGGCCGGATCCACATCGTGTGGTCGGCCTCGCCGGAAACGTCGCGGGTGACCTGCCCACCGGGCAGCGCGGCGACGAAGAAGTAGGTGTCGAACCGCCGCGGCTCGAACTCCGGGGTGATCCACCGGCTCCACGGCGCCAACAGATCGGCCCGCAACGTCAGCGCGCGCTGCTCGAGCAGGTCGGCGAAGGACAGCTCGCGGGCGACCAGCGCGCGCCGGGCGGCTTCCCAGTCGTCACCGCTGACGTCACCGACGACGGTGCCGGAGGACGGGCCGGCGAGCAGCACACCGGCCTCTTCGAAGACCTCGCGGGCGGCGGCGCAGACGATCGCCTGCGCGCGCTGGGGGTCGGTGGCCAGCCGCTCGGCCAGGCCGGTCGGGTCGGCGCCGAGGTCCTTGCGGGAGTCGGTCGGGTCGACACCGCCGCCGGGGAACGCGTAGCGCCCGCCGAACGCCATCGCGGCGACCCGGCGGATCACGTACACCTCGAAGCCGTTGCCCGCCTCCCGCAAGAGCAGCACGGTGGCGGCCAGCCGGGGCGTGACTGGCGTGCGGCCCTCGGCCGCGAACCGTCGCGCATGGTCGACGATCTCGGGTGGTGCTGCGAACTCCTCGACCACCGGCTGAGCCTATCCGCACAGGCGTGGGCTAGCGTGCCTGCCATGACGAGGTGGGGAATTCTCGCGACGGGCACGATCGCCGCCAAGTTCGCCGCCGACCTGCGCCACGCCCCGGGCGCCTCGCTGGTCGCGGTGGGTTCGCGGTCGGTCGAGGCGGCGAAGTCGTTCGCGGGCCGGTTCGACGTGCCACGCGCACACGGCTCGTGGGAGGCCCTGGCCGCGGACCCCGACGTCGACGTGATCTACGTGGCGACCCCGCACTCGGCCCACTTCGAGGCGGCGATGACCTGCCTGCGGGCGGGCAAGCCGGTGCTCTGCGAGAAGCCGGTCACGCTGGACCGCGCCAGCGCCGCGGAACTGGTCTCCACGGCCCGCTCCACCGGCGTCTTCTTCATGGAAGCGATGTGGACCAGGGTCAACCCGACGGTCCGCACGGTCCTGGACCTGATCGCCGACGGCACGATCGGCAGGGTCACGACGGTCCAGGCGGACTTCGGCATCTACGGCCCGTTCCCCCCGTCGCACCGCCTGCGCGCCCGCGAACTGGGCGGCGGCGCACTGCTGGACCTGGGCATCTACCCGGTCACGATGGCGCACCTGGTGCTCGGCGCACCGGACCACATCCGCGCGTGGGCGAAAATCGGCCCGGAGGGCACGGACGAGAACACGGGCATAGTCTTCGGCTACGACGAGTCAGCCGCGGTGGCAGCGCTGACCTGCGGCCTGGTAGGCACGACGCCGGTCGAGGCAACGATCACGGGCACGGACGGCCGCATCGAACTGCCGACGTTCTTCATGGCGGACCGCTACACACTGCACCGCCCGGGCAAGGACCCGGTCACGGTGGCCAACCCCCACCCGGGCCACGGCTACCAGTTCGAAGCGCTCGAGGTGCAACGCTGCCTCGCGGAGGGCCTCCTCGAAAGCCCGTTGGTCCCCCACGCCACCACCCTCGAGGTGATGGGCCTCCTCGACGAGATCCGCTCCCAGATCGGCGTGAACTACTAACAAGATCTATTTTCTCTCGGGTCCGCGGCGGTCCGGACCGCTCCTCCCGCGAGGGACCGCTCCGCTCGCCGGCTCCGCACCAATCCCTGCTCAACCCCGGGCTGTCACCCTGTTTCGCGCAGGCTTTGCTCTGCTTACACATACGCACCGCAGGTCAAGCGGAGTGGTGCGTGGATGGAAGCAGAGCAAGCCAAGGTCAACACCGCGCCCAGGCGGATGTGACTTTCCCGCGATACGACAAGACCGGCGCACGGGCCAGACGGGCGGCGCACCATCCGCCTTGCTCTGCTTCCACCCACGCGCCACCCCGCCGGCTCGGTTGTGCGCAACCGGCGGCAGAGCCGAACCCAAGGTCAACGCCGCCGATGGCCCGCTCGACGGGCGCCCGCCGTCCCCACCCAAACCCATGCGACTTCCTGCCGAACCAACAAGATCAGCGCACGGGCCAGACAGGCGGCGCACCACCCGCCCTGCTCTGCTTCCACCCACGCACCACCACGGCTGACCTGCGGTGCGTATGTGTAAGCAGAGCAAAGCCTGTCCGCGGGGCTGGGCCGGCGAGGTGATGGGGACTCGGGCCAAAGCGGCGCGAGCCCTCTAAAGCCCGGCGAAGATGGGGGAAAGGTCGCGTTTTCGGGGAGGCGATCATGCAGTCGCTGGTCGGGTCGTTGACCGAGGTCGAGCAAGCCCTCGTTCGGGAGACGGCGGGTGACGAGCTTGCCCTGCTCGACGAGGACGAGTTGGTCGCGCTGCATACGCGGGTGCGGCGCGCGCGGGACAAGTACGTCACGAACTACCGGCGTCAGTCGGCGTCGCGCGTGCGGGACACCGGCGGGCGCGGCAAGGCCTATCCCAAGGGCAACCGTGACCGGGACAAGGCCGAGGTGTTCGAGGAGGCGCTTGCCCGGGTCAGCCGCCGGTTGGCCGGCGCCGCCCGGGCCGCCGCGCGGGCGCTCAAGGCCGAGCGGATCGCCGAGGCCCGCGCTGCCACGTTCACGCCGCCGGCCAGCCCGCAGCGGCCCCGGCGTGGCGGGGCCGCTGCGGGCGGCGACCAGGTCGTCGACCGCGCGCCCCGCACGCCTGACCGGCTCAAGCGGCATGCCACCGCCCGCGCCGCCACCAAACGGGTGCAGTCACGCAAGGACAACCGTTAGAACATCGGGCGGACCAGGAAGTACGCCAGGGCCGCCATCGCGCCGGCGGCCGGGAACGTCAGGATCCAGGCGCCGACGATGTTGCCTGCTACGCCCCAGCGGACCGCCGACAGCTTCTTGGTCGCGCCTACGCCCATGATGGCCGACGTGATCGTGTGTGTCGTCGAGATCGGCGCGCCCAGGACCAGGGCGTTGAAGTAGAGGACGCCGCTGGCCACTGTTTCGGCGGCGAAGCCCTCCGGTGGGCCCAGGTGGATGATCCGGCGGCCCAGCGTGCGGATGATCCGCCAACCACCGGCGTACGTGCCGAGGGCCAGCACCGACGCCGACGTCCAGAACGCCCACTCCGGGATCGTGCCCGGGCTGTCCTGGTGGCCGCCCACGTACAACGCCAGCACGATGATTCCGATGGTCTTCGCCGCGTCCTGCATGCCGTGGCCCACCGACATCGCCGCCGCGGAGACCGTCTGTGCCCAGCGGAAGCCGCGGTTGAGCTTGGTCGGGTGGCCGGACCGGAAGACCCGCAGGATCAGCAGCATGGCGAGGTAGCCCAGGGCGAAGCCGACCAGCGGCGAGAGCACCATCGGGAGCACGACGCTCTCGAGGACCTTCGCCCAGAGGACCGTGCCCGATGCGGCCAGCGTCGCGCCGACCAGGCCACCGATGAGTGCGTGGGACGACGACGAGGGCAGGCCGAAGTACCACGTGATCAGGTTCCAGACGATCGCGCCGGCCACGCCGGCGAAGACCACGCCCAGGCTGCCTGCGCCGGTTGGCAGGTTGACCAGGCCGGAGCCGACCGTCTTGGCGACCTTCTCACCGAAGTGCGCGCCGATGAAGTTGCCGATGGCGGCCATCAGCAGGGCCACGCCGGGCGTGAGGGCCCGGGTCGAGACGCTGGTGGCGATCGCGTTGGCGGCGTCGTGGAAGCCGTTGGTGTAGTCGAACGCGAGCGCGACGACGATCACCGCGATAACGGCGACGAGAGCAGTGTCCAACGGGTCAGGATTCCTTGACCGCGATCGTCTGCACGGTGTTGGCGACGTGCTCGAAGGCGTCGCAGGCCGCTTCGAGCTCGTCGGCGACCTCCTTCATCTTGAGCACCGTCAGCGCGTCGTACTCGCCCGAGAAGAGCCGGACCAGCAGCATCCGGTACGACCGGTCGCCCTCGTTCTCGAGCCGGTTGCACTCGATCCAGTAGTCCTCGAGGTCCTTCATCGACTTGAGTCGGGGCATCGCGTCGGCGGTCAGCTTGGCCTGCTGGTCGAGCACGTTGACCAGCTCGTGCATCTCCCGCGGCAGCGCTGGCAGCTTCGTCAGCCCGTACAGGTAGAGCAGGTTGCCGACGGCTTCCAGGTGGTCCATCACGTCGTCGAGCAGCGAGCCGAGCCGGTAGATGTCCTCACGGTCGAACGGCGTGACGAACGTCGAGTTGATCTTCTGGTACAGCTCGTGGGTCAGCTGGTCGCTGTCGTGCTCGACCTCGGTCAGCCGCTCGCTGACCGATTGCACGTCGACACCGGGCAGCGCCAGCTCCTGCAGCAGCTCGGTGCCGCGGACGTGGTTGTCCGCCGCCCTGCTGAACAGCTCGTAGAAGGCGCCGTCGGTTGGACGGAAGGAGAACTTCACGGCACGGACCTCGTCGCGTCGAAGGGGGTGTCCGGACGCGCTGCCGGGGAACGCGTTCACCGAATGCTAAGAAACCTCAGTTCAGAACTTGCGCCGGGCTACCAAGGTCAACCCGACCGCAATCCCCCGTTCACCTTTCGTTCACCTAGATCACCCGTCCGTCTCCAATCGATGGCGCTGCGCTGTCACGTCGTAGTCCGGCTGGGGATAGGACAGCTTCAGGTCCGCGAACGTCTCGCGGAGCAGATGGGCCAGCGCCCAGTCCCGGTACCACTTGCGGTCGGCCGGCAACACGTACCAGGGCGCCTCGTCGGACGCGCACCGGGCCAGCGCCTCGGCGTACGCGGCCTGGTAGTCGTCCCACCGCCCGCGCGCGTCGAGGTCCGCGGGGTTGAACTTCCAGTGCTTGTCGGGGTTGATCAGCCGCTGCATCAGTCGATCCCGCTGCTCGTCGCGGGAGATGTGCAGCATGACCTTGACCACCGTGGTGCCGGCGCCGGCCAACCGCCGCTCGAAGTCGTTGATCTTCTTGTAGCGCGGCCGCCAGACCGACTCCGGCGCGAGCCCGTTGACGCGGACCACGAGCACGTCCTCGTAGTGCGACCGGTTGAACACGCCGACGTAGCCGGTGGGCGGCAGCGCCTTGCGGATCCGCCACAGGAAGTCGTGCCGGAGCTCGTCGGGGGTGGGCGGGCCGAACGCCGTGATCCGCAGGCCCAGCGGGTCCATCGAGCCGGCCACCCGCTTGATCGCGCCGTCCTTGCCGCCGCAGTCCATCGCCTGCAGCACCAGCAGCACCGTGCGGCCGAGTTGCGGCTCGACCGCGGCCTGGGCGAACAGCATCTCCTGCTGCGTGGCCAGCTCGGCACCGATCCGCTCGACCTCGGAGCGGGCCCACAGCTTCGGGTCGTCGCCGGTGACCTTGCGGCCGGGCAGGCCGGGTGTCGACCGGGGGTCGATCGCGCCCAAGTCGACCGGGACGTCCGGGCTGTCCGTTCCCACCCGCCACAAGCTCCGCATATCTGACATATCGGTCACTCCCCGGATCGGTGCCACAGCCGGCGACAATGCCGACGCTGGCAGAATGCCCACAAGGGGAGGTCGGCATGCAAGACCTTGCGAGCGAGTTCGAAGCCGAGCGTGACCATCTCACCGCTGTGGCGTACCGGATGCTGGGCAGTCGGGCGGAGGCCGAGGACGCGGTCCAGGAGGCCTGGCTGCGGTACGCGGGCGCGCTGGCGGACCCGGCGGCCCGGGCCGAGATCCGCGAGCTGCGCGGCTGGCTCACCACCACCACGGCCCGGATCTGCCTCGACGTGCTGCGGTCGGCCCGCGTGCGCCGCGAGGCGTACCACGGTGAATGGCTGCCGGAACCCCTGGTGAGCCGGCTGGCCGATCCGCCGGGCGCGACCGGCGGTTCTTCGCCCGACCCCGCGGAGCGGGCGGTGCGCGGCGACGAGGTCGGCATGGCGCTGATGGTGGTGCTGGAGCGGCTCACCCCGGAGCAACGGGTGGCGTTCGTGCTGCACGACGCGTTCGGTGTGCCGTTCGACGGCATCGCGACGGCGATGGGCACGACGGTGCCGGCCGCCCGCCAACTCGCCTCGCGGGCCCGCCGCGCGGTCACCGAGGGCGCGCCGCGCAACACCGCCTCACCCGCCGAGCAGCGCCGGGTCGTCGAGGCGTTCCTGGCCGCGACCGAGACCGGCGACATCGAGAAGCTGATGGCGGTGCTGGCGCCCGACGTGGTGTTCGTGGGCGACTCCGGCGGCTACTTCCCCGCCGCCCGGCGGCCGCTGGTCGGCCCCGAGCAGGTGGCCAAGTTCGTGCTCGGCCTGGTGCGGATGCTGCCGGACATGGCGGCCGACCTGCGCGCGGAGATCGTCGATGTGGACGGTGGGCTCGGCGTGCTGGTCGACGCGGTCTACAAGGACGGTCGGCCGTTCCGTTGCGTGCTCTCGTTCGCGATCGACGGCGGTCGCGTCACGGCGGCGTACAACCAACTCAACCCCGAGAAGCTGACCCGCGTGCCGGCGGCGGCGCCCGACGCGGCGGGCTGGCCACCCAGGAACTAGACGACGAGCGAGAGCCATTTCCGGTACGCGGTGGCGAACGGCTCGGTGCCGTCGCCGAGGGCCTGTAGGAGCAGCTTGGCCGCGGCCTCGGCCGAGGCGACCAGGTCGTCCGGGTAACCGAAGCGGGCGCGGTGGTCGGCGAACTCGTCCTCGTCGCGCAACTCGACCGTGCCGGTCGCCCGGCGGCGGACCACGTCGAGGTCGAGGTCGACCAGGTGCACGGTGTCGCCGCGCCAGTTGGCCGGTGTGGTGATGTCGCAGTAGACCTCGCTGGTGCGCGGCGGCGGGTTGAACATCCCGGTCCACCAGGCGTCGTGCGGCACAAGCAAGACAAACGGGATCTTCTCCACCGAAGGCCGACCGTGGTAGACGGACTCGGTGCCGGTGGTCACGCCCAGCCAGACGCCCAGGTCGTCTTCCGCCAGGCGACGAGCGGGATAGTCCCTGTGGGCGGAACCGTCATATTTGCGGTAGACCACCCGGACGATGTCGCTCGGCACGCAAACACCCTAGCCGATTCCGGGTAACCGCTCTCGCGTTGCCGGGTTAACGGCACGTGGCGCGGACGAGGTTCGTCGGGGGGTGCGGGTACGGTCGCACGGTGACCTCGACTGCGCGCACCCGACCGTCCGCCGAGGCATTGCTCAGCGCCGCGGTCGGCGCCGTTCCGGGCGGGGTCGCGCGCCCTGGTCAGCAGCAGATGACCGCCGCCATCGCGGAGAGCCTGGAGGCCCGCGAGCACCTGCTGGTGCAGGCCGGCACGGGCACCGGCAAGTCGCTGGGCTACCTCGCGCCCGCGCTGACCGTCGACGGCCCGGTGGTCGTCTCCACCGCGACGCTGGCGCTGCAGTCCCAACTGGTCGACCACGACCTGCCCCGGCTCGCCGACGCGGTCGAGCCGGTGCTCGGGCGCCGGCCGACGTTCGCCGTCCTCAAGGGACGACACCACTACCTGTGCCTGGCCCGACTCGAGAACACCGCCGAGGAGGAGCCCGAGGACGCGCTGTTCGACGCGCCCGCGGCCGCGCCGGCCGCCCCGGTGAAGTGGCTCGGCGAGGCCGGCCGCCTCGGCAAGCAGGTCCTGCGGCTGCAGGAGTGGGCGATGGAGACCGCCACCGGCGACCGCGACGAGCTCGACCCCGGCGTCGACGACCAGGCGTGGAAGCAGGTCTCGATGCCGGCCCGCGAGTGCGTCGGCGCGCAACGCTGCCCCTACGGCACCGAGTGCTTCGCCGAGGCGTCCCGGGTGCGGGCCCGCGAGGCCGACATCGTGATCACCAACCACAGCCTGCTGGCCGTCGACATGCTCGCGGGCCGGCACATCGTGCCGCCGCACAAGCTGCTCGTCGTCGACGAGGCGCACGAGCTGGCCGACCGGGTCTCGTCGGCGTCACAGGCCGAGTTGACCCCGGAGCTGGTCGACCGGGCCGCCCGCCGGGCCCGCCCGATCATCCAGCCGGAGCTGGCCGAGACCCTGCTCGAGGCCGGCGACGCGCTGGCCGTCGGGCTGGCCGAGGCGCCCGCGGGCCGCATCGTGGCCGGGCTGCCCGACGCGCTGCGCGAGGCGTGCACGCTGCTCGACGCCGCCACCCGGGGCGCGCTCGACAAGATCGGTGACATCAAGGGCGACGACCCTGATCCGGTACGCAAGCAGCAGGCCAAGGCCCTGGTCGACGACATCTCCAAGACCGCTCAGCGGCTCCTGGAGGAGGCCGACCACGACGTGGCCTGGGTCGAGAAGCCCGAGCGCCTGGGCCCTGGCCGGCGGGCGCTGGTGGTCGCGCCGCTGTCGGTGGCCGGCACGCTGGCCACCCACCTCTACGACGAGCGCACGGTGGTGGCTACCTCGGCGACGCTGGCGCTCGGCGGGCGGTTCGACACCGTCGCCCGCGCGCTCGGCCTGCCGGCGGGTGAGACGGTGCCGGCACCCCGCGGGGCCGGTGCCGCGGCGGCGCGCACCGCGGTCGCCGCCGCCGCGGCGGCCAAGACCTCGGCCCGGTCACCCAACCTGTCGGTCGCGGCCGGCGAGGTCGCCGAGCGCGGTGGCCCGGGGTGGCGGTCGCTCGACGTCGGCTCGCCGTTCGAATACGGCAAGCAGGGCATCCTCTACGTCGCCGCCCACCTGCCGCGGCCCGCCGCGTCGGGGCTGCCGGAGCAGGCCGGCGAGGAGCTGCTCACGCTGGTCGGTGCGCTGGGCGGCCGCACGCTGGGGCTGTTCTCGTCGCGCAAGGCCGCGCAGCAGGCCGCTGACCTGGTCCGGGCCCGCACCGACCTGCCGGTGCTGTTGCAGGGCGACGAGTCGCTGCCGCTGCTGGTCCGGCGCTTCCGCGAGGACAAGGCGAGCTGCCTGTTCGGCGTGATGTCGCTCTGGCAGGGCGTCGACGTGCCGGGCGATGCCTGCCAGCTCGTGGTCATCGACCGGCTCCCGTTCCCGCGCCCCGACGAGCCGTTGGCCGCCGCACGGGCGGCCGCGGTCGACGCCGGCGGCGGCTCGGGCTTCGCGGCGGTCAGCGTCCCGATCGCGGCGATCCGGCTGGCGCAGGGCGCCGGGCGCCTGATCCGCTCCCACGGCGACAAGGGCGTGGTCGCGGTCCTCGACAGCCGCCTGGAAACGGCCCGGGGCTACGGCGGCTTCCTCCGCAACTCGCTACCGCCGTTCTGGTACACGACGAAACAGGACGCCGCCGTCGGCGCCCTGAAACGCCTCGCCGCCGCGAACTGACCACCCTTGCCCCGGGCCGCCCGGCAGAGGCCCGCAGGGCCGGACCGCCCTGGACCAGCCTCGGACGCGCGGAGGGCGACCAGAAGGCGCGCACGCACGGACCGCGAGTGAAACAGGTTGACGCCGCGCCGGACGGCCGCAGCGGCGCCCTCGCGTTGCGGAGCGGCCGGCTCCGCGCCCGCGCCGACGCCTGCGGCACCGCCCGGACGGTCGCCGCCGCGCGGGCGCCCGGCGCCAAACCCGCGCCGCGCCCCCGCGCGCCTCGCACGTGCGGCCCGGCGTGCGCCGGGCGCCAAGGGGCGGGCGACCCGATCGAAGCCCTCGGCTACGTCGGGCTGCGGTTAGCGCCGCAGCGGGCCCCGCGAGCGCTTTCGTCGCGAGCCGGATGTGTAAACGGTGATCAGCGCAAAGGCCGCGCGGGCGGCGCCGAAGGTAGGCGGGCGAGCGCCGCCGTGGGTCTGTCTTGCTTATGAGTGGGCGCGACCCAGCGCGGGCCTGGCAGCGGAGCGCAGCGGAGCGGTGGCTGGCGGGAGCGACGGTCGTGCCCACCGCGGGCCCGAGCCATGGGCAAATTTTTGTCATCCCCGCGTACTGACCACCTCGACGCCGGGCGGGATGCTGGGTGGGCGGCGTTTGTTGAGGCGGCGGATCGCCGTGTTGAGGACCGCGATCAGGGGCACCGCGATCAGCGCGCCCACGATGCCCGCCAGGACGACGCCCGCGGCGATGCCGACGATCACCGCCAGCGGGTGGATGGCGACCGCGCGGCCCATGATCAGTGGCTGGAGGATGTGGCCCTCGACCTGCTGCACGCCGATCACCGCGCCCAGGATGATCAAGGCGACGATCGGGCCCTGTGCCACCAGGGCGACCAGGACCGCCACCGTGCCCGAGAGGGTGGCGCCGACGATCGGGATGAAGGCGCCCAGGAAGACCAGGGCCGCGAGCGCGAACAAGAACGGGATCCGGAAGACCACCAGGGCGATGCCGATGCCGACCGCGTCGATGAAGGCCACCAGCACCGTGGCCCGGACGTAGCTGCCCAGCGCTCCCCACGAGGCCTGGCCCGCGTCGTCCATCCGCCAGCGGGCGCCGACCGGGAACAGCCGCACGATGAAGCGCCAGATCTTGCGGCCGTCGCGCAGGAAGAAGAACGTCGAGAAGAGCACCAGCAGGGCGCCGGTGAGCACCTCGGCGACCGTGGCCGCGGTGGCCAGCGCGCCGCTGGTGAAGCGGGTCGGGCTGTCGGTCAGCCACGACTGCGCCTCGTCGACGTAGTGGTTGATCTGCGCGTCGGTCATGTGCAGCGGGCCGGTCTGCAGCCAGTTCTGGATCTGCCGGATGCCCTTGGCGGCGTCGGCGCCGAGTTGTGGCGCGCCGCTGACGAACTCGTTGACGACCAGGGTCAGCGTGCCGGCGACCGCGGCCAGGCCGCAGATCATCACCACCACGACGGCGAGCGTGCGGTGCAGGCGCGCCCGGAGCAGCCAGCCGACGGCCGGCGACAGGAGCGCGGTCAGCAGCAGGGCGATCGCCAGCGGGATGACCACGAAGCGCAGGTTGCCGATCACCCAGACCACGCCGTAGACGGCTGCCGCCAGCACCAGCAGGCGCCACGACCAGGCGGCCGAGATGCGCAGGCTGTAGGGCACGTCGGCGTCGTCGCGGCTGGTGGTCGACGGGTGCGTCGCCGGGGGCGGCGTGGGTGGCGGCGGTGGCTCGGCCTCGGGCAGGACCGGGCGGAACGGCTCGGGGGTGCGGGCCTCGACCTCACGGGCCGCCCGGGCGGCGCGCACGGAGTCGCGGCCTGTCTGATAGGCGCGCCGGAGGCTCGCCTGAACCTGCTGGAACCGACTCAAGACTCCCCCCTGACTCGTGAATCGCTCTCCCACCGTAGCGGCAACGCCACCGCGCTCTTAGCCCATCCGACCGGGATTTGCCCGGCGGGTGGTGGGCTTTGCGGGTCCTGCGCGGCCGCGCGGTAGCGTTCCCCGCGTGATGGCCGACTCTGAAACCGAGAAGCTGCCCATCCGGATGCTCCACGACCGCCTGCTCGTCCGTCTCGACGGTGCCGAGGGCGAGCGCCGCTCCACCGCCGGCATCGTGATTCCGGCGACAGCGTCGATGGGCCGCCGGCTCGCCTGGGCTACGGCGGTGGGCGTCGGCCCGCACGTCCGTTCGATCGTGACCGGCGACCGCGTGCTGTTCGACCCCGAGGACCGATCCGAGGTCGAGCTCCAGGGCCGGGAGTACGTGCTGCTGCGCGAGCGCGACGTGCACGCCGTGGCCGCTCAGCGGGTGGAGGACGACTCCACCGGGCTCTACCTGTAGGGCATCCGGGGGCCGTAGTACGGCACCGGCGGGGCCAGCACGACCGGGATCGGCACCACCGGGTCCTCGGGCGCGGGCAGGTCCCGCTGCACACCGTCGGGGAACATCACGCGATAGCGCTCACCGTCCCAGACGGCCGGCGGCACCTGTGGGTCGCGCCCCACGAACGCCTGGCGGTACGTCGACATCTCGGCCAGCAGCCGCTGCTCGTCGCGCTCGGCCCGGGCCCGGTCGGCCGGGCGGCTGTCGAGGCCGCGGTGCAGGCCGTCGCGGAGCAGCGCGAGGCGGGTCGCCGCGAACTGGAAACCGCGCATCGCCTTGACGCCCTGCGGGCCGGCCACCCGGCGGGCCCACTGGCGGGCCGAGTGCCGGCGGGCCAGGGAGCCGAGCGCCGCCACCTCGGGCGGGCTGAGCCAACCGGCCTGCACGTAGACCGGCAGCGCCCGCTCGGTGAGCCGCCCCTCCCAGCCGCGCAGCCAGATCGTCAGGCCGAGGACGCCGAAGAAGACCGGGACCATCAGCGCGATGTAGCCGTAGAGCAGGATCAGCCCCTCGCCCGTGGACGCGGCCAGCGTCGGCACGAGGTTCCAGGTGCCGTGCAGCATCATCGCGACCAGGAGGCCGGCCAGCGGGGCGCAGATCCGCACCCAGCGGTCGGCCGAGCGGGCCGCGATGCCCAGCCCGATGCCGGTCATCGAGGTGAACAGCGGGTGGGCGAAGCCGGTGAGGAAGATCCGGACGATGAAGGTCAGGATCAGCATCTGCGCGCCGACCGCGGGCCCGTATTCCTCGCGGCCGGCCGCGTAGCCGTGGCCGCCGAGGTAGAGGATGTTCTCCACCATCGCGAAGCCGACCGCCGACAACCCGCAGTAGACGATGCCGTCGGTGATGCCGGAAAACTCCCGGCGGTAGAGCACCAGGATCAGCGCCGGCCCGAGGGCCTTCATCGTCTCCTCGATGAACGGCGCCACCAGCACGGCGACGAGGCTGTCCGGGAGGCCGGCGTTGGCGAACAGGTGCGCCGCGCCGGTGTTGACCCCGTAGGACGCCAGGGTGGCGACGAACGCGCCCCAGGTGAACGCGACCGCGAGCAGCTTGGCCGGCTCGGGCTCGTAGCGGTCGAGCCAGAGGAAGCAGGCGACCAGCACGGGGACCGGCAGGATGGCCGCGGCCAGGCCGATGACGGTGGCCTGGACCCCGATGTTCCAGCCCAGCACGATCGACATGGCGATCGCGCAGAGGGCGATGAAGCCGATGACGCCGAACAGCACCAGCACCCGCCAGCCGCGCCCACGCTCCTCGGGCACAGCGGCGATCATGGGCTGCGTCATGGGGACAGGGTACCGACGGCGACCACGTCACCGTCGATCATGAGCACAACACGCGTCTTATCCGGCCAGAATGGTGTTGTGAGGGATCTCGCCACCGCATGGCGCGCGGCCGCCCAGGGCGCCGGCGCGACCGCCGACGACCACACCGTCGACGCCGAGGGCTCCGCGCTGCTGGCGCGCTGGGCCGAGCCGCATCGGCGCTACCACACGCTCGAGCACCTGGCGACGCTGCTCGCGATCATCGACGAGGAGGCCGACCGGGCCGACCACCCGGACCTGGTGCGGCTCGCGGCGTGGTTCCACGACGCGGTCTACGACCCGCGCACGCCCGGTGACGGCAACGAGCGGGCGTCCGCCGAGCTGGCGCTGGACGCGTTGGTCACGCTGGGTGTGCCGACCGACGCGATCGACACGGTACGCCGGCTCGTGCTGCTCACGGCCGGCCACGCCGCGCCGGCCGGCGATCGGGACGGTTCCCTGCTCTGCGACGCCGACCTGGCCGTGCTGGCCAGCCCGCCGGCGGCCTACGACGCCTACGCCGCCGCGGTGCGCGAGGAGTACGAGTTCGTGCCGGAGGCGGAGTTCCGCGCCGGCCGCGCCGCGATCCTGCGCCGGCTGCTGGAGCTGCCCGCCCTCTACCGGAACCCGGACCTGGCCGAGCGCTGGACCGAGCCGGCCCGCGCCAACATCATCCGTGAGCTGGGCGCCCTGGACCGTTGAGGTGCTTGGGCCGGCGCAGGCCCGACTCCCGCAGGATCCGCGCGATCTCCCGGCTCGGCACGACGGTCGCGCCCAGCCAGACCGCCATCGCGAACCGGTGCGCCGGCAGGTCGTAGTGGTCCCGGTCGAACGCGCGCGGCGGCGAGCCGAGCATCTCGGCGAACGCGTGCAGCTCGGCGTACGAGAGATCGCTGATCAGATGCGACCAGAGTCGCCCACGGTGCGGCCACGCCGGCGGATCGAGGAACACCACCCGCAGAGGCTAACGTCGCTGGTATGCCAGAGCTGGTGACTGAGTTGCGCGCGGCGCTGCCGGACGGTGCCGTGTTGACCGATCCCGACCTGCTCCGCGGCCACCGGCGCGACGAGGCCGACCTCGTGCCGCACGGGATGCCGGCGGTGGTGGTGCGGCCGCGGACGACCGCCGAGGTGGTCGCGGTGGTGCGCGCCGCGGCGCGGGCCGGTGCGCCGGTCGTGCCGCAGGGGGCCCGCACCGGGCTGGCCGGCGCCGCCAACGCCGTCGACGGCGCGGTCGTGCTGTCCACGGTCGCGATGGACCGGATCGTCGAGATCGACCCGGTCAACCGGTTCGCGGTCGTGCAGCCCGGTGTCGTCAACGCCGCCCTGGCCGCCGCCGTCGCCGCGTCGGGGCTGCGCTACCCGCCGGATCCGGGCTCCTGGGAGTCGTCGACCATCGGCGGCAACGTGGCCACCAACGCGGGCGGCATGTGCTGCGTGAAATACGGCGTCACCGCCGAGTACGTGCTCGGCCTCGAGGTCGTGCTCGCCTCCGGTGAGGTGCTGCGGACCGGGCGCCGCACCGCGAAGGGCGTCGCCGGGTACGACCTGACCAAGCTGTTCGTCGGCTCGGAGGGCACGCTCGGCGTGATCACCGAGGTCGTGGTCGGGCTCCGGCCGGCCGCCGACACCTCGCTCACCCTGATCGCGCTGTTCCCGACGACGGCGGCGGCCGGCGACGCGGTGGCCGCGATCTCGTCCGGCGGCCACTCGCCGAGCCTGCTCGAGCTGCTCGACCAGACCCACCTGCGGGCGATCGAGGCACTGCGGCCGATGGGGCTGCGCACCGACGCCAAGGCGCTGCTGCTCGCGTCCGTCGACACCGGCAGCCGGGCCGCCGCCGACCTGGCCGCGCTCGAGGCGGTCATGACCGCGGCCGGCGCGCTGGAGGTCTTCGCGGCGACCGACGAGGTCGAGGCGGCCGAGTTGCTGCGCGCCCGCCGGCTCGCGCACCCGGCGATGGAGAAGTTCGCCGCCGAGACCTACCCGGACGGCAGCGGCGGTTTGATCATCGACGACATCGCGGTGCCCCGGACGGCGCTGGCGGCGATGCTCGACGGCATCGAGAAGATCGCCATCGAGTACGCGCTGCCGATCGGCGTCGTCGGGCACGCCGGCGACGGCAACCTGCACCCGAACATCGTGGTGGACCGGCGCGACCCGGACTCGGTCGCCCGCGGCCGGGGCGCCTTCGACGAGATCATGCGGCTCGGGCTGGGCATGGGCGGCACCTGCACCGGGGAGCACGGCGTCGGCCTGCTGAAGAAGGACTGGCTGGCTCAGGAGGTCGGTCCGGTCGGTATGGCCGTGCACCGCGCGATCAAGCAGGCCCTCGACCCGACGTCGCTCCTCAACCCCGGCAAGGTCTTTTAAGGAACGGTCCGTTATTAACGCTTTCCGAGGAACAACGGACCGTTCCTAACTCCTCAGGGCGTGATCAGCGGCGGTGCCCCGGTCGGGATCTCCAGGCCGCGGTCGGCGGCCAGGCCCCGCACGTCGGCGGCGCCCATCCGGGCGGCGTCGGCGGTGGCGTCGTCGGGCATCCGCTGCGACTCGCGCTCGGCGTCGACGCGGGCCAGGTAGTGCTCGACCTCGCGGTCCTGCACCGCCTGGTCCCAGCCCAGCACGCCGGCCATCACTTCGGCGGCGTGCCGGGCCGACTCGGTGCCGCGGTGCGCGGTCTCGAAGGAGATCCGGGTGCGCCGGGTGAGCACGTCGTCGAGGTGCAGCGCGCCCTCCGCCCAGGCGGCGTAGGCCACCTCGGCAGCGAGGTATTCGGGCGCGCCGGCCAGCGGTGCCGCGAGCGTCGGGTCGGCCTCGATCAGGGCCAGCAGCTCGGTGGTGAGCGTGCCGTAGCGCTCCAGCAGGTGCTCGACCACGCCCGCCCGGACGCCGCGGCGGCGGGCCAGGTCGGCCCGGTCGCGCCAGGCCGACGCGTAGCCGTCGGCGCCCAGCAGCGGCAGCTCGGCGGTGCTCGACGGCTGGCCGCCGCCGAGCCGGCGCACCGCGCGGTCCACCACGTCGGCGGCCATCACCCGGTAGGTCGTGTATTTGCCGCCGGCGACCAGCAGGAGGCCGAGCATCGGCTCGATGACCGCGTGCTCGCGGGACAGCTTCGAGGTGGCCTCGGCCTCGCCGGAGAGCAAGGGGCGCAGGCCGGCGTACACGCCCTCGATGTCGTCGGTCGACAGCGGCCGGGCCAGCCAGGGGTTGACCTGGTCGAGGATGTACTGGATGTCGCGGGCCGACGCGGCCGGGTGGGCCCGGTCGAGCTGCCAGTCGGTGTCGGTGGTGCCGATGATCCAGTGGCCGCCCCACGGGATCACGAACAGCACCGAGGTCGCCGTGCGCAGGATCAAGCCGGCCTCGCCGGTGATCGCGCTGCGCGGGACCACCAGGTGCACGCCCTTGGACGCCCGGACGCGGAAGCCCGGGCGGACACCGACGTCGCCGAGCATCCGGGACATGTCGTCGCTCCACACGCCGGTGGCGGCGATGACCGTGCGGGCGCGCACCTCGAACTCGGCGTCGGGGTCACCGGGCCGGGCCTCCATGTCGCGCACCCGGACGCCGACGACCTCGCGCGCCTGGCGCAGGAAGCCGACCGCCCGGGCGCTGGTCACCATCGCGCCGCCCAGGCTGGCGGCGGTGCGGGCGAGCGTGACGACCAGGCGGGCGTCGTCGACCTGCCCGTCGTAGTAGCGGATCGCGCCCGTGGTGACGTCGCCGCGCAGGCTCGGGAACAGCCGGCGCGCGCCCTCGCGGCTCAGGTGGCGGTGCAGGGGCATGCCCCGGCCGTGGCCGAAGACGCCCGCGAACACGTCGTAGGCGGCGACGCCCATGCCGTAGTAGCCGCGCCGGAAGGTGCGGCCGGGCAGGCCGCCGGCCTGCAGGGGCACCAGGATCGGCACCGGGCGCACCAGGTGCGGCGCGAGCCGGGTGGCGAGCAGGCCGCGCTCGGTCAGCGCCTCGTGCACCAGGTGGAACTCGAGCTGCTCCAGGTAGCGCAGGCCGCCGTGGATGAGCTTGCTGGACCTGCTGGAGGTGCCGGCGGCGTAGTCACGGGCCTCGATCAGGGCGACCTTGAGGCCGCGGGAGGCGGCGTCGAGGGCGGCGCCGGCGCCGGTCACGCCACCGCCGACGACCAGCACGTCGAACCGCTCGCTGCGCAGCCGGCGCAGGTCGTCGGCGCGCCGGGCCGCGGAGAGGTGGCTGGCGGTGAAGCGGGATATCGCGGGGTCACGCACGAGACCACGGTAACCCTGCCGGCCACGCGGGTCTGCCCGGTAGCGTGCAGGCTCGTGGATCATGCGTACCAGCTCACAGAACTGACCCCCGCCCAGGTGCCCGCGGTGATCTCGCTGTGTCGCGCCGCGCTGTTGCCCGCGGACGCCGCCGAGGCCGACGCCATCGTCGAGCGGCTTCGCTCGCCGGGGCCGGTGCCGGGTTCGACCGGGTTGCGGCGTACCACCGGTTCGGTCGCGGTCGTCGGTTCGTCGGTCGTCGGGGTCGTGCTCGGGTCGACCGGCTACGGCGACGCCTCGGTCGGGCACGTGGACCTGGTGGCGGTGGACCCGGCACACCGGCGGCGCGGGATCGGGCGTGCGCTGGTCGAGCGGGTGTCGGCGGCGTTGGGGGCGTTCGGGGTCACGTCGGTGGCGTTCGTGGGCAACGCGCCCGTTTACGCGTGGCCGGGGATCGACGTGCGGTACACGGCCGCGGTCTGTCTCGCCGAGGCTTGCGGGTTCGCGCGGACGGACATCGCGTGGAACATGACCGCGGACCTGACCGAGGGGTCGCCGGCGTTGGCCTCGACGGCCGAGGCGGAGGCGCGGCTGGCGGACGCCGGTGTTGCCGTGCGCCGGGCCGTACCCGCTGATGTGCCCGGGTTGGTGGAGTTCGCGGTTTCGCAGTTCGGGCCGGGGTGGGGTGCGGAGATCGCGGGTTCCGCGGGGATCCATTTCGCGGTGCGGGACGGCGACGTGCTCGGGTTCGCGTGCTGGGGGTCGTCGCGGCCGTCGTACTTCGGGCCGATGGGCACCGCGCCCGCGGCGCGTGGGCTCGGCGTCGGCGGGGTGCTGCTGCGCCGGTGTCTGCGGGAGCAGCAGGCGGCGGGGCTGTCGTCGGCGCAGATCGGATGGGTCGGGCCGGTGCCGTTCTACTCGGCCAACGCGGGGGCGCGGATCGAGCGGGTCTTCTTCCTCTACCGGCGAGAAATGGTGTAGCCCGGGCGGTGCATTGTGTCGGGTTTCCAGGACAAAGGGGCCTGGTAACCCCTAACGTGCCGGCATGAGCCTCGAGGAGGAGCCGACCGGGGAGCTGCCCGGTCTGCCGGAGGACAACCCGGTGCCGGGCGAGGAGCCGACGCCGGAGGCCATCGGGTCTGAGGACACCGTCTGGCTGGGTGGAGACCGCACGGCACCGCGCCGCCTGACCAGCCGGGCCGACAAACGCCGCAACCAACGCCGCTAGCCCTGGCACAAAAGGCCGAGAGGGCGGCCCGCTCGCGCGGACCGCCCTCTCGGGTTGTTGCTGTTGGCTGGACTCAGAAGTCCATGTCACCGCCGCCCGGCGCAGCCGGGGCCTTCTCCTTCTCCGGCTTGTCCGCCACCACAGCCTCGGTGGTGAGGAACAGGGCCGCGATCGACGACGCGTTCTGCAACGCCGAACGGGTCACCTTGGCCGGGTCGATGATGCCGGCCTTGAGCAGGTCGACGTAGTCACCGGTCGCGGCGTTGAGGCCGTGGTTGGTGTCCAGGTTGCGGACCTTCTCCACGACGACGCCACCCTCGAGGCCGGCGTTGACGGCGATCTGGCGCAGCGGGGCGTCGAGCGCGATCTTGACGATCGTCGCACCGGTCGCCTCGTCGCCGACCAGGTCGAGCTTGTCGAAGGCGGTCTTGCCGGCCTGCACCAGCGCGACGCCACCACCGGGGACGATGCCCTCTTCGACGGCGGCCTTCGCGTTGCGGACCGCGTCCTCGATGCGGTGCTTGCGCTCCTTGAGCTCGACCTCGGTGGCCGCGCCGACCTTGATGACCGCAACACCGCCGGCCAGCTTGGCCAGGCGCTCCTGCAGCTTCTCGCGGTCGTAGTCGGAGTCGCTCTTCTCGATCTCGGCACGGATCTGGTTGACCCGACCCTGGATCTGGTCCTGGTCGCCACCACCGTCGACGATGGTGGTCTCGTCCTTGGTCACCACGATCTTGCGGGCGTGGCCCAGCATGTCGAGGCCGACGGCCTCGAGCTTGAGGCCCAGCTCCTCCGACACGACCTGGCCACCGGTCAGGATCGCGATGTCGGTCAGCATGGCCTTGCGGCGGTCACCGAAGCCCGGTGCCTTGACGGCGACGGACTTGAAGGTGCCACGGACCTTGTTGACGATCAGGGTGGCCAGGGCCTCGCCCTCGACGTCCTCGGCGATGACCAGCAGCGGCTTGCCGCCCTGCATGACCTTCTCGAGGATCGGGAGCAGGTCCTTGACCGACGAGATCTTGCTGTTGACGATCAGGATGTACGGGTCGTCGAGGACGGCCTCCATACGCTCCGGGTCGGTCCAGAAGTAGGGCGCGATGTAGCCCTTGTCGAAGCGCATGCCCTCGGTGAGCTCGAGCTCGAGGCCGAAGGTGTTGCTCTCCTCGACGGTGATGACGCCTTCCTTGCCGACCTTGTCCATCGCCTCGGCGATGATCTCGCCGACGCTGGTGTCACCGGCGGAGATCGAGGCGGTGGAGGCGATCTGCTCCTTCGTCTCGATGTCCTTGGCGATCTTGGCCAGCTCCTCCGCGACGCGCGCGACGGCGGCCTCGATGCCCCGCTTCAGGGCCATCGGGTTGGCACCGGCGGCGACGTTGCGCAGGCCCTCACGGACCAGCGCCTGCGCGAGGACGGTCGCCGTCGTCGTGCCGTCACCGGCCACGTCGTCGGTCTTCTTGGCGACCTCCTTGACCAGCTCAGCGCCGATCTTCTCGTACGGGTCCTCGAGCTCGATCTCCTTGGCGATGCTCACACCATCGTTGGTGATGGTGGGCGCGCCCCACTTCTTCTCGAGCACGACGTTGCGGCCCTTGGGGCCGAGCGTCACCTTGACGGCGTCGGCGAGGGTGTTCATACCCCGCTCGAGGCCGCGGCGCGCCTCCTCGTCGAACGCAATGATCTTGGCCATACGGCGTTGTCCTCCTGGACACTCACGGTTGCCGCGGCCTGGTCGGCCACGGATAACCGCCTGCTTTACGCACCTTCGGACGTCACTACCTGGCGACAGTGACGTCCGCCGGCCGGGCCGGATAGCCCGCGACGACCGGCCCCTTGCCGCGCCCGTCTCCGTAGGGCGTCAGCGGTGGCCCCACCGTCCCGACCATTGGCACTCGCGGTTGGCGAGTGCCAATGACTTGTTTAGCACTCGGACCAGGCGAGTGCAAGCGAAGTCGGCCGCACGGGGGCGCGCGCCCGGTCGCCCGCGCGAGGTGGGTGAGCGGGCCGAGTCCGCCGGGTGGCGAGGAGCGTTTAATGACATGTCAATTACGGAAAGGCCGCGCTGTCCGCAATGCGCAAAGTCGCGAATAGATGGCGAGACTTGTTGCATCATGCATCAAACTCAGGGTCGGTCGGCGACAAAGACAGAGAAGCGCCGACCCCGTTGTTGGGATCGGCGCTAGGTCGTCTCGGACCCGGGTGGGGTGCCCGGCTGTGCTTCGCTCAAGCGATTAGGCGAACCTGCTCCGCCTGCGGGCCCTTCTGACCCTGCGCGATCTCGAACTCGACCCGCTGACCGTCGTCGAGAGACTTGTAGCCGTCCATCTGGATCGCGGAGAAGTGGACGAACACGTCCTGGCCCCCATCGACCGCGATGAAACCGTAGCCCTTTTCACTGTTGAACCACTTGACGCTGCCTTGTGCCACGGCGCACTTCCTAACCTTTGATGCTCCTGCCGGTCCCAGACCGCCCATTCAAGGCCGTAGGTGAGCCCCGGAATATTGCGGTCGAAATCGTAAGGTACACGAGGAGTGACGACCGTGCACTACCACAAAAAGGACACCCTGAGCGCCGAGACCGGCCGCTCGCTCGTTAACCGAACGTGTTTCGAGGCAGACACGGCGCACAGCCCGGCCGGCATCGGTCCCGCCGGCGGAACACCGTCCCGGTGCTGGCGGCCACCCTGCTGATCGCCGCGGGTGCGGTCCTGGCGATCCGGTACGTGGTGCCGGAACAGCAGGTCACCTCGGCCGCGCCGAGGCTGCCGTCGCCCGCCGCGGACCGCACACGACCGCCCGAGCTGCGGGTCGGCGAGGTGACATCGCCGTTCGAGGGCTTCCGCTCCTGGGCGCTGCTGGACCGGCAGACCGGCCGGATCACGGGTTCGGCGAACCTGGCCGAACCGAGCGACACGATGTCGATGGTGAAGTCGTGGTTGGCCGCGGATTATTTACGAATATTGGCGGAGAGAGGCGAGGAGCCTTCGGATTTTCGTATCGACCGACTCCGCATCATGATCCGCGACAGCGACAACGCGGCGGCGGTCGAGACCTACGATCTTGTCGGCGGCAACGACTCGATCTTCCGCATGATCAAAATCTGCGGCCTGACCGACAGCGCGGCCCATCTCGACAACTGGAGCAACACGACGGTGTCGGCGCGCGACACGGCGCGCCTCGCGAACTGCCTGGCCGACGGCCGCGCCGCGGGCACGCGGTGGACGCCGTGGCTGCTTTCGGAGATGCGCGCGGTGCGTGGACCGGGCGATTTCGGCGTCCGCCGCGCCCTGCCTCCGATAGCTGGCGCGCAAGTAGCGATCAAGAACGGTTGGCTCCTGCGCGACGAGGACGGCCAGTGGCACATCGCCTGCCTCGCGGTGACATCCCGCTGGGCGATCGGCGTGCTGCTCCGCTATCGCGGATCATTGGGTTTCGCATACGGCGCCGCCCAATGCCAGGCGGTGGGCGCGCAACTCCTGGCGCCGTCGACCCCCGTGGTGACCGCGTCACCGACCGCCGGCCCGGCATGATCGTTGCCATGCAATTGCTCTTCTCGTACGGGACGCTGCGCGACCCAGCCGTGCAGCACGCCAACTTCGGCCGGGACCTCGACGGACGGCCGGACGCCCTGCCCGGCTACCGGATGAGTTCGCTGCGAATCACCTCGCCGGCGGTGGTCGAGGTCAGCGGGGCGGCCGAGCACCCGGTGGTCGCACGCACGGGCAACCCCGCTGATCACGTGCCGGGGATGGTCTTCGAGCTGAGCGACGAGGAACTGCGAGCGGCCGACGGGTACGAGGCAGCCGACTACCGCCGAGTGCTGCTCCCGTTGGTCTCGGGCGCGGAGGCGTGGGTCTACGTGGCCGCCAACCCGTGACGCGCATTGCGTGCTCGGCCCCCGGCCAGGTAGGCATGCCAACATGAACCGGACCGCCACCACGCGTGCGCCGCACCCACCGCCCGCGGCGGAGGTCCGCCGGGTGCGCCCCGCGGACGCGGCCCGCACCCGCGCGATCCGCCTGGAGATGCTGGCCGACTCGCCGCTGGCCTTCCTGGAGACGCTCGCCCAGGCCGCGGCCCGCCCGCACGCGGACTACGCGGCCCGCATCGCGGCGAACTCCGAGGGCGACCGGGTGGCCCAGTTCATCGCGGTAGCCGACGACCGGGTGGTCGCCCACGCCGGCGGCACGGTCATCGCCGAGGAACCGAACGTCACGGTCATCTTCGCGGTCTACGTGACCCCGGCGTGGCGCGGCAAGGGCCTGATCGCGGCCCTCACGGAGGCGGTGGCCGCCTGGTCGCGCGCCGCCGGCCGACCGGACCTGATGCTGGAGGTAGTCGTCGGCAACGACCGCGCGGTCCGCGCCTACGAACGGGTGGGCTTCGTCGACACGGGCGTACGCCTCCCCCACCCGACCACAGCCGCCATGACAGAACTCCAGATGCGCCGCCGCGCCTAACCAACCCTGGCCGCCCATTCCGCGAGTGCCGGGCCGACCCCCCGGCGAACGCACCGCAGACCACACGCCGGGCGAGGCCTGACCCGAAAGCATGCGGTCACGCGCGGCCGAAGGCGTCCCACGCCCTAGCCAGACGCTGAGCCGCAGGGGACCAGCGGTCGCGCACCGCCACACCGACGCGGCGCCTTGGGCGACCTGCCGGTTGGGCGACCCAACACGGTGGGCGACCCGGCACGTAGCGCGTCCAACGCGCAGAGCCACCAAGCCCGGGACGGCCAAACCCTCAGGGCGACCCGGCGCGCAGCATCGCGACCCGGCGCCTGGCCCGACCCAAGCGCCATGACCGACACGGCGCGAGAGGCGACCGGGACCGCGACCCGGCACAAGGCCAGACGCGGCCAGAACCCGGCACGGCGCAAGACGCGCCCCGGACCGCGACCTGTCACAACGCCCGACCCGGCCAGAACCCGACGGCGGCGCAAGACGCCACCCAGACCGCCGCCCGGCGCAAGGCCCGACCCGGGCTAAGACCCGACGCGGGGCGGCCCTAAGACGCGACCCGCACCGCCACCCGGCGCAAGGCCCGACCCGGGCCAAGACCCGGCGCGGCGCAAGGCGCCACCCGGATCGCGACCCAGCGTCGTGCGGCGCGACCCCGGACCCTGACCCAGCGCGGGCCGCGACCCGGCGCGAGACGCCGCCCGAGCCACGACGCCACCCGGGCCGTTGCCCGGCGCGGCGGCTGGCGCCGGTGGGCGTGGAGATCTTCCGGGTCAGGCCGTGGTGTGGCGGCGGGACTGGACCACGCGGAAGCGGTTGCTGACGTAGGCGCCGTCGGTCAGGGCCGCGTTGGCCGCTGGGTTGGCGCCTGTGGCATGGAAGTCCGAGAAGGCCGCGGACTGGTTGACGAAGACGCCGCCCGTCAGGTTGCAGGAAAGGTGGACGCCCGCGTCCATGGAGGCTGACTCCATCGCTGCCAGGACCGGGTCGGACGTCGAGTAGACCGACGCGGTCAGCGCGCCCTTGGACAGGACCGTCGAGCGGAAGATGTCGATGCTCGCCTCGGTCGAATCCGTGGCGATGACGAATGAGATCGGGCCGAACCACTCGCGGCCGTAGACAGCCTTATCAGCCGCCGTCAGTTTCAGGACCGTGGGTGTGCGGACCGTGGCCTCCGCGAAGGCCGGGTGGGTCAGCGGTGTCGACGGCAGGACCGCCTCGCCGACGGCCGTGACCTCCGACAGGCGCGTCAGGACGCCCTCGTTGACGATCGCGCCCGTGAGCTCGACCGCGCGGGCCGGGTCGCCCGTCAGCTTGGCGACCACCGCGGCGATCGCGGCGGCTACCTCGTCGAAGGTCTTGTGGCCCTGGTCGGTCTCGATGCCGTCGGCCGGGACCAGGATGTTTTGCGGTGTCGTGCACATCTGGCCGCTGTAGAGCGTCAGCGAGAAGCCGATGTTGCGGCACATGCCGGCGAAGTCGTCGGTCGAGTCGACGACGATCGTGTTGACGCCGGCCTTTTCGGTGTAGACCGACGCCTGCCGGGCGTTGGCCTCCAGCCAGTCGCCGAACTCCGTCGAGCCCGTGAAGTCGATGATGCGGACCGCCGGGTCGAGGGCCAGGGTCTTGGCCAGGCCCTCGCCGGGTGCCTCGGCCGCCAGCTGGATCAGGTTGGGGTCGAAGCCCGCCTCTTCGAGGGCCGCCCGCGCGTAGCGGACCGTGATGGCCAGCGGCAGGACCGCGCCCGGGTGGGGCTTGACCACGACCGGGTTGCCGGTGGCCAGGCTGGCGAACAGGCCCGGGTAGGAGTTCCAGGTCGGGAACGTGTTGCAGCCGATCACCAGCGCCACCCCGCGCGGGACGACGTGGAAGGTCTTGGTCATCCGCAGCGGGTCGCCCTTGCCGGCCGGCTTTTCCCAGCCCGCGGTGGCCGGGTGGCGGGTCATCTCCGCGTAGGAGTAGGCCAGCGCCTCCAGCGCGCGGTCGAGCGCGTGGGCCCCACCGGCCTGGAACGCCATCACGAACGCCTGCCCGCTGGTGAACTGCACCGCGTTGGCCAGCTCGAAGATGTGCGCGTGCAGGCGGGCCAGGATCTCCAGGCAGACGCCGACGCGGGTCTGCGGGCCGGCGTCACGCCAGGCGGGCAGCGCCGCCGTCGCCGCCGAGATCAACGCGGCCGGCGGGACATGCGGGTAGGACACCGCGAGCGGCACGCCGAACGGGCTGCGCTCGGTCGCCACCCAGTCGGCGATGCCCGGCTGGTCGAGCGGGAACTTGGCGTCGAGGTAGCCGCGGAACGCGGCCTCGCCGTCGGCCGCGGCCGTCTCACCGTAGACGCGGGGGCTGGGCGACTCAGGATAGGCCGACCAGTAGCCACGCTCTTTGATCGCGGTGGTGGCGCGCTCGAGCGTCTCGGCGTGGTTGGCGAACCAGGGGTGCGGGGTCTCCGTCATGAGAGCCATCATGCCTGGTCGGCCCGGGCATGGCGGCGTTGTCCACAGGCAGAAAGTTCACAGGGTGATTTGCCAGTTGTGCCAGCCGTCGAGCGGCCGGAACCCCATTGCCTCGTTGATCCCGATCATGTGTGTGTTGACCGCCGCGTTCCAGGTGTCGATCGCGCGCAGCGCGGGCGACGCGGCCAGCACCGTGCGCAGGTTCTGCACCTTGACCAGGGCGCCGAGCCGATGGCCGCGATGGTCCGGGTCGACGAGCGTGATCTGCTGGAACGCGTGCCAGGGGATCTCGACGTTCACGTCGATGGTCGTCACCGCGACCAGCCGTCCGCTGGCGTCGTGCCGTGCCGCGGTCGAGTGGATCACCCGGCCACGGGCCGCCCGCGCCGCCTCCTGCGCCCGGAACCGGTCGCCGTCGATCTTCTGGGCCTCGTAGGCCAGCTCGCCCAGCGGCGCGTCCGACAGCAACCGCCCGTCGAGATAGGCGACGTCGGCGAGGAACTCGTCGGGCACCGCCGCCTCCCAGCGCACCAGGCTGTAGCCGGCGGCCTTGGCCCATGCCGTCGAGACCAGGGCGTCCAGCGCGGCATGGTCAAGAGCCGAAACCGACAATCGCCGGCGTACGTCGGTCAGGGCGAGCGTGGCACCACGGGAGCGCGCGAACGCCTCGCCGTCGAGCGGCCGCTCCGGCCCGCCCGGCAGCCCGTGCACGGTCGTCCCGATCAGGTGCTTGCGCCCGTCGGCCCGCGCGACCTGCTCGGCGTGGGCCAGCAGCGCCCGCCCGGCCCCACGCCGCCGCCACGAGGGCAGCACGTCGATCCGCAGCTCGGCCGTGCCGGTGTTCTCCAGGAACGGCAGGCCCAGCTCGAGGAAGCCGATCGGCTCGTCGCCGAGCCACGCCAGCGCCCAGACGTGCCGCTCACCGGGCCACGGGTGCCGCAACGACGCGGCGAACTGCCCCGCCAGCAGCGGCGGGAAATCCGGCAGGTCGGCGGCGTCGCTCTGCGACCGGATGTCGAAGGCGTGCCGGACGCCGACCTCGTCGGCCGGATCGAGCGCGGTGACCACGATGCTCATGCCCGCCAGGGTGCCCAACCCCCGGCGGGCACGCGAGCCAATTACGAGGCGGTGCAGGTCAGGACGGTCGGCGCCGGGTTGGCGCCGGTCCAGCTGGCCAGGAACCCGAACGTGGTGCTCGTACCCGGTGCGAGCGATCCGTTCCACGCGACGTTGCGCGCGGTGACCGCGGACCCGGACTGGGTCGTGGCCGCGTTCCAGGACTGGGTGATCTGCTGCCCGGCGAAGGTCCACCGCGCGGTCCACCCCGACATGGCCGAGGACCCGGCGTTGCGCACGGAAACCTCACCCTGGAACCCGCCCGTCCACTGCCCCACGACCCGATAGCTCGCCACGCAACCGCCACCACCGGCCGGCGGCGAAGCAGTAGGCGAACCAGTAGGAGACGCGGTAGGAGACGGGGTAGGCAAACCACCGGACAACACAGAGGCCAACGCCGGATACCACCGATCCGACATCTTCTGGTCCCCGGACGCATTGGGATGAACCCCGTCGTAGGTGTCCGAAGCGGTGCTGAACCCAGACCACTGGTCCACGACCACAATCGGGCTGGCAGCCGTCGTCTTGCCCGCGGCCCACCCGCCGATCGCGTCGTTGAGCGCGACGACCCGCGCTCCACACTCGCCGCAACTGCTCGGCGCCATCGGGATGATCTTCGCGACCAGCACCCGCATGGCCGGGTTGCTGGCCCGCATCTGGTCGACCAGTTTGCTGTACGCCGCCAGGATCGTCGCCGGTGGCACGTTGCTCCACACGTCGTTGGTGCCGAAGTGCATGAGCACCACGTCGGGGCGGGTCGCGGCCAGCCACCCCGGCAGTTGGTTCTGGTTGGCGACGTTGGTGACCAGGTAGCCGCCGTGCCCTTCGTTGTCACCGTCGTACGGCTGCCCACACCCCTGCGGGCCGAGCGTGCCGACGAAGTCGACATTGGTGTAGCCGGTGCTCTGGAGCCTGTTCCAGAGCACCGATCGCCAGCAGCCGGGCGACCCCGTGATCGAGTCGCCGAGCGGCATGACGCGCACGGGTGCGAGGGCCGACGAGCGGGCGGGCGCCGCGACCACGACGCCGAGGAGAAGGGCGGCAGCAGCGGCCAGCGCGCCCAGGAAGAGCTTGCGATGCATGGTTGACTCCCGTCACGGTGAAGGACTTACGTGACGGCCCAAGCTCCCAAGAGATTCAAGCACGTAACTGCGCACAAGCGAAGGCCCCGTCCACCGGACGGGGCCTTCGACTGACGTTTGGTCGGAAGGGCGGTCGCACAACGCCTCCGGCGCTGGGTCGCTAGAACTTCAAAAGTCTACGGCGGCTCGCCCTCCCGCACGGAGCATCCTGCGGCGTACCCATCATGGTCGTCAAGTCCCCGTGGCCATGTTTTCTCGACGGACGGCAAAATCACCACTACGGGGCGCACATGTTGCATCACCCGAACGTATGAGTCCATCCTGGATAACGGCCTTCTTCAGCCCAGCAAACCGGCTTCCCGAGCTGCCCGAAGCGATGGCTTCACGCGGTGCGTCGGCCCGACCTGCTCCGCCACCGCATCGATGGTCTTGAGCCCCTCGCCGGTGTTGAACACGACCGTCTCGAGCGACGGGTCGAGCCGCCCCGAGGCGACCAGCTTCCGCAGCACGGCGGTGGTCACGCCGCCGGCGGTCTCCGCGAACACCCCGGTGGTGCGGGCGAGCAACTGGATCGCCGCCCGGATCTCGTCGTCGTCGGCATAGTCCATCCAGCCACCGGTGCGGCGGACCGCCTCCAGCGCGTAAAGGCCGGCCGCCGGGTCACCGATGTTGAGCGACTTCGCGATGCCCGTCGGTCGCACGGGGACGATCTCGTCGGTGCCCTTGTGCAGGGCGGTCGCGATCGGGTTGCAGCCCGCCGACTGTGCGCCGAACACCCGCCAGCCGCCGGCCGGCGCGTCCACCAGGCCGATCTCCACGAGCTCGCTGAACGCCTTGTCAATCTTGGTGAGCAGCTCGCCGCTGGCCATCGGGATGACCACCTGCGCCGGGATCCGCCAGCCGAGCTGCTCGGCGACCTCGTAACCGAGCGTCTTGGAACCCTCGGCGTAGAACGGCCGCACGTTGACGTTGACGAACGCGGTGTCCTCGAACTCGTCGGTCTCGACCAGCTCGCTGCAGAGCCGGTTGACGTCGTCGTAGGAACCCTCGATGGCGACCAGGTCACCGCCGTACACCGCGGTCGTGATGACCTTGCCCTGCTCGAGGTCGCCGGGGATGAAGACGATCGACGGCGTGCCGGCCCGGGCGGCGTGGGCGGCCACGGAGTTGGCCAGGTTGCCGGTCGACGCGCAGGCGAACCGGGTGAACCCGAGCCCGCGGGCGGCGGTCAGCGCGACCGAGACCACGCGGTCCTTGAACGAGTGCGTCGGGTTGGCGCTGTCGTCCTTGACCCACAGCGGCGCCGTGATGCCGAGCTCGGCAGCCAGCGCGGAAGCGGAGACCAGCGGCGTCAGGCCGGGGTCGAGGGTGACCCGGCTGGCCGGGTCCTGCCCGACGGGCAGCAGCGGCGCGTAGCGCCAGATGTTCTGGGGGCCGGCGACGATCTGGGCGCGGGTCACCCGGGCCAGTGCGGCCGGGTCGTAGGCGACCTCCAGCGGGCCGAAACACTGGTAGCAGGCGTGCTGCGCGGCGAGCGGGTATTCGGCGCCGCAGCCGCGACAGACGAGGGCGCGCGCGGGCGAGTCGGCGACCGGAGAGCTGGCGGTTTCGTCGATGATCGACGTCATGAGGCTGAGGTCCTCTCATCTTCCCCGCGCCGCACCTTGCGACGGGGACGGAATTGGCACCTGCGCGCCGCGCGACTCTGCGATGAGTCACCGGTGGTGGTTGCCGGGGCGTCGTCGGGCCGTATCCCTCAGCCCCTCTGGATGAGGTATGCAGTTGTGCCTTCAAGAGTAAGGCCTCCACCGGGGTGGAGGCCTGTCCCTTCCCAACGTGTGAACCAGGCCTCAGGCGCTCAACTGGTCACGTCCTTGCGGGTGAACCGCCAGAAGGCCAGCGACCAGAACAAGGTCGCGTAGACCACCGCCGATATCGCGCCCTTCACGATGTCGTCGTACTGGGCCGGCGTGGACAGCAGGCCGAGCCACGCCGTGCTGTAGTGGGTCGGCAGCAGGTTGCGCACGGCGCCCAGCGCGGTGATCTGGTCGAGGATGCTCGACAGGATCCACAGCAGCACCGCGCCGCCGACCGCGCCCAGCGGGGCGTCCGTCGACACCGACAGCAGGAACGCCAGCCCGGCGACGACGAGCAGCACGACCGCCAGGTAGCCGAGGATGCCGAGCAGCCGCACCAGACCCGGGCCGGGTGCGATCTCGTTGGCGACCGTGCTGCGCAGCGGCTCCCAGCCGTACCTGGCCGTGCCGACGGCCAGCGCGGTGCCGGCCAGCGTCAACAGCGCCAGCCCGGAGTAGCCGAGCGCGACGATCAGCTTCACCGCCACCAGCCGGGCCCGCGGCACCGGCACGGCGAGCAGGTAGCGCAGGCTGCCCCACTGTGCCTCGCTGGCCACCGTGTCGCCGCAGAACAGCGCCACCGCCACGACCAGCAGGAACGTCGCCGAGACGTACAGGCAGAACAGCGTGAAGTTGAGCCCGCCCGACGTGGCCATGTCGATCAGGCTGCCGAACTCGCCGCCGCCGTTGTCGTCGCCGCCGTTGTCGAACTGGAAGGCGACCAAGATGATCAACGGCAGCAGGAACATCAGACCAAGGGCCCATCGGGTACGCGCACGCGACCACTGCCGCCGCCACTCGGCCCGGATCGGGAGGGTGCGGGCGGCTCGATAGTTCGCAGCCGCTCCGGCCCGCAAGTCGGTCATCAGCGGTCTCCGCTTCCACTAGAGCTCTCCCCCACCAGGGCGAGAAACGCGTCCTCCAGGCGGCGTCGCGGCACCACCCGCTCCACCCCGATGCCGGCCCGCACCAGCTCGGCCACCACCTCGCTGCGCGCGGTGCCGTTGGTGTCGACGACCAACTGCCGCGGGTCGCCGTCCACGGCCACCGACCGGACGCCGGCGAGCCGGCCGAGCACACCGGCCGCCGCACCCGCGTCCGAGACCTCGATCTGCACGCTCGGCGACTCGCCGACGATCTCGTCGACCGGGCCGGACGCGACGATCCCGCCCTTGTTGACCACCACGACGTGGGTGCAGGTCTGCTCCACCTCCGCCAGCAGGTGGCTGGAGACCAGCACCGCCCGGCCGTCGGTGGCGTAGCGCCTGAGCACGCGACGCATCTCGGCGATCTGCGGCGGGTCGAGCCCGTCGGTCGGCTCGTCGAGCACCAGCAGCTCCGGCAACCCGAGCATGGCCTGGGCGATGGCCAGCCGCTGCCGCATGCCGTGGCTGTAGGTCTTGACCCGGCGGTGCACGGACTCACCGAGGCCGGCGATCTCGAGCGCCCGCTCCATCTGGGCGTCCTCCTCCGGCCGGCCGGTGGCCGCCCAGTAGGCCCGCAGGTTGGCCAGGCCGCTCAGGTGCGGCAGGAAGCCCGGGCCCTCGACCAGCGCGCCGATCCGCGACAGCACCGGCGAGCCGGGCACCAGCGGGTGCCCGAAGACGTGCACCTGTCCCGCGGTCGGCTTGGTCATCCCCATCAGCACCCGCAGCGTGGTCGTCTTGCCCGCGCCGTTGGGCCCGAGCAGTCCGACCACCTGGCCGCGGCGCACCTCGAAGTCGACGCGATCGACCGCCACGAAGTCCCCGTACACCTTGCGCAGCCCGTCGACCCGCAGCGGCAGGTCGGCGTACTCCGGATGCACCGAGGTGTCGTGCCGCCCGCGCCGGCGGCGCACCACCAGGACGACCACCACGAGCCCGACCGCGATCGCGACCAGCAGGCCGACGAGCACGTACCGCCAGATCACCTGCGGACTGGCGATCGGCTCGCCGGGCACGGTCGGCAGCGTCACCGCGGTGGCGTCGTCGGGCACCGCCACCGTGTAGACGGCCGGCTGGGCCGGGGTCGCGAACGCCTGGTCCGAGGTGGCGACGGCGATCCGCAGCGTGTGGCCGGCCTCGACCCGGTGGACGATCGCCGGCAGCGTCACCGACACGGGCTGGGCCGCGCTGATCTCGGCCGGCAGCCCGGTCAGCCGGACCGGCGCGACCAGCCCGCTGGACAGCGTCGCCACCCCGGCGGGGTCGACGTCGTAGAGCTTGACGAACAGCACGGCTTCCCCGGTCGGCGACGCGGCCCGGATCCGCACGGTGGGCGCGCCGACGATGTCGAGGGGCCGGTCGAGCGGCGTGGACGTGAACCGGGCGTGCTGCCCCGGCAGGTCGGTGACCACGCCGTTGACGAACGAGGAGAGCCCGCCGCCGGCGCCCGGCAGCGACGAGATCGCCGCCGGGTTGCCCGCCGGCGGGTTGGCGACCGTCTGCGCCGGCCCCGTGACGGTCACGGTCGAGGTCTGCGTGCCACCCAGCCCCGGGTACGCCGGGTCCGAGTAGCCGCTGGTGACCACGCCCCGGTCGAGTGCGTTGAAGCCGGTGATCCGCGACCAGGTGAAGCTGTCGGCCGGGGCGGGGCCGGTGCCCTTGACGTAGTGGTCGAGCCACTGTGCCATCAGGAACTTGATCCGGTCGCGGTCGGACTGCGGCCCATCGCCGCCGTCGTGCCCGCCGGTGAACCAGGCGACCCGCACCGGGGTGCCGGTGGCGGCGATGCCGCGAGCGTTGGCGTCCGCCTCGGAGAGCGGGAAGAGCGTGTCGGCGGTGCCCTGCACGAGCAGGGTGGGCGCCTTGATCCGGTCGAGCACCGTGGCCGGGCTGGACCGCCGCAGCAGGTCGACGGCGGCCTGGTCGGCCCGGCCGGTGGTGGCGATCCGCTGGTACGCGGCACAGACGTCGGCCGCGAACCGCCCGCACGCCGGGTCGGCGCCGACGAGCGCGCCGAGGTCGGGTGCGCCACCACCCGCGACGGCGTCGCCCAGCGCGCCGAGGCCGGCACCCGCGCCGTTGCCGAAGAACAGGCCGGCCCAGGTCTTCTTGAAGACGCCGTCGACCGCACCCTGGCCGGTCGACTCGGGCAGGAACGCGCCGGCCAGGTCGTTCCAGGTGGCCATCGGCACCGCCGCGTCGATGCGCTGGTCCTGCCCGGCGAGCATGAGCGCCAGCCCGCCGCCGTAGGAGCTGCCGACGACGCCGACCCGTGGGTCGCCCGGGGCGTCGGTGCGGATCTCGGGCCGGGCGGCCAGCCAGTCGACCAGGCGCTGCGCGTCGCGTACCTCGTAGTCCGGGTTGTCGAGGTGGATCTGCCCGCCGCTGCGGCCGAAGCCGCGCGCGGTCCAGGTCAACACGGCATAGCCGATGCCGGCCAGTTCCTCGGCATCGCTGTAGGTGCTCTCCTTGGTGCCGCCGAAGCCGTGCGCGAGCAGCACCGCCGGAACCTTGTCGGTGGCCGAAGCGCCGTCGGGCAGGAACAGCCGGGTGTCCAGCTCGACCGACTCGTCGCCACCGGGTCCGGAGCGGACGGCGATCCGCGCGTCCTGCGTGCGGTAACCGGGGTCGTCCGGCCAGACCGCCCAGGTCAGAGCTCCGGCGAGGACGAGCAGGACGGCGCCCCCGGCGAGCAGCCGGCGACGCGTGCGGGACAACGGTGGCGACATGCGCCAAAGGTACGGGCCCGTTGCTGAATATTTTCTGAGTCTTAAGAGCGGCCGTCACGTGCTTATCCCGCGAAATCCGACGAATCACGCCGAGCGGGCAATGAACCGATAGCAAGTTACTGACCGTGACGATTCCTCTCTTGATCCATCACGCAGGGCCATAGAAACCGACGGATGAAGGAGAAATGGCTGTTCGGTTTGGCCCGGCCTGGGTGCCCCTCCACTAGTTTCACCGTCCGGTGGACGGGACGGCCGGGGCGTGTTTTTCAACCCGTGCCACCACTTCGTGGAGGGGTTGCCGATGACACGTTCCGCACCGCGTTCCCGTGCCCGCTCGGGAGCGCAGTCCGCGCTGCTGTCCATCCTGGTCGTCGCGCTGCTGGTGCCCGTCGGCGCGCTGTTCGCACAGACCTGGCGCGCGGAGGGCGACCGGGCCGACGCGACCCAGCGCGAGCTCGACGGCGTGGCCTACCTGCGCACCCTCCAGCAGGTCGCGTTCGCCGTCGCCGACGCACAGTCGGCGGCCGTGGCCGGCCAGCCGGCGCGGCGTGACGCGCTCGCCGTCGCGGTGCAGCAGGCGGACGCCACCGACGCGCGGCTCGGCGCCACCCTGCGCACGACGGAACGCTGGACCGGCATCCGCAGCCGCCTGGAGACGCTGCGCAGCGCGCCCACCGGCGACAACCCCCTGGAGACGCTCGCGGATTACCGCGAGGTCGGCGACCTGGTGCTCGCCCTCTACGCCAAGGTCCGCGACGAGTCCGGCCTCGTGCACGACCCCGACGGCGACGCCTTCCACCTGCAGAACAGCGCCGCCGGCGAACTGCCGGTCGCGGTCATCTCGGCCGGCCGGCTCGCCGACGTGGCGCTGCTCGCCGCGGCCGCCAGCGCGCCGGCCACCCCCGGCCGGCCCAAGCTGCAGCTGACACCGGACCAACAGACCCAGCTTCTTTCGCAACTGGTCGCCGAACGGGTCACGCTGGTCGACGCGTCGACCCGGCTGATCGACGACCTGCGCTCCGCCGTGGACAGCACCGAGAGCCGCACCCTGGGCAGCAACCTGCTCAGCCGGCTCGACCGCTATCAGCGCACCGCCGACATCATCGCCGTCGGGTTCGCACAGCCCCGCACGTCGTCGAGCAGCGGTGACCCGTCGATGATCACGGTCCTGCGCGGCCAGCTCCAGGCCGCGGCCGGCGAGCTGTCCAGCACGATCTTCAACGAGGTCGAACGGCTGCTCAACACCCGCGCCGACGCCATCGACCGCGAGCGCATGCTGGCCGGCGGCGCGGTGCTACTCGCCGTGCTGCTGGCGATCGGCTTCTTCCTCGCCCTGTTCCTCGGCGGGCGGCCGCGGGCCGCGCGGCCGACCGGGCCGTTCCCGGAGCGCGACCCCGCCACGCCGCCGCCGGACGACGCGACGGCCTGGCCGACGGTCACGCCGATCGCGAGCGCGCCGCAGGACAACCAGTCACAGTGGGAGCGGTCCGGTGCTGCTCGGTAGGTTACGGATCCGCGGAAAGCTCGCGCTGCTGCTGATCGCGCCCCTGCTGGGGATCGTCGCGCTGGCAGTGCCGGTGGTCGGCGACCGGGTCAGCATCGCCGAGCAGGCCGACGAGACGGCCCGCACGGTCGACATCGCCGGCCAGGTCGGCTCGCTCGTGCAGAACCTCCAGCAGGAGCGGATGCTCTCGATCGGCTTCCACTACCGGGTCGTCGAGCGCAGCCGGCTGCTGCTGCAGAGCGCACAGGTCACCGACGACATCGCCGACCTGCGCGCGACCCCGGACCTGCCGCACGACCTGCGGGTGGCGCTCGACGCGCTGCCGGCGCTGGCGACCGTGCGCGCCGCGGTGCTCACCGGCGAGGCCCGGCCCGACGTCGTGATGGCGACGTTCGGCGGCGAGGTCACCCGCCTGATCAACGCACTGCAGCTGCGCAACAAGGCCGACACCACCACACCCGCCGGCCGGCAGATCATGGCGCTCGACTCGGTGCTCCGCTCCGACGAGGGGATCAGCCTCGTCGCCACCCAGATCGTGCTGCTCGCCGCGCTGGGCGAGAACGCGCCGCCCAACATGTCCACGTCGACGATGGCGATCCTGCTGCAGGACGTCGAGCGGTTCCGCGCATACGCGACACCTGAGCAGAACGGCGTGTACGACCTCGTGCAGCAGGGCGTCGACGCGCGCAGCACCAGCGGCAACTTCCTCGGCCGGTTCGCCGAGGACCCGCTGGCGGCGCTCAAGGGCATCAAGCTGGCGGAGCTGTTCCCGATCGCCGAGTCGCTGATGACGCTCGGCCGGTTCGTCGAGAAACGGATCATCGCCGACGTCAAGGTGGAGGTCGCCGAACGGCAGGGGCGGGCCCTGACCGAGGCGTACGGCGTCGCCCTGGCCTGCGTACTCCTGCTGCTCTGTGTCGTGCTGTTGAGCATCGCGGTGGCCCGCGCGGTGGCCCGCCCGCTGACCCGGCTGACCGAGTCGGCCGACGGCGTCGCCCGGGTCGCCGAGGCCGAGCTGACCAAGGTGGCCGACGGCGAGGTGGACCCGTCGGTGCCGGTCCGGCTGGAAGCCGTCGACGTGCGCGCCCGCGACGAGGTCGGCGACCTCGCGCGCGCGTTCGAGCGCGTCCAGGCGACCGCCGCCCGGCTGGTCGAACGCCAGGTCGCCGGCCGCCGCAACGTCGCGCAGATGTTCGGCCACGTCGGCCGCCGCACGCAGAACCTGGTCGGCCGGCAGCTCGCGCTGATCGACCGGCTGGAACGGCAGGAGACCGACCCGGGCCGGTTGCAGCACCTCTACCGGCTCGACCACATCTCCAGCCGGCTGCGGCGCAGCGCCAGCAGCCTCGTGGTGCTCTCGGGCTCGGCCGGCGCCGACAGCCACGTCGCGCCGCTGCCGCTCACCGACGTCATCCGGCTCGCACTCGGTGAGATCGAGGACTACCTGCGGGTCGACATCAAGGTGCCGACCGAGGTCAGCATCGCGCCGTCGATGATCGGCGACCTGGTGCTGGTGCTCGCGGAACTGATGGAGAACGCGACGACGTTCTCGCCCCCGCACACCCGGGTCACGGTCACTGGCGTGGTCAGCGACCCCGGCATCCGGCTGCTCGTGGTCGACCACGGCCTGGGCATGTCGGCCGAGCGGATGGCCGAGGAAAATGCCCGGCTGGCCCGGCGCGAACGGCTCGACCTGGTGCCGACCGAGGTGCTCGGGCTCTTCGTGGTCGGCCGGCTCGCCCGCCGCCACGGCATGCGGGTCACGCTGACGACGACGCCCGGCGGCGGCGTCACCGCCGAGGTCGAGGTCAACGAGCGCGACCTGGTCACCGAGGGCGAGGCGCCGCCGGTCGCGGCGGTGGCCCGGGCCCGGGTGACCAGCCCGGCGGAGCTCGCGGAGCGGCCGATCTCCCCGCCGGTGATCGGCGGAGACGGTTCCGCCGCACCGGTCTACGACCCGTTCCGGCCCGACCGCCGCACCGGCGTCGGGCACGGTGGATCATCCGCGGCACCGGCCGCCGGGCCGGCACCTGCGCCGGCCGGTGCCGCGGATCCCCCGGCCGCGGAGGCGGCAGCCGACGCGACGCCGCCGGCGAACGCCGCACCCGAGTGGCCGATCCGCCAGCGGGTGCCGGGCCGCACCGACGAGCCCACGCCCAGCCCGGCCAAGGCGACCGAGGAGGGCGACGGCGAGTCGGCGGCCGGCCGCCGGCCCGCGCGCCGACAGGGCCCGCCGAACGGCAACGTCCCGGGCTTCGACGAGGCCGCGCTCAGCCGGGCCAGCCGGATGCTCGCCAACGGGCAGCCGTGGAACGCCTTCGTGCCGCAGCCGCGCACCGCGGGCGAGGCCGAGCCGCCCGCACCGCCGGCCAACCAGCGCCCGACCTGGCCCGCTGCCGCGTCGCCGGCAGCCGCGTCGCCCGCCCCCGCAGCGCCCGTGCCTCCCGCGTCGGTCATACCGGTCAAGCCCGCCCGGCCCGGCAAGCCGGCGCAGGCCAAGGCGAAACCGGAGCTGTCCGACGAGGAGACGCAGGCCGTCCTGCGCCGCCGGGTGCCCGGCGCCAAACTGCCGACCGACGACCCCGAGCCGACGCCGACCTCCGGGCCGCCGTCACCGGCCGACCCGGCCGCCGCCCGCGCGCTGGTCGAGGAGTTCGAGGCCGGCGTGCGCTACGCCGAGCGGCAGGTGCGGGGCGGCTCCATCCCCGGCGCCCAGCCGCTGAACGTGAACGGCTCCGCCAACGGATCCACGGTCGCCGCCGCGGCCGCGGTTCCCCCGGCGACCAACCGCAAGCCCGCGGCGGCCCAACCCGGCCAACCGCTGCGCCGGCGCCAACCGGGCGCCACCCTCGACGACCCGGCGGTCGACACCGAGCGCCGGACGTCGGACCAACCACCGGACCCGGACGCCGCACGTGACCTGGTCCAACAGTTCGAATCCGGTGTGGCGCGCGCGATGCGCCAGATCAGCGCCGGCCTTGGCGACGAAGAGGGAACCCGATGACGAGCCCGTACATCCACGAAAGCATCGAGCGGCCGGATGCGGACGTGTCCCACGGCCAGCTCAGCCAGGAGGCGCAGACCTTCAACTGGCTGCTCGACTCGTTCACCTCGGGCACCGCGGGTGTCCTGGAAGCCATCGCCGTGTCCAGCGACGGGCTGCTCATGGCGATGTCGGCGATCAAGGACCGGGCCAACGCCGAGCGGCTGGCCGCGATCGTCTCCGGCATGACGAGCCTGGCCGGCGGCGCCGCCAACTGGTACACGCTGGGCGGTCTCAACCGCGTGATCGTCGACATGGCCGACGGCTACCTGCTGATCACCGCGATCAGCAGCGGCTCGGTGCTCGGCGTGATCGCCGACCGGTCGGCCAACCTGGGCACACTCGCGTACGAGATGACGTTGTTCGCGAGCCGCGCCGGCGGCGCGCTGACACCCCGCCTGATCGCCGAGCTGAAGAACTCCGTGCAGTCATGACGGCGCCGCAGGACCCCGAGCCGGGTACGGGCGTACGCCCGTACCTGCGGGCGGGGTTGCCCGGCGGAGACGCCGGCCCGGCACCACCCGACGACGCGGTCCCGCCCGCGGGAGACGTGTCGGCCGCGCTGCGCCCGTTCGTGCTGACCTCCGGCCGCACGGTCGGCGTCGACCCGGCGATCGGGATGGAGACGCAGGTGACCGTCCACGAGGGACCGCCGCGCACCCACCTGCCGAGCAGCGCCCGCGAGCTGCGGGCGATCGTGGCGCTCTGCATCGCGCCGATGTCGGTGGCCGAGATCTCGGCCAAGCTGCGCATGCACCTCGGGGTGACCCGGGTGCTGGTCGGAGACCTGCGGGCGACCGGCCACCTCGATGTACACACGTTGGATGTCGCTGACCCTCGCGACCCGGAGACGATTCGGCGGGTGATCCGTGGACTACGTGCGATCTCCTGAGTTGCCGCTGACCACGGACCGCCCGCCGGTCGGTGGCCACGAGCCGGAGCCCGGCGGGCGCCATCGGGAGCAACACTCCGCCTACGCGCCCAACGTGGGCTGGCACCACATCGGCCCGACGGTGCCGGCCGTCGACGCGCGCGTGGTCGGCCCGCCGGTGAAGCGCCGCCGCGCACCCATTCCCGTCAAGATCGTCATTGCCGGCGGCTTCGGCGTCGGCAAGACCACCACGGTCGGCGCGATCTCCGAGATCGCCCCGCTGACCACCGAGGCGGAGATGACCACCGCCTCGATCGGCGTCGACGACCTGCACCCCGACTCGACCAAGACCACCACCACGGTGGCGATGGACTTCGGTTGCGTCACCATCGACGGCAGTCTCAAGCTCTATCTGTTCGGTACGCCCGGCCAGTCCCGCTTCGGTTTCATGTGGGACGACCTGACCCGTGGTGCACTCGGCGCGCTGGTAGTGGTTGACAGCGCTCGATTGGACGAGTGTCATTTCGCCATCGACTACTTCGAACGGGCGGATCTGCCGTTCGTGGTGGCGGTGAACGCGTTCGACGGGCAGCTCACCCACGACCTCAACGCCGTGCGGTGGGCACTGGCGGTCGGCGACCACGTGCCGGTGGTGCGGTTCGACGCGCGGCAACGCCTGTCGGTCCGCGACGCCCTGCTCGTGCTCCTCGACCGGGCGTTGGATCGGGCCCTGCGCGAACGCGGAGGCATGTAGGGAGGGCTTGACGGGGACGGAGGCGGGTCCGGATGAGAGACGCGTTCGGGGATGCGCTCGACCGCATGGCACGGCGCGAGGAACTGGAACGGCTGCGGGCCGAGGCGGCGGCCAACAAGCGCACCTCCGTGGCGGCTGAGGTGGCCGAGGCGGTGCGCCGGGTCGTCGAGCGCCATCCGGACACCATGGTGACGATCTCCGTCGAGTCGGCCGGCGACAGCACGGGGTTCACGGTCGGCTGGGTCAACGACGCGGTCGCGATCTCCCCCGGCCCGGTCAAGGACGCCGCGACCAAGCTGGCCGACCTGATCCGCCGCGACCATACGCTGCTCGGCCCGGATCCGGATTAGTGTCGGCGGGGTGGCCGATCGTGACCTTGTACTGACCGTGAGCCTGCGGCCGGCGGCGCTCGACGCCCGGCGCGGCATCGTCCGGCTCCACCCCGAGGTGCTCAGCGCGCTCGGCCTGCGCCCCGGCGACCCGGTGCGGCTGACCGGGCGGCGCACCACGGCCGGGATCGTGGCGCCGGGCGAGCCCTCCGACGGGCGCGGCCTGCTGCACGCGGACGACCTCATGCTGGGCAATCTCGGCCTGCGTGACGGTGCTCAGGTGACCATCTCGCCCACCCCGGTGGTGGCGGCGCGGCGGGCGACCCTGCGCGGCGCGGCCCAGGTCGTGGCGGTGGTGTCGCCCGAGATGCTGCGGCTCGCGCTGCTGGGCAAGGTCATCTCGGCGGGCGACGACGTGTCGCTGCTGCCACAGGACGTGGTGCCGGACGAGGCCGCGCGGTCGCTGGTAGCGGCGGCGCGGCAGAGCCTGGCCAACCGGGTCGGTTACGCCTGGACCAGCACGTTGCTGAGCGTCGTGGACGTGACGCCGGGTGATGCCGCGCTGGTCACGATGGACACGGTGGTCGGCTGGGAGAACGGACAAATCACCCAAGCCTCGGGTGTACGCACGACAGGTGGCCCCACCGCGGCCGGGCCTGGTGGGCCGGGTTGGGGTGGTGGGACGGGCTCCGGCTGGGGGATCGGCGGCGCTGGCTTCCCGGGCGGCGGCGCGAGCGGATTCGGCGACGCGGGACCTGGCGGCGCAGGCGCAGGCGGCTCCGGCGGGCAGGGCGGCGCCGGCGGGCGCGGTGGCACGGGTGCAGGCGGCTCCGGCGGGCACGGCGGCGCGGCTGCAGGCGGCGCGGGTGGGCGCGGCGGCGCAGGCGCAGGCGCAGGCTCGGGCGGACACGGCGGCGCGGGCGCAGGCGGCGTCGGCAGTCGCGGCGCCGGTGCAGGCGGTCCCGGTGGATCCGGCGCTGCGGGCGCGGGCGGTGACGCCTCCGGTGCTGGCGACGGCCCGGGCGGCGCGGGTTCGGCCGGGTCCGACTCGAGCGTCATCGACGGCGAGGTCGTCGAGGGCACGGTGGTCGACGAGGCCGTCGACCCGAACGCGCCCAACGTCGACGACCTCCCCGGCCTGCGCAGCCAGGCACACCAGCTCACCGAACTGCTCGACCTCGGCTTCCACCACCGCGACGTGCTCAGCCGACTTGCCACGTCGGTCTCGCTCGGCGTGCTGGTCACCGGCCCGGCCGGGTCCGGCAAGTCCGACCTCGTGCGGGCCGTGGCGGCCGCGGTCGGCGCCCGCCTGCTGACCGTCTGGGCGCCGGAGATCGCGGCGCTCACCAACGACGCGGCCGCGGCCCGGCTGCGGGCGGTGGCCGCCGAGCGCAGCGTCGCGCCGCCGACGGTCGTCCTGATCACCGACGTCGACGCGCTCGCGCCGCGCGAGAACCCCGGACCGTTGGCCACCGTGTTCCGGCAGCTGCTCGGCGAGCTCGTCGCGGGCGGGTCGGCCGTGGTCTGCACGAGCAGCCGGCCGGAGGAGATCGACCCCGCGCTGCGCGCGCCGGACCTGCTCTCGCTCGAGATCGCGGTGCCGCTGCCCGACCAGGCGATGCGCCGCGAGCAGCTCGCGGTGTTCACCCGGGCCACCCCGCTGGCCGAGGACGTGCAGCTCGACGACGTGGCCGCGCGTACACCCGGGTTCGTCGCCGCCGACCTCGCCGCACTGGTCCGCGAGGCCGGCGTGCGCGCGGCGTTGCGGCAACGCGAAGCGGAGGCGCCGGTGGTCGCGGCCGCCGACTTCGCCGCCGCGCTGGAAGTGGTCCGGCCGACCTCGATGGCGTCGTCCACACTGGAGCTCTCCGGGCTCACCCTCGACGACGTCGGCGACCTCGTGGCGGTCAAGGAGGTGCTGACCGAGTCGGTGCTGTGGCCGCTGACGTACCCGGACACGTTCGCGAGGCTCGGCGTGCGCCCGCCGCGCGGCGTGCTGCTCTACGGCCCGCCCGGTTGCGGCAAGACCTACCTCGTCACGGCGCTGGCCGGCAGCGGCAAGGCCAACGTGCTGTCGGTGAAGGGCGCCGAGCTGCTGAGCAAGTGGGTCGGCGAGAGCGAGCGCGCGGTCCGCGAGCTGTTCCGCCGGGCCCGCGAGGCGGCGCCGACGCTGATCTTCCTGGACGAGGTCGACGCGCTCGCACCGCTGCGCGGGCAGTCCACCGACGGCGGCACCACGGATCGCGTGGTCGCGGCGCTGCTCACCGAGCTCGACGGCATCGAGACCCTGCGGGACGTGGTGGTGATCGGCGCGACCAACCGGCCGGACCTGGTCGACCCTGCGCTGCTGCGACCGGGCCGGCTGGAGCGCCTCGTCTTCGTGCCGCCACCGGACGCCGCCGCCCGCACGGAGATCCTCAAGGCGGCGTCCCGCGGCGTACCCCTGGATCCCGAGGTGGACCTGACCGTCCTGGGCCGTGAGCTGGACCGCTTCTCCGCCGCCGACTGCGCCGCACTGATCCGCGAAGCGGCCCTGGCCGCGATGCGCGAGTCGCTGGAGGCCACCTCGGTCACCGCGAAACACGTCACCGCGGCCCGCCAGCGCGTCCGCCCGTCCCTCGACCCGATGCAGGTCGCCCGCCTCGAGGCGTACGCGCAGAGTCGCGGCTAACGACGGCGGGAGCGCGCCCTCGTCGACCGGAGGCGGCGCAGGCGGCCGACCACGACCGGGTCGGCGGCCAGCGCGGCCGGGTTGTCGAGCAAGCCGTTGAGCAGCTGGTAGTAGCGCGTCGCGGACAGGTCGAACGCGTCGCGGATCGCCTGCTCCTTGGCGCCGGCATGCTTCCACCACTTGCGCTCGAACGCCAGGATCTCCAGCTCGCGCTCGCTCAGCGTGGGCGTGGAGTCCACAACGGACTCCAGCGCCTCGTCGTCGTTGGTGTCGGCCTGGTCAGCGGCGGGCATCATGGCACTCCTCGACACACGCGTCGACGTGGGGATGCACCCAGACTAACCGCGCGGCAACCCCCGTGCACCGCTCATCGAGTGTGATCAAGACGTCCCTACGTCACGTCCCGTCGACGCATCGACCACACCGCGCCGAACACGCCGAGCACCAGGACCGCGCCGAGCAGCACGGAAGACTGCTGCCAGGTGACGACGTACTCGGGCGGCGTGCACGGACCGTTGACGAAGTTGCAGGCTCGGTAGTCGATGATCGTCATGCTCTTCTCGAACCAGGCCACCAGGTACGTGGACAGGATGTACCGGTCGCCGAACTGCACCCGGAGCAGCTCGAACACGATCCGCAGCCCGATCTCGCTGACCACGATCGCGCCGATGCCGACGCCGAGCGCCATCGCGGTGTGGCGGCCGATCGAGGCCAGGCAGAAGCCGATGGTGGCGGCGAGCAGCACCAGCGTCACGCCACGCAGACCGGTGAGCCCGATCGACTGCCAGACGCCGGGGGTGAGCACGCCGAGCTGGCCGTCGAAGCGCCCGATCGCCCAGAACGCGACCGTCCACAGTGCCCCGAGCACGGCCGTCACGCCGAGCATCGAGCCGACGAGCACGCCGAGCTTCGTGAGCAGCACCGGGACCCGGCGGGGGCGCCAGAGCAGCAGGTTCATCATGCCGCCGGTGTGCCACTCGGCACCGACGAAGGACGCACCCACGACGAACGCGACCATCGCGAGGATGCCGGCCAGCACCGCGAGGGACGGCTGGAACTCGTCGCGGAAGTTGAACTCGTAGTCCATGTACTGCTGCGCGGAGAACCACTCCTGTTGCGGGCCGTACCCGGCACCGCAGTCAGGGCCGTAACGGTCGTCGAGACCGGTCTCACCGCGCGCCTTGGCGGCCTCGCACTCCGTGCGCATCTGCTCGAACTGGGCAGTGGCCAGCTCGAACTCCCGCTGCGCCTGGGCTTCCGCCGCGGCACGCCGTTCCGCGGTCGCCGGCTTGCTGTTGATCGTGAAGGCCAGCGGGAAGAGGGCCAGGCCGATCACGGTGATCGCCAGGAAGATGCGGGTGACGCGGCGCTTGAACAGCCGGCGCACCTCGGCCTTGGGCAGGCTCACACGCCCCACCCGCCCTGGCTCGACGCGACCACGGCGGAGTCGTCGACCTGGCGGGCCTGCCCGGCGACCGGAGCGGTCTGGGTCAGCTCCAGGAAGACGCTCTCGAGGTCGACCTTCACCGGCGCCAGCTCGCTGACGTAGTAGCCACGTTCGGCCAGCGTGCGGGTCACCCAGGCCGGCTTCTCCACGTTGGTCACCACCAGTCGGTCGTCGTCGGGTGTGACGCGCGCGCCGGCCGCGATCAGGATCTCGGCCGCGACCGACAGGTCGTCGGCGGACTCCAGCCGGACCGTCACGCCGCCGCCCGCGTGCTGCGCGAGCACGTCGGCGACCGGACCGTAGGCGACCCGGCGGCCGCGCGAGATGATCGTGACCGAGTCGCAGATGAGCTGCACCTCGGCGAGGATGTGGCTGGACAGCACGACGGTCATCCCAGACTCGGCCAGCCCGCGCATCAGCGAGCGCATCTCCCGGATGCCGCCGGGGTCGAGGCCGTTCGCCGGCTCGTCGAGTATCAGCAGGTCGGGCTTCTTGAGCAGGGCCGACGCGACGGCCAGGCGCTGCTTCATGCCCAGCGAGTAGGTGCGGACCCGGTCCTTGGCCCGGTCGCGCAGGCCGACCAGCTCCAGCACCTCGACCACCCGCTGCTTGGTCACCCCGCCGGCGTCGGCGAGCAGCGACAGCGTGTCGTGGGCGGAGAAGTTCGGGAAGAACTGCGGGCTCTCGACGATCGCGCCGACCCGGCCGGCGACCCGCGGCAGGGCGGCCGGGACCGGCTGGCCGAGCAGCGTCATGCGGCCGCCGTTGGGTGTGATCAGGCCGAGCAGCGTGCGCAGCGTGGTGGTCTTTCCGGAGCCGTTGGGCCCGAGGAAGCCGTGCACCTGGCCCGACTCGACGACCATGTCGAAACCGTCGAGCGCCTTGCGCGCCCCGCGGCGTCTGCTGCGGTAGGTCTTCTCCAGACCCGATATCTCCAGTACGGCCGGCACGTGCGCTCCCCGTTCGTCGCAGCTGAGATCGCGCACACAGTACTGGGTATGCAGGTATTCGGATAGACCGCTATGCGGTGATGACGCGTACCCCCGCGACGCGGAACGGCGCGATCGATTCCGCCGTCGCGCCCGAGTCCGTGACCAGCGTCTCGACCCGGTCGATCGGGCAGATCCGGGCGAACGCGTGACCGCCCAGCTTGGACGAGTCCGCGATGATCACCACCCGGCGGGCGCGGGCGACCATCAGCGCGTTCATCGCCGCCTCACCCTCGTGGTGCGCGGCGGCGCCGAGGGTCGCGTCGATCGCGTTGACGCCGAGCAGTGCCACGTCGAGCGTGACCTCGCGGAGCAGCGCGCCGCCTAGCGGACCGACCAGCTCGAACGACTGCGGCCGGACCACACCGCCGGCCACCACGATCTTCATCCGCGACCGGACGAGCAGCTCGTTGGCGATGTTGAGGGCGTTGGTGACGATCGTGAGCTGCGCGCCGTCGGCGCTGGAGTTGAGGTCCGGGCGCACCGCCAGGGCGCGGGCGACCTCGGTGGTCGTGGTGCCGCCGTTGAGCCCGACCACCATGCCCGGCTCCACCAGGGCGGCGGCGGCCGCGCCGATGCGCTGCTTCTCGGCGGAGTGCTTGGCGGTCTTGTAGCGCAGGGGCAGGTCGTAGGAGACGCCGTTGGCGACCGCGCCGCCCCGCGTCCGGGTGATCATCTGCTGCTGGCCGAGCTGGTCGAAGTCGCGCCGGATGGTCGCCTGCGAGACGTTGAGCCGCTGCGCCGCGTCTTCGACGCTCACCCGGCCGCTGTCGGTGAGCAGCTCGAGCAGCGCGTTCCAACGCGCGTACCGGTCCACATCGACCCCCTGGCACGGTCCCTGTAATTGCGTGCACACTAGTGCGCGAAACGACCGGCAAGCAACGCTTTGCCTGCGCACTCGCGCGCGATCCGCGCACGCTTGCCGCACGGTAGCTTCTCCTGCACAATAACGCGCGGAAACAGCGATTATCGAGCTGATTCGCGCAGGCTTCCCTGGGGGTGGATCGGTGACGCACGTCGAGACTGAGATTGCCACCCAGCCGGCGAGCTGGGAGCGCGCCGGCGCTCTCGACCTTTCCCAACTGCCGCGCCGCGGTCAGCGCGTGGCCGTCGTCGGTTGCGGCACGAGCTGGTTCATGGCGATGGCGTACGCCGCCCGGCGCGAGAGCCTCGGGCACGGCGAGACCGATGCGTTCCAGGCGTCGGAGTTCCCGCGCGGCCGCGCGTACGACCTGGTCGTGGCGATCACCCGGTCCGGCACCACCACCGAGGTCGTCGACCTGCTCGGTGAGCTGTCCGGCCCGTCGCTGGCCATCGTCGGCGACCCGGACTCCCCGGCCGTCTCGGTTGCCCGGTCGGCGATCGCGATGCCGTTCGCCGACGAGCGGTCGGTCGTGCAGACCCGCTTCGCGACCAGCGCTCTGGCCCTGCTCCGGGCCGGGTTGGGCGAGGACGTGGCCGCGCTGGCCGGCGACGCGCGGCGCGCGCTCGAAGCGCCGCTGCCACTCGACCCGGCCGCGACCGAACAGGTCACCTTCGTCGGGCAGGGCTGGACCGTGGGGCTGGCGCACGAGGCGGCCCTGAAATGCCGTGAGGCGGCGACGTACTGGGCCGAGGCGCACCAGGCGATGGACTACCGGCACGGGCCGATCGCGATCGCCGCGCCCGGCCGGGCGGTCTGGTCCCTCGGCGCACCGCCGCCCGGTTTGGCCGGCGAGGTCACCGCGACCGGCGCGCGATTCGTCGGCGCCGGTGACAGGCTTGACCCGATGGCCGAGCTGATCCTGGCGCAGCGGTTCGCGGTCGCCCTGGCGGTGCACCGCGGGCTCGATCCGGACGCGCCGCGCAACCTGACCCGCTCCGTCGTGCTGGACCCGCGATGAGCGAGGTGGTCGTCGCCCTCGACGTGGGCGGCACGGGGATGAAGTGCGGCCTGGTCTCGGCGGCCGGGGAGTTGCTGCACGCGGAGCGACACCCGACCAACGCGGCGGCCGGCGGCGAGGCGGTGGTCGAGACCATCCTCGAGGTGGCGACCGCCCTGGCCGGCAAGGCGCGCGCCGACGGGCACACCCCGGTGGCGGCGGGCATCGCGGTGCCGGGCGTGGTCGACGAGGAGCGCGGCATCGCGGTCTGGGCGGCCAACGTGGACTTCCGCGACGTACCCCTGCGTGACCTGGTGTCCGATCGCCTCGGCCTGCCGGCGGCGCTCGGCCACGACGTGCGGGCCGGCGGTGTCGCCGAGGCCCGGATCGGTGCCGGCGCCGGCCACCGACACGTGCTGTTCGTCGCGATCGGCACCGGCATCGCGGCCGCGCACGTGGTCGACGGGCGGGCGTTCGCCGGAGCGCACGGCGCGGCCGGAGAGCTCGGGCACATCGTGGTCCGCCCCGGCGGCCCGGTGTGCGGCTGCGGCGCACACGGCTGTCTGGAAGCCGTGGGCTCGGCGTCCGCGCTGGCCCGCCGCTATTCGGCACTGGCCGGCTCGCCCCGCTCCGCGGCGGAGGCGGCGGCCGCGGCGGCGTCGGGAGACCCGGTCGCCCTCCGCGCCTGGGACGAGGTCGTCGACGCGCTCGCCGACGGCCTGGCCATCGCGCAGTCGCTGTTCGACCCGGCGGTGGTCGTGGTCGGCGGCGGCCTGGCCGAGGCGGGCGAGCAGCTGCTGGCGCCGCTCGCGGCGGGCTTGCGGGCACGGTTGACCTTCCAGCGCGAACCGGCGCTGGTCCGGGCGGCACTCGGCGACGCGGCGGGCTGCCTCGGCGCCGGCCTGCTCGGCAGGGACGCGGTGGAGGCGGCGTGAGGATCGACGGTCGTGTGGTGACGCCGACGGGCGTGGTGACGGGTTCGGTCGAGGTGACCGGCACCCAGATCGGCGCGATCACGCCACGGGACGTCGCCGATCCACAGTGGATCCTGCCGGGCTTCGTCGACATCCACGACCACGGTGGTGGCGGCGACACGTTCACCACGGGCGACCCGGACGCGGCGCTGCGCGCGGCCGCGTTCCACCTGCGGCACGGCACGACGACGCTGTTCGCGAGCCTGGTCAGCTCGCCGTTCGCACTGATGCGCGCGGCGACGGCGGCCTTCACGCCACTGGTCGACGCGGGCGTGCTGGCCGGCATCCACTTCGAGGGCCCTTATCTCTCGGCGGTCCGCTGCGGAGCGCAGAACCCGGAGTTCCTGCGGGACCCGTCGACGTCGGAGCTGTCGGCCCTCATCGAGCTGGGCGGCGGCGCGGTGCGCATGGTCACGCTGGCGCCCGAGCGCCCGGGCGCGCTCGACGCGATCGAGCTGCTGGTGTCGCACGGCGTGATCGCCGCGATCGGCCACACGGACGCGTCTTATGCGGAAACCCAGGCCGCGATCGCGGCGGGCGCGAGCGTCGGCACCCACGTGTTCAACGGCATGCGCCCACCGCACCACCGCGAACCGGGCCCGGTCTTCGCGCTGCTCGGCGCGCCGAGCGTGGTCTGCGAGCTGGTCGCCGACGGTGTCCACCTGCACGACGGCACGCTGTCGTTCGCGGCCGGCGTCACGGGCCCGGACCGGGCGGCGCTGGTCACCGACGCGATGGCGGCGGCGGGCATGCCGGACGGCGCGTACGAGTTGGGTGGTCAGGAGGTCGAGGTCCGCGACCGGGTGGCCCGCCTGACTCGCGACGGCGCGATCGCGGGCAGCACGCTGACGATGGACGCCGCCCTGCGCCAGGCGGTCGGCGCTGGCATCCCGATCGTCGACGCCTGCCGGATGGCCGCGACGACCCCCGCCCGCGCGATCGGCCTGGGCGAGACGGTGGGCGCGCTGCAGCCGGGCTGGCGTGCGGACCTGGCGATCCTGGACAGCGACCTACGCGTGGTCCGGGTGATGCGCGCGGGTTCCTGGGTGAGCTGACCGAAACTCCCGCACACGGGTTGCGCGGTTCCGGGATGATGCCCATGTGACCGCAAGGCGGCGTTTGGTGACCTTCATGGTCAGCAGCGGGCTGGCCGGCGCGCTGCTGGTGACGGCCGCCGTCCTGGGCCTGGGCCACCACCCGGCCGCCGGCTGGCTCACCGGCGCGGCCAGCCTCCTCATCTGGTCCATCGGCCTGCTCATCGTCTGGCCGGTCCTCCGCGCGATCCGCGCAGGCTCAGACCCGACCGGCCCCGACCTCGAAGGCCCCAACCGCCCCGGTAGCACCTAGACCCTCAGCTGCGGTGGGTGAGGAGGTGGCGCGTCGCGTACCAGAGGGTGCCGGCCACCAGGATCGCGGCGCCGGCGAGGAGGCCTCGGGTCGGGACCGTGGCGGCCAGCAGTAGGCAACCCACCAGGCCCAGGGCCGCGACCACGCGGACCGGGACATAGCGGCCGGGCTCTCGCGGCAGGGTGAGCGCTGACGCGTTGGCGACCGCGTAATAGACCAGGACCAGGCAGCTCGAGGCCGCGATCGCCGTTGTCAGGCCGCCGAGCAGGACCAGGACGATGACCGCTGCCGCTACCACCAACTCGGCCACGTGGGGCACCTGGGTCTTCGGGTGCACCGATGCCAGCGGCGACGGCAGGTCGCGGCGGCGGCCCATGGCCAGGGTCGTGCGGCCCACGCCGGCCAGCAGGGCGACCAGCACGCCCAGGACCGCTACCACCGCGCCCGCGCGGACCGCGGTGGCCAAGCCCGGCGAACCCGCGACCGAGGCCACCGACGCCAGCGGCGCCGTCGACGCCGCCAGGCCCGCCGGGCCCAGGACCGCCAGGGCGATCACGGCCAGCACCGCATAGATAGCCAGCACGATGCCCAGCGCCAGTGGGATCGCGCGCGGGATCGTGCGGGCCGGGTCGCGGACCTCCTCGCCCAGCGTCGCGATGCGGGCGTAACCCGCGAAGGCGAAGAACAACAGGCTTGCGGCGGTCAGCACGCCGCGGGCCGACGGCGCCGCGCCCAGCGACAGCGTCGGCGTGCTCACCACCCCGGCCACCGCGACCGCCGCCAGCACGAGCAGGGTCACCGTGACCAGGACGAGGGTGACCCGGGCGGTCTTGGCGATGCCGCGCAGGTTCACGGCGGTCACCGCGACCACCGCCAGCACCGCGACCACCCGCGGGTGCGACGGCCACGCGTACGCGCCGATCGCCAAGGCCATCGCCGCGCAGCTCGCCGTCTTGCCGCAGACGAACGCCCAGCCGGCGACAAAGCCGGGAAAGGCGCCCAGGCGTTCCCGGCCGTAGACATAGGCCCCGCCGGACTCCGGATAGCGGGCCGCCAGCCGGGCCGAGCTGGTCGCGTTGCAGAACGCCACGAAGCCGGCCACGCCCAGGGCCACCAGCAGGCCGACGCCGCCGGCCGCGGCGGCGGCCGGTGCGAAGACCACGAAGACGCCGGCGCCCAGCATCGAGCCGAGGCCGACGACGATCGCGTCGCGCAGGCCGAGGCGGCGGGCTAGGACTGGCGCGTCGGGAGTTGCCACGGCACACGGTCTATCAGCCGGCCGATGAACACACCAAGCAGGAGGCCGGCTACAGAGTCGGTCAGCCAGTGGAAGTTCAGGTAAATCGTGGTCACGAAGACGATCGCCGGTGGGGCGATGCGCAGCCACAGCCGGGCCGTGCGGTTCAGCCAGGGTGCGAGCAGCAGCGCGATCACCCCGTACCAGACCACCGTGTTGACCAGGTGGCCCGACGGGTAGCCGGTGTCGTACGTACCCGGTGGCAACGCGCTGTTGAAGATGTCGACCGCGTTCGGCCCGGTGTATCCCGGTGCCGCCCGCTCGGTCCAGATCTTCAGCGGCATGATCACGATGCCGGTCAGGAAGAACGCGGCCACGACCGGCAGGATCGCCCACAGGTTGCGCCGGCGGACCGACAGGAACACGGCGATGACCAGGCTGATCAGGGTCAGCGGGCCGCCGTTGCCGAGGTAGTTGAAGACCCGGGCCAGCCAATAAGTCGCCTGCGTCGTGTGGCTCACGCACCAGTCGCGCACCGCGGTGTCGAGGCCGAGCAGGCCGCCGGCCGCCAGCACGCCGGTGATGAGCGCGAACAGCCCGATCAGGAGGCCGTCGAACCACCAGCCGGCGGGCCGCACCGGCCGCAGCCGGAACCTGGTCGCCCGGTCGGTGATCGCGTTGTGCACGTGAACACGGTATCCGCGCGGCGCATCACCGGTCCGGCCCGCCTACCGGACCTTCACAGAAGCTTCTTGATCCGGTTGTAAATCAGGTCGATCCGGACACCGCTGTTCGGGCACCCGCCGAAGTGGTGCAGGGCGATGACCCGGTCGGTGGCGCGGGAGATCACCGGCGAACCCGACGAACCGCCCGCGGTGTCGCAGTAGTACGAGACGTCGGTGTCCTCGCCGTACCCGTCGTAGGCCGGGTCGTCGACCGCGCAGATGCCCTTGCCGTCCCGGTCGCTGGCCATGGCGATCTGGCCCGGGTCGCCACCGGGGTGCTGCGGGATGTAGACCTCGCTGCCGCTCCTGGGGCGGGAGGTCTCGATGGTCAGGTAGCCGTACTTCTGCACCTGCGCGAAGTTCTCCACCGTGAACAGCGTGTAGTCGAGGTCCCCGTTGGTGCTCAGCACCTTGTCACCCCACACCTTGGTGGGCTTGAACACGGAGTGCCCGCCGCACTTCGCGCACTGGTAGTCGAACCACACCTCGGTGTCGTATGCGTCACTCGACGTCACCATGCAGTGATTGTTGGTGAGCATCCGGTTGGTCGAGCCGATCCGCCAACCGGTGCACAGCTCGGTGCCGTTGATCAGCAGCCGGGCGACCGCCTTCGACTTCTTGTAGGCGGCCGGGTCGGCCGACTTGTAGCAGACCGCGTCCCGGGCCTCGTTGCTGCCGCAGACGCTCTCCTCGCGCCCGCTGCGGCTCAGCGTCCGCTCGCGCGCGTTCTCGGCGTCCTGCTCGGTGTCGCTGAACCCCCGCGCGACCTTGTCGACCCGCACACCGAGGCCGGCCGCCTCCTGCACGCCCAGCGGGTCCGGGATCGCCCGGTGCAGCGTGACGACCGCGGTGTCGCCGGTCACCGACATCGCCCACCGGCCGTCGCCGGACTCCGCGGGCCGGCTGCCGAGCAGCCCGTCGACCACCTCGAGCGGGTCGCCGTCGATCCGGTGCACCTCGGTGCCGGCCGGGTCGGAGACGGTGACGTAGTCGCCCGGCAGCATCGACAGCTTGTCGAAGTGGACCTTCACGTATTCGGCGCCCGGGTAGCTGAACGTCTGCGCGTCGCTCTCCGCGTGGTAGCCCACCATCCGGTCGACCGACTCCAGCGCCCCGCCCTGCTGGCGGCCCACGGCGTCGATGATGGCGCCGACGCTCTTCGGAAGCGGCGCGACCGGCTGCGCGGCCTCGGCACCGCGCCGAGCCTCCGGGGCGGCGTCGGCCCGCGCGGGCGCCGCCGCCCGGCCGAGCTGCGCGGTGCCCGCCGGCTCCGGCGTCGTCCGGTCGCCGGTCATCGCGTACGCCGTCGCGCCGGCCAGAACCACTGCCGTGCACGCACCGGCGACCAGCGCCAGAGTCCGCCGCATACCTGATCTCCCTCGGCTCCTACGTGGACCGCCATTGCCGGAGAAAAACCCCAGACCAGACAATCCGATCATCTTGCCACTGTGTAACGAGCCACGGTCAGACGCGTAGCGGCGGTGTCACCGTGCAGACTTGAACCCGTGCGGATCACTTCGGCCCTCATCGACCCGGCGTTGCTCGACCTTCCATGGTCGACACCGCTCGAGGAGTGGCCGCCGGACCACCTGGTCGCGCTCCCGCAGGGCATCTCCCGGCACGTCGTGCGGTTCGTCCGGCTGGCCGGCACCGTCTACGCGGTGAAGGAGACGGCCGAGCGGGTCGCGGAGCGGGAGTACGACCTGCTCCGCCAGCTCGAGCGCATCGACTTCCCGGCGGTCGAGGCAGTCGCGATCGTGGCCGACCGGACGGACGCCGACGGCGAGCCGCTCGACCCGGTGCTGGTCACCCGGCATCTGCAGTTCTCGCTGCCGTACCGCGCGGTGTTCTCGCACACGCTGCGGCCCGAGACGATGAACCGGTTGCTCGACGCGCTCGCCGCGCTGCTCGTCCGGATGCACCTGACCGGCTTCTTCTGGGGCGACTGCTCGCTGTCCAACACGCTGTTCCGGCGCGACGCCGGCGCGTTCGCGGCGTACCTGGTCGACGCCGAGACCGGCGCGCTGCGGCCGTCGCTGTCCAACGGGCAGCGCAGCGAGGACGTCGAGATCGCCCGCCTCAACATCTTCGGCGAGGCGCTCGACCTGCAGGCCGCCGAGCTGCTCGACGAGGCGATCGACCCCGAGTGGGTGGCCGACGAGGTGATCGCCCGCTACGAGCGGCTCTGGCACGAGGTGACCTTCGAGCAGGAGGTCGCCCGCGACTCGCGGCACGAGATCGAGAAGCGGATCCGCAAGCTCAACGAGCTCGGGTTCGACATCGCCGAGGTGTCGATGTCGGTGGGCGAGGGCGGCCGGGCCTACGTGCGGCCGAAGGTGGTCGACGCCGGCCACCACACCCGCCGGCTGCTGCGGCTGACCGGGCTGGACGCCGAGGAGAACCAGGCGCGCGCGTTGCTCAACGACCTCGACGCCTATCGGGCCGACAGCGATCTCACCGACGAGCAGCAGGCGGCGCACCGCTGGCTGATCGAGGTGTTCGAGCCGGTCATCAGGGCCGTGCCGGCGCACCTGCGGCGCAAGCTGGAGCCCGCCGAGCTTTACACGCAGGTGTTGGAGCACCGTTGGTTCCGCTCGGAGCAGGCCGGGCGCGACGTGGGTCTGGCCGCCGCGGTGCAGTCCTACCTGAGCGACGTGCTGGTGCACCGCCCCGACGAGCAGGCCGTCCTGGGCGTGGACGTGCCGACGCTGGCCGGGGAATCAATCTGAGCCGGCGACGCTGCCGTCGCCGATCGTCGGATCCTCCGGGCCGGGTTGGGTCGGCACCGCGGGCGGCGGCGTCGCCTGCTTGATCAGCCAGCTCAGCCCCGCCCGCCGGGCCACCACGGTCAGCTCGTCGCCGGGCCCGAGCACGGTCTCGGCCGGCGGCGACCAGCGCGGTCGCAGACCGGACTTGAGCAGAGCGATCACGCGTACGCCGCGGGTCAGGTCGGCGGCACCCACCGGCTGGCCGTCCAAGGCCGAGCCCTTGGCCACGACCACGACCGTGACCAGCAGCGCGTGCCGGCCGATCGGGATCGTCGCGACCACCTGCCGCTTGCGCAGCACGGCCGCGAACTCGGGCGCCGCCAGGTAAGAGACGCTGTGCGAGCGGAAGATGCCGAACGTCGTGCGGATCCGCTGCGCCAGGTCGCCGTCGAACAGCCGCAGCACCACCCGCAGGTCGGGCTGCAGCGCCCGGCCGTTGAGCGCGGCCTGCAGGTTGGTGACGTCGTCGGTGGAGACCACGACCAGCGCGCGGCAGTCGCCCACCGACGCCTCGACCAGCGTCTCCTCCAGCGCGGCGTCGCCGACGATGACCGGGATGCCGAGCTGCTTGGCGACCACGGCACCGCGCGCGTTGGGCACCTTGTCGATCGCCACCACCTCGACGCCGAGGTTGTGCAGCTGGCGGATCACCCGGGTGCCGACGTTGCCGAGCCCGACCACCACGACGTGGCCCGAGCGCGGCACCGCGAGCCGCCCGGCGGACAGCGCCAGCCGCGCCTTGACCATCGCGTCGACGACGGCGGCCGTGATCAGCGGGACAAGGGCGAGCCCGGCCACGGTGAGCACGATCTGCATGAGCTGCACGGCGACGCCCTTGTCGACCTCGACCTCGGCGCCGTTGAGCGCGGTCAGCAGCGTCGTGTAGACGGCCTGCCACGGGTCGAGGTGGGTGCTGCCGCCGGAGCGATAGAGCAGGAAACCGAAGACCAGCGCCACCAGGAGTACGGCGGCCGTCGCGATGCCGATCTTGCGGCTCAGGAACGACCGCAGCGCCTTGCCGGTGCCGTAGAGCGGGCGGCGGAAGCGGCGGGCGCGGGCGATCCGGTTGGCGGCGATCTCGGTGGCCGGCTGCGTGCCGGTGGCCTCCGCGAGCACGAGATCGGCCCGCTCCGGGTCGGGCAGCATCACCATCCGGGCCTGGTCGGTGGTGTCGGCGATGCCACAGACCACCTGCTCCGGTCGTACGTCGGCCCGGCGGGCCACCACCAGGGTGCGGCCGTAGTGGTGGAAGTTGGTCGGCGCCACCTCCCCCAGGGCCGCGGCGACGAACGTGGGCGCGGCCATCGCCGCGTCGGAGAGCACCTCGCAGTCGCCGAGGAGCCGCTTCACGCCGTACCCGAGGCTGGTGTTGAACATCCGCATCACGACGCGCACCCGGGGGGCGAGCTCGTGCGCGGTGAGCGCGGCGTGGATGTTGCCGACGTCGTCCTGCTGCATGAGCGCGAGACCGGCGGCCGTTTCCAGGCCCGCGTCGCGCAGCGCCGCCTCGTCGATCCGGTCGGCGCGGATCACCCGGATGCCGCGGATCTTCGTGATGTCGGGTGCGGTGGGGTGCCGGCGTTGCGGCACCACGACGGTCACCCGCACCGTCACCGGGCCGAGGGCGTTGACGAGGTGGTACGCGAGGGCATCGTTGCCACACACGATGTAGTGCGGCCGGGCGTCGCCGTTGGAGGTGCGCAGCCCGTCGCGCAACCGGGTCTCGACCGCGCGGCGCGCCCGGTTACGCCAGGGAACGACCATGAACCGGATCGTAGGGCGTCGCTGGGCGGCCAGAGCAACGTAACCCGAGCTTGCGTCGTTGGTCCGATTAGTGAGCTAGGCGGTAAATGCCGCTAACGCCCAACGGAATGGACTGACATGACCAAGTGGATCTATCGCGCGGTGGGTACGGTCGGCGTCGCCGCCGGTGGGGTCCTGCTCCTGGCAGGTGGAGCCGCACAGGCCGACGGGATCGACGCGCCGGTGAACGACCTACGCGGTTCGCTCGACGGCTTCTTCACCCCCCTGGGCGACCATGACGTGGTCGGCGCGACCCCGGACCTGACGCCCGGACAGCACCTCGGCTTCCTCGCCGCGGTGCCGGCCAGCCCCACGGCCGGCGTCGACCCGGCGGCACTGGAGGCGGGCCCGGCACCGACGCAGCTCAACTCCGACGACCTCAGCCTGCTGGGGGTCGGCGACAAGAAGGTCACCGCGCGTTCGCTCACCGACGCGCTGAACTCGACCGGGCCGCTGGTCGAGGAGCCGGCGGGTGGGCAGTTGATCAAGGGCAGCGCGCAGCCCGGCACGGCGCTGCCGGTGCTCGGTGGCAGCCCGCTGGGTGACAACCCGCTGGGCGCGCTGGGGCTCGGCGGTGCCCGCGAGGCCCAGCCATTGGCCGACACGCTCAGCGACGACAACCTCAACACGATCGGGAGCGACTCCCAGATGCGGACCCTCGGCAGCACGGTAGGCGTCGACCAACTCACCCGGGGCGGCGGTCTGGGTGGTTTCGGCGACCTCGGTCGCGGTGGCGGGATCGGCGACCTCGGTCGCGGTGGCGGGATCGGCGACCTCGGTCGCGGGCCGCTCGGCGAGCTGACCGAGGACCCGCTTGGTGCGGTCGGCAAGCACGCCGCTCCGGACCAGCGCGACTTCGACATCGCCGACCTGCGGAGCATGGACCTCGACGGCTTCGACGATCTCGACGGCGTCAGCGGGTCGCTGGTGCCGCCGCTGATCGGCGAGGCGCTGGAAGCCGAGATGGTGCCCGGGTTCCTGGCCAGTTCCGGCCTGGAAGGGCTCACCGAGGCCGACGGCGACTCGATGATCGGCCTGCCGCTGATCGGTCAGTTGCCGCTGTCGCCGGTCAACACCAGCGACTCGAGCGGACCGCTCGGCGACCTCTCGTCGATCGACTCGCTGGGCGGGTCCACCGCGCAGCCTGCGGCGCAGACCCCGGCGCCGGCCAAGGCGGGCCAGCCGTCGGTGGCACCGACCTCCACCGACGCGAGCAGCCAGCAGCGCGGTCACCGGCAGTGGTCCCGGTCGTCGTCGGAGCGACCCGTCGCGGGCGAGGACTCCGCCTTCCGCTGACCCTTTTGTCCCACCCCGCCCTCAGGGTTCCCGGGGGCGGGGCGTGCCGGCGGATAATCCGATCATGGCGAGGGCGCGCGGCTGGGATGCGGACGCGTACCACCGCGTGTCGGTGGCGATGGACCGGATGGCACAGGAGGTGCTCGACCGGCTGCCGCTCGACGGCACGGAGACCGTGCTCGACGCCGGTTGCGGCACCGGCCGGATCAGCGCCAAGCTGCTGGCCCGCCTGCCGCACGGCCGGCTGATCGCGGTCGACGCCGACCCGGCGATGGTGGCGATCGCACGGCGGTCGCTGCCCGAGGTGCACCTCGTCGACCTGCTCGACCTGTCGCTGCCGGAGCCCGTCGACGCGGTGTTCTCCACGGCCACGTTCCACTGGGTGCTCGACCACGACCGGCTCTTCGACCGGCTCGCCGCGGTGCTGCGCCCGGGTGGCCGGCTGGTCGCGCAGTGCGGCGGCGCGGGCAACATCGCGGCGCTGAGCGCGGCGGCCGACGAGGTCGCGGCCCTGCCGCGCTGGCGGTCGTCCTTCACGGACTTCACGCCGCCGTTCGACTTCGCCGACGTCGCCCCGACGCGGGAGCGCCTGGCCCGGTCGGGTTTCGTCGACGTCGAGTGCTGGCTGCAGCCGTTCCCGGTGTCGTCGGACGAGATGCTGTCGTACCTGGAGACGGTGCCGCTCGGGCCGTGGGCGCAGCGGGTGCCACAGCCGAGCGAGTTCGTCGCGGAGGTCTGGGACCGGACACCCGGCGACACGGTCGACTACGTCCGTCTCAACATCGTGGCGCGGCGCGGATGAGCTGGGAGCCGGCGCTCGCACACGTGGCCGCGCTGTCCAGCGGCGCGCCGCTGGACCCGGGGCTACGGGTGACCGTGCACTTCCACCCCGACCGGATCTTCGCCGGCGAGCCGATCCTGGCGGCGATGGCCCGCGACGGGATCTACCGGTCGCAGTTCGAGACGGGCACCGGCAACGGCGCTCTCAACGCCTGCCCCGGCGGCGACCGGTGGCGCTGGGAGAGTCGGATGTTCGGCGGCGCGTACGACACGGCGTCGCCGTCGACACGCCCGAAGTACGGCTCGCTCAACCACCGCCGCCGCGCGACGGGCGGCTCACCGCGCTTCGGCTCGGCGCACCTGCGCATGCGTCGGGAGACGCTGGAACGCACGACGTTCTGCTATCCCGACAGCTACCTCGAGCCCACGGACTTCGGCGTGGCGAGCCGCATGGCGCTGATCGACCTGGCCGAGGCGGACGAGCAGGACTACCTGGACGACTACATCGAGGCACACGTACACGGGACGGTCCGGTTCGCCACCGACGTGGAGGCGCTGGTCCTGGACCCGTGCTACGCCGACACCGCCGTGGCGGACCTCGCTGCGGCACTGGCCTGCCCGATCGAGTGGCACCAGGGCTTCGTGCTGAGCGTCGACGAGTTCCGCCGGCAACCCGACTACCGGGGCCCGGAGGTGATCGAGGCGGGCCTGGAGATCGCCCAGGACGGCCGCCTGGACGCCCGCATCGTGGGCGTGGCGGTCAACGCCGGCACCCACGACCCGCAGACCCTGAAACGGGTCTGGCACCATGTCGCCCGCTTCGGCGGCCATCGTGCGGTGTAAATATTGAGCCCCCGGCCGGGATCGAACCGGCGACATCTCGCTTACAAGGCGAGTGCTCTGGCCATCTGAGCTACAGGGGCAGCTAGCACAGCATACCGAGCCTCTGGGCGGTCAGCGCTTGCCAGGGCAAATGGGGCAGCAAGCACCCGCTCCCCTTGGCACGAATGCGAGAAACGTTTACGGTGACGAGCACTGGTGTCGGCTCCTTGGCGTGCCGGCAGCTCTTTTCACTCGGATCGTCCGGCACGTTCCTGCCGGTGAAAGGAAGCGGTGTCCCCTCATGGCTACGGTCACCTACACCCAGGCCACCCGGATCTACCCGGGCACTGAACGGCCTGCGGTCGACCACCTCGACCTGGAGATCGGCGACGGGGAGTTCCTCGTCCTCGTCGGCCCGTCCGGTTGTGGCAAGTCCACCAGCCTGCGCATGCTCGCCGGCCTCGAAGACGTCGACGAAGGCTCGATCCACATCGACAGCCGCGACGTCACGCACCTGCCGCCGAAGGCCCGCGACATCGCGATGGTCTTCCAGAACTACGCCCTCTACCCGCACATGACGGTGTACGAGAACATGGCGTTCGCGCTCAAGCTGCGCAAGACCTCCAAGTCTGAGATCGACCGTCGGGTCAAGGAGGCCGCCGGCCTGCTCCAGCTCGAGGAATACCTCGGCCGCAAGCCGAAGGCGCTCTCCGGTGGCCAGCGCCAGCGTGTCGCCATGGGCCGCGCGATCGTGCGTGAGCCGCAGGTCTTCCTCATGGACGAGCCGCTGTCGAACCTCGACGCCAAGCTGCGTGTGCAGACCCGCACCCAGATCGCCTCGCTGCAGGCCAAGCTCGGCATCACCACCGTCTACGTGACCCACGACCAGATCGAGGCCATGACCATGGGCCACCGGGTGGCGGTCATGCTCGACGGCGTGCTCCAGCAGGTCGACACCCCGCGGGCGCTCTACGACAAGCCGTCCAACGTCTTCGTCGCGGGCTTCATCGGCTCGCCGGCGATGAACATCAAGACCGTGCCGCTGACCGAGGGCGGCGCCAAGTTCATCGACATGGTCGTGCCGCTGACCCGCGAAGAGGTCGCGGCGGCCCGCGCCGACGGCGGTGGCGACAAGGTGACGATCGGCTTCCGGCCGGAAGACTGCGACCTGGTCGGCCCGACCGACGGCGGCCTGCCGGTCGTCGTCGAGCTGGTCGAGGACCTCGGCTCCGACGCCAACGTCTACGGCCACGCGGCCCTCGACGGCGTCTCCGAGCGGTTCGTGGTCCGCACCGACCGCCGGCACATGCCCAACATGGGCGACACCGTGTTCGTCAAGCCGCGCGCCGAGCACAACCACGCGTTCCACGCGACGACCGGCCTGCGCCTCTGACCTGACCAACGCACAACCCCTTGACGGCGGGCCGGGCAACCGGCCCGCCGTTCTATTGGGCGAAGCGCCGCAGCCGCAGGTCCTTGTCGCCGGCGCAGGCGATCACGCTGGTCGTCCAGGTGCAGCTCGCCAGCCGGACCCCGCCCAGCGCGCCCAACTGCACCGGCTGTTTCTCGCCGAGCACCCAGCCGACCACGTTGTAGTCGTCGGTGATGCTGGTGCTGGTCGGCTCCTGCGGGAACACCAGCACGCTCGACCCGTTGACCCGCGAGGCGAAGCCCGCCTGGTCGAGCACCTGCTCGCCGCTCGCGTCATAGCCCGTGACGTGTGGGTCGCTCGAGGCACCGGTCTGCACCAGCACGTGTGAGCCGACCGACAGGATCGCGTCGGCGCCGACCGCCGGGCGCCGCCAGGTCTCGCCCTTGCCGTCCAACGGCACCGAGATCAGCTGGGTGTCCTTCGAGTCGGTCTGGTCCAGGAGGCAGATCCTGTTCTCGCCACAGGCGCTGACGGCGACCGGACGGCGCTTCGGGTCATCGGAGCGGTAGACGAGCCGCGGCTTGCCCAGCGTGTCGATGTCCACGGCGAACAGCTCCGTGGTGTCGTTCCGCTTCGCCGTGTAGAGCTGCCCGTCGTAGGCGGTGGCGAGGTCGTCCGGGTCGGCCACGGCGGTCGCCTGCTTCCGGATCTCGCCGGTGGCGACGTCGACGACCCGGACGGACCGGTCCGCGCCGAGCTGGACGAGCTCAGGGTCGTCTGCCCGGTCGGGGTCGAGCGCGACCCAGGTGAGGTCCGCCGGTCCGGTCAGGTCCCGCGGGCTCTGCACGCCGAGCACGGCCGTGCTGAAGTCGTCGTACTCGTCCTTCGGCGTCTGCTGCTCCCACTTCTGTTTGCCGTCGGCGAGGCCGTAGCCGACCATCCGATGGTTCTTCTTCTCGACCACGACCAGTCGGTCGCCGACCAGGAACGTCTTGTCCTCGTCATAGAAGAGGTCGAAGCTCCACATCACGTCGCCACTGTCCGGGTTCAGGACAAAGGCCTTGTCCGGCACAGTGGTGCTGTAGTTGTCGGCGTAGGCGATGATGGCGCCCGGCGTGGCACGAATCCCCTTCCAGGACTCGGCCGTCTCGGGCATGTCCGCGTCCCACAGCGCCTTGCCGGTCTTGGCGTCGGCGGCGACGACGGTCAGCTTCTTCTCGTCGGTCTGGTAGGCGTAGTAGGCCCGGTCGCCCAGGGCGTGCGTCCACGCGTAGTAGGCCGGTTTCGTCATGGCCACGGGCTCGCCGACGTCGCTGAACGCGGCGAACTTGATCTTGTCGTACCCGCCGCCGTTGCGCAGCAACATGATGGCCGAGACGGCGGCGATGACCGCGACCACCACGAACGCCGCGGCGGAGATCACGAGCTTCCGGGGTACGCGTCGCTTCGGCGCGGCGATGGCGGGGGGCGGCGACCACGGGGCGGCGGGCGGCGGTGAGGTCGGAGCGGGCGACGTGGGAACACCGGACACGGGCCCCGCCGCCACCGGGACGGGCGCGGCGGCCTGTGCCGGGATGTGTGCGACCCGCAGCTCGGCGAGGGCGCCCTCGGCGACCGGCAGCTCGGGCTGCTCCAGCACGGTTGGTGCGACGCCGAGGTCCGCGTGCAGCATCCGGGCCACCAGCGGCACCCGGGACGAGCCGCCGACCAGGAACAACCCGGCGAGTTGGTCAGGGCGCAGATTGGCGGCCGCGATCACGGCCGCGGTCTCCATGACGGCCCGGCGGAGCAACGGGTTCGCGAGCCGTTCGAGCTCGTCGCGGGTGAGGTGCACGGCCTTCTCGACGCCGGGCACCGCGACCGGTGCGACCGCGGCCCGGGACAGCATCTCCTTGGCGCCGCGCACGTCGTCCCAGAAGCGCCGCCGGTCGCGCCACTGCGCGGCGTTGACCGGGTTGCGCAACCGTTCCCAGGCGGCCGGGTCGGTGCCGGCGATCGTGTGGCCGAGGTGTTCGACCAGGGCCGCGTCGAGGTCGAGGCCCCCTAGCTCGGCCACGCCGCCGGCGGCGACCACGCTGAACCGGGCGCGGCCGGTCGGGTCCGGGCCCTCGTTGCGCACGACGGCGATGTCGACGGTGCCGCCGCCGAAGTCGAAGACCGCCAGCGCCGAGCCGACGGGAACGGGTCGGCGCAGCACCTCGGCGAAGTAGCGGGCGGCGGCGACCGGCTCGGGCGCCAGCGTCGTGCCGGCCGGCCAGCCCGCGCGGGCCAACGCCTCGGTCAGGATCTGCCGGCGCTGTGGGCCCCAGGCCGCCGGATAGGTCAGCGTCGCCGGCGGCAGGTAGCCGACCGCCTCGACGGCCGCGTGCGCGACCGCGGCGAGCAGCGCGGCGAGGAGGTCGACGGTGGCCACCTCGTGGTCGCCGAGCAGGACGCCCGGCGTGTCGACGTGCCGCTTGGGGTTGGGCTCGTAGCGGGCCGGATCAGCCTGGGCGAGCCGGCGGGCGTCGTGCCCGACGTGCAGGCGCCCGCCCTCGTCGAGGAGCACACCGGACGGAAGCAGCGGTTGACCGTCGAACAGCAACGGGCGGGTGCGCCCGTCGGGCCAGCGGAGCACGGCGACCGTGTTCGACGTGCCCAGGTCGACTCCGAGGGCGTGCCCTTGCATGTGCCGACTCCTCCGAAATGGGCGAGGGGGTGCCCGGCCTGCATCGTACGGGCCGGGCACCCCGGGGCCGCATCAGAGGAAGCGCTTGTCCGCGTTGAGGCTCTGGGTCAGCTTCAGCGTGATGAACTCGTTGTTGTCCGGCACACCGGCGGTGCGGCCGGCCGAGCCCGGGAAGTTGTTGTCGTTGAGCACGGCGATCGTCTGGTTGTCGAGGATGACGACGTCCTCGATGGTCTGGAACGGGAACGTGAAGGTCTTGCCGAACCCGCCGAGCTGCTTCGGGTTCTTGATGTTCATCAGGTCCGCGACCAGCACCTTGTCCATGGCGCCGTCCTTGTCACGGTCGCTCATGTTGGCCTCGTAGATCTTCTTGACCTTGGCGGTGGCGCCCTGGCCGTTGTCCCGCTCGATGATCAGGAAGCGGTGGCCGTCGATCGCGATCGCGTCGCCGATCGCGTTGCCCGGGTCGTCGAGCTTGTAGACGTAGCGCTTGCCCGTGTAGTCCCCGGCGCGCACGTCGAACTCGTTGAGCCGCAGGGTGCCCGGGGTGTCACCGGCGACGGTGCCCTCCAGCAGCGGGTAGAGCTTGCGGCCGTCGGGCGACTGGGCCATGCCCTCGAAGCCCTTGCTGCTGTTGAGGTTGTTCGGGGTGGTGCCGCGCAGCGGGTTCTCCGGTGCGAAGACGCCCGGCAGCGAGATCGGCGCCTGCATCATCGCGCCGGTCCGGTCGAAGTGGAGCAGGAACGGGCCGAACTCGTCGCCGATCCAGTAGGTGCCGTCGGCGGCCCGCTGGATCGACTCGACGTCGAAGTCGGAGCCGGTGAGCACCCGGTCCTTGCGGGTGAGCGGCCAGGTCACGTACCCCTTGGGGTCGGTCAGGTTGATGCCGCCGAGGACGTCGACCTTGTTCTCGTGGAACACCGGCGCGAGGGTGTGGATGCGCAGCACGAAGTCGCCGCTGTTGGCCTTGTTGCCGAAGCCGTTGTCGGACATGACCTCGTAGGTGCCGTCACCGTTCTTGACGATGCCGGAGAAGCCCTGCACCGGCTGGTCGTCCCACGGCGCGGCGACGCCGTTGACCGGCGCGGTGTCGAGCAGCGAGCCGGACGGCTCGCTGGCGGGCACGAAGGTCAGCGCCGGCAGCGACGCGAACCCGGTCAGGGTGGCGGGACCGAACTCGTCGGCGTCGTGCGCCGACGCCGGGCCCGCGAGGCCGACGGCGAGGGCGGCGACCATGGCCGTGCCCCCGATGATATTGAGACGCTTGGTCATGAGCCGAGAAGCTAGCCACCCAGGGTGAACCGGTCGGGGGCGCGATGTGAACGCCGGCTGTCAGGCCTCCCCGGCGTGACACAGCAAACGCTGTCAGCCCTGTTCGGCGCGGCGGCGGGCGACCTCGGCGAGCGCGACCGCGGCGGCCACGCTCGCGTTGAGCGACTCGACCGCCGACACCATCGGGATGCCGACCCGCATGTCGCAGGTCTCACCGACCAGTCTGGACAGACCGCGCCCCTCGGAGCCGACGACCACGACCAGCGGGCCGACGGCGGCTTCGAGGTTGTAGAGGTCGGTCTCGCCGTCGGCGTCGAGGCCGATCACCACGAAGCCCTCGCGCTGGGCGGCCTTGAGCGACCGGGTCAGGTTGACCACCTGGCTGACCGGCACCCGGGCCGCGGCGCCGGCGCTGGTGCGCCACGCGGTCGCGGTGATGCCGGCGGCCCGGCGTTCCGGGATGAAGACGCCCTGCGCGCCGAACGCGGCCGCCGAACGGATCACCGCGCCCAGGTTGCGCGGGTCGGTCACGCCGTCGAGCGCGACGAGCAGCGGCATCGGGTGCTCGAGGGCCGCAGCGACCAGGTCGTCGAACGACTCGTAGGCGAACGGCGGCACCTGCAGGCCGATGCCCTGGTGCAGCACGCCACCGGTCATCCGGTCGAGCTCGGCGCGGCCGACCTCGAGCAGCGGGATGCCGCGGTCGCCCGCGGTGCGGATGATCTCGTTGACCCGGTCGTCGATGTCGATGCCCTGCGCGACGTAGAGGGCGGTCGCCGGGACCACCGCGCGCAGCGCTTCGAGCACGGGGTTGCGGCCGACCAGCAGCTCGGGAGCGTCCTTGGGGGTGTTGGACCGGCGCCCGGGCGCGACCCGCGGCCCGCCGCCCCTGTTGGGCTGGCGGCCGGTCGCCTTCGTGGGCTTGGCACCCTTGGTGCCCTTGCCCCAGGTGGTGTCCTTGGTGCCCGGCTGCCCGATCTTGGGCGCGCGCCCCTCGGCCGCCGCCGCCCGCTTCTCCTTTTCCTGTTTCCAGGCGGTGCGCTGCGGCAGCTTCTCCGTGCCGGAGTAGCCCTTGTGCCAGGGCCGCTCGTCGGCCGGCAGGGTGCGCCCCTTGCCGGACAGACCCGCGCGGTTCTTGCCGCCGGAGCCGACGGTCGCACCCTTCTTGGGGGTGACCCGCCGGCCGCGTCGCTGTGAGTTGCCAGCCATCAGTCCCTCGTTCCGATCGTCCAACGTGGGCCGTGCGGCGTGTCCTCGACGTTGACTCCGGCCTCGTTGAGCTGGTCGCGCACCGCGTCGGCGGCCGACCAGTCCTTTCGCGCCCGGGCTTGGGCGCGCTGTTCGAGCGCGAGTGCGACGAGCGAGTCGATGACCTCGCGCAGCTCCTCGCCAGGGGTGCCGCCGGTCGACGCGGTAGACCACGCGGGGTCGAGCGGGTCGATGCCGAAGACATCCAGCATCGCCCGCACTGTGCCCAACGCCGCGCGTACACCCTCGTCATCGCCCTTGGCCAGGGCGGTGTTGCCGATCCGGACGTGCTCGTGCACGACGGCGATGGCACCTGAGGTGTTGAGGTCGTCCTCCATCGCCTCGGTGAACTCGGTGGGCAGCTCGCCGGCCGGGATCGCACCGACGGACTCGACCGCGCGCTGCACGAAACCCTCGACGCGGCGGTACGCCGTGGCGGACTCGCGCAGCGACTCGTCGGAGTAGTCGATCCGGGAGCGGTAGTGCACGGAGACGAAGTAGTGCCGCAGCTCCACCATCCGCACGCCGAGCGCGCTGACGTAGTCGAGGTCGAGCACGTTGCCCGTCGACTTGCCCATCTTGGAATCGCCCAGGTTCAGCAGGCCGTTGTGCACCCAGTAGCGGGCGAACGGCAGGCCGGCCGAGCGCGACTGGGCGATCTCGTTCTCGTGGTGCGGGAACGTGAGGTCGAGCCCGCCGCCGTGGATGTCGAACTCGGGGCCGAGGTAGCGCATGCACATGGCGGAGCACTCGATGTGCCAGCCGGGTCGGCCGGGGCCCCACGGGCTGGTCCACTGCGCCTCGACGGGCTCCTCCGACTTGAAGCCCTTCCAGAGGGCGAAGTCGCGCGGGTCGCGCTTGGCGCGCTCGGGGCTGTCGGCGGAGCTGGTCATCTCGTCGACCCGCTGGCCGGAGAGGGAGCCGTAGTCGGCGTAGGACTTCACGTCGAAGTAGACGTCGCCGGAGCCGTCCTCGGCCACGTACGCGTGCCCGAGGTCGATCAAGGTCTTGATCAGCGAATGCATCTCGGTGATGTGGCCGGTGGCGCGCGGCGAGTAGGTCGGCGGCAGCACGTTGAGCGCCCGGTAGGCGGCGTCGAGGACGACCTCGTTGGCGTAGGCGATGGCCCAGAACGGCCGGCCCTGCTCGAGCGACTTCTGCAGCACCTTGTCGTCGATGTCGGTGATGTTGCGGACGAACGTCACCTGGTAGCCGGTGCGCTCGAACCAGCGACGCAGCACGTCGTAGCTCACGCCGGAGCGAAGGTGGCCGATGTGCGGCTCGGATTGCACGGTGAGGCCACACAGGTACATCGCGACCTTGCCGGCCTCACGCGGGACGAAATCCCGCACCGATCGGGTCGCGGTGTCATGCAAACGCAGCGTCACCTGACAAGGGTAGCGTTGATCCGTTTGCGCCTATGCTCGCGGTGTGACGCAGCCGGCCTTCCGCCCGGGCGAGACGGCCCAGACGCTCGATCGCGGGCTGCGGCTGCTCTATCTGGTCGCCGACGCGCCTGAGGGGTTGACGGTCACCGAGGCCGCGGAGCGGCTCGGTGTCGGGCGGGCCGTGGTCTATCGGCTGGTCGGGTCGTTGACCGCGCACGGCCTGGTCCGGCGCGACGGTGCCGGGCGGTTGCGGCTGGGTGCCGGGGTGCTGCACCTGGCGCGGCGGGCCCATCCGCTGGTGGTCTCGGCGGCGCTGCCGGCGTTGCGGCGGTTGGCCGAGGAGGTCGGTGCCACCGCTCATCTGACGATCGCCGAGGGCTCGGAGGCCGTGGCGCTGGCCGTGGTGGAGCCGAGCTGGACGGCGTTCCATGTGGCGTACCGGGCGGGTTCGCGGCATCCGCTGGCGCGGGGTGCGGCCGGGCGGGCGATCCTGGCCGGGCGCACCGGTTCGCCCGATCCGGTGACGACCGTGGGTGAGCTGCAGGCGGGCGCGTTCGGGGTGGCGGCGCCGGTGCTCGGTGTGGAGGGGCTGGACGCCAGCGTGGGGGTGATCGCGTTGGGTGCGCTGTCGTTGACGGAGGTCGGTCCGCTGGTGCTGGCGGCCGCCGCGGCGGTGGGTGCCGCACTGGCCCCTTAGCCCTTTCCACAGCTGCCTGGCGAGTTATCCACAGCCTGTGTACTTCTGTTCTCCGCAGTTATCCACAGGTCTGTCCACGGGTTCGCTGCGCGCGCGACGCTCTTTCCCATGACAAACCGACCTTCGGCACTCGAGTGGCGCGTGTTTCGTGGCAGCGCCGCCGTGGCTTCCGGGCTGCTGTCGGTGCACCAACTGCGCGGGCGTGGGTGGATCCGGCTAAGGCATGACGTCTACGCGGACTCGCGGTTGCCGCAGGACCACGCGCTGCTCTGCCGGGCCTCGCTGGCGCGGCTGCCGCCGGATTCGGTGGTGCTGGCCGGGCCGTCGGCCGCTGTCGCGCACGGTGTCCACTCGGCCGCCTCGCCCGCGGATCCCGTGCACCTGATCGTCGTGGGCGACCGTCGGGTCGGCGACCAGGCCGGGACGCGGTTGCACCGGATCCCGCTCGACCCCTGCGACGTGTCCGCCGTCGCACTGGCGGGCGGCGGCACGTCGGTGGCGGTGACGGTGCCGGCGCGCACGGCATGGGACGCCGCGGTGTGGCTGGCGCTGCCCGACGCGGTGGCGGTGGTCGACGCGCTGCTCTTCCAGGGCGTGGTGACGCCGGCTTCGATGCGCGAGGTGGTGGCCCGGTTGGCCGACCGGCCGGGTGGGCGACGGGCCGGGCACACGTTGGCGCTGGCCGACGGCCACGCGCGGTCCCGGGCGGAGTCGGTGCTGCGGATCCGGCTGTTCCTGGCGGGCCTGCCGATGGCGCTGGCCCATCCGCCGATCTTCGCGGTGCGGCCGCCGCTGGCCTGGCCGGAGTTCCGCTTGGCGCTGTGGTGCGCGCCAGACCCGGCCGCCGAGCGCGTCATGGTTTCGGAGGGCTGGCTGGTCGTGCGCACCTCGCCGCGGCGCGATTTCGGTGAGGTGGTCCGCGAGCTGAGGGAAGCGTTGCACGCACGTGGATGGCGCACAAAGCGAAAACAGGATGTCATGGAGAGCGCTCTCACGCCTAACATGCGGTGATGGAGGCAAAGAGGCCGACCTTGGAAGACGTAGGCCGCGTGGCGGGCGTGTCCCGCGCGACCGCATCCCGGGTGGTCACCGGCGGCAGCCGGGTGTCCGAACGCACCCGGAACCGCGTCTGGCACGCCGTCGAGCAGCTGGGTTACCACCCCGACCTGGCCGCCCGAGCCCTGGCCAAGGGCCGCACCGACGTGATCGACCTGATCATCATCGACGAGGACGCCACGCAGGTTGGCAGCAACCCTTACTACAGCCGCGTGGTCTCCGGCATCCTGTCGGCCCTGGCCGGCACCGAGACGCAGATGCGCACGCACGTGATCGACGAGCCGGACGCACCCACGCGCCTGGACGACGTCGCGCGCATCGTCGAGGTGGGCGCCCTGCTGATCAACGTCCCGCCCACGCTGGGGGCCCGGTTCGCGGCGCGCTGCGGCCGGGTGGTGTCGCTGGGCAGGTCGGCGGTGGGCGTGCCGTCGGTGGAGGCGGAGAACGCGCTGGGTGCCAGGTCCGCGGTGGAGCACCTTTACCGCACCGGCCGGCGAAAGGTGGTCGCGGTCCACGGGAAGCCCAACAACTCGTGCGCGATCGGCCGCCGCCGCGGCTTCCAGTCGGCGTCGGTGGACGCGGGCCACGAACCGATCGGCGCCGAGGGCGGCTTCTGCCTGGAGGCGGGGGTGGCGGGCACGCACCAGTTGCTGGCCGAACACCCGGACCTGGACGCCATCTTCGCGGCCTGCGACCTGACCGCGATGGGGGTGCTGCGGGCATTGAGCGAAAGCGGCCGCCGGGTGCCGGACGACGTGGCGTTGGTCGGCTTCGACGACAGCTTCCTGGCGTCGGTGGCCACGCCGGCGATGACCTCGGTCCGCCAGCCGGTCGAGCATATGGCCGCGATGGCCACGCGGGCGTTGCTGGCCAACGAGACAGGCCCAAGCTGGCAACGCATCGAACCGGCCCCACTACAGATCCGCCGCAGCTCCGCCGCCTGACCCTCGCGGGCTCGCCTCACCCTGCGCGGCGATCCGCCGCCGCCCAGGAACGGCGAGCCCGGCGGCCTCGCGGGGGCGGGTGCCGACCACCAGCCCGTGCCGGGCACGGCAAGACCGGGACCTCCGCGCCACGCGGGCACCGCACGGCCCACCTCGTTGAGGCACGAGGAGAACCCGGACCACCGTCCACCGGCTCTGCGCGACCCTGGACCACCGCACCGCGCGACGCGGGCAGTGCGCACGGCTGAACCCGGGCCACGCAAGCACCGCGAGCCGAAGCACCCCGACCGGCGCCACGGCACGAGCCGGGCCACCGCCGCACGCGCGCACCGCGACCCGCAGCAACCCGCGGCTGGAGGGCACGAACGACCCAGACCACCGCCCCAGCCACGCACCGCACGACCCGGACCACCTAACAACGCGACCCGGACCAGCGGCCGGAGCCGAAGCCCCCTTAGCGCCGGCAGCCGGCGGGCGCGAGCCGGCTCGGCGGGCGATCAGGCCCGCAGCCGGCTCGGGCTGGGTGCGATTGGCTTGGTCAGGGGTGGGTCATGCGGAGGACGTCGAGGAGTTCGTCGAGCTTCTCTTCGCTGATCTTGCCCTTGGCGACGTGGCCCCGGTCGATCACCACCGCGCGGATGGAGCGGCCTGTGGCCAGGGCCTCCTTGGCGATCGAGGCTGCCTCGTCGTAGCCCAGGTGGCGGTTCAGCGGTGTGACGATCGACGGTGAGCCTTCCGCGTACGCCAATGCCACCTCCTCGTTGGCCGCCAACCCGACGACGCAGCGGTCCGCGAGCATCCGGCTTGCCGCCGCCAGGAGGCGGATCGACTCCAGGAGGTTGCGGGCCATCACCGGCAGCATGACGTTGAGCTCGAAGTCACCCTGGGAGCCGGCGAAGGCGATCGCCGCATCGTTGCCGATGATCTGGGCCGAGACCTGGCGGACCGACTCGCATACGACCGGGTTCACCTTGCCCGGCATGATCGACGAGCCTGGCTGGAGGTCGGGGATCCGCAGCTCGCCCAGGCCGGCGCGCGGGCCCGAGCCCATCCAGCGGATGTCGTTCGCGATCTTGTAGAGGCCCACCGCGATCGTGCGTAGCTGGCCCGAGGCCTCGACCAGGCCGTCGCGGGCGCCCTGGGCCTCGAAGTGGTCGCGCGCCTCGGTCAGTGGCAGGCCCGTCTCCGCACGCAGGCGCTCGATCACCTTCGCCGCGAAGCCCGGTGGGGTGTTGACGCCGGTGCCGACCGCGGTGCCGCCCAGTGGCAGCTCCGCCAGGCGCGGCAGCGTCGACTCCAGGCGGGCCATTCCATTGCGGACCTGGGTCGCGTACCCGCCGAACTCCTGGCCGAGGGTGACCGGCGTGGCGTCCATCAGGTGGGTACGCCCGGCCTTGACCACGGTCGCGAACTCGCCGGCCTTCGCCGACAGGGCGCCGGCCAGGTGGTCGAGCGCCGGCACCAACTCGTTGACCACGGCCTCGGTGGCGGCGAGGTGGATCGACGACGGGTAGACGTCGTTGCTGGACTGCGAGGCGTTGACGTGGTCGTTGGGGTGCACGTCGCGGCCGAGTTCGCGGGCCGCGAGCGTCGCGATCACCTCGTTGGCGTTCATGTTGGACGAGGTGCCCGAGCCGGTCTGGAACACGTCGATCGGGAACTGGTCGTCGAACCCGCCACCGGCCACGTGCGCGGCGGCGACCTGGATCGCGGTGGCGAGACCCTCGTCGATCACGCCCAGCTCACCGTTGACGGCGGCCGCGGCTCCCTTGATCTGCGCGAGCGCCCGGATGTTGCCGGGCTCGATGCCGCGCCCGGACACCGGGAAGTTCTCCACCGCCCGCTGCGTCTGCGCCCGCCACAACGCCTCGGCCGGCACGCGTACCTCACCCATGGTGTCCCGCTCGACGCGGAACCCGTTCTCCTCAACCCCAGTCACCACCCCATCCTCCCCCCGTCGCCGAGACCACGCAGAGTGATCCACACCGCTCAAGGAAGATGCGGTCGCCCCGCGAGCAACGCGGGTATCCGGCTCGTCGACTTGATCCACCCCTCGAACGCGGGTGAGAGCCAGCCAGCGACCGACAGCAGACTTCCGTAGTCGGCAGCCAGGTGGCGGGAGTGAATCGGCTCGTGGTGCGCGATCCTGTTGCGCAACAGCCGGAGCGTCTCGAGCCGTTGGTGAACGGGCGGCCGAGGACCCCGGTAGTGCGGGAACGCCCGGTGTATCGCTGGACGCCAGAGCATCGTCTCGTAGTTGCGGCCCCGTCCGGCGCTGACCAGGCCGACCCAGAAACCGAAAGGAAGGGCGGCGACCACGTGGCCCGGCTTTCCGTCGGCGCGACGGGCCACCTCGCCTTTGCTTCCCGCAGCGAAACATCGGATCGAGACGTACGATGACTATGTACGCCCCGGTGTTGCCTCTGCTCGCAAGCAACCCGGGGCATTGCTTTTGCGCCGGGTAAAGCTGGACGCTTAAGGGCGGCGGCCGACGGTCAGGACCGGCTTGGTGACCTCGGCGAAGAAGTCGTTGCCCTTGTCGTCGACCACGATGAAGGCCGGGAAGTCCTCGACCTCGATCTTCCAGATCGCTTCCATGCCCAGCTCCGGGTATTCCAGGACCTCGACGTGCTTGATGCAGTCCTGGGCCAGCCGCGCCGCGGGGCCGCCGATCGAGCCCAGGTAGAAGCCCCCGTGTTCCGCGCACGCACGTGTCACCTGGGAAGAGCGGTTGCCCTTCGCCAGCATCACCTGCGAGCCGCCGGCTTCCTGGAAGCGGGCCACATAAGAGTCCATCCGGCCTGCCGTGGTCGGGCCGAACGAACCCGACGCGTAACCCTCGGGAGTCTTCGCCGGGCCCGCGTAGTAGACCGCGTGGTCACGCATGTACGACGGCATCGGCTCGCCCGCGTCCAAGCGTTCCGCCAGTTTCGCGTGCGCGATGTCCCGCGCCACCACCAGCGGCCCGGTCAGCGACAGGCGCGTCTTCACCGGGTACTTCGAGAGTTCCGCGCGGATCTCCGACATCGGGCGGTTGAGGTCCACCCGGACCACGTCGCTCGCGGACAGGTTGTCGTCCGTGACCTCCGGGAGGAAGCGGGCCGGGTCCGTCTCCAGGCGCTCCAGCCAGACGCCCGACGGCGTGATCTTGGCGACCGCCTGGCGGTCGGCCGAGCAGGAGACCGCGATCGCGACCGGGCACGAGGCGCCGTGCCGCGGCAGGCGGACCACCCGGACGTCGTGACAGAAGTAGCGCCCGCCGAACTGGGCGCCGATGCCGAACTCGCGGGTCAGCTCCAGCACCGACGCCTCCAGCGCGACGTCACGGAAGCCGTGCGCCGACAGCGACCCCGAGGTGGGCAGACCGTCCAGATATTTCGCCGACGCCAGCTTCGCGGTCTTCAGCGCGTGCTCCGCCGAGGTGCCGCCGATGACCACGGCCAGGTGGTACGGCGGGCAGGCCGACGTGCCGATCAGCCGCAGCTTCTCCTCCAGGAACGACATCATCCGCGCCGGGTTGAGCAGCGCCTTCGTCTCCTGGTAGAGGAACGACTTGTTGGCCGAGCCACCGCCCTTGGCCATGAAGAGGAACTTGTAGGCGTCGGGGTGCCCGCCCGGGTCCTCCGCGTACAGCTCGATCTGGGCCGGCAGGTTGGTGCCGGTGTTGCGCTCTTCCCACATCGTGATCGGGGCGAGCTGCGAATAGCGGAGATTCAACCGGGTGTACGCCTGGTAGACGCCCCGGGCGATGGCCTCCTCGTCGGTGCCGTCCGTCAGCACGTGCCGGCCCCGCTTGCCCATCACGATCGCCGTGCCCGTGTCCTGGCACATCGGCAGCACGCCGCCCGCCGCGATGTTGGCGTTGCGCAGCAGATCGAGGGCCACGAAACGGTCGTTCGGCGACGCCGCCGGGTCGTCGATGATCGAGCGCAGCTGGGTCAGGTGCGCCGGGCGCAGGTAGTGCGCGATGTCGTGCATCGCCTCCGCGGTCAGCGCCGTGAGCACCGCCGGGTCGACGGTGAGGAACTGCCGGCCGCCCGGCCCCTTCACCACGTCGACGCCCTCGTCGGTGACCAACCGGTATTCGGTCAGGTCGTCGCCGAGTGGCAACAGCGGTGAGTAGCTGAAGGCGGCGGCGTCGCTCATGAGCGGCAAGCCTAGCCGCCTTTGCAGACCTCTTGTTTGGGCCCGCCACACTCTGGCCAGTCATTGCCCGGGTTGCCCGTATTGCCACCCGCGGGCGGCGGGTTGGTCACACCGCCGGCACCCGAGAACGGCAGGTAGGCCATGTCCCGCCCACTCACGATGATCATGCCGGCGGGGCCGACCGCGAGCACGTCCGCCTCCGAGCGCACGTTGACCAGCTCGGCGCCCGTGCCCGGGTGGAGGGCGATGATCCGGTCGGGTTTCTGGTCGACCACCACGACCGCGGGCTCGGTCAGGGCCACACTGCTTTTCGGCTGGGTCGGCCGCTGCCACTTGCCGCGACCACCGAGCTCGACGCTGCGAAGAGCACCACCATCGGCGGTACGCGCGACCGCGTACCGGTCGTCGACGCCCAGCAACCGCTCGCCGGGCGCGCCGGTGAACAGTATCCGACCGTCGTACGCGTCGATCACCAGCTCCCGGGCGTCGGCGGCGACCCCGACGACGACGTTGCGCCCACCGCCCGGGTCGTCGCGCTGCGCGCAGCCGCCGTCCTTCGCCGTGCGCATGTTGATGCCGGCGTTGCGCCAGACCTGCCCGCCGGTGGCCGCGTCGGACGCGACGACGGAGAAGTAACAGCTGCCGTCCGCCGAGACCGCCTTGATCCGCAGCACCCGGCCGCCGACCACCACGAGCCGTTCGTCGCGTTCCGGGGTCAGCTCCCGGACCACCTGGCCGACGGCGGTGTCCACGACGAACACCTTGTCGTCGATCGGCAGCCCGAGCATCGGCGGCATCAGGTCGGGGCCGCCGGCGTTGTCGTCGATCCGCTTGGCGGTCAACCGCTGGGTGCCGAGGATGTCCGGGTTGTCGGCGAAGAGCACGAACCCGATGCCCGGGATCTGCACGGTCCACAGTGGGCTGCTGCCCTGCGGGTCCCAGGCGCGCAGCGTGCAGTCCTCGGGCCCGTGGCAGAGCACGTCGAGCAGGCCGTTGCGGTAGGTCCAGACCGCCCGGGCCTCGGTGTCCTTGCGGCGGACGGAGCCCGACATCGGGTCGACGACCTCGTACCCCTTGACCAGCAGTTTGCCGGTGACCACGACGGCGCTGTTGCCTTCGCCCGCGACCGCGGCCCAGTCGGCCTTGTGTTCCCAGAGCTGCGCGCCGGAGCCGAGACCGCGCGACTCGACCAGCGTGCGGTGCTCGATGATCACCGCGCCGCCGGCGATGGTGGCGCTGCGCGGCGTCCCGCCGAGGCGTTGCTGCCAGAGGGGTGCGGGGGTGGTCAGCGGGCTGGAGGTGTTGACCATCGCCCAGACCTTGTCGAGCACGGGGGTCAGCACGCCGGTGAAGTAGCCCACGACGAGGAGGACCGCCACGACCACGGCCCAGCACTTCACACAGGGGCCATTACCCCTCGCCACCGGCACACCGTAACGACACGCCGACAGAAGATCCGGGACGGCGATAAACCCGTGTCGATCCGATTTGTGAGATTAATCCGCGTCCCCACTGGCCGGATCTGAGGCCGCCGCCGCGACCAACGGCAGCACCCGGAACGCGATCTGCTCCGTCAGCGAGATGATCGTCGAGGCCCGGGCCACCGCGCCGTGCGCCACGATCCGGTCGATCACCCGCTGCAGGTCGGCGTTGGACCGGGCGACCACCCGGCACATCAGGTCGCCGGAGCCGGTGATCGTGTGCGCCTCCAGCACCTCGGGGATCCGCGACAGGTGCACCGCCACCGGATCATGACCCTGCCGCTGGCTGATCTCCAGCGTCACGAACGCGGTCACCCCGTAGCCGATCGACGCCGGCTGGATCTCCGGGCCGAAGCCGCGGATCACCCCGCGGGCCACCAGCTTGTCGAGCCGGGCCTGCACCGTGCCGCGAGCCACCCGCAGCCGCCGGGAACATTCGAGCACGCCGATCCGGGGCTCCTCGGCCAGCAAATTGATCAAGGCGGCGTCCAGCGCGTCGAGCTGGACAATCTGCGGTGTCATTTCGGCCATCCTCCGGACGGATTGCACAACCTGCGCAGAGAATTCTAGGACAGTTGACCATCAACGCGGATCCAGGTGACGCTCGCCTCAACGGCAGCCCACACGAGGGGGAGTCGACGATGACTCAGGCGCTCAACGACATCGACCAGGCCACCGCCGACCGGCTGATCGGGGCGGTCGAGCACGACATCGCCGGCGACCCGTTCCCGGTCAAGGGCCTCGACCACGTCCTCTTCCTGGTCGGCAACGCCAAGCAGGCCGCCCATTACTACTCGACCGCGTTCGGCATGACCTGCGTCGCCTACCGCGGCCCGGAGCAGGGCTTCCGGGACCACGCCGAGTACGTGCTGACCAGCGGCAGCGCCCGGTTCGTCTTCCGTGGCGCCGTCCGCCCCGACGCCGAGGACGCCGCGCACGTGCACAGGCACTCCGACGGCGTCGTGGACATCGCGCTGGAGGTGCCCGACGTCGACGCCGCGTTCGCCTACGCGGTGAAGCAGGGTGCCAGCGCGCACACCGAGCCGACCGACATCACGGACGAGCACGGCACCATCCGGTACGCCGCGATCGACACCTACGGCGACACCCGCCACTCGCTGATCGACCGGTCCCGTTACAGCGGGCCGTTCCTGCCGGGCTTCGTGGCCCGCAAGCCGATCGTCGACCGGACCGCCGCGATCGCGGCCGGCCTGCAGCCCAAGCGCTACTTCCAGGCCATCGACCACGTGGTCGGCAACGTCGAGCTCGGCAAGATGGACCACTGGGTCGAGTTCTACAAGCGGGTCATGGGCTTCACCAACATGGCCGAGTTCGTCGGCGACGACATCGCCACCGACTACTCGGCGCTGATGTCGAAGGTGGTCGCCAGCGGCACCCGCAAGGTCAAGTTCCCGCTCAACGAGCCGGCGATCGCCCGCAAGAAGTCGCAGATCGACGAGTACCTCGAGTTCTACGACGGCCCGGGCGCCCAGCACATCGCCATCGCCACCAACGACATCGTGGCCAGCGTCGACGCGATGCGGGCGGCGGGCGTGGAGTTCCTGGACACCCCCGACTCGTACTACGACGACCCGGAGCTGCGCGCCCGGATCGGCACCGTGCGCGTGCCGATCGAGCAGCTCAAAGATCGCAAGATCCTGGTCGACCGCGACGAGGACGGCTACCTGCTGCAGATCTTCACCAAGCCGGTGCAGGACCGCCCGACGGTGTTCTTCGAGCTCATCGAGCGCCATGGCTCGCTCGGCTTCGGCAAGGGCAACTTCAAGGCGCTCTTCGAGGCCATCGAGCGGGAGCAGGAAGCGCGGGGCAACCTGTAACACTGTCGGGGTGCACCCCGACCCCCAGCGCCAGCCCGGGCCGCCGGCTGCCCACCCGTCGGCGGCCCCGGGTTACATACCGACCCAGCAGTGGCACGGCGGCCCGCCGCCGAACCCGTGGGCCGTGCCGCCCGCGCCGGTCACCCCCGGCGGCCAGCCGCTGGCCGGCTTCGGGGACCGGCTGATCGCGTACGTGATCGATTCGTTGATCGTCGGTCTGGCCGGGTTCGTCCTCGCCTGCCCAATCATGATCTTCGCGGTCATCCTGCCGTTGACCCGCATCGACGAGGAGGGCCGGCTCGGCGCCGGTACCATCGTGCTTTTCCTGGTGGGCTACGCGGCGCTGTTCGTGCTGCAGTTCGCCCTCAGCTACCTCTATTTCGTGGAGTACCAACTGCGAACCGGACAGACAGCGGGCAAACGGGTGATGTCGCTGCGCGTGCAGCCCATCCGCCCGGATCAGGCGCTCGACCGCCGCATCCTGGGCCGCCGCTACCTCGTGCAGCACGTCGCCGGCGGCTTCGTGCCGTTCTTCGCCTGGCTCGACGGGCTGTGGCAGCTGTGGGACAAGCCGCTCGCACAGACCCTCCACGACAAGGCAGCCGAGACAGTGGTAGCTAAGGTCGTCCAGTGAGCTCAGTGTCCCCGGGCTGGTACAAGGACCCAGCCGAACCCACCACCCAGCGCTACTGGGACGGTGAGGGCTGGATCGGCGCGCCCCTTCCCGCCGACGCGACGCCACCCGACGGCCCGCCCGAGTTGCCGCCGCCCCCGGCGCCGGTCGAGCCCGCCGCGACCGCGCCAGGCGACCCGGCCGCCGTGCCCACCTCGCCCGGCGGACCCGGCAGCCCAGCCGGCTACGGGCCACCGGTCTACCCCAGCTACGGCCCACCACCACCCAACGGCCAGCCCGTCCCCGGGCAACCCGGCCAAGGGCAGCAGGGCTACGGCCAGCCGCCGTACGGGCACCCGTACCCCCCGGTGCAGACCCTCCCGCGCCAGGCGCCGGCCCTGCCGACCGGCGTCCCGCTGGCCGCACCCGGCCTGCGGCTGGTCGCGCGGCTGATCGACATCTTCGCCGTGCTGCTGCTCAACGCGGTGGTCAACGGCTGGTTCATCTACCAGTACTGGCAGGAGCTGGCCCCGTTCTACCGGGAGGCCACCGCGCGCGCCGAGAACGGCGAGTCGTTCAGCCAGCTCATGCAGATGACGCCCAGCGCCGAGGCCAGCCGCCTCCAGCTCGTCATCCTGATCATCGCGTGTGCCCTCTGGTTCGCCTACGAGGTGCCGGCCGTCGCCAACACCGGCCAGACCCTCGGCAAGCGCATCGTCGGCCTGCGCGTGGTCCGCGTCGACGGCGAGCCGAAGATGGGCTTCGGCCGGTCGCTGCGCCGCTGGAACATCCTCGGCCTGCCGACGCTGTTCTGGACCTGCTGCGTGGGCTTCATCTGGCAGATCGTCGACTGCTTCTGGCTGACCGTCGACCGACCGTTGCACCAGGCCCTGCACGACAAGGCCGCGCGGACCGTCGTGGTCGTCGCCAACCCCCGCCCGCCGGCCGGCGCCAGCCCGCCGCAGACTCCCGGAGGCTCGTCATGACGCCGCGACTCACCCGAGCCGACCTCGACGCGCTGCCCAGCTACGTGCCCGGCCGCAACCCCGCCGACCTGGCCCGCGAGCTCGGCCTCCCGCAGGCGATCAAGCTGGCCAGCAACGAGGTGCCCTACGGCCCGCTGCCCGGCGTCGTCGAGGCGGTCGCCGAGGCCGCGGCCAGCTCCCACCGCTACCCGGACATGGGCGTGGTCGAGCTGCGCGAGGCGTTCGCCGACAAGCTGGGCATCGACGCCGACCGCATCGCCACCGGCTGCGGATCGGTCGCGCTGGCCGAGCACCTGGCCCGGGTCACCTGCCTGCCGGGCGACGAGATCCTCTACTCCTGGCGCTCGTTCGAGGCGTACCCGATCATCGCCGCCACCACCGGCGCCACCAGCGTGCGCGTCCCCAACACGGCCGGGCACGAGCACGACCTCCGGGCGATGTCCGCGGCGATCACCGACCGCACCCGCATGATCCTGGTCTGCAGCCCCAACAATCCCACTGGCACGGCGATCTCGGGCACCGAACTGTCCCGCTTCATCGACTCGGTGCCGGACGACGTGCTGATCGTGCTCGACGAGGCGTACCGGGAGTTCGTCACGGACCCCGCCGTGCCCGACGGCCTGGCCGCGCACGGCCACCGCCCCAACGTGGTGGTGCTCCGCACGCTCTCCAAGGCCTGGGGTCTGGCCGGCCTGCGGATCGGCTACCTGGTCGGCCAGCCGGCCGTCGCGGCCACGGTGCGCAAGGTGGTCACGCCGTTCTCGACGAGCGCCGTGGCCCAGGCGGCCGCGCTCGCCGCGCTGAAGCAGGCCGACGAGGTCGCCCGCCGCTGCGCGCTGGTGATCGCCGAGCGCGAGCGCGTCACGACCGCGATCCGCGAGTTGGTCCCGGACGTGCCGACCTCACAGGCCAACTTCGTCTGGCTGCCGCTGGGCGCGGGTGCCGCCGAGTTCGGCGCCGCGTGCGAGAAGCGTGGCGTGATCGTCCGCCCGTTCCAGGGCGACGGCGTCCGCGTCACGATCGGCACGCCGGAGGAGAACGACGCCTTCCTCGCGGCGGCCGCCACCGCGCTCTAAGTGATCGCGAGGATGACCGGCTGCGGGTCGAAGTAGTAGTCAGCGTCGTCCTCGGCCGCGACGTCGGCCAGGCGCTCGGTCAAGAGATAACGACCTGACGCGTACGAGTACCCGGGCACCCAGTCCGTGGCCTCGGCGAAGTAGGTGTACCGGAAGCGGGAAACCTCGGCGCCGGTCGCGGCGTCGATGGTGAGCAGATCCCGGTCGGCCGTGAGCACGTAGACCCGGCCGGCCGCGGCCGCGAGGATCCGCGCGTCGGGCCCGCCCAGGTCGTGCCGCCAGCGCTGCCCGTCGTCGCCGGCGCCGGCCGCCACGACCGCGGTGCCGTCGATCGCCACCGCCAGGCCGTCGACCAGGAAGGCGCCGGGTGCGGCCAGCCGTGCGGCGGTGCTTGCGGCTGCGTCGGCGGCCGCGCCGGCGGGCTTGGTGTCCCGGTTCCCGAACAGCCAGGCGGTCGCCTCGGTCAGCGCGTCGACCCGCACGCCGGCGCACTCCGTGCGGGGTGCGGCGCAGTCCAGCGGGTCGAGGGTCGGCTCCGCGGCCGGGTTCGTCGGCACGTCGATCGTGCCGGCGGGCGATCCGGTGCCGGCGTCGAAGAGCCGCACCGCCGCGTCGCACGGTCGCAGCACGGCCACCCGGCCGTCCGACGTGCTGAACCCGGTCGGGTCCGGCTCGCCCGGGCACGGTTGTGCCGCCTGCCGCCAGCCCGCGGTGCCGTCGGCCACGGCGTAGGCCTGTGTGGCGGTCGGTCCGGCCACCACCACGGTGTCGCCGGAGAGGAACAGGCCCGGGGGCGCGTAGACGGTGCTGGCTCCGGTGCGCCGGCCGGCGTACGCGGTGATGGCGGGTTTCTCGCCCTTGACCCGCCAGACGTCGCGCCCGGTGCGGGCGTCCAGACCGACGAGCTCGCCGTCGGACCAGCGGGTGACGACCGTACCGCCGGCGGCGACGACCCCGACCAGCTCGGCCGGCCAGCGCCGGAACGACCAGTACGGCGTGTTGAGGTAGCGCGAGTCGACCGGGCCGTCCGCGCGGACCTGCCGCTTGTCGGCCACCACCCGGAGCCGGCCGTCGACGACCAGCGGCGCGGCCGGCAGCGTGCCGAGCACGGCCGGCGGGCGCGGGGTGGGTGCCGAGGGATAGCTGGCGGTCGGCTCGGCCAGCACCTCGCCGGGCGCGAAGACCCGGTAGACGACGAGTGCGGCGCCCGCGACCAGGACAAGGCCGGCGAGCACCGCAACCACCCGGCGCCGGGCCGCTACCACCACGCTGGGCACCCTACCGGTGCGGCGCACCGGTCGGGAAAATGGTGCCGCGAACGGTGCCGAGGCCGACGGTGACGCCGTCGGGGCCGGGCGCCGTCGCGGTGATCGTCACCGTGTCGCCGTCCTCGAGGAACGTCCGCTTCGTGCCGTCGTCGAGTGCGACCGCCTCGGCACCGCCCCACGTCAGCTCGAGGAACGAGCCGGTCTGTGCGCGGGCCGGCCCGGAGACGGTGCCGGAGGCGAACAGGTCGCCCGTGCGCACCGAGGCGCCGTTGACCGTCAGGTGCGCGAGCTGCTGCGGCGGGGTCCAGTACATGCCGGCGAACGGTGGGCGGCTGACCACGGTGCCGTTCCAGTCGACCTCGAGCCGCAGGTCGAGGCCGAGGTGCGGGATGTCGCGCAGGTACGGCAGGACCGGCGGGTCCTGCTCCGGCGCGGGCACCCAGGCGTCGGCCAGCGCGTCGAGCGGCACCACCCACGGCGACACCGAGGTGGCGAACGACTTGGCCAGGAACGGGCCGAGCGGCCGGTATTCCCAGGCCTGGAGGTCGCGGGCGGACCAGTCGTTGACCAGCACGACGCCGAAGACGTGATCGGCGAACCGGTCGACCGGCACCGGCGCGCCCTGCTCCGAGGGCACCCCGACGACGAAGCCGACCTCGGCCTCGATGTCGAGCCGGGTCGACGGGCCGAAGACCGGGCCGTCGGGGGTGGCTCGCTGGCCGCTCGGGCGGATCACCGGCGTGCCGGAGACGACCACCGTGCCGCCGCGGCCGTGGTAGCCGATCGGCAGGTGCTTCCAGTTGGGCAGCAGCGGCGCCTCGTCGGGGCGGAAGATCCGGCCGACGTTGCTGGCGTGCTCCTCGGACGAGTAGAAGTCGACGTAGTCGCCGACCTCGAACGGCAGCACCAGCTCGACGTCGGCCAGCGGCAACAGCAGCGGCTCGACGGCCGCGCGGTGCGCCTGGTCGGTGAGCAGCTCGGTCAACCGGGTGCGGACGGCGTTCCACTGCGGGCGGCCGAGCGCGAGGAACGGGTTGAGGGTCGGTGCGCGCAGCGCGCCGCCGGCGAGCACCAGCCCGGCCGCCTCGGCACCGTCGAGGTCGAGCAGGGAGTCGCCGATGCGTACGCCGATCCGCCGTTGGTCGCCGTCGTGCCGGAACACGCCGTAGGGCAGGTTGTGCGCGCCGTACGGCGTGCCCGCCGCACCCGGAACCCAGGTCATCCCTCGTATCCCCCGTTCACCAGGCCGAGCCGGATCAGATCGGTCAGCGGTTCCAGCATGCTGCACGAGCCGAACCCGACCCAGAGCCCGCGGGGCTGGTCACGGCGGGCCCGGGCGGGCTCTATCAGCGGCACCGCGTCGGTCGCGGCGAGCACCTCGGCCACCTCGGCGACCTCGGCACCGTCGGCGGCGAGCGCGGCACCGACCAGGATGTTGAGGAAGCCGTGGTGGGTGAAGCCGGTCTCCGGGTCGGCGTGCCGGATCGCGTGGTGCAGGCCGGCGGTGAGCTTGAACGGCAGCTCACGCTCGCGGCAGGCGCAGATCACCGCGGCCAGCTCGACCGGCGTCGGGAACAGTTCGGCGGCCAGCCCGCCGGTGCGGAACTTGGCCGCCACCCGGGCGCCCGCGCGGCGCGCCTCCGCGATCGTGTCGAGGCCGGCCAGCAGGCCGAAGGTGAGCGGCACCTCGGCGTAGACGTCCTGCTCGGGCAGGCGGGCGGCGAGGTCGAGGATGCGCGCGATGCCGGGCTGCGGGTCCTCGCCGCGCTTGGCCACGGCCGCCTCGACCTGGCGGACCACCACGCGCGGGTCGTCGGGCGGGCCGAGCCGGTCGATCGGCACGTCGCCGATGATCCCGATGGCCAGGCGCTCGGCCGGGTCCAGCAGGCCGGTCAGCGCGTCGACCGAGCTGGCCGGCACCAGCAGCGGGCCGACCAGCTCCGCGTACCAGGCGGCGCGGTGCCCGCGGTGCGCCGTGACCGCGTCGGGCAGCGGTGCGTTACCAGGCGGGAAGACCGCCGCGTCGTCGACGAGTCGATGGAACAGCGGGGCGATCAACGGCTGGTCGGTGGGTGTCCGGCGATCGGTTGACACGGTTACAGAACTTAGTGGACGCTACAAGAAACGGACAATGACGTCCGATTATCGGACGCGGACGGGAGGTCGACATGCCCTACTACCGCAGCGTCGGCGAGGTGCCCCGCAAGCGGCACACGCAGTTCCGGCAGCCCGACGGCAGCCTGTACGCCGAGGAGCTGATGGGGCAGGAGGGCTTCTCGTCCGATTCGTCGCTTCTCTACCACCGTGCGATGCCGACCGCGATCGTGGCCGCCGAAGCGTTCGACCCGCCTGCCTGGAGCCGCACGCCGAACCGCCCGCTCAAGCCGCGCCACCTGCGCACCCACAAGCTCGACACGGCCGGCGCCGACCCCGTGCTGGGCCGGGCGCACCTGCTGGCCAACGACGACGTGCGGATCTCGTACGTGACCGCCGACCGCCCGTCGCCGCTCTACCGCAACGCGGTCGGCGACGAGTGCCTCTACGTCGAGGCCGGGGCGATGCGGGTCGAGTCGACGTTCGGCGTCCTGGAAGCCGCCGCGGGCGACTACGTGATCATCCCGACCTCGGTGATCCACCGGCTGGTGCCCGTCGGCGAGTCGCCGGTGCGGCTGCTGGCGATCGAGGCGACCGGGCACATCGGGCCGCCGAAGCGCTATCTGTCGGTGCGGGGCCAGTTCCTCGAGCACTCGCCGTATTGCGAGCGCGACCTGCGTGGGCCGTCGACGCCGTTGCTGGAGGACGGCGAGGACGTCGAGGTGCTGGTGCAGCACCGCCGTGGTTGGACGAAGCACGTCTACGCGCGGCACCCGTTCGACGTGGTCGGCTGGGACGGCCACCTCTACCCGTGGGCCTTCTCGATCCACGACTTCGAGCCCATCACCGGGCGGGTGCACCAGCCGCCGCCCGTACACCAGACGTTCCAGGGTCCGAACTTCGTGATCTGCTCGTTCGTCCCGCGCAAGGTCGACTATCACCCGCTGTCGATCCCGGTGCCCTACAACCACCACAACGTGGACTCGGACGAGCTGCTGTTCTACACGGGCGGCAACTACGAGGCGCGGCGCGGTTCCGGCATCGAGCAGGGTTCGATGTCGCTGCACCCGTCGGGGTTCACACACGGGCCGCAGCCGGGTGCCGCGGAGCGGTCGATCGGCGTCGACTACTTCGACGAGCTGGCGGTCATGGTCGACACGTTCCGACCTCTTGACCTCTGCGACGCGGCGCTGTCCTGCGAGGACACCGGCTACGCCTGGACCTGGTCGGGCCGCCAGGCTTAGAACTTGATCCGGGAAACGACCGCGACCGCGGCGACGGCGGTCGTGGCGAGGGCGACGGCCACGGCCCACGGTGAGCCGATCACGCCGTACGCGATGACGCTCAGCGGGCCGGCGAGGGTCGCGGCGGCGGCGATCCGTGAGGCACGGTCGCTGGTGAGGGTCTCGCGCGCCGAACCCGGCAAGCGGTTGGCGAACAGCGCGACCAAGCCGACGCCGCACAGCCCCAGCACCACCGCGACCACCCGGGACGTGGCGGGGTGCACGGCGTGCAGCACCGCGGCCAGCATCGCCACCGGCACGGTGAACGCGCCCGCGTAGAGCGCCAGCCAGCCGATGGCGGTGGCCGGCGTGGGCCGCAGGTCGCGGGCCGTGGGCTCCGGGATCGCGAACCGGCCCACGCTGCCCGTCGACGCGAGCTCCGGGTCGAGCCGGAGTGCCTCGTCGCGGGCCTGCTCGGCGAGCTCGGTGAGCTGCAGCCGGCCGGCGATGCCAGAAAGCACGAGATGGGCCCGGGCATCCTGCGGCGCGAGGTTGACGGCCTGCCAGGCGGCGTCGAGGGCCCGCTGGCCGTTGCGCGCCTCACCGAGGATCGCGGCGCCGTTGAGCTGGGCGTACGGGTCGTCGGGACCGGCATCGAGGATGCGCTCGGCGACCACGGCGGCCTCTTTGAAGCGCCGGAGCTGCAGGAGGGCCTCGCCCTCGGTCACCTGCGGCTGGATCGCGGCGGGCGTCGCCGCGACCGCCTTCTCGGCGGCTTCGAGGGCGGGCTCGGGCTTTCCGGCGGCGAGCTGGATGGCGGCGAGCAGCGCGAGGGCGCCGCCGTCGCTCGGGTTGGCGGCGAGCGGCGGGTCGAGCTCGGCCACGGCCTCGTCGAAGTGCCCCAGATCGGCAAGCAGCTCCGCCCGGCGCAGATGGCCCTCGGTGGGATCGGCCTCCATTCCCGTCACACGCCCGAGCGTAGCGGGACGTGATCAGAACGCGTGCAGCGCGATCGCGTCGCGGTGGTGATCAGGAGACGGGGTGCAGCAACACCACCGCGAGGCCCGCGAGGCCCTCGCCGCGGCCCGTCAGGCCGAGGCCGTCGGTGGTGGTGCCCGAGATCGTCACCGGTGCGCCAGCTGCTTCGCCCAGGACCTTCTGGGCCTCGTCGCGACGGGGGCCGATCTTCGGGCGTACGCCGATGACCTGGATCGAGATGTTGCCGATGGCGAAGCCGGCGGCTCGCACCCGGCGGGCGGCCTCGGTCAGCAGGGTCACGCCGGACGCGCCGGCCCACTCCGGGCGGTCGACGCCGAAGTTGCTGCCGAGGTCGCCGAGGCCGGCCGCGGAGAACAGCGCGTCGCAGGCGGCGTGCGCGGCGACGTCGCCGTCCGAGTGTCCGGCCAGGCCATCGACGCCGGGCCAGAGCAGGCCGGCTACCCAGCACTCGCGGCCGGTCGCGAAGGCGTGCACGTCGGTGCCGATGCCCACCCGAGGAAGCTCCACGCGGGCAGCCTATTCGGTGGCCAGCAGGTGCTCGGCGAGCAGCAGGTCGAACGGGCGAGTGATCTTGAGGGCGTGGTCGGAGCCCGGGACACAGGTCACGCGTACGCCCTGCTTCTCGACCAGGCCCGCGTCGTCGGTGAGCGGGTCGACGGCGGCGGCGTGCGCGGCGGCCAGGACCTGCCGGCGGAAGCCCTGGGGTGTCTGCACCGCGCGCAGCGGCGACCGGTCGACGGTGCCGCGGACGGCGTCGTCGGGGCCGACCTCCTTGATCGTGTCGACCACCGGCAGCACCGGGATCACCGCCTCGGCGCCGGCCCGGACCGCGGCGGCCACCGACTCGACCAGGTCGGGCGGTGCGAGCGCGCGGGCGGCGTCGTGAACGAGGATGATCGGCAGCTCGGCGGGGACGGCGGCCAGCGCGGCGGCGACGGACGCCTGCCGGTGTGCGCCGCCCGCGACCACCGTGACGGGTGCGACCGGTGCGAGCATGGCCCGGACGGCAGCGACCTCGTCGGGCGGGGCGGCCACGATGATCGCCGCCACGGAGGGGGCCCGGCCCACCCGGCGCACCGCGTGCACCAGCAGCGGCTCGCCGCCCAGCAACCGGAGCGCCTTGGGGGCTCCGGGACCCAGCCGGGTGCCACTGCCCGCGGCTGGAACGAGGACCGCGACGTCACCGCGCGGGTTGAGCTGCGCGGTCACGTCGCGGTCCTCGCGAGGAGTTGAATTGTGTTGAACGGGCGTCAGGCCTCGGTGAGCACCTTGTCGAGGAGGATCTCCGCCTCGTCCTTGGTGCTCTTCTCGGCGAGGGCCACCTCACCGACCAGGATGTCGCGCGCCTTGGCGAGCATGCGCTTCTCGCCCGCCGACAGACCACGCTCCCGCTCGCGACGCCACAGGTCGCGGACGACCTCGGCGACCTTCAGCGGGTTGCCGGAAGCCAGCTTCTCCAGGTTGGCCTTGTAACGCCGCGACCAGTTGGTCGGCTCTTCGGTGTGCGGAGCACGGAGCACATCGAAGACCTTGCCCAGGCCCTCTTCCCCGACCACCTCACGAACGCCGACGATCTCGGCGTTTTCGGCGGGCACCCGCACCGTCAAGTCACCCTGAGCGACCCTGAGAACGAGGTAGAGCTTTTCCTCGCCCTTGACGACCCGAGTCTCGATTGCCTCGATGAGTGCGGCCCCGTGGTGGGGGTAAACAACGGTCTCGCCGACACTGAAAACCATAGGTTCGAAACCCCTTTCGCTGTGTCTAGGGTAACACGCGGGAGCACCGATGTCCCATCCCGGTCCTGACCGTTAGTGCAGCTCAGAGGGCTTGTGACAGGTCTTTCTTCGGCTTGACACGCTCCGCGTCGGCCGATTCCAACACGCTGAGTAACCTTCGGGTTACCAATCCGCAGGGGCCTCGTCGATATCGGACGCGAATGCTTCCCACCTCTAAGGGTAACCCGCAAGGGTCCTTATGCGCCTGCCTGCGGGCCGAAGCGCCATCTCCCACAAAGATCGAATCAGCGCTCCCACCACGATCGAACCAAGGTGAACTGTGGCGCTCCACGGGCTCGTGCGCCACTCTGGAAGCAGACGCGACTTCGCGCGCGATCAAGGCGCAGGGGGCAGCATGGGCACGCCGCACGAGGGTGACAGCGGGCCCTTCGGCGAGCTTCCGGAGTTGCCTCCAGACGTACGCGTTCCGGACGACGCGTCCGAGCTCGCCGAGGAGGCCGCGGAGGTCCGCCGGGAGCTGCGCGAGGAGCGGGTCGGCGGTTCGCGCACCGGTGCCCGGGTCTTCCCGGGCGGCGGGTTCCGCGGCAGCGTCCCGCCGGCCGACGGCGCCGCCACCACCGAGCCGGCCTCCCTGCGCATCCCGCTGATGATCATGACGGCCGCCCTGCTCGCGGCCGTGATCAGCCTGTTCGCCGCGGCCTGGCCCAACCAGCGGCGCGGCGCCACGCCGGCGGTCAGCACGACCGCGCCGAGGGCCGCCGCGACCACCGCGGCAAGGCCCACGTTCCCGCCCGTGGACCTGCTCGACGACCAGGGCAACGAGGTGCCGCTGGCGACCCTGCTGCCGGCGGTGCTGATCCTGGCCGACGACTGCCCCTGCGCCGCCCAGATCGCTGCCGCGGCGCCGACCGGCGTGACGGTCGTCGCGGTCGGCTCGGCGCGCAGCGGCGGTCCGCCACCCTCGACGGCGACGTTGCCCGGGCCGGCGGCCGCACCGGTGCGCCGGCTGCGCGACCCGGGCGCGCTGGCCGAGTTCGTCGCGGGCGTCTCGGCACCTGGCCCGGCCACCCCGGTCGCCCTGGTCGCCCGCTCGGGCGAGCTGACCCAACTGGTCGACAGCAGCACACCGACCAGCGCGTACGCCGCCGATCTGGCCTTTCTGCCGGTCCGCTAGGTATGCCTAGGCGCGGCTAAGGACCCGGGTAAGTACCCCCGGGCCCGCAAGTTAGGGAATGGCTCCCGATGTCTGGCCGGCCCGCGCGGCCGACCATAGATACATCAGCGAACACCACCAAGGAGACGCGAGATGTATCAGGACCCGGAGTTCATGCTCACCCTGGCCCACGACCACCAGCGCGACCTGATCGCCCAGGCGGACCGCACGCGGTTGTTCAGCCGGATCACCCGCGCCCGGCGGGAGCGGCGCGGATCCCATGCGCGCTCGACCCGAGGGCCGTCCAACTGATCACCGGCCGGCGCGACCATCGCGCCGGCCGGTTTTCGCTGTTTACGGTGTGCGCAGCAGCAGGCTCGCGTAGAGGGTCAGGCCCGGCCCGAAGGCCAGCGTGACGATCCGGTCCGGCGGCCTGGCCTGCCGGCGCAGCCGCTCCAGGATCAGCAGCACGGTCGGCGACGAGCAGTTGCCCTGCTCGGCCAGCGTCGCCCGGGACGCCGCCATCTGCTCGACGGTCAGCTCCAACTCCCGCTCGACGACGTTGAGGATGCGCGGCCCGCCCGGGTGCACCGCCCAGCCGTCCACGTCGGCCCGGCTCAGCCCGTGCCGGGCCAGCAGGTCGTCGACCAGCGTCCGGACGTGCTGCTCGAGCACCTGCGGCACCTTGGGCGACAGACCCATCCGAAAACCCAGGTCGGTCACGTCCCAGGTCATCTGGTCGGCCGTCGCGGTGTCGGTGACCGCGGCGACCTCGGCCAGCACGTACCCCCGGCCGCCGGGTGTGACCACGACGGCGGCCGCGGCGTCGGAGAACAGCGCGTGCGCCACGATCTGCTGCGTGTCGAACCGGGTGACCGACGACTGGACGTGCAGGCTGGTCAGCTCCGCGCAGAGCAGCAGCGCCGCGCGGCCGCGCGCGTTGACGTAGTCGCCGACCGAGCCGAGCCCCGGCAGCGCCGCGTAGCAGCCCATGTGGCCGATGAACAGCCGCTGCGTGTCGGGCGACATGCCCAGGTCGCGGCTGAGCAGGATGTCCAAACCGGGCGTGACGTAGCCGGTGCACGAGCAGACCGCGAACATGCCGATGTCGTTGATCGACAGGTCGGCGTCGGTCAGCGCGCGGCTCACCGCCTCCTTGCCCAGCGGCATCGCTTCGACCAGGTAGCGCCGCATCCGCTTCTCGGTCGACCAGTCGGAGACGTCCTCGATCAGCGGGCTGACGCTGGCCTGCCGGGTGACCACTCCCGAGTTCGCGAAGATCCGCTCGCCCAGCGAGCGCGCCGAGGCCGGGAGGTGCTGCCGGAAGAAGCCGGTCCAGAGGTCCTCCTGCGAGGCGGCCGGCGGCAACGCGAGCCCGACCCCGGCGATGGTGGCCCCTACCACCGAGGCGCCGATCCGTCGTGGTCCGGGTCGCCGCCGAGCGCCGCGACGCCGAGCCAGTCGGCGCAGACGTCGGACGTGGCGGGGTGCAGCGAGCCGCAGCGGGCGTCCCGGTAGAGCCGCTCCAGCGGGTGTCCTCGCCGGGTCGCCGACGTGCCGGCCGCTTCCAGCATCGAGGCGGCCACCTCGGCGGCGGTGGTGCCGGCGAGCAGCTTCGCCCGCCACACCCAGCGGTTGGTCTCCGCTTCGCCGGGCTCCTCGTCGACCCGCCGGGCGGCCTCGGCGACCGCCAGGCGGGCGGCGGCGACCGCGGCGTCGGCCCGGCCCACCCGGGCGCGGACCGCCGGCAGGTGGGTCAGCTTGCGGGCGTTGAGGTGCTCGACGGCGGCGTCGATCGCGGCCTGCGCCACGCCGACGTAGACGGCCGCGTAGCTGGCGATCAGCCAGTGCGGCATCAGCTGGGCCACCACCAGGGCCAGCCCTTCCATGCCGCCGAGCAGCCGGTCGGCCGGCACGGTCACGTCGACGTGCAGGTCGTGCGAGGCGGTGGCGCGCATGCCCAGCGAGTCCCAGGTGGGCTCGACCTGCAGACCGGGGCTGTCGGCGGCCACCAGGAACTGCGAGACCACCGACTGGTCGCCGACGCTGCGGGCGGCGACCAGGTACGCGTCCGCGTGCCCGGCGCCCGAGCAGAACGTCTTCGCGCCCTTGATGTGGTAGCCGCCCTCCACCGGCTCGTAGGTGGTGGTGAGCTGGGACAGTCGGGAGCCGGCACCGCGCTCGCTCATCGCGACGCCGTACCAGGAGCCGGCCGCCGCGTCGGCGAGCAGCCTGTCGCGGGCGGCCAGCGCGCTGTCGGGCAGGCCGAGCGACTCGGCCAGCTCCGCGGTGACCGCGCCGAGGGCGCCGGTAACCGACGCGTGCATGTTGAACACCAGCGCGGCCGCGCCGTTGCCGCGGGCCAGCTCGTACGCCACCGACGTGTACTCGGCGAAGCTGGCGCCCGCGCCGCCGAGCGCCTTCGGCACCATCAGCCCGAACAACCCCGCCGCGCGGAGGTCGGCGAAGTCGTCGACGGGAAAGTCGCCCGCCCGGTCGTAGTCACCCGCGCGGGCCGCCATCCGTGGCGCGACCCGCCGCGCTGATTCGAGCGCGTTCACGCTTGCCCCCTCCGCCTCGCCCATTCTGTCCTAATTGTTCTTTATGCCGCGACCCTGGTAGAGAACCGCGGTGCTGGCGACGGGAACGATCCGCCGCCGGCCCGGGGTCGGCCGGCGGCCGGCGAGCCAGCCGGCGACCGCCGCCACCGACGGCCGGATGCCGCGCACCTCGAGCCGCACGCCGTGCTGGGCGCACAGCCGGGTGAGCCGGACCGGGTCGACGAAGAGGTCGGGGTCGTGGATGCCCCGGGGCGCACGCGGCATGCGCTCGGCGATCTGCACGGCCAGGACCCGGCTGACCGTGGTGTCGTTGAGCGTGTCGAGCACCAGCAGCCCGCCCGGCCGCAGCACCCGGCACAGCTCGGCGACCGTGCCTTCCAGGTCGGGGACGTGCTCGAGAATCTCACCCGCGACCACGACGTGCGCGCTGGCGCCGGCGAGCGGGATGGCCGCCGCGTCGCCGGCGATCGGTGTGACGCCGTGGCTGGCCGCCTGCTCCAGCGCGGAGGGCACGAGGTCGACGCCGACGTGGTGGTAGCCGTGGTCGTGCAGGTGCGGCGCGAGCAGGCCGGCGCCGCAGCCGACGTCGACCAGCAGGGCGCCCGGCTCGGCGGCCCGCGGCACCAGGGCGGCCCGCGCCTCGGCGAGCCAGTGCAGCATCGCGAAGGGCCCGTCGGGTCGCCACCATTCGCCGGCCAGGTCGTGGTACTGGCGCGGATCGTTGCGGGGCCGCGGTAACCGCATTTCCCAAACGGTACAGGCAGGTCATGCCTGGCACGACCGTTGCCGAACCGGCAGACTTCGGGTCATGTCATGGTCGTTCCGGGCCCTCGTGCGCGCCTCCCATCCGGAACCGGCGGTGGCGGTCACCACCGTCACCGCTTTGCTCGCCTGGGGCGTCGGGCACGAGGCCGCCGGGATCGCCCGGACGGCCGCAGCCGTCTTCGCCAGCCAGCTCGCGATCGGGTGGGTGAACGACTGGCTCGACGCCGACCGGGACCGCGCCGTCGGGCGGGCCGACAAGCCGGTCGCCGCGGGCGCGATCGACCGGCGGCTGGTCGGGCGTTGTGGCCTGGTCGCCTCGGTCGCCTGCGTGCTGCTCTCGCTGACCACGGGCTTTCCGGCCGCGCTGCTGATGATCGCCGCGCTGGTCTCCGCGCTGCTCTACGACTGGCCGCTCAAGCTGACCGCGTTCTCGGTGCTGCCGTACGCGGTGTCCTTCGGTCTGCTGCCGGCGTTCGTGGTGGTGGCGCTGCCCGGCGCGCCGGCGCCGCCCGCCTGGCTCGTGCTGGCCGGTGCGCTGCTCGGCGCCGGTGCGCACTTCGCCAACGCGCTGCCGGATCTCGACGAGGACAACCGCACCGGTGTACGGGGGTTGCCGCAACGGCTCGGCCCCGCCGGCTCGCGACTGGCCGCCGCGGTGCTCCTGCTCGCCGCGACCGTCGCGCTCGTCCTGGGCCCGGCCGGACCGCCGTCGTGGTCCGGCGTCGCGGCCGTCGTCGCCGCGGTGGTGGTGCTGCCCCTCGGCTGGTACGCGGGACGCGCCGCGGCCGCCCGCGGTAACCGGCCGGTGGCGATGTTCCGGGCCGTGATGGCGGTGGCCGTGATCGACGTCATCCTCCTGGTCGCGAGTGGTCGCGTGGTGTGACCGACCGGGCGCGCCGCGCGCTGCGTGCGGGTCGATCGTCCACCGCGGATCACGCCCCACTACCCTGGAGCGCGGCCAGCCGGGGTGGTCCGGCCCGCATTGCGAGGAGGAGCGACGTGACGCGCTCGAAGTTCGGGACCCGCCGTCGCGCGGTGCTGCTCGCCGGCGTGGCCGTCGCGGCATCCGCGAGCCTGCTGCTGACGGGTTGCGGCTCCGGCCAGGTCTCCTCGACGGCCGACACCGTGCCGGCGATCGACGGTGTCGACAGCGACGTGAACGCGCCCAACAACTCCGGCACCTACAGCGTGCGCAACCTGACCGTCGACTTCAACGTCGACGGCTACCCGGCCGGCTCCGACGCCCGGCTCGCGGTCGCGCTCTACAACAACACGGGCTCTCCGGTGACCGTGCGGGTCAGCAGCCCGGGCGCCGCCGACGTGCGCCTGGTCAACCCGAACGCGACGCCGAGCCCGACCGCACCCGCCGAGCCGACGCCGACAGCCACGGCCACCGCGACCCCGGGCGGCGAGACGCCGACCCCGACGCCGGCCGCTCCCCCGCCCCCGCCGGCCGCTCCCGGTGGTCCGGCCGAGATCACGATCCCGGCCGCCGGCTTCGTCACGCTCAACCAGCCTGGCGACGCCTTCCTCCTGCTCACCGGGCTGCGCGACGGGGTCAACGACGGCAACTCGGTGCCCGTGGTGTTCGACTTCAACGGCACGCAGATCACCACCGACGCCGGCCTGGCGGTCCCGCTGTCACCGCTGCCCCGCGGCTCGGCGGTGGTCCCCGACGAGGGCCACGAGGCTGACGTCGCGCCGGTCGGCTGACTTGTCGTACGCCCGCGTTAGGTTTCGCGGGTGAGCACACGAGCGGCCGCGCGGCCGGCCTATGTTTGCGACGCTTGCGGGCACCAGCCGCCCAAGTGGCTCGGGCGGTGTCCCGAGTGCGGTGAGTGGGGCTCGGTCGTCGAAAGCACGACCGGTCCCGCGGTGGCCGGCAAGGTGATCGCCACGCGCATGCCGGCCGAGCCGGCCCGGCCGATCGCGACCATCAGCGCCGCACCGGCCCGGGCGCGACCGACCGGGGTCAGCGAGTTGGACCGGGTGCTCGGCGGCGGCTTCGTGCCGGGCGCGGTCGTGCTGCTCGCCGGCGAGCCCGGTGTCGGCAAGTCCACCCTGCTGCTCGACGTAGCACAGCGCTGGGCGGCCGCGGGCGACACGCCGTCGCTGGTGATCAGCGGTGAAGAGTCGGTGAGCCAGGTCCGGCTGCGGGCCGAGCGGATCGGTGCCCTCGACGAACGGCTCTACCTCGCGGCCGAGAGCGACCTGTCCGCGGTGCTCGGCCACCTCGACACGGTCAAGCCCGGCCTGCTGGTGCTCGACTCCGTGCAGACCATCTCCGTGCCCGGCGAGGGCGTCCCCGGCGGCGTCACCCAGGTGCGGGCGGTCACCGCGGCGCTGGTCTCGGTGGCCAAGGAGCGCGGCATCGCGACCGTGCTGGTCGGCCACGTGACCAAGGACGGACAGGTGGCCGGTCCGCGGGTGCTGGAGCACCTGGTCGACGTGGTGCTCCACTTCGAAGGCGACAAGCATTCCGCGCTGCGCCTCGTGCGCGGCATGAAGAACAGGTTCGGCGCGGCCGACGAGGTGGGCTGCTTCGAGATGCACGAGTCCGGCATCGCGAGCCTGGCCGACCCGTCGGGCATGTTCCTGACCCGCTACGCCGAGGCGGTCCCCGGCACCTGCGTGACCGTCGCGATGGAGGGCCGGCGGGCGCTGGTGACCGAGGTGCAGGCGCTGATCGGCGCCGCCGTGCCCGGCTCACCGCGGCGCACGGTCTCCGGCATCGACAGCGCCCGGCTCGCGATGGTGCTGGCCGTGCTGCAGACCCGCACCAAGCAGCTCACCCTGCACGACCGCGAGGTGTTCGCGGCGACCGTCGGCGGCATCCGGGTCACCGAGCCGGCCGCCGACCTGGCGATGGCGCTGGCCGTCGCGTCGGGCGGGCTCAACCTGGCCATCTCACCTCGGCTCGCGGCGATCGGCGAGGTCGGGCTCACCGGTGAGGTGCGCCGGGTGGGTGCCGTGCCGCGGCGGCTGGCCGAGGCGGCCAGGCTCGGCTTCCGCTACGCGCTCGTGCCGCCCGACTGCGGCCCGGCCAAGACCGGCGTCGCCGCGCCCGGGCTGCGCGTCGAGGAAGTCGCCGACCTGTCCTCCGCCCTGCAATGGGCGGCCCGGCTATCGTCCGAGTGATTCGCCCTATTCACACCGTCTTGGCCCTAGGATCCCCCGCTCTGAGCGACCCGGCGCCCAACCGTGACCGCAGCTAGGTCATGACGGTCCGTAGACTGTTGCCCGTGCCGTTCGACCGCGATCCCAACAAGACCGCTGGCGCGAGCCCGTCGGGCCGCGCTGGTGTCGCCGGCGCACCCCAGCAGCGGGTGGTCGGATCCTCCTCCGCGAGCCCACCGGCGGGCACCAGTGCGGTGGGTGACCCGCTGCGGGCCAACCTCGCACTGATGGCGCCCGGCACGGCCCTGCGCGACGGCTTGGAGCGCATCCTGCGCGGCCGCACGGGCGCGCTGATCGTGCTGGGCTACGACAGCATCGTCGAGGAGATCTGCACGGGCGGCTTCCCCCTCGACGTCGAGTTCTCCGCGACCCGGCTGCGCGAGCTGTGCAAGATGGACGGCGCGGTGGTGCTCTCCAGTGACGGCACCCGCATCGTCCGGGCCGCCGTGCACCTCATGCCCGACCCGTCGATCCCGTCGGAGGAGTCCGGCACCCGCCACCGCACGGCCGAGCGGGTGGCCAAGCAGACCGGCTTCCCGGTCATCTCGGTCAGCCAGTCGATGCGGATCATCGGTCTCTACGTGAGCGGCCAGCGCCACGTGCTCGACGACTCGGCCGCCATCCTGTCCCGCGCCAACCAGGCGCTGGCGACGCTCGAGCGCTACAAGATGCGCCTCGACGAGGTCTCCGGCACGCTGTCGGCGCTGGAGATCGAAGACCTGGTCACGGTGCGCGACGCGGTCGCGGTCGTGCAGCGCCTCGAGATGGTCCGCCGGATCGCCGACGAGATCTCGGGCTACGTGGTCGAGCTGGGCACCGACGGCCGCCTGCTGGCGCTGCAACTCGACGAGCTGATGGCCGGCGTCGACGCCGACCGCACGCTCGTCATCCGCGACTACCTGCCGGTGGGCCGGCGCGCCCGCACCCTCGACGAGGCCCTGGTCGAGCTCGACCTGCTCTCGGCGACCGAGCTCATCGACCTGGTGGCGGTGGCGAAGGCGATCGGCTACCCGGGCGCGAGCGACGCCCTGGACGCGGCGGTCAGCCCGCGCGGCTTCCGCCTGCTGGCGAAGGTCCCCCGCCTCCCAGGCCCGGTGGTCGACCGCCTGGTGGACCACTTCGGCAGCCTCCAGCGCCTGCTGGGCGCCACAGTGGAAGACCTGCAAGCGGTGGACGGCGTCGGCGACGCCCGCGCCCGCGGCGTCCGCGAGGGCCTGTCCAGGCTCGCGGAAGCCTCCATCTTGGAGCGCTACGTCTAACCGACCCGGATGACTCGGGTTCGCGGTGGGCACGACCGTCGCTCCCGCCAGCCACCGCTCCGCTGCCAGGTCCGCGGCGGGTCGCTCTCAGCCCGACGAACGTCGGCTAGCTCAGGGTCAGCTTCACCGGGTTGCTGGTCTTGGTGGCCAGGCGCCCGAAAACCTGGTAGTCGCCGGCCGCCGGGATCGGGCCGTCGGCCAGGTTGTTGGCGCACTTGCTGACGTCGTGGCCGTTCCAGTCGACGCGATATTCGCGCTCGAAGTTCGGGGTGAAGGGCTGCACGTCGCTGCCCTTGACGTTGCCGCAGGTGTCCGAGGACCAGACCTTGGCGGCGCCCTTCTTGATGTAGAGCTCCTGCTGGTCAGCGCCCACGTCCCGACTGCAGGTGCGCTTTCCGATGTTCTTGATCCGGAGGCGGATCACGATCGTCGAGCCGCGCTGTGCCGAGGTCGCCTCGGGCACCGGGGTGATCAGCATTTCCGCGTCGGTGCACGAGCCGTCGTCGGCCGGCGGCGCCTCGCCGGTCTGGGGTGCCGGGTTGCTCGCCGGCGGCTCCTCGGTCGGGTCCTCTTCCTGGTCCGGCGGATCGGTCTGCGGGCGCAGCAGGGTTTCCGTCGTCTGCGGCGCGCCGGCCGGTGCGCTGGTGGGGCTGTTCCTGTCGGCGCCGACCGAACTCGCGTCGCCGCCCGAGCACGATTGCACGATGAGGAAGATGACGACCACCGCCGCGCCAAGCACGATCGCCCGACGCCGCCAGTAGACGGCGGGTGGCAGGGGGCCAACCGTCAAGCGCATGATGGGATCACCGTATCGGTGCGCGCCGTTTCAAACATGGCGACGCGCCGCGTGATTTGAGCCCGGCGCGTCGCCTTCTACAGATAGACCTTGCGCTGATACAGCGCGTGCGCACCGGCCACCCGGTCCAGGAACAATAACCCCGCACAGTGGTCGATCTCGTGCTGCAACGCGCGGGCTTCGAAACCGTCCGTGGTCAGCCGCACCGACTCGCCCGTGCCCGGCAGCACGCCTTCCACGACCACCCGGCTCGCCCGCTTCACGTCGCCGGTCAGGTCGGGCACCGACATGCACCCCTCGCGGCCCGGACGCCAGCGGCTCGCCGACACCACCGTCGCGTTGCAGAGCACGAACGTGCCGTGCGAGGTGACCGTCTTGGGATGCCCGGTGACGTCGACCGCGAACACCCGCGCCGAGACGCCGATCTGCGGCGCCGCGAGGCCGACGCAGCCAGGCGACACGCGCATCGTGGCGACCAGGTCGGCGGCCAGGCCGATCACCGCCGGGTCCGTGGGGTCGACCTCCGCGCCTTCGCCGGCCAGCACCGGGTCAGGCGCGCTGACCACGGCGCGGACCAGCCCGGCTTCGGCGAGGTCCGCGAGCCAGGCGTCGAGGCTCACGTCCGCGTCACAGGACATCGGACTCGGCTCGGCGCAGCACGACGTCGACACCGAGCCCGGCCGCGGCCTCCGTGAGCCGCTGCTCGGTGGCCTCGGCGCTGCCCGGCGGCAGCTCCACCTCGGCCACGAGCACGTAGAGCGGCCCGGCCAGCCGGGTGGTCAGGTCGGTGATGTTGCCGCCGGCGTCGGCGACCACCCGGGTCACCGCGGCGACGATGCCGAGCCGGTCGGCGCCGTGCACGCTGAGCACGTACGGCTCGCCCGTCGGCGCGGTGCTCTCCTCGGGCCCCACGGACCGCACGGTGGCCACCAGCCGGCTGCGTGCCGCCAGCTCGTCCAACGCCGCCTCGACGTCGGCCGCCGCCGGACCCGTGCAGACCAGCGTCATCGCGAAATGCCCGCGCAGCCGGGTCATCGTCGAATCCGTCAGGTTGGCACCCAGGCCGGCCAGGACTTCGGCGACATCGGCGACGATGCCGGGCCGGTCCTGGCCGATCACGGTGATCGCGAGCTCCTCCACCCGAGAGAGTCTGCCCGATCGCCCGTGGCAGGATCGACGGGACATGCCCGACGAGACCATCGCCGAAGCCGCGATCCGCTGGTTCAGGGACAACGCCCGGGTTCTGCCCTGGCGGCACCCGGACGCGGGCGCGTGGGCGATCCTGGTCAGCGAGGTCATGCTCCAGCAGACGCCGGTCACCCGGGTGCTGCCCGCGTACGAGGCCTGGCTGGCCCGCTGGCCGACCCCCGCGACCCTGGCCGCCGACGAGCCGGGCGAGGCGATCCGGATGTGGGGCCGCCTGGGCTACCCACGCCGGGCGCTGCGCCTGCACGAGTGCGCGACCGCGATCGCGGAGCGGCACGCCGGCGTGGTCCCCGACGACCTGGACGCCCTGCTGGCCCTGCCCGGGGTCGGCGCCTACACCGCCCGCGCGGTCGCCGCGTTCGCCTACCGCCAGCGACAGCCGGTGGTCGACACCAACGTCCGGCGGTTCGTCGCCCGGGCGGCGACCGGTCTCGCCGACGCGGGGCACACGACCAAGCCCGCCGACCTGACCGCCACCGCGGCCCTGCTGCCCGCCGAGCCGGAGCTCGCGGCCCAGGCCAGCGCGGCGTTCATGGAGCTCGGCGCCGTCGTCTGCGTGGCCCGGGCCCCGCGCTGCGCGATCTGCCCGGTGGTCGACCGCTGCGCCTGGCGGGCCGCCGGCCGGCCGGCGCTCGAGGGGCCCAGCCGCCGTCCACAGACGTACGCCGGAACCGACCGCCAGGTCCGCGGCCTGCTGCTGGCCGTGCTGCGCGAGGCGGTCGAGCCCGTGCCCCGGGTCCGCCTGGACGTGGTCTGGCCCGAGCCGACCCAGCGCGACCGCGCCCTGCGCGGGCTGATCGACGACGGCCTGGTCGACCCGCTCCCCGGCGACCTGTTCACGCTGCCCAGCGGCAGATAGCGAAAGGGCCCGGCAATCGCCGGGCCCTTTCGTCGGTGGTTCTTACTCGGTGGCTTCCGCCGCGCCGAGGTCGGCCGGCACCGCGTCGGGCACCTCGACCGGCTTCTCCGCACCGCGGAACACCAGCTTGGACTTCTCGATGTCCTGCGGGTCGCCCTCGCAGTCGACGACGACGATCTGGCCGGGCTTCAGCTCGTTGAAGAGGATCCGCTCGGACAGGTTGTCCTCGATGTCGCGCTGGATGGTGCGGCGCAGCGGCCGGGCACCCAGCACCGGGTCAAAGCCCTTGTTCGCGAGGTACTTCTTCGCGTTGTCGGTCAGCTCCAGCCCCATGTCCTTGTTGCGCAGCTGGGCCTCGATCCGCTGGATCATGATGTCGACGATCGACAGGATCTCGGTCGGGGTCAGCTGGTGGAAGACGATCGTGTCGTCGATCCGGTTGAGGAACTCGGGCCGGAAGTGCTGCTTGAGCTCGTCGTTGACCTTCTGCTTCATCCGCTCGTAGTTGGAGTCGGAGTCTTCCGAGGCCTGGAAGCCCAGCGACACCGCCTTGGCGACGTCCCGCGTGCCCAGGTTGGTGGTCAGGATGATCACCGTGTTCTTGAAGTCGACGATGCGACCCTGACCGTCGGTCAGGCGACCGTCTTCCAAGATCTGGAGCAGCGTGTTGAAGACGTCGGGGTGGGCCTTCTCGATCTCGTCGAAGAGGACCACCGAGAACGGCCGGCGGCGCACCTTCTCGGTGAGCTGGCCACCCTCGTCGTAGCCCACGTAGCCGGGAGGCGCCCCGACCAGGCGGGAGACCGTGTAGCGGTCGTGGAACTCCGACATGTCGAGCTGGATCAGCGCGTCCTCGCTGCCGAACAGGAACTCGGCCAGCGCCTTGGACAGCTCGGTCTTACCGACGCCGGATGGACCGGCGAAGATGAACGAGCCCGACGGGCGCTTCGGGTCCTTGAGGCCCGCCCGCGTGCGCCGGATGGCCTTGGACACGGCCTTGACCGAGTCTTCCTGGCCGACGACCCGCTTGTGCAGCTCGTCCTCCATGCGCAGCAGCCGGGAGGTCTCCTCCTCGGTCAGCTTGTAGACCGGGATGCCCGTCCAGTTGGCGAGGACCTCGGCGATCTGCTCGTCGTCGACCTCGCTGACGACGTCGAGGTCGCCGGCCTTCCACTCCTTCTCCCGCTGGGCCTTCTGCCCGAGCAGCTGCTTCTCCTTGTCGCGGAGCTGCGCGGCCCGCTCGAAGTCCTGCGCGTCGATCGCGGACTCCTTGTCGCGGCGGACCTGGGCGATCCGCTCGTCGAAGTCACGCAGGTCCGGCGGCGCGGTCATCCGGCGGATGCGCATCCGGGCGCCCGCCTCGTCGATCAGGTCGATCGCCTTGTCGGGTAGGAAGCGGTCGGAGATGTAGCGGTCGGCCAGGGTGGCCGCGGCGACCAGCGCGGCGTCGGTGATCGACACGCGGTGGTGCGCCTCGTAGCGGTCGCGCAGGCCCTTGAGGATCTCGATGGTGTGCGCCAGCGAGGGCTCACCCACCTGGATCGGCTGGAACCGGCGCTCGAGCGCGGCGTCCTTCTCCAGGTGCTTGCGGTATTCGTCGAGGGTGGTCGCGCCGATCGTCTGCAGCTCGCCACGCGCCAGCATGGGCTTCAGGATCGAGGCGGCGTCGATCGCGCCCTCGGCGGCACCCGCACCCACCAGGGTGTGGATCTCGTCGATGAACAGGATGATGTCGCCGCGGGTGCGGATCTCCTTGAGCACCTTCTTGAGGCGCTCCTCGAAGTCACCGCGGTAGCGGGAACCGGCCACCAGCGCGCCCAGGTCGAGCGTGTAGAGCTGCTTGTCCTTGAGCGTCTCGGGCACCTCGCCCTTGATGATCCGCTGGGACAGGCCCTCGACGACCGCCGTCTTGCCGACGCCGGGCTCACCGATCAGGACCGGGTTGTTCTTGGTGCGGCGGGAGAGCACCTGCATCACCCGCTCGATCTCCTTCTCGCGCCCGATGACCGGGTCGAGCTTGCCCTCGCGGGCGGCCTGGGTGAGGTTGCGGCCGAACTGGTCGAGCACGAGGCTCGTCGACGGCGCGGCCTCGCCCGGGGTGGCGCCGGCGGCCGCCGGCTCCTTGCCCTGGTAGCCGGAGAGGAGCTGGATGACCTGCTGGCGGACCCGGTTGAGGTCGGCGCCGAGCTTGACCAGCACCTGGGCGGCAACGCCCTCGCCCTCACGGATCAGCCCGAGCAGGATGTGCTCCGTGCCGATGTAGTTGTGGCCGAGCTGCAGCGCCTCGCGCAGCGATAGCTCGAGCACCTTCTTGGCCCGCGGCGTGAACGGGATGTGCCCGCTCGGCGCCTGCTGGCCCTGGCCGATGATCTCCTCGACCTGCTGGCGGACGCCTTCCAGGGAGATACCGAGACTCTCCAGCGCCTTCGCCGCGACACCCTCACCCTCGTGGATGAGGCCGAGCAGGATGTGCTCAGTGCCGATGTAGTTGTGGTTGAGCATCCGGGCTTCTTCTTGAGCCAGGACGACAACCCGTCGCGCTCGGTCGGTGAACCGCTCGAACATGCCCTCGTGCTCCTCACGTGCCGTGCGCCTGAGTCTGGCCGGACCAGCGACTTGGCGGAACCAATGCACAGACGTCCGGGGAAGACGCCTGCGCACACTCACTCTATCGCCGCGGGCGCGGTCAGCTACGGCCGTGCACGCCGGAGGTGAACCCATCCGCGACGTATCTGCCAACTCTGCACGCTTATCGGGTGTTCCCGGGCGGGAACGTGTACGCGCAGAGCGAACACGGCGAGTTCGCGATTCATGAAGATCAAGAGCGAACGGCGCGACAAGGGACCGGCATCGAGGTCACAAACTAGGACAAAGCAGATAGGCCCAGGCCGGGGCGGGGACGGCCGGCCGGACCACGGCCGACAGGGAGGGGTCCCCGCCCAGCGCCTGGAGCGTGCCTGGTTACCGCCCGGCCTTCGCGTGGTACTCGTCGACGATCTCCTGCGGGATCCGGCCCCGGTCGGAGATGTCCTTGCCTTCCTTCTTGGCCCAGGCACGGATGGCCTTGTTCTGCTCGCGGTCGGCGGCAGCCCCACCGCGGCCACGAGCGGCACGACCGCCGACCACGACCCCGCCGCGGCCGACCTTCGAGCCGGCCGCCAGGTATGGCGCGAATGCGTTCCGCAATTTGTCGGCGTTCTTCTTCGAGAGGTCGATCTCGTACTGAACACCGTCGAGGGCGAACTTCACCGTCTCGTCGGCGTCCCCGCCGTCCATGTCGTCGACCAACTTGTGAATGATCTGCTTGGCCACGGGCCGCTGTCCTTTCGCGTGGTCCCTCCCACAAACAAGAGCACAATAGCTCCTTGGCCGCGCGATCGGTCAATAGGACGCCAAAATTCAAGGCCGAGTCTTGCGCTTTCGTTAAATCACCGCCCGGTGCGGGCGCCACGATTCGGAGATTGCGCAACAGAGCGTGGTGGATTCGCGGCGTCACGGTGAACCACGGCGCCGGTCTCCTGTTAAGCAGGTCACTCTGATCAGAATCTCGTGGATCGGACCGCGCCGACACGCGCTGTGATCGCCGGCGCGAGTGCGCCGGTCCCGGGAACGGCACACCGGAATCGCACCGAAGCATTGACCCGGCTTGGATCGGTGGCCGTCACATTGCCGTCGGTCACGAATTGAGGCGGTACGCTCGACCCCGATGGATGCCAAGAAGCGCAACGCTCTGTCGTTCGGTCCGGTAGCGGTACGGTACGACCGATTCCGTCCCCCGTATCCGCGGGCCGCCTTCGAATGGGCCGTCGGAGGCCCGCCACCGCGCCGGGTGGTCGACCTCGGCGCCGGCACCGGGATCCTGACCCGTGGCCTGATCGCCGCCGGCTACGAGGTGATCCCGGTCGAGCCCGATCGGGAAATGCGCGCGCAACTCGCGGCGGCCACGGATGGGCACACCGCGTTGGCCGGCACCGCCGAAGACATTCCATTGCCCGACGGAAGCGTCGACGCGGTCATCGCCGGCCAGGCGTACCACTGGTTCGACGCGGACGCGGCACACGCGCAGGCGGCACGGGTGCTGCGGCCCGGCGGCTATTTCGCCGCTGTGTGGAACCTGCGTGACCGCCGTGAACCGTGGGTCGCCGCACTCGACGCGATCGCCGCTCGCGCGGGTGACCGCGAACACGACCGGCCCGCTTCGTTCGGCCCCCGCTTCGCGCCCCTGGAGCGCCGCGAATTCGCGCACGAGACGCCCATCACGGGTGTCCACCTGGTGGAAATGATGACGACTCGGTCCTATTACGTGACGGCCGACCCGGACACCCGGAAACGCTTCGAGACAGACCTGGCCGAGTTGGCCCGGACGCACCCGGACCTCGCGGGCCGCGACTCGTTCCCGCTGCCGTACCGGACGCTGGTCTATCGGGCGTCGACGTTGCGCTCGTAGACCATCCGCAGGCCGATCAGCGTGATCATCGGCTCGTGGTGGGTGATCGTGCGGCATTCGCCCAGCACCACGGGGGCCAGCCCGCCGGTCGCGATGACGGCCTTCACCGAGCCCAGCTCCTCGGTCATCCGGTCGACGATGTGGTCGACCTGGCCGGCGAAGCCGAAATAGAGACCCGCCTGCAGGCACTCGACAGTGTTCTTGCCGATCACCGAGCGGGGCTTGGCCGGCTCGACCTTGCGGAGCTGCGCGGCCCGGGCGGCCAGCGCGTCGAACGAGATCTCGATGCCCGGCGCGAACGCGCCACCGAGGAACTCGCCGCGCGCGCTGATCACGTCGAAGTTGGTGGTCGTGCCGAAGTCGACCACGATCGACGGACCACCGAACAGGGTGTATGCCGCCAGGGTGTTGACGACCCGGTCGGAGCCGACCTCCTTGGGGTTGTCGATCGCGAGCTGGACCCCGGTCTTCACACCCGGCTCGACGATCACATTCGGGAGGTCGCCGTAGTAGCGGGCGAGCATGGTGCGCAGCGAGCGGAGCGCGGCCGGCACGGTCGAGCAGGCCGCCACGCCGGTGATCTCCACGGCGTCGCCGGCCAGCAGGCCCCGGAACATCAGGCCGAGCTCGTCGGCCGTGGACCGGGCGTCGGTCTTGATCCGCCAGTTGTGCACCAACTTGTCGCCGTCGAACGTGGCGAGCACCGTGTTGGTGTTACCGATGTCGATGCACAGCAGCATGTGGGGTCAGCTCCGACTCAGGTGCGGCGGGCGAAGATCGAGTGCGATGTCCAAGATAGGTGACGAATGCGTCAAGGCCCCTACGGAAAGGTAGTCGACGCCGGTGGCGGCGTACGCGGGCGCGACCTCCAAAGTGAGCCCGCCGGTCGCCTCGAGCTCGGCGCGGTCACCCACCGCGGCGACCACCTCCCGGAGCACGGCCGGCGACATGTTGTCGCAGAGGAGGAACGAGGCGCCGACCTCGACGGCCTCGATCGCCTCCTCGACGGTGGTGACCTCCACCTGGACCAGCACCTCGGGGAACGCCTCCCGGACCCGGCGGTACGCCTCGGCGACGCTGCCCGCGGCCAGCTTGTGGTTGTCCTTGATCATGGCGACGTCGTAGAGGCCCATCCGCTTGTTGGTGCCGCCACCGGCACGGACGGCGTACTTCTCCAACGCCCGTAGGCCCGGTGTGGTCTTGCGGGTGTCGAGCACCATCGCCTTGGTCCCGGCGAGGGCGTCCGCCCATCGCCGGGTGTGCGTCGCCACGCCGGAGAGGCGGCAGAGCAGGTTGAGGGCGGTGCGCTCCGCGGTGAGCAGGGTGCGGGTGGGTCCGGTCACGGTGGCCAACTGGTCGCCGGCGGACACCTGGTCGCCGTCGCGGGCCTTCAGGACGATCTCGGGTGTGCTGGCACCCGCGAGCGCGAACACGGCCGCCGCCACCGGCAGCCCGGCCACGACGCCGTTGGCCCGGGCCACCACGTCGGCGGTGTCCACCTGCTCGGCCGGAATCGTCGCCTCGCTGGTCACGTCCTGGTGCGCCGCGCCCAGGTCTTCGTCGAGGGCACCACGCACCACGCGCTCGACCTCGGCGGGGTCGAGCCCCTTCCCGCGCAGGTCGTCGGAGATCCACTGCGGCAGCATCACGCCTCCCAGGTGAGCGTCGGTGTCCCGGTGTCGTCGAGGGCCGGAAAGAGGTGCCCGAGCCACTCGGCACGGGCCGCGGGGTAGTCCTCGCGCCAGTGACAGCCGCGGGTCTCCTCCCGCGCGGCGGCGGCCGCGACCAGGGCGGCCGCGACGGTCACCAGGTTGGTCGCCTCCCAGCTCGCGGTCGACGGCAGCCCGCGGGTCGCGCCGAGCCCGACGATCGTGCCGGCGGTCGCGGCCAGCGAGCCGGCCGACCGGAGCACCCCCGCGCCGCGGGTCATCGCGCGCTGGAGCGCCGGCCGGGCGCCCGGGTCGAGCACCCACGCGTCGGCCATGACCGGCGCCGGCTGCGACTGCTCCGGCAGCTCCTCGGCGATGTGGTCGGCGATCCGCCGGGCGAACACCAGGCCCTCCAGCAGCGAGTTGCTGGCCAGCCGGTTGGCGCCGTGTACGCCGGTGCAGGCGACCTCACCGCAGGCGTAGAGCCCGGGGATCGAGGTGCGCCCGTGCAGGTCGGTGCGGACTCCCCCGCTGGCGTAGTGGGCCGCCGGCGCGACCGGGATCGGCTCGGTGGCCGGATCGACGCCCGCGGCCCGGCACGACGCCACGATCGTGGGGAACCGCCGCTCCAGGTAGTCGCGCCCGAGATGACGGGCGTCGAGATAGACGTGGTCGGTGCCGTTGGCCAGCATCACCCGGTGGATGCCCTTGGCGACCACGTCGCGCGGTGCCAGCTCGGCCAGCTCGTGCTGGCCCACCATGAACCGCTTGCCGTCGGCGTCGACCAGGTGAGCGCCCTCGCCCCGGAGGGCCTCGCTGACCAGGGGCTGCTGCCCCCGCGCCGCCTCGCCCAGGAAGAGGGCGGTCGGGTGGAACTGGACGAACTCGATGTCGGTGACCGCCGCGCCGGCTCGGATCGCGAGGGCGACCCCGTCGCCGGTCGACACCACCGGGTTGGTGGTCGAGGCGAACACCTGGCCCATGCCGCCGGTGGCCAGCACGACCGCCCGGGCCAGGATCGAACCGACCCCGTCCTCGGTGCCCTCGCCCAGCACGTGCAGGGTGATCCCGCAGGCCCGGCCGGTGGCGTCGGTGAGCAGGTCGAGCACGAGCGCGTGGTCGACGACGCGGATCCACGGGTCGCGCCGGACCGCCGCGTGCAGCGCGCGCTGCACCTCGGCGCCGGTGGCGTCGCCGCCCGCGTGCACGATCCGGTTGGCGTGGTGGCCGCCCTCGCGGGTGAGCATCAGCGAGCCGTCGGGGTTGCGGTCGAACTCCGCGCCCAGGCGCATCAGCTCGCGTACCCGTGCGGGACCCTCCTCGACCAGCACCCGCACGGCCTCGGGGTCGCAGAGCCCGACCCCGGCGGTCTCGGTGTCGGCGGCGTGCGCCTCCGGCGTGTCGAACGGGTCGAGCACCGCGGCGATGCCGCCCTGTGCCCAGCGGGTCGAACCGTCGTCGATGTTCTCCTTGGTCACCACAGTGACGTGCCGGCCGGCCGCGCGCAGCCGCAGCGCGGCGGTCAGCCCGGCGATCCCTGAGCCGACCACGACCACGTCGGTGGACTCGGCCCAGCCCGGCTCCGGGCCGGCGAGGCGCCGGGGCAGCTCTGGCAACTCCGCGACACGGGGGTCCATCCGTTCAGTGAACCCTGTCAGATCTTCAGGTGTCCGCCCGGAGGGCCGAAACGTGCGCAGGCTAACTCGACTGCCCGATATTGGGCGGGAAGCCCTGCTCCCCGACGCCCTTCGCGGACGCGGTCAGGGGCCGGAACCGCACCCAGAGGAAACAGCGCACACCGCGGTCGCCGAGGGTCCAGGTGGCCTTGTCGGCCAGCACCGGGACGTAGCCGGTGCGGGCGTTGAACCCGGGCTGGTAGGGCACGTCCACGTACGCCGCGATCGTCTTGAGGCAGCCCTCGTAGAACGGCACGTAGTCGCGGTCCTTGACCGGGTGCGTGACCTTGGCGGGTGCGGTCCACACGCCGGCGAACTCGCCCTCGTGCTTGACGTCGCAGGCGCTGTCGGCGACGGTCGCCACGTTCTGTCGTTTGTCCAGTTTGACCAGAGCGCAGCGCAGGCGCAGCGGCGCGTCGGGTGCCTCGAGCGCGCCGGCCAGGCTGCCGGAGCGCTCCGCGACCGTGCCGTCCGGGCCGACGCCGGTCAGCTCGACGAGGTCGCAGCGGTACCAGCGCTGGCCGCCCGTCCAGGCCGCCGCGGTGGGCACCACGAGGTCGAGCCGCAGCCGGGCCTCCCGCCAGTCGGCACCGAGTGCGGTCGACGCCTGCTTGTCGCAGTCGCCGAAGGCCGGCGCGAGGTTCGCGGGCACGACCGCGGCGTCGCTGAACTCTCCGCTGTGGATGGTCTCCGCCTGGTGCGGCGCGGCACAGTCGACGGTGCCGTCGAGCTTGTCAGCGGTGCGCGCGGCGGGCGCAGCGTGGCAGCGCGGCGGCGAAGGTGTGGCCGTCACCTGCGGCGCCGCGACGGGACCCCCGCCCTCCCCGCCGCCGTCGGTGCCGCACGCGGCGGTCGCCAGCACCAACACCACGACCGCTGCCGTCCATCGACGCATCGCGTCCTCCCCGGGACCCTGAGCGTTGCGTTTCCACGGCCTGTGCAGTCCTAAGCGGAGCACATCGACACGGCGGAGCGCAACCGCCCGGTCACCCCGGGTTATTGATCAGCCTAGATCGATCGGCGCGTTGTCGATGAGGCGGGTGCCGCCGACCCGGGCCGCGACCAGCATCCGCGCTGGTCCATGGCCCGGTGGCGGGCCGAGGTCGGTGCCGAGCAGCACGAGGTAGTCGAGAAGCACGTCGGTCGTACCGTCGGCGAAGATCTGATGTGCCGCGGCCAGCGCGCCGTCGGCGTCCGCGCCGCGCCCGGCGGCGGCCGCACCCGCCCGCAACGCGCCCGAGAGCCGCAGCGCCGCGACCCGCTCCGACTCGGTCAGGTAGCGGTTGCGGCTGGACAGCGCCAGGCCGTCCGCCTCGCGCACGGTCGGCACGCCGCGCACCTCGATCGGCAGGTTGACGTCGAGCACCATCCGGCGGATCAGCGTGAGCTGCTGGTAGTCCTTTTCGCCGAAGAACGCGAGGTCCGGCCGCACCAGGTTGAACAGCTTGAGCACCACGGTCAGCACGCCGTGGAAGAAGCCGGGCCGGCTGGCGCCCTCGAGCAACTCGCCGAGCGGACCCGGGTTGACCCGCACCTGCGGCTCGCCGCCCGGGTAGACCTCGTCGCGGCCGGGCGCGAAGACCAGGTCGACACCGGTGCGGCGGCACATCTCCAGGTCGGCGTCCATGGTGCGGGGATAGCGGTCGAAGTCCTCGTTGGGCCCGAACTGGAGCGGGTTCACGAAGATCGTCGCGACCACCGAGTCGGCGTCGGCCCGCGCGGCGCGCAGCAGTGCCTCGTGCCCGGCGTGCAGGGCGCCCATGGTCATGACGACCGCGACCCGGCCGGGCAGCGCGGCGCGGGCGGCCGCCAACTCATCCCGGCCCTCGACGAGGTTCATGCGACGCGCTCGGGCCGGTCGCTGGCGAGCACGTCGAGCAGCGCCTCGGCGTCGTGCGGGCGCAGGCGACCGGCGGCGATGGCGCGGTCCGCGGTGCGCCGGGCCAGGGCCACATACGCGGGCACGGAGTCCGGCGCGGTCGTCTCGAGCGCGGCCACGTGTCGGGCCACCGTGCCGGCGTCGCCCCGGACCACCGGCCCGGTCAACGCCGCGTCGCGCATCCGCAGCGTGTTGTCGAGCGCGGCGTGCAGCAGCGGGGCGAGCACCTTCTCGGGGTAGACGACACCCGCGTCGCGCAGCCGGTCCATCGCCTCGTTGACGAGCGTGACCAGGTGGTTCGCGCCGTGCGCGAGCGCCGTGTGGTAGAGCGCGCGGTCGTGCTCGGCCACCCACTCGGGGTTGCCGCCCAGGTCGTGCACGAGGTCCTCGGCGAACGCCTTGAGGTCGGCCGGCGCGGTGATCCCATAGGAGATGCCGGGCAGCCGGTCGAGGTCGGCGGCCGAGCCGGTGAAGGTCATCGCGGGGTGCAGGGCGAGCGGCCGGGCGCCGGCGATCGCGGCGGGGGCGAGCACCGCGAGCCCGTGCGCGCCCGAGGTGTGCAGGACGACCTGGCCCGGGCCCAGCGCGCCACGGTCGGCCAGGTCACCGACCACACCGGCGAGATCATCATCGGGTACGGCGACGACCAGCAGGTCGGTCGCGGCGTGCGCGACCTGCGTGCTGGGCAGGACGGCGACGCCGGGGAGAAGGCGGGCGAGCCGGCCCTTGGCGCCGGAGGAGCCGGCGGAGGCGGCGACCACGTCGTGCCCGGCCGCGCGGAGGGCGGCGCCGAGCACGGCACCTACCCGACCGGGGCCGATGATGCCGACCGTGAGTGGGCTCATGTGTTGATCCAGTCCTCGTGGGTTAGGTACCGGTCAACATCAAGTATGCGATCCGGTAAAGACCGGACACAGCACTTGTGAAGACTTTCACGGGCAGGTTTAGCCACCCTCTAGGCTGCTTTGATGCGCTGGTCCGCGGCGATGGCGCGCGCCCTCTACGGTCCGCACGGGTTCTTCGTGTCCGGTGCCGGGCCCGCTGGTCACTTCCGCACCAGCGCTAACGCCTCGCCGGTGCTGGCCACGGCCGTGCTGCGGCTGCTGGACCGGGTCGACGAGGTGCTCGGCCGACCCGCGCGGCTGGACTTCGTCGATGTCGGAGCCGGGCGCGGTGAGCTGCTCACCGGCGTGCTGGCCGCCGCGCCGGCCAGCCTGCGCGACCGGCTGCACCCGGTCGCCGTCGAGCTGGCCCCCCGGCCGTCCTTCCTCGATGCCGGGATCGACTGGCGTGCCGCGCCGCCATCGGAGATCACCGGGCTCTTGATCGCCACCGAGTGGCTCGACAACGTGCCGCTCGACGTGGTCGAGGGCGACCGTTACGTCGAGGTCGACCCGGCCACCGGTGCGGAACGGCCCGGCGACCCGGTCGAGCCCGCCGACGCGGCCTGGCTGGCGCGCTGGTGGCCGGCGGCGCCGCGCGCCGAGGTCGGGCGCGCGCGGGACGAGGCCTGGGCCGGGGCGGTCGGCGCGATCGAGCGCGGGCTGGCGGTCGCGGTCGACTACGGGCACCTGCTCGGTGAGCGTCCGCTCGGTGGCACGCTCACCGGATATCGGGCCGGGCGGCAGGTGCCGCCGGTGCCGGACGGGACCCGGGACGTGACCGCGCACGTGGCCGTCGACGCCGTCGCGCTGGCCGGGTCGGCGGTGGCCGGGCGCGCGTACCAGCTGATGACCCAGCGGCAGGCCCTGCGCGCGCTCGGCGCCGACGGCGGGCGACCACCGATCAGCCTGGCGGGTTCCGATCCCGCCGGTTACGTGCGGGCGCTGGCGGCGGCTTCGGCCGCGGCGGAGCTGATGGCGCCCGGCGGCCTGGGCGATCACTGGTGGCTCTTCCAGCCGGTGGGGATCGACAACTGGACGTGGGAGGATGGCGAGTATGTCGTCGATACGACCAGGCATCTCAGCCGATCTCCGTGAGGTGACCGTCGGCACCGGTGCCGGGCTCGACACCGCCGACATGGTGCTCAACATCGGTCCGCAGCACCCGTCCACGCACGGCGTTCTCCGGCTGCGGCTGGTGCTCGACGGCGAGCGGGTGGTCTCCTGCGAGCCGATCGTCGGCTACATGCACCGGGGTGCGGAGAAGCTCTTCGAGGTCCGCGACTACCGGCAGATCATCGTGCTGGCCAACCGGCACGACTGGCTGTCGGCGTTCGCCAACGAGCTCGGCGTGGCGCTCGCGGTCGAGCGGCTGATGGGCATCGAGGTGCCCGAACGCGCGGTGTGGTTGCGGATGGCGCTGGCCGAGCTCAACCGGGTGCTCAACCACCTGATGTTCCTGGGCTCCTACCCGCTGGAGATCGGCGCGATCACGCCCGTCTTCTACGCGTTCCGTGAGCGCGAGACCCTGCAGACGGTGATGGAGGAGGTCTCCGGCGGCCGGATGCACTACATGTTCAACCGGGTCGGCGGCCTCAAGGAAGAGGTGCCGGCCGGCTGGACCCGGCGGGCCCGCGAGGCGATCGGCGAGGTCCGGCGCCGCCTGCCCGACCTCGACAACCTGATCAGACGCAACGAGATCTTCCTTGCGCGTACGGTCGGCGTCGGCGTGCTGACCGCGGAGCAGGCGGCGGCGTTCGGCGCCTCGGGTCCCGTGGCCCGCGCCTCCGGGCTCGACTTCGACCTGCGCCGCGACGACCCCTACCTCGCCTACGGCGAGCTGTCGGTGCCCGTCGTGACCAAAACGGCCGGCGACTGCCACTCGCGCTTCGAGGTGCTGCTCGACCAGGTGTACGCGTCGCTGGACCTCGCGCAGGAGTGCCTGGACCGGGTCGACCGGCTGACCGGCCCCGTCAACGTGCGGCTGCCCAAGGTGGTCAAGGCACCGGAGGGGCACACCTACGCCTGGACCGAGAACCCGCTCGGCATCAACGGCTACTACCTGGTGTCGCGCGGCGAGAAGACGCCGTGGCGGATGAAGCTGCGGACCGCGTCCTACGCCAACGTGCAGGCGCTGACCACGCTGCTGCCGGGCTGCCTGGTGCCCGACCTGATCGCGATCCTGGGCTCGATGTTCTTCGTGGTCGGCGACATCGACAAGTAGGGCGCGTCAGCGCCAGCGGGCGTCGCCGCCACCGTCGTCGTAGCCGCCGCGGCTGTCGCGGCTCTCGCGGCCCCAGGAGTTCTCCCGGTCGCGTTCGGCCGAGGGCAGGGCGCGGCCGCCGTTCCATTCGTCGTCGTCGTTGCCACGGCTCGCGCCGTAGGTGGAGCCGCCGCTGCCGTACGTGCTGCCGGAGCGGGACTGGCTGCCGGACCAGGCGTCGGCGTACCACTCGGCCGCGCCGGCCTCCCGGTCGTCCTCGCGGCGCACCGCGGCCCAGCGGTCCTCGACGCGGTACTCGGTGCCGGTGTCGTCGGACCGGACGCTCGCCCGCCGCTCGCCCATCCGCAGCTCCCGGCCCCGGTCGTCGGAGCGGACGGCGGCCCAGCGGTCGCCGGCCCGGGCCGAGGACCAGTGCTGGTCGTAGGCGGGGTCGTCGCCGCGCTCGATGGCGGGCCGGTCGCCGCGCAGCTCACGCAGCCGGCGGTCGGTGAAGGACTCCTCGTCGTCGCCGGAGTCCGCGTTCCAGGACCGGTCGTCCTCGGCGGCCCGCGAACGGCGCCCACCGTAGGCGTCTGCGCGGCCCTCGTAGTCGCCGCCGTCGTCCTGCCGGCGCCGACCGCCGTAGGTGCCGCCGCCGCTGTTGGCGCCGTCGCCCCAGTCGCTGGCGCGGTAGCCGTCGTAGCGCTCGTCCTCGCTGTACCGGTCGTCGTCCCGGTAGCGTCCTTCATCCTGGCGACGGTCGTCCTGGCGGCGCTCGTCCTGGCGGCGTTCGTCCTCGCCGCGGTAACGGTCGTCGTCCCGGTAGCGCTTGCCCTCGCCGTAGCCGTTGCCGCCGTCGACCACCGTGTGCCTGGTGGTCACCTGGACGGTTTCGGTGTGCCGGACCACCCCGCCGGGCATCCGCGCCCGCGGCGGGCGGGCCGTGCCGGCCGCGGATCCGTCGGCAGGCGCACCGTAGGTGCGGCCCACCTGCGCCATCGCCAGCTGCGGGTTGGCCGCCCGGTCGTCCTCGGGCTCCCGGGCCGATCCGTTGTCGGCGCCGTAGGTGACACCGCCGCGACCGGCGCCGTAGGTCGCGCCCTCCGCGGCGCGCCCGTAGGTGCCGCCTTCGCGCGCTGTCCCGTAGCCGGCCGCAGCGCCGGAGTCGCGCGCCTGCGCCGGCACGCCGACACTGGGCGGCCGCGGCCCGGCACGCTGTGCGTCGAGCTGTGCCCGCAGCGCATCGACGGTCTGTTGCAGAGTCTGAATTTTCTCGCCGATCTGCCGGTGCACGGCCCGCGCGGCGGTGTCGATGTCGCGGCGCACGTCGTTCTGGAGCCCGTCGACCTCGTCGGCGACCATGTCCTCCAGGTCGCCGCGGATGGCCTCGGCGTCGCCGCGCAGCCCGATCGACAGTCCGATGAGGACGACCGCCAGGACCGCGAGGACGGCGGCGATCCGCATCGGGCCGTTGCCGTCCGCGAGCAGCAGCAACAGCATCGCGATCGGGGCGAGCCCGATGCCGGCCCAGAACAACAACTTGAGCAGCGGGCGGCCCCGGGGCTCCTCGTCGTCGTCACGCGTCGGCATGGGTCGTGAGCCTACCGAGACATGCGGATCAGCGAAATGGCTGGACCCGCGACCCGGCCGCCCGATGCCGGGCGCCGCCGGCGGCTGCTATCGCCCCGTCACGGCCAGTGAGGCGGCCAAACCCCGCCGAATCACCACGAGTCAGTCGGTCGCGTGGCCGGCACACTACTGACGGTGTGCCGGCCACGCGCCGATCAACCTCAGGTTGTCGCCAGGTCGCCGTCGGAGGACAGCACCAGGCCGACGCTGATCGCGCCGGTGCGCAGCGCGTTCTTGGTCTGCGGACCACCCGCGTCGAGCGAGCTGAACTTGCCGGCGTTGAAGGTGTAGGTCTCGACGAGGCCCTGCTGGCACTTGGGCCGCTGCGGGCACTCCGGCGGACCACCGAGGACGGTGGCCGAGCCCGAGCACTTCTCAGCGAGCTGTGACAGCGTGGTCACGCCGTACTTGTCGGAGAACCCCTTCGTGACAGCGAAGGCGTTCTGGTCCTGCGCGGCCGACGGCTCGCCGAAGGTGATGCCGACCTTCTCGCCGAGCGGACGCAGCTTGCCCATGGTCTCGTTGATGTCGGGCGAGGACAGCGGCTGCGCGTTGGCGCCGTTGGCCTTGCCGTTGAGGAAGTCGAGCGCCGAGGCCGCATATTCCGGCACGACCTGGACATCGCCCTTCTCCAGCGCCGGCTCGTAGAGCTCCCGGTTGCCGATCGTCTGGACCGTGACGTTGTAGCCGGCCGCGGTCAGCACGATCTTGTAGAGCTCGCCGAGCGTCGCGTTCTCGCTGAAGTTGGCGGCACCGACGATGATGTCGCCGCCCGGACCGCGCTCGATGCCCGCGGTGAGGTTGTTGGCGGCCGCGAACTCCTGCGCCGCCACCGCCGACGTCTTGCGTTCGACGTCGACCGCCCGGTTGAGGGCGATGAGCTTGGGGGTGTCGAGCGCCTGGGCGACCTTGTCGGTCGCCGCGACCGCCTGCGGGCTGGCCGCCTTGGTGTTGATGGCAGCGACCACGTTGTCGCTGTTCTGCAGCTTCTTGTCGTCTTGCAGGACGACCAACTGGTCGCCCGCCACGGGTGCACAACCGGCACCCGCGGCTGCGGTAGCGGGCGCCTGTGTGCCGGAGGAACCGGCCTCACCGCAACCCGCGAGGAGTCCAGCCACGAAGAGGACGCCTGCCGCCCCCGTCGCGAGCCGTGAAACTGCGCGCATGAAAATGCCCGCCTTCCGTGTCCCGGCGCGACCCGTGTGGGCCGGCCGCGTGTCCGACGGACGGAGGGACAAAGCTTCCCGTCCGCGATTTCTCAGCCAACATGTTGCCAAGGGGGACCGACAAGAAACCGAGGATGTTGTCATCGGATTGTCACTGTCGCGTAGTGATGCCCGTTACGTATCTGACCGTGCAACCGGATGCTTCGGGTAAATGGGTCAGGCGGCGCCGGTCGCGACGGCCTCGCGGTCCGCCCGCCGCCGCGCCGGCCGCAGCGGTGCCGGCGTCACCAGCCGCTCGAGCAGCGCCAGGATGCCTTCCACCAGCAGGGCGAGCAGGGCGACCAGCACGCCGCCGGCCAGGATCTGGCCACCCGCAACCGCTGTGCCGAGGCCGAAACCCTCGGCGATGATCTGCCCGAGCCCGCCACCGTTGACGT
>NZ_BONC01000019.1 GCF_016862515.1 Asanoa iriomotensis
CGCCAACGTGGACAACGGGACCCGCCCCTTCCCCTGGGTCCCCGCAGCTTGGCCGGGGTCCGGGGCAGAGCCCCCGAGACACGACCACCGAGCTGCCCCATCCCAGAGCCGCCCAGACGATCTTCGCCAGCAACGGACCGCGTGTGCCCGCCGATCGACACAGCGGGCCGAGCGCCCCCAAGCGCTCGACCCGCCTGTCTGCCGTTTCCGGTGTGCCCGCCGGCAACGGAAGCCGTTCGGTTACCGGTTGTTGTTGTTCCGGTTGTTGTTGCTGTTGCCGCTGTTGCCGCTGTTCCCGCTCCGGTTGCTCTTCCGGTTCTGGGCCCGGTCGCCACCGCTGCGCGCGGCGTTCTGGGCCTGGTCACCACCGTTGCGGGACGCGTTCTGCGCGCGGTCGCCGCCGTTGCGGGCGGCGTTCTGGGCCCGGTTCGCCTTGTCGGCGACCCGCCCGTCGGTCTTGGTGTCGATCGCGTCGCCGGCCTGTTCGATGCGCCGGTCGCGCTCGTCCTGGTCGTTGGCCGCGTCGGCGGCGTCGCCGAACCTGTCGCTGATAGCCATTACGAGCTCCCTCCGGGGAACGGCCGCCCCACGCGACCGCCCACACCCAACGAAGGTAGACGGGAGCCTCAGTTTTTGCGGCAATTGCCGGGTTTAGCGCTTGGATCAGCCGCCCATGTGTTAACGGTGTCCCCGTCCAGCGCTCGACGCAGCCCGGCCGCGTCCGACGCGGTGGCGCTGATCAAGGCGGCCGGGGCGTTCGCGAGCGGCATGGTCGCCCCGGTCGATGTCGCGGTCGGCCGCGTGGGTGCGTGCGGTCCCACGACGAGCAGGGTGCCGACGGCGCGGGCCCCACCGACGGTGGCCGGGCCAGCGTCGGCGCTCGGGCCGATGGCCAGGTCGTGGCGGAGGATCGTGCGCCCGCCGCAGCGCACGGTCGTGGCAGCGCGCAGGTCCCCCGACGGCTCGTCGTGGCGTCCGGCGATCAGCTCCTCGCGCCAGAGCAGCTCGGCGCCGTCGCACAGGTCCACGATGGACCGTGTCGTGTGGTCGCAGCCGGTTACGGCGACCGTGGGCTCGGGGAGCCAGGCGAGCGTGCCGTGCACGGTGGCCGTGATCGTGAGGGTGCTGTGCCTGGGCGGGTGGCTGGGTTGCGCCAGCGACGCGGCGACGGTCCTGACGACGAGGTGGGCGTCCGGGCCCACCTCGACGTGGATGCGGAGTTCGTCGCCGCCGAGCGGGCCGGCCGCGCCGCCGACAAGGTGGACCTCGGCGTGGCCGGCGTGGCGGTGGCCGGTGCGGCGGGGGAGCAGGGGCGGCTCCCCGTACACGGTGGAGAGACGGGTGCCGCCGCGTCCGTCCGCCTCGGCGACGACGCGGGCCTCAGCCCGCACCGGCGCCGTGGGGTTCGGCGTTCGCCGAATGCGTGTGCGGTGGCGCCGACTCCGCGTGGTCGGCGGCGGCCGGATCCACGCCGTGTGCGACGCGGTCGCGGACCCAGGCCGTGACCGGCTCCGCACCGGGGTCGCCGACCAGGGTGAGGAAGACGGTCGGCAGGTTCCCTCGGCGGGCGGCGGCGTCGCGGGCCATCACGCCGAGGTCGGCGCCGACCAGCGGCGCCAGGTCGGTCTTGTTGACGACCAGCAGATCCGCGGTGGTCACCCCGGGCCCACCCTTGCGCGGCACCTTGTCGCCGCCTGCGACGTCGACCACGAAGATCTGGTGGTCGACCAGCCCCTTGCTGAACGTAGCCGTGAGGTTGTCGCCGCCGCTCTCCACCAGGATCAGGTCGAGCTCGCCGAGGTCCTCCTCGAGCTCCTCGACGGCGTCGAGGTTGGCGCTGATGTCGTCGCGGATGGCGGTGTGCGGGCAGCAGCCCGTTTCCACGGCCCGGATCCGGTCGTCCGGCAGCACACCCGCCCGACGCAGGAAGTCCGCGTCCTCGGTGGTGTAGATGTCGTTGGTCACGACCGCGACCCGCAGCTCACCGGCCAACGCCCGACAGAGCGCGGCGACCAGGGCGGTCTTACCGGACCCGACGGGCCCGCCGATGCCGATCCGCACCGCGCGCGCGGGATGCTCAGGACGCAAAGAGACGCACCTCCCAGGTGGCGTGCTGCTCGGCGCCGATGTCGAGCAGGATGGCGGAGCCGGCGGGCAGGTCGTCCACCGGAAGGTCGGCGCGGTCGGCCGCACGTGCGGCCAGCCGGTCACACTCGGGCGCCAACTCGGCGACGAGCGCGTGCACGGCATAAGGATCCAGACCCAGCAGGCGTACGGCGGCCGAGGCGGAGCCGGTGATTCCACCGTAGACAGCGACCAGCGCCGCTTCACGCGGACGGAGCCCGGCCGCCGCGGCGGCGATCCCGACGGCGACCGGGTGATGCGGCTGTTTGCCGGCCGTAGTCGAGGGCGTGGTGGGCCAGATCCGGGCAGCCGCCCGGAGGAGCGCGCGTCCTTGCGCCCGCGACGCGGCCCGCAGCGCCGGCGATGCTGTGCGGGCATCGATCCCGTCGTCCAACTCACGAACGCGGTCCGAGTCGACGCCAGCGAACGCCCGTGGGCCGCCGGGCTCGTCCCCTCGGCGGTCCGGACTGCCGCCTAGAGCGTCTTGGAGTTGGGGCCCGGTCAGGGCACGGCAGGTCGCTGCGGCGAAGGCCGCGGCCACCTCGCCGGCGGTCGCCGTGCGGCCGACCAGGAACGACCGCAGCGTGGCCAGGTCGTGGACCCGGCCCGCGGCGACCGCGGCCTCGACCCCGCCCGAGTGCGCGTGGGCGCCGGCCGGCAGCCGGCCGTCGGCCAGCACCAGGAGCGTCGACAGCGACATCAGAACAGGAAGTAGCGCTGGGCCATCGGCAGCTCGACGGCCGGCTCGGGTGGGACGATCTCGCCGTCGATACGGACCGTGAACGTGTCCGGGTCGACCTCGATCCGTGGCAGCGCGTCGTTGAGTGGCAGGTCCGCTTTCGTCAGTGCGCGCGTGTCCGCGACCGGCAGCATCCGGCGGCCCAGCGGCAGGCGGTCGTCCAGCATTGCGTCGATCGCGGCCGGGGCGACGAAGGCGACGCTCGTGCGGGCCGGCACGACTCCGTACGCGCCGAACATCGGTCTTGGCAGCACCGGCTGTGGCGTCGGGATCGAGGCGTTCGCGTCGCCCATCTGCGCCCAGGCGATCATGCCGCCCTTGACGACCAGGTGCGGGCGCACGCCGAAGAAGGCCGGATCCCACAGCACCAGGTCGGCGAGCTTGCCGGGCTCGACCGAGCCGACCTCGCCGGCGATGCCGTGGGTCACCGCGGGGGCGATCGTGTACTTGGCGACGTAGCGGCGCGCCCGGAGATTGTCGGACAGGCCGCCGCGGCGCTCCTTCATCACGTGGGCGGTCTGCCACGTGCGCAGCACGACCTCGCCGGCCCGGCCCATCGCCTGCGAGTCGGAGCCGATGATCGAGATCGCGCCCATGTCGTGCAGGACGTCCTCCGCCGCCATCGTGCTCGGCCGGATGCGGCTCTCGGCGAACGCCAGGTCCTCGGGCACCGTCGGGTTGAGATGGTGGCAGACCATCAGCATGTCGAGGTGCTCGTCGAGCGTGTTCCGCGTGTACGGCCGCGTCGGGTTGGTCGAGCTGGGCAGCACGTTGGGCTGCCCGGCGACCGTGATGATGTCGGGCGCGTGGCCGCCGCCGGCACCTTCCGTGTGGTACGCGTGGATCGACCGCCCGCCGATCGCGCGCAGCGTGTCCTCGACGTACCCGGCCTCATTGAGGGTGTCGGTGTGGATCGCGACCTGCACCCCGCTGGCGTCCGCGACCCGCAGGCAGGCGTCGATCGCGGCGGGCGTCGTGCCCCAATCCTCGTGCAGCTTGAACCCGCCCGCGCCGCCGCGCAGCTGCTCCCACATCGCCTCCTGGCTCGTGGTGTTGCCCTTGCCGAGCAGCAGCACGTTGACCGGCCACGGGTCGACGGCCTCGAGCATCCGCGCGAGGTGCCAGGCGTTGGGCGTCACGGTGGTGGCCTTCGTGCCCTCGGCCGGGCCGGTGCCGCCACCGATCACCGTGGTCACGCCGCTCCCGAGCGCGGTCGACAGGATCTGCGGGCAGATGAGGTGTACGTGGCTGTCGATCGCGCCGGCCGTCAGGATCTTCCCGTTGCCCGCGATCACCTCGGTGCAGGGACCGATGACCAGATCAGGGTGTACGCCGTCCATCGTGTCCGGATTGCCGGCCTTGCCCAGCGCGACGATCCGCCCGTCCCGAATGCCGACGTCGGCCTTGACCACACCCCAGTGGTCGAGCACCACGGCCCCGGTGATCACCGTGTCGACGGTGCCGTTGCCCCGGCTGACCGCCGACTGGCCCATCGACTCGCGGATCACCTTGCCACCGCCGAAGACCGCTTCGTCACCGTACGAGCAGCGGTCCTCCTCGACCTCGATGAACAGGTTGGTGTCGGCGAGCCGGATGCGGTCGCCGGCGGTGGGCCCGTAGAGCGCGGCGTAGCGGCGGCGGTCGACCTGGCTCATGGGCGTTCCCCGTCGAGCGGGCCGGCGGCCTCGCCGCGCAGGCCGTGCACCACCCGGTTGCCGCCGATCGGCACGAGGTCGACGGAGCGGTCGATGCCGGGCTCGAAACGCACCGCGGTGCCGGCCGGGACCGCGAGGCGATGCCCCCAGGCGGCCTGGCGGTCGAAGTCGAGCGCCGGGTTGGCCTCGGCGAAGTGGTAGTGGGAGCCGACCTGGATCGGGCGGTCGCCGGTGTTGCGCACGGTGAGCATCAGCACCGGCTTGCCCGCGTTGATCTCGATCGGGTCCGCGCCGTGGATGATCTCTCCGGGGATCATGCGCGGCGCCGTCACGAGATCGGGTCGTGGACGGTGACGAGCTTCGTGCCGTCCGGGAAGGTGGCCTCGACCTGCACCTCGGCGAGCATCTCGGGGACGCCGTCCATCACGTCGGCACGGCCGAGGACCGCGCGCCCTTCGGACATGAGCTCGGCGACGGTACGCCCGTCGCGCGCGCCCTCCAGCAGGAACGCCGTGATGACGGCGGTGGCCTCCGGATAGTTGAGCCGCAGCCCGCGCTCCCGCCGCTTCCGCGCCACGTCGGCGGCGACGTGGATGAGCAGGCGTTCCTGCTCGTGCTGGCTGAGGAACAAGGCTCACCTCCAGGTCCGCAATGGGGCACGATCATGCCACCAGAACGTTACGCACCGATTACGCGCCTCGCGGGTAGGGCGCGCGGCGGTGGCCGTAGGCTTCCCGAAATGGACCGTCACCATCCGATCTGCCGCACGTGCGGTGTTCAGCGGGCCCGCGATGCCGACCGCACCGTGTGCCCGATCTGCGCCGACGAGCGGCAGTACGTCGGGTGGGGCGGCCAACGCTGGGTGTCCATCACGGAGTTGCGCGCGGAGGGCCACCGCGGCGCGGTCCGGGAGGAGGCGCCGGGCCTGTGGGGCGTCGGCGTGGAGCCGAGCGTCGGCATTGGACAGCGCGCCCTGATCGTCCCGGGCCCTGGCGGCAACGTGCTGTTCGACTGTGTGCCCTATGTGGACGATGCGGTCGTGGCGGCCGTCGAGGCGGTCGGCGGGCTGGCGGCGATCGCCCTTTCCCATCCGCACTTCTACGGCTCGATGGTGGAGTGGAGCCGGGCGTTCGGGGACATCCCGGTGTACGTCCACGCGTCCGACGCGGAATGGGTTCCGCGGGCGGGGAACATCGTGCTGTGGGAGGGCGAGCAGCGGGAGATCCTGCCCGCGCGGACGCTGGTGAACGCGGGCATCCACTTTCCCGGCGGCACCGTGCTGCACTGGCCGGGGCTCGACGGCGCGGGCGCGCTGTGCACCGGCGACATCTTCACGGTCGTGATGGACCGGCGATGGGTGAGCTTCATGTACAGCTACCCGAACCTGATCCCGGAGCACCCCGACACGATCGTCCGCGCGGTGTCCCTTGTGGATTCGCTGCCTTACGACACCGTGTACGGCGGCTGGTGGGGGCGGGTCGTGTCGGGCGGTGCCAAGGAGCGGGTCCGCCGCTCGGCGGACCGCTATCTCGCACACATCGGCCGGCGGACCTGACGCAGCGCGAGGTCTAGCGGTTGCGGCGGCGTTTGGGGGCGCGGCGCCACCAGGTGACGAAGAACGCCGTGCCCGCCGCGATGCCGACCACCGCGCTGATCAGGAGTGACCCGGAACCGCCGGCGCCGGCGGCGGTGCTGGCGATGAAGATGACCAGCAGCACCGCCATCGCGATGCTGAACGACGCCACGACCGCGGCCGGGGTGGGCATCCGCGAGCGGACGCGGCGGGCGGCCACCCGCTCGGGCTTGGGGTCATCGGTCGGGGTCAAGGCGGCGATCCAGTTCCTCGTCGGACATCTTCTCGTCGGCGCCGTCGAGGCCGCGCTTTATCTCGTTGGCGCCCGTGTTGGCGAGCTTGTCGGCCGGGCCCATCCAGGTGCGGAAGTCGGTCGCCGACTCGCGCAGTGCCCGGCCGCCGCCGACCCAGCCGCGCACGAACTGGCCCCGCGCGTTGCGGAGCTGGAACGACGCCTGGACCCGCTTCATGATCCGCGGGTGCATCTTGGTCAGCACCTGGCGGAGGCGGTTGAGGATCTGGGCGACCCGCTGGATGAAGGTCACGCCGCGGGTGGTGACGATCGCGCCCTGCGCCGTCGTGGCCGCGCCGGCCGCCGCGGTCGACGCGCCGGCGGTGGGCACGGCGGCGGCCATTGCGGTGGCCCAGGTGATGATCAGCCATTCGACGAACGTGGCGATCAGGCCGATCACGAACGCCTGGGCGACGTCCATCAGCAGCTTGGCGGTGTTGAGGATGAACACGAGCTGCTGCACGTCACCCTGGATGCCGGCGACGCCGCCGGCGAACTCCTCCATGCGGGCCCGGGCGGCGTCGGCCGCGACGCCGTGCCAGCCGACCAGGCCCTCGCGGGTGGCTTCGAGGATCTCCTTGGCCAGCGGCTCGAGCGCGTTGCCGACGCGCTCCCACTTGGCGATCTCGCCTTCCATCCGCTCCGGGTTGCCGGTCACCAGGCCGAGCAGGTCCTCCAGCGGCTGGACGACGTCGATGAGGAAGGTCAGCCCGGCGGAGAGCAGCGCGTTGAGCGGGTCGACCGCGTACATCGCGACGTTGATGCCGAGGTCGGCCACGCTGCCGCCGATGTTGAACAGCTCGCCCCAGTCGCTGTCGCCGCTGAGCATCTTCGCCGTGCCGGACACCGCCTGCGGCAGGCCCGCGACGCCGGCGAAGTCCTTGACCGGGTCGAGCCGCAGCACGTCGTAGCCGCCGACGCTGACCGACCCGGCACCGCCGTAGCCGTCCCAGTCGCCGGTGACGTCGACGCCGCCGTCCTTGGTGCCGTAGTCGGTGACGTCGTTGGTGACGTCGCTGTCCTTGAGCCGTTCGTCGGTCATGGCGCTGCGCCGCCCAGCAGCTCGCGGATGGACTGCAGCGCCTTGTCGATCTCCTGCTCGGTGTCGCGGTAGGCCTGCGCCGTGCAGTCGAGCGCGTCGACCCGGTCGGCCAGCGCCTCGCCCATCATCGACAGGTGCTCGTAGGTGTCGTCGGCGTACTGCCAGTACCAGGCCGCGAACGGCGCGCCGATCAGGCCCCAGATGTACCACTCCGGGTTGGCGTCCTCGGCCAGCGTGAGGATGTCGGCCGCCCGCTCGCGGATCTCGGCGAGCCGGGCACGGCACGTCATGATCTCGTCGACGTCGGTGCGGAAGCCTTCTCCCACGGCTCAGCTCCTGGACTCGTCGGGCGTTTGGTACGCCTCGATCAGCGAACGCACGTCCAGCCGCGGACCGGTCAGCCGCTGCACCCGGTCGGCCATCAGCATGGCGGCCTGCGCGGTCGCGGTCATCACCGCGGAGTGCACGAGGCCGGCGAGCGTGGCCGGGTCGTGCCGGAACTGGTCGGTGCCGATGTGGACGGCCATCAGCTCGCCGCCGGCCCGCACCTGGGCCGCGATGCCACCGTCGGCGGTGCGCGCGGTCGCGCTCAGCTCGGCCAGTTCGGCGCGCAGCTGTGCGTACCCCCGTAGCTGTTGTTGCGATTCTTCGCTGAGCCGGCGCAGCAGCTCGCCGGTGCGGCGGCCCTCGGCGTCGACCGCGCCGTCGTCGGGCAGGTCGTCCAGGTTGGGCGGGTCGGGCGCCGGCACCTCGGGCAGCGCGCCACCGAGCAGGCCGGGTAGCTCCGTGCGGCCGCGACCGATCGTGTCGACGGCCTCGGTCATCGTGCCGGTCGCCTCGGCGGTCGCTTGGCGGGCCGTGTCGACGACGAGCGTGCCGAGCCGCTCCGGGCTGTAGCGGTAGGCCGCCCGCCCGAAACCCAGCCCGACGATGGCGTTGCCGGGCCCGGCGGTGACCTCGACCGCACCGTCCGGTGTGGACACGGTGGCGGTTGCGGCGAGGACGGCCTGGCGAAGCGCGTCGACGGTCTGGTTGAGCTCCGCCTGTGGCATGGGCTTGGGTATCGCGGTTTTGCGTATCGCGTCGAAGGCGCTCATCAGACCCCCAATTCCGAGCGCGCCGGTCGGGCGGACAAGACCCTACACCGATCTCGATGCTTGTTCACGTTCCGTGCGCCCGTTGTGCGGCCTCTCTTTCCGCGAACGCCCGCAGGTCGTGCCGCTGGATCGCGGCGGCCATCAGCTCGGGGAAGACGTCGGGCGTGCACGCGAACGCGGGCACACCGAGCGCGGCCAGCGCGGCGGCGTTCTCGTGGTCGTAGCTCGGCGCGCCGTCGTCGGACAGCGCGAGCAGCACGACCACCTGCACGCCGGCGCCGACCAGATCCGCGACCCGGTGCAGCATCTCCTCGCGCACGCCGCCCTCGTAGAGGTCGCTGACCAGCACGAAGATGGTTTCGCGGGGCCGGGTGACGAGCCGCTGGCTGTAGGCGATGGCGCGGTTGATGTCGGTGCCGCCGCCGAGCTGGGTGCCGAAGAGCACCTCGACCGGGTCGCTGAGGTGGTCGGTCAGGTCCACGACGGAGGTGTCGAACACGACCAGTGAGGTGCGCAGGGTGCGCAGCGACGCCAGGACCGAGGCGAACACTCCGGAGTAGACGACCGACGACGCCATCGATCCGGACTGGTCGACACAGAGGATCACGTCCCGTTGTACGGCGTTGCCGCGTCGCCCGTACCCGATCAGGCGCTCCGGCACGATGGTGCGGTAGGCGGGTTGGTAGTGGCGCAGGTTGGCGCGGATGGTGCGGTTCCAGTCGATGTCGCCGTGTCGCGGGCGTTCGATCCTGGTGGCCCGGTTGAGCGCGCCGGTGACCGCGGCGCGCGCCTTTTGCGCGACCCGTTTCTCCAGGTCGTCGACCACCCGGCGGACGACTTGGCGGGCCAGGTCGCGGGTCTTGTCGGGCATCACGGAGTTGAGCGAGAGCAGGGTGCCGACCAGGTGCACGTCGGGTTCGACGGCGGAGAGCATCTCGGGCTCGAGGAGGAGGCGGGTGAGGTTGAGGCGCTCGATCGCGTCGGTCTGCATGACGCGGACGACGCTCTGTGGGAAGTACTCGCGGATGTCGCCGAGCCAGCGCGCCACCCGCGGTGCGGACGCGCCCAGGCCGCCGCTGCGGCGTTTGCCCTCGGCTTCGCCCTGGCCCTCGCCGTCCGGGGCACGGTCGTAGAGCGCGGCCATCGCGGCGTCCATGGCGGCGTCGCGGCCGGCGGGTTGACCGAGCGACTCGTCGGCGGGTTCACCGAGGGCGAGCCGCCAGCGGCGACGGCGTTCGTCGTCAGTGGTCATTCGATCCTCCGTCCGAGGAGGGCGCTCAGCGTGGGGAGGGCGAGCCGCGCGGTCTCGTGGTCGAGAACGGCCGTGGTCGTGCGGGTGGCGCCGCCGCCCGCGATGCGTTCGCCGATGCCGCGGCGTTCGCCGGTCGCGAAGGTGCCGAAGGTGCGGCGGAGCAGGGGGAGCACCTCGGTGAAGGCATCCGGCGGGATGGCGGCGAGCCAGTTGTCGACGAGTTGTAGCAGCGCCTCGTCGTGCATCAGCAACAGCCCGCCGCCGGCCAGGAAGCCCTCGACCCAGGCGGCGCCGGTCGCGGCGGGAACTCCCGCGGTCAGTGCGCGGCTGAGCCTGCGGCTCGCGTCGCCGGTGGACAGTCGGCCGGCGTCGTGGAGCAGCCGGGTCAGTCGACCCGCGAGCAGGCCGTGCAGGTCGTCGCGGGTGGTCAGCGCGACGAGGGTGTCGAGCCACCGCGTGCCTTCGGTCTCGTCGCCGAGCAGGGCGACCGCTCCGTGCACCGCGTCGATGTGGTCGCGCAGGTCGGCCGCGGCCTCGTCGGACAGCGCCGAGGCGGCTGGTGGCAATGCCGCGTAGATCCGGGCCAGCAGCCCACGCACCACCGCGGCCACGGCGGCGACGTCGGAGCGGCGGACGTCGCCGTAGCGGACCGTGCGCGCCAGGGCTGGGATCGCGGCCATCAGGTGCGTGACGTCGGCGTCCTCGGCGGCCCGGGCGTCGAGCGCGCGCAGCACCGCGGGCCGCGCCCCTGGGAGGTCGGCGAGCAGGCACGTCTCCAGCAACGCGGTGACCTCGGCCAGCGTCGTCGCCTTGGCCGCCGCGGTGCTGACCTGCGCGGTCGCCGCGCCGACCACGGTCGTGCCGTAGCCGCTCGCCTCCACCAGCCGGATCGAGAACTCCGGCTGCCAGCGCAGGGACCACTCCTCGCGGAACGTACCGGTGCTGCCTCGGCGTTCGGCCGGCTCACCCCACGGCACCTCCAGGCAGCGCAGTTGGTGCAGGAGGTGGCTGCGGGCGAGGTCGGTGTCCTTGCGGAGGTCGAGGTCGAGGTCACGGTCCAGCGCGGAGGGCTTGAGGCGCGCGGCGCGCTGGCGGGCCTCGAGGTCGCGGGCTAGTGGCACGGTCGGCACGCCGTCGGGCACCTCGCCGAGCCGCTCACCGACGACGAGCCGCCGGCCGATCAGCTGCAGGCGCAGGTCGTCGCCCTCACAGAGCACGGCACCCGCGGCATCGGTGACCTCGGCCAGGCCGGCGAGCGGACGCCCCCGCATCGCGGCGAGCGCCTCGGCCAGCCGGGTCGCCTCGATCACGTGCGCCGAGGAGGTGTCCACGCCCTCGGCACGCAGGACGCCGGCCGCACCGACGAGCCAGCGCGGCACCACCTCGTCCGTGGTGGTGAACAGGTGGTGGTACCAGCCGGGCGAGTCGACCCCCGCCCCGTAGCCCTGCCACGACGCCAGCCGCCCATAGGTCCACGGCACCCACGTGAACCGCACCTTGCCGCGTCGCTTGACCCCCTTGAGCAGCGCGGCATCGTGGGCGGCGGTGACCTTGGCGCTGAGTGCCGGCACGTGCCACGCACCACACACGACGGCGATCTCCTTGTGGTTGCGGCGCTCCTGGCGCAGAACGGTCCGCATGTGCGCCTCGCGCACCAGGTCGTAGGGATCCTCGAGCGCACCGGCCCGGACCTCGGTCATCGCCTCCTCGATCGCCTCGAAGGCAGGCGCCTGCCGGTGCTCGACGACGTCTTCCCACCAGCGCTCGGGGTCGTCATAGCCGGCCGCGGCCGCCAACTCACCGATCGGATCGACGGGCCGCAACTCCGGCGCGGGCGGCCCCGGCATGGGCCCGTCATCGTCCCCGGACTCACCGAACCCAGGCGCCTCGACACCTGGCGCGTCCGTTGTAGACCCGCTCGCGGGCGGCTCATCAGGGTCCGGGTCGATGCCGCCCGTGCCGGGTCGGCTGGTTTCAGGTCCGGGTGCGCTTTCGGGCTGGCCGGCCTCATCTGGGGCCGGTCCGCTGGCGCCTGGTCTTGTTCTGTCAGCGCCGCCAGGGCCGTCGGTTCCGTCAGTGCCGCCGGAGCGGTCTGCGGCGTCCGGGTCCGGGCTCTCGGGTTCAGCCTGGCGTTTGCGGCTTGTGGCGCGGTAGGCGAAGGGTAGGTCGAAGAAGCGGACCGGGACGCCGTTGGCGACCGCCCAGCGGATCGCCTGCCATTCCGGTGAGAAGACCGCGAACGGCCAGAACGCGGCGCGGCGGGGGTTGTCGGCGGCGTAGCCGAGGAGGGCTACCGGCGGCTGGAGGCGGTCGTCGGCCACCCACTCGATCAGCTCGTCCGCCTCCGGTGGGCCCTCGACGAGCAGGATGTCCGGGCGTTGCTCCTCGAGGGCGCGGAGCACCGCACGGGCGGATCCTGGCCCGTGGTGGCGGATGCCGTAGTAGCGCTCAGGCATCGCGGGCGGCTCGGTAGAAGTCGGCCCAGGCGGGGCGTTCGCGGACGACGGTCTCCAGGTATTCGCGCCACACCACGCGGTCGGAGACCGGGTCCTTGACGACCGCGCCGAGGATGCCGGAGGCGACGTCGCCGGCGCGCAGCACGCCGTCGCCGAAGTGCGCGGCCAGGGCCATGCCGTTGGTGACGACCGAGATGGCTTCGGCGGTCGACATCGTGCCCGTGGGCGACTTGAGCTTGGTGCGGCCGTCCTCGGTCTGGCCGTCGCGTAGCTCGCGGAACACGGTCACCACCCGCCGGATCTCGTCGAGCGCCGTGGTCGTCTCCGGCAGGTCCAGCGAACGACCCAACTGCGCGACCCGGCGCGTGACGATGTCGATCTCCTCGTCGACCGTGGCCGGCACCGGCAGGACCACCGTGTTGAACCGCCGCCGCAGCGCGCTCGACAGCTCGTTGACGCCGCGGTCCCGGTCGTTGGCGGTCGCGATCACGTTGAAGCCGCGCTGGGCCTGGACCTCGGTGTTCAGCTCGGGGACCGGCAGCGTCTTCTCGGACAGGATCGTGATCAGCGCGTCCTGCACGTCGGAGGGCACGCGGGTGAGCTCCTCGACGCGGGCGATCGTGCCGTGCTCCATCGCGCGCAGGACCGGGCTCGGCACCAGCGCGGCCGCCGACGGACCCTCGGAGAGTAGGCGCGCGTAGTTCCACCCGTATCGAATAGCCTCCTCGGGCGTGCCGGCCGTGCCCTGGACGAGCAACGTCGAGTCACCCGAGATCGCCGCAGCGAGGTGCTCGGACACCCAGGTCTTGGCCGTGCCGGGCACGCCGAGCAGGAGCAGCGCCCGGTCGGTGGCCAGGGTGGCGACGGCGACCTCCATGAGGCGGCGGGAGCCGACGTACTTCGGCGTGATCTTGCCGCCGTCGCCCAGCAGGTAGGTGACCACGGCCTGCGGGGACAACCGCCAGCCGGGCGGGCGCGGCAGCTCGTCCTCGGCGGCCAGCGCGGCCAGCTCCTCGGCGTAGAACTGTTCCGCGTGCGGGCGCAAGGCGGTCATGGGAACTCCTCGATCATGTCGTGGCGGAAGCCGAGCACGGCGGCGAGCTGTGCGAGGTAGCGGGCGGAACGGCGGCCCTCCGGCAAGCCCTCGAGCGAGCGGATGAGCGACTCGACGCGCCCGACGAACGACGTCGGCATGGCCGGCATCGCCAGCCGGCACAGCTCGGAGAGCTGCCAGGCGTTGTCGGGCGCGAGCACCGCCATCGCCCGGAGCGCGGCCGAGGCGAGCTCGTCGGACCAGTCGTCGGCGCAGAAGTGCAGCAACCGGATGCCGGCGCCGGTTTCCCGCCGCAGGGCCGCGGCGACCCGGCGCCCGCGCTCGGCGCCCGGCAGGACCTCCAGCAGCGGCCAGGTCAGTCGATCGCCGAGCCCGTCGCCGTTGGCCTCGGCCGGCGTGGCGTCGGCCAGGTCGAGCAGCACGGCCGCCCAGACCGAGTCACGCTGCGCGGCCGTGGCCCGGGCCAGCCCGCGCAGCAGGACCGGTTGCCAACCGTCGGCGACCGGCAGGGCCACCACGCCGGCCGGGTCGCGACCGGTCAATGTGGTCCAGAACGAGAGTGGCGTCGCCGAGACGACCTCTTCGAGCAACCAGGCGCCGAGCCCCACACCGCGCGGTGGCGACGGGTCGACGTCGTCGCGGAGCATCGCGGCGTCGATGCTCGCCGGCGGTGCGACCGCCAGGGCACCGTCGGCGAAATGGACGCTCGCGGCGGCGCGGGCCGCCATCCGTTCACCCAGTGCCGAGTGCGGCAGCTTGCGGAGCAGCTCCGCCGCGACCTGCCGGATCTCGCGGCGCCGGTCGTCGAGCGCGTGCTCGATCAACGCCTCGTCCCGCGCGTCGAGGCCGGTCTCCAGTGCGCCGAGCAACAGCACACGGTCGTGCGGCGACTCGCCGTCGAACGTCTCGGCGAGCAGGTCGAGCGCCCGCGCGGGATCGGCGGCCCGCAGCGCGACCAGGTAGGCCAACCGCTCGCCGGGCGTGCCGGTCAGCCAGTCCTGCGGATCGGCCGTGTCCGCCTCACCGCCCACGTCGCGGAAGTAGCGCCACTCGCTCTGCCGCTGGGCCAGCCACTGGCCGCGACGCCCGGCCACCACGCCCAGCGCCGGCCGGACCGCCGTGTCGCGCCGGCCGAGGTCGAGCAGCGTCGGCAGCGTCTCGGGCGGCACCAGTAGCTGGCGCTTGCCCGCCTCGACCAGCCACTGGCCGAGAACCGCCCGCTGCGCGGGCCCACCCCAACCGGTCGCACCCTCGGTCAGGAGGATGTCGAGCCGCTCGGCGGCGGGCGGCGGCACGAGCGGCCGCACCTCGTCGGGCGCCGGCGCGATCGTCGCCCGACCGGCCAGCGGCGTCTCCCCGGCCCGCCGATAGGTGAGCGCCACCGCCACGGCCTCCAGCAAAGCCCGAGCCGAACCACCGGACCCGACCCACTGCCCACTGTGGTCACTCTCGACGACCGGAGCGGCGCGATGGAGGTTGCCGGGGACGGCGATCGACAGGCGGTGGCCGTCACCGATGTCGAGACGGTCGGCCGACCAGGGGCGCCGGGCCGTGCCGACCAACGCCGCCGACAGCAGATCAGGGGGCAGCTCGGGCGGCCCGCCCGGCGCGACGCGGGGCTCGCCCGGCAGCGCCGGCACATGGCGGCCGTCGGGCCAGGCGGCGAGTGGCCGAAACCCGTTGTGGCCGTATTCGCCCGCGACCACGACCGGGCGGGCGCCCGCGGCCGCGAGCAGCCAGAACGGTCGATCGTCGTCGGGGTGCAGCGGCAGCGCGTCGCCGGCCGGGTCGACCAGGCGGCCGTCGTCGGTCGGGGTGACGTCGGCGAGCAGCATCGGGGTCGACTCACGCCATGGCTCGGCGGCGACCGTGCGGGCGTGCTCCGCCACCGCCGCGCGGACCGGGACCGCGCCGGAAGGGGCGGCACAGGCCGGCTCCGGCGAGCCGTAGCGGGCCTTGACCAGCGCCCGCCGCGGGAAAGCCGCGGGATAGAAGCAGTGGCCGGCGTCGACCACCGTGCCGGGCTCGAGGTCGGCGGGCAGCGTCTGCCCGACCGGCGCGAACGCCAGGACCAGCGCGAACCGGCCGGTCTGCTCGCCACGTAGCCAGGTGCGCCGGCTCGTCAACCGGTCGTCGGCCGTGTCGAAGCGGCCCAGCACCTCCCACCGGTCGCGGACCTCGGGCTCGGCCAGCACGTCGTCGGTCGCCACCGGGTAGCCGATCCGGGTGCGGACGGTCGCGGCCAGGCCGGGCGGCAGCTCCGGCAACCGGCCGTGGGCGACGATCAGCAGCCGGAGCAGCGCGAACTCGCTGAGCAGCCGGTCGGCCCAGTTGGCGCCGACGCCGACCACCCAGCCGAGCCGGCGGACCGCCCCCGCGATGCCCGGCGCCTGGGCGTCGACCAGCCGGGCGGCCATCGTCTGGAACGGCCGGTAGCCCGCCTGCTCGGTCGCCGCCAGACCCTGCTCGACCTGGTCGGCCAGCCAGCGGTCGAGCTCGACCAGACCCGTCTCGACCCGCCCGGCCCGCTGCTGGGCACGCCGCGCGGCGGCCTCCGGGTCGGCGAGGCCCTCGCCGGCCGCTCGGGGAGAGCGGGCCGCACGCTGGGCCCGGGCCGCCCGCTCGGCCTGCCACTCCGTCGCCCAGTCGGGTGGCGCGTCGCCGTCGGGAACGCCGCCGTTGGCCCAGCGGAGCATCAGCCCGACGGCGTGCTTGCAGGGGATCTTGCGGCTTGGGCAGCTGCACCGGTAGGCGGGACCGGTCAGATCGACACATACCTGATAAGGACGCGCACCGGAACCCCGGCACAAGCCCCAGAGCATGTCGTCGAAGCGGCCCTGGCCAGCCCAGTGGGCGGCGGTGATCAGGCCGCGGCCGCTCTTGGCCGCGCCCTGGTCGGGCGCGAGCGAGAGCACCTTGTCGGGAGACCAGCGTTCGACGGACACGCGCAAACCTTAGAACTCATGTACGACGAATTTTGGTGGCCTGTGGATAACCCCAAGACACCAAACCTTATCCACAGGCTGGGGGTGCGGACTTCCGCCGCCAGCCAGCCCTGCGAGAATCGACCGCGCAACGCCGTACCCCATCGTCGAGGAGAACGACAGCCGTGATCCGTACCCATGATGCCGGAAGCCTGCGTGCCACGGACGCCGGCAGCGCGGTGACCCTGGCCGGCTGGGTGGCCCGCCGCCGTGATCATGGTGGGGTCATCTTCGTCGACCTCCGCGACGGGTCAGGCGTGGTGCAGGTGGTCTTCCGTGAGGAAGACGCGCACCACCTCCGCAACGAGTTCTGCGTCCGCGTCGACGGCGAGGTCGCCCGGCGGCCGGCCGGCAACGAGAACCCCGAGCTGCCGACCGGCGAGGTCGAGGTCAACGCGACCGTGCTCGAGGTGCTCTCCGAGGCCGCGCCGCTGCCGCTGCCGGTCGACGACAACATCGACGCGGGTGACGACATCCGGCTCCGCCACCGCTACCTCGACCTGCGCCGCAGCGGGCCGGCCAACGCGCTCAAGCTGCGCAGCCGGGCCAACCAGATCGCCCGCCGCGTGCTGCACGACCGCGACTTCAACGAGATCGAGACGCCGACCCTGACCCGGTCGACGCCCGAGGGCGCCCGCGACTTCCTGGTCCCGGTGCGGTTGCAACCCGGCAGCTGGTACGCGCTGCCGCAGTCGCCCCAGCTCTTCAAGCAGCTGCTGATGGTGGCCGGGATGGAGCGCTACTACCAGATCGCGCGCTGCTACCGCGACGAGGACTTCCGCGCCGACCGGCAGCCCGAGTTCACCCAGCTCGACATCGAGATGTCGTTCATCACCCAGGACGACGTGATCGACCTCGGCGAGGCGATCGTCGGCGCGCTCTGGGAGGAGCTGGCCGGTCACCGCATCGACCGGCCGATCCCGCGGATCACCTGGCACGACGCGATGGCGCGCTACGGCTCCGACAAGCCCGACCTGCGCTACGGGGTCGAGCTGACCGAGCTGACCGACTACCTGCGCGGCACCGAGTTCCGGGTGTTCGCCGGCGCGATCGACGCCGGCGGCTACGTCGGCGCGGTGGTCATGCCGGGCGGCGCCGCGCAGAGCCGCAAGGAGCTCGACGGCTGGCAGGACTGGGCCAAGGCCCGCGGCGCCCGCGGCCTGGCCTACGTGGTGCTCGACGCGGAGACCGGCGAGGCCCGCGGCCCGGTCGCCAAGAACCTGAACGCCGGACACCTCGAGGGGCTCGGCGACGCCGTCGGTGCCAAGCCCGGTGACGCCATCTTCTTCGCGGCGGCCGCCGAGCGGCGCGAGGCGCAGGAGCTGCTGGGCGCCGCCCGCGTCGAGATCGCCAAGCGGGCCGGCCTGGCCGACCCCGACGCCTGGGCGTTCTGCTGGGTGACCGACGCGCCGATGTTCGAAAAGGACGACGAGGGCGGCTGGACGGCGGTCCACCACCCGTTCACATCGCCCAACGCGGAGTGGATGGACACCTTCGAGGAGGCGCCGGACCGCGCGCTGGCCTACGCCTACGACATCGTCTGCAACGGCAACGAGATCGGCGGCGGCTCCGTCCGTATCCACCGGGCCAGCGTGCAGCGCCGGGTGTTCACCCTGCTCGGCATCTCCGACGAGGAGGCGGCCGACAAGTTCGGCTTCCTGCTAGAGGCTTTCAAATACGGCCCGCCCCCGCACGGCGGCATCGCGTTCGGCTGGGACCGGGTCTGCATGCTGCTCGCCGGCGCCGACTCGATCCGCGAGGTCATCGCCTTCCCGAAGACGCGGGGCGGCTACGACCCGCTGACGACCGCACCGACGCCGATCACGGCGCAGCAGCGGCTCGAGGCCGGCATCGACGCCAAGCCGAAGGCGGCCCAGGCGGCGCACGCCGGCACCGCCGGTGTCGCGGTGCACGTCGAACACACGCCGTGAGCCGGCGGGTGGCCGGGTGACGGTGCTGGTCGTCGGCGGCAGCGGCTACCTCGGCGGTGAGGTGTGCCGGCTGGCCGTCGCGGCGGGCTCCGCGGTGATGGCGACCCATCAGCGGGCGCCCGGCGATGTGCCGGGCGTGCGCTGGGAGCCGCTCGACGTGCGGGACCGGGGCGCGGTGGGCCGGCTGGTCGAGGCCCTGCGGCCGCGAACGGTGGTCAACACCGTCGGGGTGTACGCCGATTGGGCGGTCACCGCGACCGGTGCCGGGCACGTGGCGGCGGCCGCCGCCCGGGTCGGCGCGCGGCTGGTGCACGTCTCCAGCGACGCTGTCCACGGTGGACGCACGGAGCCCTACCGGGAGGAGGACGAACCGACCCCGGTCTACGCGTACGGCGCGTCGAAGGCCGCCGCTGAGACGGCGGTGCGGGTGGTCGCGCCGGAGGCGGCGCTGGTGCGGTGCTCGGTGATCATCGGGCCGGACGCGCGGGCGAGGCAGGTGGCGTTCTGTCTCGACGCGCTGGCGCCGGGATCCGAGCTGCGGCTCTTCACCGACGAGGTCCGCACGCCGGTCGGCGTCGGCGACCTGGCCGCGGCGGTGCTGGAGCTGGCGGCGGGGGACTACGCGGGCGTGCTCAACGTCTCCGGTCCGGAGCCGCTGACCCGGCTTCAGCTCGGGCAGTTGGTCGCTCGTGCCCACGGTCGCGACCCGGCGGCCCTGCACGGGGCGACGCTCGCCGAGTTGGGTCTGCACCGCCCGGCCACGGTGGTCCTCGACACGACCCGCGCCCGCGACGTCCTGAAGACCCGCCTTCGCCCGCCGTCCGAGATCCTGACCGACGCACCGCGCTGAGCGCCGGGATCGCCTCGTCAGCTGACGAGCTGATCCGCGGAGTCATCGCCCCGCGAGCCGCCCGCATGCGGTCCGTCGGCCAGCAAGCCAACGGACGAAACGGGCCTCGGACAACCGCGAGCCGCCCGTATGGGGCGGGACCTCGGCGGCCGGCGGATGCATCCGGACCATCACCACCACACCTCGACAGCGAGTGAGCTGCAGGAGGCGGAGAAGCGCCGCTTCGTCGACGTGCCGGTCGCGACTGCGGCTGCACGCCTCGTCGAGACCCGGTGGGACGAAACCGGCCGACGTGCCCGGCCTCGAGCGAGACGCCCGCGTGCGGACCGGCTAGGCGAGGCCGACCGTGGTCCGGGGGATCGAGGACGTGTAGCCCAGCGACTCGTAGATCCGGTTCGCCACCGCGTTGTCGCTCATCACGCCCAGGGCGGCGGTCCCGTGCTCCGCGACGAGATGCCGGGTCAGCGCCGCAGTCAGCGCCGTGCCCAGCCCGCGGCCGCGGGCGTCCGGGTGCACCGCGATGCCGGCCAGGAACCCGACCCCGCCGCGGCTGCGGTCGGCCGCGCACGCGACGACCTGATCGCCGTCGCGGATCGCCCACCACGCGCGGATGCGCGGGTCGCCGGGGCGGGTCGTGGTCGCCGGGAAAGCTATGTCGAGCAACGACGAGATCCCGGCGTCGTCGTCGGTCGGGGCCGCGCGCTCCTCGCCGTCGCGGTGCGGCGGTGGCGACGTCGTCCAGCGGAAGTCCCATTCGTCGCGGACCCGGGTCGCTACCGGTGGCTCACCGGCCAAGCGGGGTAGGTGCCACCAGCGCGCCGCGTCCGGCCGCGCCTCGCCCGCGAGCCGGGCCGCCGTCGCGGCGGCGACCGCGCCGTCGCCGAGTGCGCACACCGTCGAGCCGCCGCGCGTGATCCAGACCACAGTGGACCCGTCACGGAAACCGGTGCCGGTGGGTTCGACGGTCAGGCGGGCGTACGGGTGGGCTCCCGTCGCCACCAGCACCGCGTCCCGGCCGGCGAGGGGTTCAACCAAGCCCGCAACGTACGCGATCGATCGTCGAGATTGCCCGCTGACCCAATTGGGTATTGAGCCCGCCACCTCGCTCGAACCCCTCGGGCGGAGCCCAAATCAGGAGGATAGAGATGCTCGCCATCGCCGCGGCCATCGTCTTCGGCTTTGCCCTGTTGCTCGACCTGTTCGACACCGACCTGGGCGCGCCGGACCTGTTCAACTGGAACACGCTCGTGCTGATCGGCCTCACCCTGCTCGCTCTCTACCTCGCGGGCATCGGCAGCGGCCCGCGCAACGGCACCGGCAGTGGCCGGCGCTTCTACGGCCGCCGCCCGGGCCGCGGCTGACGCCAGCCTGCGGCCAGGTCGTGTCTCGTGGGATCAGCGCGCCGGGCCGGACGCCGTCTGGACCTCGCCGGCGCACCACGCTGACCCACCAGACCCGACCTGACGCCGCGGGCCATGGGCGCCGGCCCAGGTCCAGGTGATCTCGCGAAGAACCCCGCGCCGCTCGTACCGGTGCAGGGTTCTTCGCATTTCCGGCACCTGTCACCCGGCCGGTAGTGTCTTCCTGATGGAGCCCGACGCCCTGTTCTCGGTCGCCGACGGCGGCGGGGTGCGCACCGCACCCGCGCACACCGCCGGCACTGACGGCTTCGCGACGCCGGGTGCCGACGCGCCGCTGCCGGTGCGGATGCGGCCCCGGACGATCGACGAACTGGTCGGGCAGGGACACCTGCTCGCGCCCGGTGCGCCGCTGCGACAACTGGTCAGCGGGTCGACGCCCCTCTCGGTGATCCTGTGGGGGCCGCCCGGCAGCGGGAAGACGACGATCGCGCACCTCGTCGCCCAGGCGAGTGACCGCAAGTTCGTGGCGATGTCGGCCCTCAACGCGGGCGTCAAGGACGTCCGTGCCGTGATCGACACCGCGCGGCGGCAACGGCGGGCGGGCGGGCCGCCGACCGTGCTGTTCATCGACGAGGTGCACCGCTTCTCCAAGACCCAGCAGGACTCGCTGCTCGCGGCCGTCGAGGACCGCACGGTGACGCTGCTGGCGGCGACGACCGAGAACCCGTACTTCTCGGTGATTTCGCCGCTTTTGTCCCGTTGTGTGTTGTTGACCCTTCAGCCGCTCGACGAGGCGGCGGTGCGCGGTCTCGTGCGGCGCGCAGTCACCGACGAGCGCGGCCTCGGCGGCGAGGTCACTCTCACCCAAGAAGCAGAAGATCATCTGGTACGCCTCGCGTCAGGCGACGTCCGCAAGGCCCTGACCGCGCTGGAGGCGGCCGCCGGCTCGGCGCTGGCCCGCGGCGCCACCGAGATCGACCTGGCGACCGCGGAGCAGGCGGTCGACGTCGCGGCGGTGCGGTACGACCGGGACGGCGACGAGCACTACGACGTGGTCAGCGCGTTCATCAAGAGCATGCGGGGCTCCGATGTGGACGCCGCACTGCACTACCTGGCGCGGATGCTGGTGGCCGGCGAGGACGCCCGGTTCATCGCCCGGCGCATCGTGATCTTCGCCAGCGAGGACGTCGGCATGGCCGACCCGACCGCGCTGGTGGTGGCGACGGCGGCGGCGCACGCGGTGGAGTACGTCGGGCTGCCCGAGGTCCAGCTCAACCTGGCCCAGGCCGTGATCCACATGGCTACGGCGCCCAAGTCCAACAGCGCGACGACGGCGATCGGCGCGGCGTTGGCCGATGTGCGGGCCGGCAAGGGCGGCGCGGTGCCGCGGCCGTTGCGGGACGCGCACTACCAGGGCGCGCGGGGGCTCGGGCACGGCAAGGGCTACCAATATCCCCACGACGACCCACGCGGCGTGCTCACCCAGCAGTACCCGCCGGACGGTCTGGTCGGCGTCGACTACTACCAGCCGGGCGACCACGGCGACGAGCGCGCGGTGGCGATGCGGCTGCCGACGATCCGGCGAATCGTCCGCGGCGAGCGCAACCGGCGAGCCACGACCCCGGACGAGGGTGTGGGGTCACGGCCGGGCGGCGCCGGCGGTCCTGCCGAGCGGCCGAGCGGCGGTCCCGGGGGCAGCGGTCCCGCGCCGCGGTCGGGCGGTTCTGCGGACAGCGATGGTCCCTCGGCGCGGTCCGTCAACGGTGCTGATAACGGTCTTGCGGCGCGGCCCACGGGTGGCGACGGTCCTGCGGCGCCGGTCAACGGTCTCGGGACGCGGCCTGTGGACGACGACGGTCCCGCGGCGCGGCCAGCGGGTCAGGACGGTCCGGCGGCGGGCGACGGTTCCGCGGTGGGCGACGATGGTTCCGCAACGCGGCCGGTAGCTGGCGGCCGTGCGGATGGTGCGGAAACGGTCGCCCCGCCGGAGGCGCGATCTGGCGATAGCGGGGTCGCGGAGGAGCGGTCGGTGGGTGACGCTGTTTCGGCGGAGCGCGGCGGCCGGCGGTCGGCCGGGGCGCGGCGTGACGACGAAGGCGAGGTTGGGTGAACCGGGGTTGCGGGCTGTGTCGCGATCTCGATCCCTGCACCAGCGCGCTGCCCGAACGGCGAGGCATCCGGCGGTGCGGTGACGCTACGAGCAGTGAGGTGAACGCGTGAGCGACGATCGGCGCGATCCGCCGGCGCGAGGCCGGCGATGGGGCCGGGGTCGCGACGACGGCGACGAGGTCGATGCGACCCGCGGTGAGGACCTCGGCTGGTTGGCCGACCTGCGCACAGCCAAGGAAGAACGCGCGGACATCGGTCCGGGCGGCGATGGCGCGGCGCCACCGCCTCCACCGCCAGCGGCTCCCGGGCCCGACGGGCCGGCGTTCGGTGGCGGTCCGGCCGCGGCCGCCGGCAACCAGCCGCCGGGGCGTGGTGCCGCACCAGGCGGGCCGGCACGATTCGGCGGCGAAGGATCCCGGCGCGGCGAGCCCGCCGGTGAGCCTCCACAACATGGACAGTTCGGTGGCGACGGTGCCGAGCCCGGCGCACCGGGACGGCCCGGGCGGGGACGTCCGGCCGACGGCGGGCGCGGCCCGGGCGGTGCACCCGGCGAGCCGCCGGCCCGCTTCGGTGGTCCGCCGGCGGGCGGGCCGCCCGTCACCCCCGGCGGCGTGCCCGCGAACGGACCACGCGGTGCGGCCGGACCTGTGCCACCCGGCGGCCCGCGTGGCGGTGCCGTGCCAGAGCCACCCGGCGGAGCCCGCGGTGGCGCCGCGGTGCCACCCGGTGGCCCGCGTGGCGGTGCCGCGCCAGAGCCACCCGCCGGAGCCCGCGGTGGCGCCGCGGTGCCACCCGGTGGCCCGCGCGGCGGTGCCGCGCCCGGCGACCCCGCCGGGCGACCACAGCGAGGTGGACCGGCCGGGCGGCCCCAGGACGCGACGGGCCAGTTCGGTCCGGCCGGCCCGGGCATGCCGCCCGGCGATCCGGCTGGGCGGCCGCCACGGCGCGGCGGCCCGGCAGACCGGGCCGAGGATGCGACCGGGCAGTTCGGCGCGGGCCGTCCGGGCATGCCGCCTGGCGACCCGGCCGGGCGACCACGGCGGGGTGGCCCGGCCGAGCGGCCCGAGGACGGGACGGGGCAGTTCGGTCCGGCCGGCCCGGGCATGCCGCCCGGCGATCCGGCTGGACGACCGCGGCGTGGCGGACCGGCTGACCGGGCCGAGGGCGCGACGGGACAGTTCGGTTCAGGCCCGGCTGTGCCGTCCGGCGATCCGGCGGGACGCCCGCCACGGCGGGGTGGCCCGGCAGGTCGGGCCCCGGATGCGACAGGGCAGTTCGGTGCGGGCCAGCCGGGTATGCCGCCTGGTGACCAGGCTGGGCGCTCACGGCGGGGTGCTCCGGGCGATCGGGCCGACGAGGGGACCGGGCAGTTCGCTGCGGGTCGTCGTCCCGCTGCGCCAGGTGGTCAGGAGACCACCGGGCAGTGGGCCACGCGCGACCAGCGTCCCGAAGCTACTGGCGGGCTGCCCGCCGCTCCTGTTTCCGGCCCGCGTGGCCGGGGAGGGTCGGCGCGCAGCCGGTTCTCGGCGCCGCCGGACCAACAGCCGACCAACGTGCCGCAGTCCGGCAACGCGCCGCAGGTGCCGTCCGCCGCGCCGGGTGAGCCCGGCCCGGGCTGGCGCGGTGGGCGCGGCCCGGGCGGGCCCGGTGGTGCGCCCGCTGCCGAACCACCGCAGAGCCGGCGTGACGCAGAGCCCGCCACCGGTGCGGTGACGCCGCCGAACGGCGGTGGCCGCCGACGGGCGCCCGAGCCTGATGCGGAGCCCGCGGGCACGCAGACGTCCGAGTGGGCACGCCGTGAGCAGGGCCGCCCACCCGTCGCCGGTGCGCCGACCTCGGGCGCCGGGCCGGCTCGCAACCGGTTCGCGGGCGGCGCCGGCACGCCGGCACCCGCGCAGCGGGAGGACACGTCGGGCTGGAGCACGACCGGAGCCGTGCCGCCCGTCCGCGGTGGCGGACCGACGGCGACCGGCGGGATGCCGCCCGTGATCGCGCCACCGGTGGTGCCCGGGCGCGATGCCGGGCCGCCACGCCAGGGTCGCCGGGCCGCACCCGAGGCGCCGGCGAACGGCCCCGAGAGCTTCGGCGACCGTCCGGGTCGCGGCAGTGCCGCGGCGCCGGGGCAGCCCGCCGAGGGCGCAGCCGGCCGACCGGGCCGCGGAGGCGTGCCGGGTCAGGAAGTCCCGCCGCGCGACGGTGCGCCCGGGCGTCCGGACGCGTTCGGCGGCCGCGGCCGACCCAATGGCGTCGCGGAGGGCGGCGCCGCCATTCCCGCGCAGGCTGAGGGCTACGGCGGGCGTCGCCGTGCCGGTGGCCCGGACGAGCCGGGCGATGGCGCTGCAGGCCAGATATCGGACGGTCGTGGACGGCGGGGCGCCCGCGGCGGTTTCCCGGCCACCGACGAGGCTGCGGCTATGCCTGGCCGGCCGGATGGCGGCCGTAGGCGGCCCGGTGGTCCAGATCCAGATCTGCCGCCCGGCGAGGGCCCTCCGGGGTCGGGCCAGGCGTTGGCCGGCCGGCCCGGTGGTCCGGCCGGTCGTGGTGTTCCAGGCGCTATGCCAGATGGTCGCGGGCCTGGCGGCCGGAGCGGACCTGACGGCCTTGGCGGACCTGGCGGCGGACCGGGCGGGCGCGGCGGCCCCGACGGACCTGGCGGCGGCGGACCGGGCGGGCGCGGCGGCCCCGACGGACCTGGCGGCGGCGCACCCGGCCGGCGCGGCGGACCCGGCGGCCCTGGCGGTAGCGGCGGGCCCGGCGACACCGGTGGCATTGGCGGACGGGGCAGTCGCGGCATACCCGACCAGGACGCGCCCGGCGACGGCACGGGCACCACGCGAGCGGCGGGCGCGCGTAGTCGCTTCCGCGGCGACGCGGCGGACGCGGACCTCGCGGGCCGCCGAGCCGCAGGCGGACCGGACACCGGCACTGCTCCGGGCGGGCGCCACGGCACCGCCGACGAGGTGACGGGGGCGGCGTCAGGTGGCGTGCCACGCCAAGGCGGAGGCGCGGACCGACCAGGTCGACACGGCGGTTCTGCCGGCGACCCGCTCAACAGCACCGGCGACGTGACGGGCAGCGGGCGCCGGAGACGGGCCTCGGACAGCGACACCGGTGGGCTCGGCGCCAGGGGTCGGTTCAGCGACGGCGACCGCGCCGGACGGGCGCCCGACGCGCCAGGCGGCAGGCGAGCCGCACCGGACGACCCGCAGGGCCCCGTCTCAGGACCACCGGACGCCACGGCCGGACCTTCGCGCTTGCGCGTACCCGGCGGTCTCGAACGACCCACCGCGGACGGACCCGCACCGGCCGGACCCGGCAGCCCGAATGGGCCAAGCACTCCGAGCGGCCGCGGCGGACCGGCCGGCAGCGCGGCGGTGCGCCCGCCGCGCGGACCCGACCAGCCCGGCCCCGGCGGTCCGGGCGGACCACCCGGACGCGGCGCGCGCCCACCCGGCCGCGGCGGCCCGGACGCGACCGGCACCGTCCGCCCGCCGGCCGCACCGCCGGCCGGCCCGGCCGGCATGCCCACCGGACCAGGAGCGGGACCAGGCCCTCAGCCACCAGCCGCACGCGGCGCGAGCCGCCCAGGCGGCCGCGCACCGGACGCCGCCACCGGCACCGCCCGCCCCCCGACGGGCCCCAACCAGCCGGGCCCCGGCGGCCTCGGCACACAAGGGGGCCCCGGACCGGGACCATCGGGACCGCCCGGGCAAGCCCCGGGCACCCGCGGCCGCGCCGGCGTGCCAGGACCAGGCGACCTGCCGGGCCCGGACGCGCCGCCCGCCAGCGGCACCGTCGTCATGCCCCCGGTCAGGGCAGCCGCGACCCCGGCCGCAGGCGTAGCCCGCCCGCCGGCCGCACCCCCGGACCAGCCGGGCCCGGTCGACGGCACAGGACCGGTCCGGCGCTCGGCCTCGGTCCCGGTCAACCCCGAGGCCAGCCAACCCATCGCCGGGGCGCCAGCCGCGCCGAATGCCGACACCGCGACGAAGCGGGGCATGGTCACCCCGGCCCAACTCCGCGAACAGATGCGTGAGCCGAGAAACGTCCGCCTGGGCGTGCTCGTACTCGGCATCCTGCTCGTTCTCGTCGCTCTTCCGATCTACTCCTGGTCCAAGGCCGAGTCGCGCGACCCCGTCTTCGTCTCGCTCGACAGCCTCGGCGTGCCCGACTGGGCCAACACCGAACCCCAGGACCAGACCGACGGCAACCGCTGGTGTCTCGAGGAGTGCCGCTTCCGGGAGCGCACCACCCACTCGAGCCAGGGGCCGGAGGAAACCGCTAAGGCGTACCACGATGCCTTGGTCGCGGATGGCTGGCAGAGTTGGAAGCCGGCCAAGTGCCCCGAGAGCAAGGTCGACGGCAGCTACACCTGCTGGACGCGGGACGAGCTGACCATGGATCTCTGGGTACGCGCCCCGGCCTGCGGCAACGTGCCCATCGGCGTCGAACCGGCGCCCGGCGCCACCGCGGCTCCGCCGGCCCTGGATCCGGAGGACTGCAAGGGTTCCGACGTGTCCATCAAGGTCCGCAACGCGATCGCCGACGAGCGCACCGGACCACAGCCCGCGACCGACCCGGGACAGGTCGGCGAGACACCTTTCGGGTTGCCGCCGACGGCCGCACCGTCCTGAGCCGAGCAGCGTTACGGACGGTAGGGTCTGCACGTTGGCGCACGGGGTACGTCGTGGAGGAGGTTCGGGTGGACGGTGGAGAAGTCGCGTGGCTCGTCGTGGCGGGCGCGTTCCTGATGCTGGTGCTGGTGCTCGCTGTGCCGATCCTGCGACTCCGTAAGACGATCGACGCGGCCACCAACGCGATCAACGATCTCAACGACCGCACAGCGCCGATCCTGGCCAACGCGAACACCACGATCGAGGGCGTCAACGTGGCGCTGAGCCAGGTGCACACCTCCCTCGACGGCGTCAACATCCAGCTCGCCAAGATCGACACGATGACCGGCCACGCCCAGAACGTGACCGCCAACGTCGCCAACCTCGCCACTGTGGTCTCGGCAGCCGCGGCCAACCCGCTGGTCAAGGTCGCCGCTTTCGGGTACGGCGTGCGCAAGGCCACCGCCGCCCGCCGCAACGCGGAGGAGGAGCGAGAGGTGCGCACCACCCTCAAGCAGCAGCGCCGCGCCGCGAAGCGGGCCACCACCCGCTGACCCGACCCGCGCGCGGCGAGGAAGGATAGGACCCATGAAGCGGTTGCTCTGGCTCGGCGTCGGCCTCGCGGTGGGCGCCCTGGTCGTGCGCAAGCTGACCCAGAAGGCCAACGAGTTCACCCCGGCCGGCATCGCCGGTTCGGTGAGCCAGTCCGCCGGCGGCCTCGTCGAGTCGGTCCGCGCCTTCGTCGACGACGTACGCGTCAACATGGCGGAGCGCGAACAGCAGATCCACGAGGCGTTCGCCAACGGCGAGACCTTCCACGACGAGTTCGAGGACCTGCGGGGTGACGACCTCGAGGTCGAGTTCGACGAGCCGATCAACGGCCCACGACAGCGCCACAACTCCTAAGCCACCACAAACCGGGGAAGGCACCTGATGAAGACGGCGGAGATCAAGCGGCGGTTCCTCGCGCACTTCGAGGCCAACGGCCATGCCGTGGTCCCGAGCGCCCCGCTGCCCGCCATCGACGACCCGAACCTGCTGTTCATCAACGCCGGCATGGTGCAGTTCGTGCCCTACTTCCTGGGCCAGCGCACCCCGCCGTGGGAGCGGGCGACGAGCGTCCAGAAGTGCATCCGCACGCCGGACATCGACGAGGTCGGCAAGACCAGCCGGCACGGCACGTTCTTCCAGATGAACGGCAACTTCTCGTTCGGCGACTACTTCAAGGCCGGCGCGATCCCGCTGGCCTGGGAGCTGGCCACCAAGCCGGTCGGTGAGGGCGGGTTCGGGCTCGACCCGGAGCGCATCTGGGCCACGGTCTACCTCGACGACGACGAGGCGATCGAGATCTGGAAGCAGACCGGCATCCCGGCCGAGCGGCTGGTCCGCCGGGGCAAGAAGGACAACTACTGGTCGATGGGCATCCCGGGCCCGGCCGGCCCGTGCTCGGAGCTCTACTACGACCGCGGTCCCGCCTACGGCCCCGACGGCGGCCCCGAGGTCGACGAGGACCGCTTCCTCGAGTTCTGGAATCTCGTGTTCATGCAGCACGAGATCACGAACGTGAAGAGCAAGGAGGTCTTCGACGTCGTCGGGGAGCTCCCGGCCAAGAACATCGACACCGGCATGGGCCTCGAGCGGATCGCGTCCCTGCTGCAGGGCGTCGACAACCTCTACGAGATCGACGAGGTCAAGCCGATCCTCGACCGGGCGGCCGAGCTGACCGGCAAGCGCTACGGCGCCGGCACCAGCCACGTCGCGGCCGAGTCGCACCCCGACGACGTGCGGCTGCGGGTGATCGCCGACCACGTGCGCACCTCGCTGATGCTGATCGGCGACGGCGTGACCCCGTCCAACGAGGGCCGCGGCTACGTGCTCCGGCGGATCATGCGCCGGGCGATCCGGTCGATGCGGCTGCTCGGCTGGCAGGAGCGCTCGCTGCCGGAGCTGCTGCCGATCGCCCGGGACTGCATGGCGCCCTCCTACCCGGAGCTGGCCGAGGACTTCGGCCGGATCGCCGACTACGCGTACGCGGAGGAGGAGGCGTTTCTGTCGACGCTGCGCGCCGGCACGACGATCCTGGACACGGCGGTCACGGAGACCAAGGAGGCCGGTGGCACGACGCTCTCCGGCGACAAGGCCTTCCAGCTCCACGACACGTACGGTTTCCCGATCGACCTGACTCTGGAGATCGCAGCCGAGCAGGGGCTGCAGGTCGACGCCGACGGCTTCCGCCGGCTGATGGCCGAGCAGCGCTCCCGCGCCAAGGCCGACGCCCAGGCGCGCAAGACCGGCCACGTCGACCTGTCCGCGTACCGCGCGGTGCTCGACGCGGGCGGCCCGGTCGAGTTCACCGGGTACGCCGAGGTCAACCGCGAGTCGCGGGTCCGCGCCCTGCTCGACGGGGGCGGCGGCGCGCTGGAGGTGGCCGGCGAGGGCGACACCATCGAGCTGGTCCTCGACGCGACCCCGTTCTACGCCGAGGGCGGTGGCCAGCAGCCCGACCTGGGTCTGATCACGGTCGGCGGCGGCCAGGTCGAGGTGTTCGACGTGCAGTCGCCCGTGCCAGGGCTGATCGTGCACCGCGCCAAGGTCGTCCGTGGCGAGCTGCGGGCCGGCGAGGCCGGCTTCGCGGAGATCGACGTCGCGCGGCGCAAGGCGATCTCGCGCTCGCACACCGCGACCCACCTGGTGCACCAGACGATGCGCAACTTCCTGGGCGAGTCGGCGACCCAGGCGGGCTCGCTCAACGCACCGGGCCGGCTGCGGTTCGACTTCAACACCCCGGCGGCCGTCCCGCCGAGCGTGCTCAACGACGTCGAGCAGCAGATCAACGAGGTGCTGCTCGGCGACCTCGAGGTGCACGCCTTCATCACCTCGCAGGCCGAAGCCCGCCGGCTCGGCGCCATGGCGCTGTTCGGCGAGAAGTACGGCGACGAGGTGCGGGTCGTCGAGGTCGGCGACTACGCCCGCGAGCTGTGCGGCGGCACCCACGTGGCCCGGTCCGGGCAGCTCGGCCTGGTCAAGATCCTGTCGGAGGCGTCGATCGGTTCCGGCGTACGCCGGGTCGAGGCGCTGGTCGGCATCGACGCGTTCCAGCACCTCGCCCGCGAGCACCTGCTGGTGGCCCGGCTCGCCGAGCTCTACCGGGTGCCGGGCGAGCAGGTCGCCGAGCGCGTCGCGCAGACGATCAGCCAGCTCCGCGACGCGGAGAAGGAGCTCGAGAAGCTCCGCGGCCAGCTCGTCCTGGGCGGCGCTGCGGCGCTGGCGGCCGGTGCGGTCGACATCCGCGGCGTCGCGTTCGTGGGCACCGAGGCGCCCGAGGGTGCCGGCGGCAACGATGTGCGTACCCTCGCGCAAGAGATCCGCGGCAAGATCGACCAGGCGCGGCCCGCGGTCGTCGCGGTGGCGGCGCGGTCGGGCGGCAAGGCTTCTCTGGTCGTGGCGACCAACGGTGCCGCCAAGTCGCGGGGCCTGTCGGCGGCAGATCTGGTCAAGGGCGCGCTCTCCGGGCGCGGCGGCGGCAACGCCGACCTGGCCCAGGGTGGCGGCGTGCCGGCTTCAGAGGCCGTTAACCTCCTGGCCGCCGTCGAGAAAGCTATTGACGGAGCGTGACGCGCTGAGCGCTTTTCGCCGGGGTGTACGACTCGGTGTCGATGTGGGTAACGTGCGTGTCGGGGTCGCCCAAAGCGACCCCGACGGCATTCTCGCCACGCCGCTGGTGACGTTGCGTCGTGACATGGATGCCGGAGAAGACGCTATTCCTGCAGATATCGCCGAACTTGCGCGACTTGTCGAGGAGCACGCGATCATCGAGGTGGTGGTCGGTCTGCCCGTCACGCTGGGTGGCAAGGACGGACCTGCGGCGACCGGTGCCAGGGCTTATGCTCACCGCCTGGCGACGGTCATCGATCCGGTCCCCGTGCGGCTGGCGGACGAGCGGCTGTCGACGGTCGTGGCGACCCGTAGGCTGGCCGAGCGTGGCGTGCGGGGAAAGCGGCAACGTGCGGTGGTCGACCAGGCGGCCGCGGTGGAGATACTGCAGGGCTGGCTGGACGCGCAGCGGAGGCGAACGTGACGATCGACGATCTTGACCTCGCGTTCGAGGACAGGGCCGACAAAGGCCGACATCGACGCGGCTACCGCAAGGCGGCGGCGAGCGGCAAGAAACCGAAGCGCAAGGGCAACGGCGGCAAGACCGCCATAGCGTTCTTCATGGCGCTGATCCTGCTGGGTGGCCTCGGCGCCGGAGCCTGGTACGGCTTCGACCGGATCCAGGGCTACTTCACCACCCCGGACTACGACGGCGCGGGCACCGCCGAGAAGGTCAACGTCGAGGTCAAGCAGGCACAGACCGCGACCGACATCGCGAACACCCTGGTCCAGGTCGATGTCGTGAAGAGCGCGAAGGCCTTCGTCGACGCGGCCGACGCGGACGTCCGCAGCAAGAACATCCAGCCCGGCGTCTACGGCCTCAACAAGCAGATGAGTGCCAAGTCCGCGCTCGCCATCCTCGTCGACCCGAAAAACAAGATCGTCAACGGCGTGACGATCCCCGAGGGCCTGACCATGCTCTCCACCTTCAAACGCCTGTCCGAGCAGACCAAGATTCCCGTCAAGGACTTCCAGGCCGCGGCGAAGAACGTCGACAGCTTCGACATCCCGCCTTACTGGTTCGAACGACGCGACGGCAAGAAGGTGACGAAGTCGCTCGAGGGCTTCCTCTTCCCGGACACGTACGAGATGCCGCCGAAGCCCACGGCCAAGCAGGTCCTCGACCTCATGGTCAACCGCTTCCTGACCGTGACCGGCGACCTCAAGTTCGCGGACGGCGTCCAGAAGAACCGCGGCGGGATCTCGCCCTACGAGGCCCTGATCGTCGCGTCCCTGGCCCAGGCCGAGGCAGGCAACAAGGACGACCTGGGCAAGATCGCGCGGGTCGCCTACAACCGGGTGTACGTCAAGGACATGCCGCTGCAGTTCGACGTCACGCTGAACTACGGCCTCGAGGTCGCCGGCAAGCGGACCAAGGCGTCCAAGGACATGACGCAGTCGGACTACGCGGACGAGACCAACAAATACAACACCCACCTCTTCAAGGGCCTGACACCGACGCCGATCGACAACCCGGGCAAGCAGGCGCTCGAGGGCGCGATGGACCCGCCGGCCGGCGGCTGGTTGTTCTTCGTGGCGATCGACGCACAGGGCCACTCGGCCTTCGCGGAGACGGACGCACAACACGAGGCCAACAAGGTCAAGGCACGCGAGGCCGGGATCATCAATTGACGCGTGCGGCAGTCCTGGGCAGGCCCATCGCCCACTCGTTGTCCCCGGTGATCCACAACGCGGGCTACGCGGCCCTGGGCCTGACAGACTGGTCGTACACCGCGATCGAATGCGACGAGGCCGGCCTGTCGGCCTTCGTCGCGGGCCTGGGCCCGGAGTGGGCGGGCCTGTCGCTGACGATGCCGCTGAAAGAGGTGGCGCTGTCGGTCGCGACGTCGGTGGCTCCGGTGGCAGCGACGGTCGGCGCGGCCAACACCCTCGTCCGCCGCCCGGACGGCTGGCACGCCACGAACACCGACGTCGAGGGCATGATCGCCCTGTTGTCTGGCGCGGGCGTGACCGCGGGCGCCCGCTTCACGGTCCTGGGCGCGGGCGGCACGGCCCGCGCGGCCGTGGCCGCCGCCGCACACCTGGCCGCAGACTCGCTGACGGTCGTCGCCCGCCGCCAGTTGGCGATAGAGGAACTGGCGGCCGCGGCCGCGGACTTCAACCTCCCACTGCGACCCACCCTGTGGCCGGACGCCTTGACCACCCTCGACGCCGACGTAGTCATCTCGACGGTCCCGAAGGGCATCGCGGACCCACTGGCGATCAACGCCGGCTGGCACCCGACGACGATCGTCTTCGACGCCCTCTACGACCCGTGGCCAACACCGCTAGCCGAGTCTGCTGCGCGCGCCGGCTGCCGCATCCTCTCGGGCCTGGATCTCCTGCTGGCCCAGGCCTTGGGCCAGTTCCGCCTCTTCACGGGCGCCGAACCCCCGGTCGAAGCCATGCGCGACGCCTTGTCCGCGGCCCGTTCCTGAAGATTCGGGCTCGGGTCCGCCTGGGTCCGGACCGGTGCTCCGCCAGACGCCCGCTTCGCGATGTGTTCCGGTCGATGCCACGACCGGTTACCCACCTTGGTCAGGGTCTGGCAGTCGCTTGCTCGCGCTTTAGGGCAGGAGCGGCCAGCGCTTCGGCGGTGATCGTGTGCAGTAGGTCAAGTCCGCGCCGGGGTGCTCGATGATCGAGTGCACTCGGTCGGTAGAGCTGCCGGTGTGTCGCGCAGACCGGCCGCACGTGATCATCGGCATGGGCCGGACACAAACTGATCAGGCGCACACGATCACGGCCAGCGGGTCGGGCTTGGTCGTGCCGGACGGCTGGCCGCCCGCACCGCGCGGCTGCGTGTAGGAGGCGCCGGCCCCGCGGAGTCCGGGTTTTGGGACCGGGTGCCCGGATGCTGGTGGTCGCCGGCCCGCGTGTCAGACTTGGGCCGTGTTGCGCTGGTTGACCGCAGGGGAATCGCATGGGCCGGCGTTGGTGGCGGTGCTCGAAGGGGTGCCGGCCGGCGTCGAGGTGACCAGTGCCGAGATTGGGCGGCAGCTCGGTCGGCGGCGGCTCGGGTATGGGCGTGGTGCGCGCATGTCCTTTGAGCAGGACGTTGTCGAGATTCTTGGTGGTGTGCGGCACGGCGTGACCCTGGGTAGCCCCGTTGCGGTCAAGGTGGGCAACTCCGAGTGGCCCAAATGGGAGACCGTCATGGCGGCCGATCCCGTTGATCCTGAGCTGTTGGCCAAGCAGGCCCGCAACGCCCCGTTGACCCGGCCGCGGCCGGGGCATGCCGACCTCGCGGGCATGCAGAAGTACGGCTACACCGACGCCCGGCCGATTCTCGAGCGGGCCAGTGCGCGGGAGACCGCGGCGCGGGTCGCCGTCGGCACTGTGGCGCGGGAGCTGGTGCGGCAGGCGCTCGGCATCGAGATCGTGTCGCATGTCGTCGAGCTCGGGAGCGTCGCCGCCAAACCCGGGCTTCATCCGCGGCCCGAGGATGCCGAGCGGATCGATGCCGATCCTCTCCGGTGTCTTGATCCTGACGCCAGTGCGCGGATGGTGGCCGAGGTCGACGCCGCCAAGAAGGACGCGGACACGTTGGGTGGCATCGTCGAGGTGCTCGCCTACGGCGTGCCGCCGGGGCTCGGCAGCCACGTCCAGTGGGACCGCAAGCTCGACGCCCGGCTGGCCACCGCGTTGATGTCGATCCAGGCCATCAAGGGTGTGGAGATCGGCGACGCCTGGAACCAGGCGCGGTCGCGTGGCTCCAGCGCGCACGACGAGATCATCCCGACCGCCAACGGGGTCAAGCGGGTCACCGACCGGGCCGGCGGCCTGGAGGGTGGGATCACGACCGGCGAGCCTTTGCGGGTACGCGCCGCGATGAAGCCGATCTCCTCGCTCAACCGGGCACTGTCCACGGTGGACGTGGCGACCGGCGAGCCCGCCACCGCCATCAACCAGCGGTCCGATGTGGCCGCGGTGCCGGCCGCCGCGATCGTGGCCGAGTCCATGGTCGCGTTGGTGCTCGCCGAAGCCGCCACCGAGAAGTTCGGCGGCGACTCCGTGGTGGAGATCCGCCGCAACCTCGCCGGCTACCTCGACAACCTGGTGATCCGGTGACCGGGCAGCCGCGGGCCATCCTGGTCGGCGCGCCCGGCGCCGGCAAGACCAGCACCGGGCAGGCGTTGGCCGCGCGGCTCGGCGTGCCCTTCCGCGACACCGACGCCGACATCGAGGCGACCGCCGGCAAGCCGATCCCCGAGATCTTCGTCGACGAGGGCGAGCAGCACTTCCGCGCCCTCGAACGTGCCGCCGTGGCGGCCGCGGTCGGTGACTTCGACGGTGTGCTCGCCCTCGGCGGTGGCGCGATCATGGCCGAGGAGAACCGCGCCGCGCTCGCCGGGCACCAGGTCGTGCATCTGGTGGTGAGCCTCGGCGAGGCGGTCAAGCGGGTCGGGCTCCACTCGGGGCGCCCGCTGCTGGAGATCAACCCGCGGGCGACCTTGAAGTTCCTCCTCGACCAGCGGATCCCGCTCTACGAGTCGGTCGCGACGCTCACGGTCGAGACCGACGGGCGCTCGCCGGACGAGGTGGCCGAGGAGATCGCCGCGCTGCTCAAGCCCTGAGCAGCTCGGCCAGCCCTGCCGGCTCCGACAGCATCGGCCAGTGGCCCGTGGGCAGCGACCGGATCACCATGTCGTCGTCGACCGCCGCGAAGAACGGGTGGCCGGCGGCGCGCATCGCCGCGATCTGCTCCAGCGAGAACGTGCAGGCGATCATCGAGGCCGGCGGTGTGAGGGTGCCCCCGCGGCGCAGCGGTTGGGCGACCGACCCGAACGGGTGAGTCGTCGCCCGCTTCCTCAGCAGCGCCAGATCCTCCTCGTCGAGGCCCGCCAGCAGCACCGGATCCGACGCCTGGTCCCAGGGGCGCGACGGCACCGGATCGGTCGACTCCGGCGGTGGGCCCATGTCGAGCTGGCGGGTGCCGTCGGGGAGCGGACCACTGTCCACATAGATCACGCGTGACACCGGGATGCGCGCGGCGGCCGCCGTCACCGGCAATCCGGCGTAGCTGTGTCCAACCAGGACGACGTTGTCGTGTCCGCGCGCCGCGGCGATGATGTCGGCGACGTGCTGCTCCAGGTCGGCGTCGCCCTCGCCGACCCGCTCGCCCACGCCGGCCAGCGTCACGGTGACGGCCTTGTCGCCGGCGGCGCGAAGCCGCTCGGCCACGCCGTCCCACACCCAACCGCCGAGCCACATGCCCGGCACCAGAACGAAGGTCTCTGTCATGGCTGGAGCGTAAAGTGGCATCCGGACACTATCGGTCCGGATAAGGAGAGTGACGGGTGTCACATCCGGCTTCCCGGGTGCTGGGCATGCTCGAGCTCCTGCAGACCCACCACCACCTGACCGGCGCCGACCTCGGCGCCCGGCTCGGCGTCGACGAGCGGACGGTCCGCCGCTATGCCACGACACTCGCGGACCTCGGGATCCCGGTGGCCGCCGCCCGGGGTCGCTACGGCGGCTACCGGCTGAGCCCCGGCTACAAGCTGCCGCCGCTGATGCTCACCGACGACGAGGCCGCCGCGGTCGTGCTGGGGCTGATCGCGGCCGAGCACCTCGGGCTGACCACCGAGGCCCCGGCGACCGGGCCGACGCTCGCGAAGATCCGTCGGGTCCTGCCGACGAACCTGGCCGAGCGCCTGGCGGGCGTACAAGAGAGCCTTGGTTTCACGATCGATCGGAGTGCGACCGCGGCGCGGCCGGCGACCACGACGCTGCTGGCGCTCGGCGCCGCCGCCCGGGCCACCCGGCGGGTGACCATCACCTACCGGTCCTGGCAGGGTGCCGTCTCGTTGCGCGAGGTCGACCCTTATGGACTGGTCTTCCACGCCGGACGGTGGTACCTGACCGGGTTCGACCACAAGCGCGCCGAGATCCGCACCTTCCGGCTCGACCGGATCGCCGCTGTCGACACCGGCGAGGAGACGTTCGTCGTGCCGGAGGGGTTCGACGCGGTCGGGCACGTCACCCGTTCGTTGGCCGGGGTGCCCTACACGTGGGAGGTCGAGGTGCTGTTCGAGGCCGAGGTCGGCCAGGTGCGTCGCCGGGTGCCCGCGACTGTCGCGGAAATCACCGAGACCGGTGACGGCGTCCTGATGCGTACGCGGGCGCAAAGCCTGCCTGGAGTGGCACAGATGTTGGCCGGATTCGGGTGGCCGTTCACGATCGTGTCCCCCGTGGAGCTGCGGGAGGCGGTGCGGGAGCACGCGGAGCGACTGATCCAGCACGCGGCGCGGTGAATCTCCACAGAGGACTACCTTGGCGGGCTTGGGATCGAGCAAACGGGCGATCGGCCGCTGCTAGGGCGGGTGTTAAAATCTTTTGAGATTGGCGTAAACCGGGTGTGTCCGACAAATCGGGCAATTCTCTGAGGATCGAGGCGCATGGGCAACCAGCGGTCCATCACTGTCAACGGTGACCTGGGAAGTGGCAAGAGCACCGTCTCGGTAGGGCTTTCGGAGCGCCTGCACCTGCGCCGGATCAGCGTCGGCGATCTCTACCGTGAGATGGCCCGCGAGCGGGGGATGACCGCCCTGCAGCTCAACCTGCACGCGGAGCTCGACGACGTGATCGACGGGACCGTCGACTCGATGCAGCGCGAGATCGCCGAATCGGGTCAGCGGGTCATCATGGACAGCCGCCTGGCCTGGTTCTTCTTCACCGAGGGCTTCAAGATTCACCTGATCACCGACCCGACCGTGGCGGCCCGCCGGGTGCTCGGGCGGCCGGCCAACGAGGTCGAGAACTACGCCACGCTGGAAGAGGCCAAGGACCAGCTGCGCAGCCGCAGCGAGAGCGAGCGCCAGCGGTTCCTCACCCGGTACCACGCCGACAAGCACGCGCTGCGCAACTACGACCTGGTGCTGGACACCACCCGGGCCCGGCCCGAGGAGGTCGTCGAGATGGCGGTCGCCGCGGTCGAGGGCCGACTGGGCGCCGAGATCCTCGCCGGCAGCCCGCCGCTGCTGCTGCTCGACCCCGCGCGCATCTACCCGACGGGTGACATCGGCGCGCTGCGCGGGATGTCCGACGACGACGCCGCCGGGCTCGCGGGGCCGGACGCTCTCGAGCCGATCTCCATCGGGTACGCGGACTCGCGGTTCTTCGTCGTCGACGGTCACCGCCGGCTGAGCGCGGCGCTGCGGGCGGGGTTCCGGCTGGTCGCGGGCACGCTGCTGGCACAGGACAACGACCCGGTGGTCGGCGGGCTGACGGCCCGCGAGTTCTTCGCCTCGACGGTGACGATGAGCAAGGTGTACGACTGGCAGGAAGCGCACGGCACCGAGCTGGAGATGCCGGCACACGCCCTGGGCGACCCGGCGCCGGCGCACAACTGATTCCTGTCGTACGCGACATCTAAGGTGCTTGGCATGACTGAGCGTGCCGACCTGCTGGCCTCCCTGCAGCGTCACCGTGGGTTCTTGCTGTTCACCGTGCGCGGGCTGAGCGACGAACAGGCGCGCCTGACCCCGACCGCGAGCGCGCTGTGCCTGGGCGGGCTGCTACGCCACGTCGCCACGACCGAGCGCAGCTGGTGCGCGTTCGCGGCCGGCGGCGCCGAGGGCATGTCGCAGGTCGAGGTCGACTGGGCGACCGGTTTCGCCATGCCCGCGGGCGCGACGCTGGCCGACATGATCGCCGACTTCGAGGCGGCCGGGGCCGACACAGACGCGCTGGTGGAGAAGCTCGACCTCGACGCGGCACACGAGCTACCCAAGGCGCCCTGGTTCGAGCCGGGCGCCTCCTGGTCGGTCCGCCGCGTGTTCCTGCACCTGATCGCCGAGATCTCCCAGCACGCGGGCCACGCCGACATCATCCGCGAGACCATCGACGGCCAGAAGACCATGGGCTGAGTGGAGCGCGAGGTCTTCGCGGCGCGGTTCGCGGCTGCCGCCGAGCGGGCCCGTGCGGTGGCTCGACCAATGGTCATCGAGGAGCTGCCTGAGCCGTTGACCTTCCGTCTGCGGCTCAACCAGTCCTATGACGTCGGTCCGCCACGGGTCGGCGAGGTGCGCTTTCCGGAGGACGGCTCTCCCGATCGTGCGGCGGCGCTGCACCGGTGTGACGCCGACACGGTCGTCGCCGAGCTGTGGCGGGCCGGCCGGGTGCCGGAGTGGGTCAACCTGGCCGTCGTCAGCGAAGACGGCGGGTCGACGGTGGTGGAGGTGCTGTCCTGCGGTCGGTTCAGGCCGGACGACGCCGTGCTGCACGTGCTCAGTCCGGTGTTGCCGCCGGAGCGTGACGGCCGGCCGTTCAGCATCCATCAACGCTTCGAGTGCTGGGACCAGGCCGACGTCGACCAGTTGGCCGACGTCGGCGATCAGGTGTGGTCGCTCGACGTCGTGGGCGGCTCGCTGCCAGGCCTGCCCGACCTGCCCAACCTCGAGATCCTCGCGCACCATGCGGGCGTGCGTTCCCTGGCCGGCTTCGGCCGGTTCCCACGGTTGCGCCTCCTGCGGCTCGCTGCGGCGGACGAGTTCGTCGTGGACGCCACGGGCGGTCCGGTGCCCGCGCTCACCAACCTCCGGATCACCAATCTGCCTGACCGGCCATGGGGCCACGAGTCCCTGGCCGACCTCGCACCGACGCTGGCCGAGCTGGACCTGCACGGCGTTGCGACGCTCTGGCTGGGGCCGTTCGCGCCGTCGATCCGCAGGATCACCCTGGCCGCCGCCACCGTTGCCGGGCCGGTCGCCTTTAAGCCCGGTCTCGACAGCCTGGCCATCCATCTCGACGGGGCGACCGACGCCGAGCTCGCCGCGCTCCTCGCCGGCGTGGTGCGGCCCGACTCGCTGAGTCTGCGCGGCACACGCCTGTGCGACGAGACCCTGGCCGCCGCCGCGCGCTGCGAGCCGCGCCGCCTCGACCTGGTCGGCACGGGCGTCGACGCGGCGACGCTGGAGCGATTCAGGGCTGTGCACCCCGGACTCGTCGCCTATCCACGGTCGGCGGGCGAGCGGACGACGACCGGCGCCGGCTACGACGCGTATATGCTCGGCGCCGATGACTGAGATCACCCGCATTCCGGTCGGTGGTGAGCAGGCCTACGACGTGGTCGTCGGGCGCGGGCTCACCGACCAGATCGCCGCGCTGTTGCCAGGCGCCGATCGGGTCGCCGTGCTCGCCTCCGCGCCGCTGACGGCGCGCGCCGACGACGTCTCGGCCGCGTTGGCCGCTGACGGGCGCGTCGTGACGCGCATCGAGCTTCCGGACGCGGAAAGCGGCAAGACGATCGAGACCGCCGCCGCGTGCTGGGACCGGCTCGGTGCGGCCGGGTTCACCCGATCCGACGCGGTGGTGGCGGTGGGCGGCGGTGCCGCGACCGACCTCGGTGGATACGTCGCCGCGGCGTGGCTGCGCGGCGTGCGCTGGGTGCCGGTGCCGACATCGCTGCTCGGCATGGTCGACGCGGCGGTCGGCGGCAAGACCGGCATCAACACCGCGGCGGGCAAGAACCTGGTCGGCGCATTCCACCCGCCGGCGGGGGTGCTCTGCGATCTGGACACGCTCGACTCGCTGCCGCCCGCGGACCTGACCGCCGGCCTGGCCGAGGTGGTCAAGTGCGGCTTCATCGCGGAGCCGGCGATCCTCGACCTGATCGAGCGGGATCCGCGTCTGGCCGCGGACCCGGCGGGCCCTGCGGTGCGTACTCTCATCGAGCTCGCGATCCGGGTGAAGGCCGACGTGGTCGGCGGCGACCTCAAGGAGTCGGGCCGGCGCGAGATCCTGAACTACGGGCACACCCTGGCGCACGCGATCGAGAAGGTCGAGCACTACACCTGGCGGCACGGCGACGCGGTCGCGGTCGGGCTGGTCTACGCGGCCGAGCTCAGCCACCGCGCCGGCCGCCTGGACGCCGCCACCACGGCCCGGCACCGCACGATCCTGACGGAGCTGGGCCTGCCGACGACCTACGCCGCCGAGGCGTGGCCGGACCTGCTGGCCACGATGCGCGTCGACAAGAAGGCCCGCGGCTCGCGCCTGCGCTTCATCGTCCTGGACTCCCTGGCCGAGACGGACGTCCTCGACGGCCCGACCGACGACCTGCTCGCGGACGCCTTCACCGCCGTCGCTGCCTGATCAGGGAGCGGGACCGCAATCGCGCGCCTTGGTCGTGCGGGGCGAAAGGACCTGGGTGGCGATGGTCCGAGTAAGAGCGCGGGCTTCCTCATCGCCGCTTCGGTGTTTGCTGGTGCTGTTTCGAGCCCGTCGCGTGCTGTTCATGGCCCTGTCCAGCCGAGGCCGCGTCGGGAGTGGACCGCGCGCCAGCACGGGCTTTGGCGCTCACGCTGGGTTGTTGGACTCCAGCACGAGACGGGCCACCGTGCGGCAGGTCGCGAAGTAGGCGTGGTCCGGCTCCTGCGTCAGCAGCGGGAGCACGCGGTCCAGGTCGTCGAGGCAGCTGGCGAGGATCTGCCAGCGTTTGGTGTCCAGCGCGCCGCCGTTCGCCAGCCAGGTGTGGACGCATCCGGCGACGTTCGCGTCGAGCAGGATCATGCTGACGCCGGCCACGTCCGCGGGGCGCATTTCACGCGGATACGGCATCGCGCGATATCGCGCGTAAAGGTGTCGCACTTCGTCCACGCGGTCGAGGTCGGCGGTCACCTACACGATTATCGGGCCGCCAACTCCGCGGTCGGTGCCCTGGCCGGCGCGAGCGGTTCGGCCGACTCCGGCACGCGGATCCGGAGGAGGCCAGTAAGGGCCAGATCGATCCATACGTCCGCCCTTCGTCATACTGCGCTCGTGCGCGGCAGGACGGGCGCGTTCACCTTCACGATTATCGGGCGACCAAGTCCGCGGTCGGCGGTTGGGACGGCGCGAGCGGTTGGGTGGGCTCGGCCGGCTCCGGCGCGCTGATCGGGAGCAAGGCCAGTAGGGCCAGGGCGATCCAGACATACAGGTTGCTGCCCAGGACCGCCGCGAGGGATGGGCCGCCGTCTGCCCACAGCCAGACCGCGCTCGTGCACAGCAGGACGTAGGCCGCGATCACCCACAGGCGCGCGCGGCCCGTGCGCCACGCCAGGTAGAGGGCCGGCAGGAGCCAGACCAGGTGGTGGACCCAGGTCACCGGGCTGATCAGGCAGGTGGTCACCCCGGTCAGGGCGAAGCCCGTGACGTGGTCGCCAGCTGACGCCGCGCGGCGGGCTCGGAAGATCCACAATGCACAGATGGCCAGGACCGCCAGGGCCCAGCACCAACCGGGCAGGCCCGCGCGGGCGATGACGCCGCGTAGGGACTGGTTCGAGACGTAGGCCAGGTCGCCCACCCGGCCCGTGTTCCACAGGGCCTCGGTCCAGAAGGTGCGGGACGCGGTGGGGGAGATGGCGGCGGCCAGGAGGGTGGCGGCCGCGACCGTCGTCACTGACAAGAGAAGAGCCTGCCAGCGGCGGGCCAGGGCCAGGTAGACGACGAACAGGCCCGGCGTCAGCTTGACCGCCGTCGCCACGCCGATGCCCACGCCCGCGCGGGGGCCGCGGCGCAGGTCCCACCAGACCAGCGCCAGCAGCACCAGGTTGACCTGGCCGAAGCTGACCGTGTCGCGGACGGGGGCCAGGAAGACGCACAGCAGCGCCACCAGCAGCCACGGGCGCAGGCCCGGGCCGATCAGCCAGCGGATCACCAGGCCGCCGGCGATCACGTTGACCACGATGCTCACCGCGATCACCGTGTGCCACGGAAGCGGGGCCAGCGGCGTCATCAGCACCGCCGCGAACGGGGGATAGGTGAACCCGTACACCGTGCCCGGCCGCAGGTAGCTGTATAGCTCGCCACCGGAGAGCCAGTGCTGCACCGCTCCGTAGTAGACGCCCACGTCGAAGAAGCCGCGGCGGCCCGGCACGACGATGACCCACAGCACCGCGAGCACGGCCAGGACCCACAGAGTCCGGCGGGACGCGGTCATCGGGCCAGCCCCGGCGCCAGGTCGTCGTCCGGCTGCGTCGCGAAGGCGGTCATCACCAGCAGCGCCACCGCCAGGCAACCGCCGATCACCGCGAAGCCCAGCGTGCCCGGGTTCGGTGCGAAACCGTCCGGCAGCACCACCATGGCCAGCACCGCGGACGCTGCCGCGGCGACGCGGGCCGCGCGGCCGAACGGGGCCGCGGCCGCCAGCGGCACGACCGCCCAGAGCAGGTACCACGGGCGGACCGCCGGGCCGAACACCACGACACCGCCGAGCACCAGGCCCACGCCCTGCACCGGGCCGACCGTGCGGCGCCGGTGCCAGACCAGCAGGGCCGCCGCCACCGCCGCGCACATGCCGGCCAGGCGCCAGCCCGTCAGCGGCGCGGTGCCCAGGGACGCGTCCAGCGCCGCCAGCAGCGACTCCGTCGCCCGGCCGAGGGCGCTGGTCAGCGACCAACTGTCCGCCGTGACCGGCGTACGCAGCGCGCCCACCCAGCCGAATCCGGTGCCGGCGAGCCAGGTCACGCCGACGGCCGTGCCCACCGCCACCAGAGCGGTGGCACCGATGGCCCGCCACTGTGGGACGCCCCGCCCGGCCCAGATCAGCGCCACCGCGGCCAGCCCGACCGCGACCGGCACCTTGATCAAGGCGGCGAACGTGATCGCCACCGCGCCGAGGGCGGGTCGACCGGAGAACGCCGCCAACAGGCCGGCGGCCAGCAGGCCGAGCAGCAGCGCGTCGTTGTGCGCCCCGCCGATCAGATGGAGCAGCACCAGCGGGTTGAGCACCGCGAGCCACACCGCCGCCGACGGCGCGACACCGCACCGGCGGGCCAGCGGCGGCAGGCAGACCGCGAGCAGCACGACCCCGCCAAGCGCGACCAGCCGCATCAGCAGCACGCCGAGCGTCACGTGCCCGCCGACCAGCGCGGCCACTACCGTGGCCAGCAACAGGAAGCCCGGACCGTACGGCGTCGCCGTGTGCTGCCAGATCGCCGGCACCTCGGCGCCGAACGGTCCACCGAGGTCCGCCGGCCCGGAGCGGTAGACGTCGAGGCCCGCGCCGACCATCGCGCCCTGTGACAGGTAGCTGTAGACGTCGCGGCTGAACACCGGCGGCGCGACCAGCAGCGGCGCGGCCCACATCAGCATCGTCGCCAGCAGTTCCTCGACCCGCGGCGGCCGCTGGCGCACCAGCTTGCCCAGGCGCCACCAGGCGACCACCAGCAGCACGAGCCCGAAGTAGGCGACCGTCACGCCCAGGTTGAACAGGTCGACCGGGAGGTCCGGCCGCGACAGTGGTCCCGACGACGGCCCGGCGCCGGCACCCAACCCGCCGAGGGCGACGCACATCGTGCCGGCCACACCCCAGGCACGGCACCGCCCCAGTTGGCCGGCGCCGTGGCTGGCGAGAACCGGCGCGGACACCCGAAGAAGATGGCATCCGTTGATGGCCGGTAGACTCGCATAGTCTGTCCGCTGAGTGAAGATCAAGGCAGGAAATGGCCACCACCAACGACCTGAAGAACGGCCTGGTCCTCAACCTCGACGGCGAGCTCTGGTCCGTCGTTGAGTTCCAGCACGTCAAGCCCGGTAAGGGTGGAGCGTTCGTGCGCACCACGCTCAAGAACGTGCTGTCCGGGAAGGTCGTCGACAAGACCTTCAACGCGGGGACCAAGGTCGATACCGCGACCGTCGACAAGCGCACGATGCAATACCTCTACGCCGATGGCGAAGATTTCGTCTTCATGGATCTCGACACCTACGACCAGATCCACGTCAGTGGCGGCACGGTCGGCGAGGCGTCGAACTACCTCCTCCCCGAGGCCGAGGCGATCGTCGCGACCCACGAGGGCGTCCCGCTCTACGTCGAGCTGCCGACCAGCGTCGTGCTCGAGGTCACCTACACCGAGCCGGGCCTGCAGGGCGACCGCTCGACCGGCGGCAACAAGCCGGCCACCGTCGAGACCGGCGCGACCGTCCAGGTCCCGCTGTTCATCACCACCGGTGAGAAGATCAAGGTCGACACCCGCGACGGCCGTTACCTCGGCCGCGCCTGATGGCGGAGGGCCCCAAGACCTCGATGCCCGCGCGCCGCAAGGCGCGTAAAAGGGCCCTCGACGTGCTGTTCGAAGCCGATCTGCGGGACCGGCCGCCGACCGACGTCCTCACGGACTACGTCGCGCGGCTGGAACGCCCGTTGCCCGGCCACCTCGACTACGCCACCGGCCTGGTCAACGGCGTTGCCGCGCACCTCGACCGGATCGACGAGCTGATCGCCAGCTACGCCGAGGGCTGGACGATCGACCGCATGCCCGTGGTCGACCGCAACCTGGCCCGGATCGCGGTCTACGAGCTGCTCTACGTCGACGAGATCGACGACGCCGTGGCGATAACGGAGGCGGTCGAGCTGGCCCGGCAGATGTCGACCGACGACAGCCCGCGGTTCCTCAACGGCCTGATCGGCCGGATCGCCGAGTACGCGCCGCGCTGACGGCCGAAAACGAAAACAACGACTAAAGCCAACAAGGGCCCCTTCCCACCGCGAAAGCGGCGGACAGGGGCCCTTGTGGTGACCCAGTTGTCAGCTGGCGAAGAACGCCCGCGGGTCCGCGACGAGGACGCCGTGCTCGTTCAGCCGCTCGATCAGACCCGACGGTGACGAGTCGTAGACGATCGCCAGCGCGCGAAGGTCGTCCGCGCGGATGGAGAGCACCCGGCCGTTGTAGTCGCCGCGCTGCTGCTGGATGGCGCGCGCGTAACGGGCTACGTAGGCGAGCTCCTCCGAGGCCTCGTCGTAGAGACGCTCGAGGTCGAGCACGATCTTGTTGGTGGGCTCGTGACGGACACCACTGCCGTCGGGCAGCAGTTCCGAGACCGGAACCCGGTAGAAGTCGGCGAGCTCGGCAAGGCGGGAGACCGTGACGGCCCGGTCGCCGCGCTCGTAGGAGCCGACGACGACCGCCTTCCAACGGCCGTTCGACTTCTCCTCCACACCTTGCAGAGACAGGCCCTGCTGTTGGCGGATGGAGCGCAGACGCGCGCCCAACGACTTGGCGTACTCAGAAGCCATTGACGACTCTCCCAGTGCTGGTACCCGGGGTTCTCCCCAGCGATCGCTACGGAGCGTGACGGTACGGGGAATGAGAGAACTGGTCAAGTGCTCATTACCCATCACTTGGGAGGACTGTCTTCTCTTGTCCGAATTTTCCTGCACCATGCATCAACGACTCGCCACGTTGTTACGCACGGCACGCTGCGCATACCCACGCTGTCCCCGCTGGTAACGTGATCGACGGTTCGCCGAAGACATCCTTTAACGACCCGTCCCGTGAGGCGGGGAAGGAGGTCCGCCGTGGCCTATCCACAGGCCGCTTCATCCTCGACGACGTCCGGTTCGCCACCGTCTGTGAAGGTCATCCTCACTGAGACTGATCTGCAGCGGGTCGTCGACCGCATCGCGCACCAGATCCTCGAGAAGACCGACGGCGCCGAGGGCACCGTCCTGCTCGGCATCCCGACGCGCGGGGTCCCGCTCGCCCATCGACTGGCCGCCCGGATCGCCGCTTTCGAAGACGTCAACGTACCCGTCGGTGTGCTCGATGTCACTCTTTACCGCGACGACCTCCGCCTCAAGGCCACCCGGGCGCTGGGCCCGACCGACCTGCCGCCGGGCGGCATCGACGGCCGGCGGGTCATCCTCGTCGACGACGTCCTGTTCTCCGGCCGCACGGTCCGTGCCGCCCTCGACGCCCTCTCCGACCTCGGCCGGCCCAGCTCGGTGCAGCTCGCCGTGATCGTCGACCGCGGCCACCGGGAGTTGCCGATCCGCGCCGACTACGTCGGCAAGAACATCCCGACCGCGCGCACGGAGATCGTGAAGGTCACGCTCGCCGAGATCGACGGCAACGACGAGGTGCGCCTGATCGGCGAGGAGGCCAAATGATCAAGCACCTGCTCTCCGCGGCCGACCTCGACGCGCAGCACGCCACGCTGGTCCTCGACACCGCCGCCGAACTGGCCAACCTGTCCAGCCGCGAGGTCAAGAAGCTGCCGACGCTGCGCGGCCGCACGGTGGTCAACCTCTTCTACGAGGACTCCACGCGTACGCGCATCTCGTTCGAGGCGGCCGCGAAGCGGCTCTCCGCCGACGTCATCAACTTCTCGGCCAAGGGCTCCAGCGTCTCCAAGGGCGAGAGCCTCAAGGACACCGCGCTGACCCTGCAGGCGATGGGCGCCGACGCCGTCGTCGTGCGCCACCCGGCCTCCGGCGCGCCGCACCGGCTGGCCCAGTGGGTCGACGGCTCCGTGGTCAACGCCGGCGACGGCACCCACGAGCACCCGACCCAGGCGCTGCTCGACGCGTACACGATGCGCTCGCGGTTGGGTCGGCTCGCCGGCCTGCACGTCGCGATCGTCGGCGACGTGCTGCACAGCCGGGTCGCCCGCTCCAACGTCCTGCTGCTGACCACGCTCGGTGCCAAGGTCACCGTGGTCGGCCCGCCGACGCTGATCCCGGTCGACGTCGGCCCGGCGCTCTCGCCGGACCTGCGGGTCTCCTACGACCTCGACGCGGTGCTGCCCGACGTCGACGTGGTGATGATGCTGCGGGTCCAGCGCGAACGGATGAACGACTCCTACTTCCCGTCGACCAGGGAATACGCGCGCCGCTACGGGCTCGACGCGGCCCGGATGCGGCGGCTGCCCGAGCACGCGATCGTCATGCACCCCGGCCCGATGGTTCGCGGCATGGAGATCACTCCGGAGGTGGCCGACTCGGCCCGCTCCACGATCGTCGAACAGGTCGCCAACGGCGTCTCCGTCCGGATGGCCGTCCTCTACCTGCTCCTGGGGGGCAAATGAGCAGCACGTTCCTGGTCAAGGGGGTCAGCGTCCTGGGCGCCGAGCCGACCGACCTGCTGATCCGTGACGGCGTCGTCGCGGAGGTCGGCGGCGACGCCCGCGGCGCCCAGGTGGTCGACGCCGCCGGCCTGGTCGCGCTGCCCGGCCTGGTCGACCTGCACACCCACCTGCGCGAGCCCGGCCGCGAGGACGCCGAGACCGTCGAGTCCGGCTCGCGGGCCGCGGCGCTGGGCGGATACACCGCTGTCTGCGCGATGGCCAACACCTCGCCGGTCGCCGACACGGCGGGCGTGGTCGAGCAGGTCTGGCGGCTCGGCCGCGAGGCGGGCCTGGTCGACGTGCAGCCGATCGGCGCGGTGACCGTCGGTCTCGCCGGCCAGCACCTGGCCGAGTTGGGCGCGATGGCCACCTCCGCGGCGAAGGTTCGGATCTTCTCCGACGACGGGCACTGCGTGTCCGACGCGCGGCTGATGCGGCGGGCGCTGGAATACGTGAAGGCGTTCGACGGCGTGATCGCCCAGCACGCCGAGGAGCCCCGGCTGACCGAGGGCGCCCAGATGCACGAGGGCGAGGTCTCCGCGCGGCTCGGGCTGACCGGCTGGCCGGCGGTGGCCGAGGAGGCGATCATCGCCCGTGACGCCCTGCTCGCCGGGCACGTCGGCGCCCGCCTGCACGTCTGTCACGTGAGCACGGCCGGTTCGGTCGACGTGATCCGGCAGGCCAAGGCCGCGGGTGTACGCGTGACCGCCGAGGTGACGCCCCACCACCTGCTGCTGACCGACGAGCGGGCCACCTCGTACGACCCGGTGTTCAAGGTGAACCCGCCGCTGCGCACCAAGACCGACGTGGCGGCACTGCGGTCGGCGCTGGCCGAGGGCCTGATCGACATCGTGGCCACCGACCACGCACCGCACGCGGTGGAGGACAAGGAATGCGAGTGGGCGTACGCGCGCCCCGGCATGATCGGCCTCGAGACCGCGCTGTCGATCGTGCTCGACGTGCTCGGCCCCGACTGGGAGCTGATCGCGGAGCGGATGTCGCGCACACCGGCCCGGATCGCCGGGCTGACCGAGCACGGCCGCACGCCGGCGCCCGGTGAGCCGGCGACGTTCACGCTGTTCGACCCCGCCGCCCGCTGGGAGGTCGACCCGACCGGGTCGGCGTCCCGCTCGCGCAACACCCCGTACGCGGGGATGACCCTGCCCGGCCGAATCGTCGCGACGTTCCTGCGCGGCGAGCCGACGGTGCTGGACGGAAAGGCAGTCAAATGAGGCGCCCCGCGCTGCTCGTCCTGGAGGACGGGCGGACGTTCCACGGCGAGTCCTACGGCAGCGTGGGCGAGACGTTCGGCGAGGCGGTGTTCACCACCGCGATGACCGGCTACCAGGAGACGCTGACCGACCCGTCGTACCACCGGCAGGTCGTCGTGCAGACCGCACCGCACATCGGCAACACCGGCGTCAACGACGAGGACGACGAGTCGGCCCGGATCTGGGTCGCCGGTTACGTCGTGCGCGACCCGGCCCGGCTCGCCTCCAACTGGCGGCGCACCGGCGACCTGGAGGACCGGCTGGCCGCCGAGGGCGTGGTCGGCATCTCGGGCGTCGACACCCGGGCGCTGACCCGGCACCTACGCGACCGGGGAGCGATGCGCGTCGGCGTCTCCAGCGTCACCGACGACCCGGCGGTGCTCCTGCGCAAGGTGCGCGAGGCGCCCGAGATGGTGGGCGCGGACCTGTCGGCCCAGGTGACCACGGCTGCGCCGTACACCGTGAACGCGGTTGGCACCCATGAGTTCACCGTCGCGGCGGTCGACCTCGGCATCAAGCGCAACGTCGCCCGGCGCCTGGCCGCACGCGGCGTGACCACCCACGTGATGCCGGCCGGCTCGACCATCGACGACCTGCTCGCCACCGGCGCCGACGCGATCTTCTTCTCGCCGGGCCCGGGCGACCCGGCCACCGCGGACGGTCCGGTGGAGTTGGCCCGCGAGGTGATGCGCCGGCGGATCCCGCTGTTCGGCATCTGCTTCGGCTCGCAGATCCTCGGGCGGGCGCTCGGCTTCGGCACCTACAAGCTGGGCTTCGGGCACCGGGGCAGCAACCAGCCGGTGCTCGACCGGGCCACCGGCAAGGTCGAGGTGACGTCGCACAACCACGGGTTCGCGGTCGACGCGCCCCTGGAAGGCAGTGTCTCGACCGACTTCGGCGACGTCGCGGTGTCGCACGTCTGCCTCAACGACAACGTTGTCGAGGGTCTGCGGGCGCACGACGTCCCGGCTTTCACAGTCCAGTACCACCCGGAAGCGGCAGCCGGTCCGCACGACGCGGACTATCTGTTCGACCGCTTCCGGGAGCTCATCGCGGGGGAGAGGGTCAGTGCCTAAGCGGAGCGACCTTTCGCACGTGCTCGTCATCGGCTCCGGGCCGATCGTGATCGGGCAGGCGTGCGAGTTCGACTATTCGGGCACGCAAGCGTGCCGCGTGCTGCGGGCCGAGGGCCTGCGGGTGAGCCTGGTCAACTCGAACCCGGCGACCATCATGACGGACCCGGAGTTCGCCGACGCCACCTACGTCGAGCCGATCACGCAGGAGTTCCTCGAGCTGGTCATCGCCAAGGAGCGGCCGGACGCGATCCTGCCGACGCTGGGCGGCCAGACCGCGCTCAACGCCGCGGTGGCGCTGCACGAGGCGGGCATCCTCGACAAGTACGGCGTCGAGCTGATCGGCGCCGACATCGAGGCGATCCAGCGCGGCGAGGACCGGCAGAAGTTCAAGGAGATCGTGGCCAAGGCCGGTGCGGAGACGCCGCGCTCGCGGGTCTGCGACTCGATGGACTCGGTCCGTTCCGCCGTCGACGAGCTCGGCCTGCCGGTCGTCGTGCGGCCGTCGTTCACGATGGGCGGCCTCGGATCCGGCATGGCGCACACGTTCGACGACCTCGAGCGGATCGCCGGCGCGGGCCTGACCGAGTCGCCGGTGCACGAGGTGCTGATCGAGGAGAGCGTGCTCGGCTGGAAGGAGTACGAGCTCGAGCTGATGCGCGACAAGCACGACAACGTCGTGGTCGTCTGCTCGATCGAGAACCTCGACCCGATGGGCGTGCACACCGGCGACAGCGTCACGGTCGCGCCGGCGATGACCCTGACCGACCGCGAGTACCAGACGCTGCGCGACGTCGGCATCGCGGTGCTCCGCGAGGTCGGCGTCGACACCGGCGGCTGCAACATCCAGTTCGCGGTCAACCCGCGCGACGGCCGGCTCGTGGTCATCGAGATGAACCCCCGGGTGTCCCGGTCGTCGGCGCTGGCCTCCAAGGCCACGGGCTTCCCGATCGCGAAGATCGCCGCCAAGCTGGCCATCGGCTACACGCTCGACGAGATCCCCAACGACATCACGCTGGAGACGCCGGCCGCGTTCGAGCCCGCGCTCGACTACGTGGTCGTCAAGATCCCGCGGTTCGCGTTCGAGAAGTTCCCGGGCGCCGACCCGGAGCTGACCACCACGATGAAGTCGGTCGGCGAGGCGATGAGCCTGGGCCGCAACTTCACCGAGGCGCTCAACAAGGCGATGCGGTCGATGGAGACCGGCGCGGCGGGCTTCTGGACCACGCCCGATCCGGTCGATGCCACGTTGGCGTCCACTCTGGACGATTTGGGTACGCCGCACGACGGGCGGCTCTACACGGTCGAGCGGGCGCTGCGGCTCGGTGCCACGGTGGCCGACGTCGCGGCGGCGTCCGGTGGGATCGACCCCTGGTTCCTCGACCAGATCGCCGCGCTGGTCGACCTGCGCGCCGAGATCGTCGCGGCGCCGGTGCTCGACCTGCCGCTGCTGCGCCGGGCCAAGCGTGCGGGCCTGTCCGACCGGCAGCTCGCCGCCCTGCGGCCGGAGTTCGCCGGCGAGGACGGCGTGCGGCGGCTGCGGCACCGGCTCGGGCTGCGGCCGGTCTACAAGACGGTCGACACGTGTGCGGCCGAGTTCGCCGCGCGCACGCCGTACCACTACTCCTCGTACGACGAGGAGACCGAGGTGGCGCCGTCCGACCGGCCCAAGGTGCTGATCCTGGGCTCGGGGCCGAACCGGATCGGGCAGGGCATCGAGTTCGACTACTCGTGCGTGCACGCGGTGATGGCGCTGCGGGGCGCGGGGTACGAGACCGTGATGGTCAACTGCAACCCCGAGACCGTGTCCACGGACTACGACACCGCGGACCGGCTCTACTTCGAGCCGTTGACGTTCGAGGACGTGCTCGAGGTGTTCCACGCCGAGTCCGAGTCCGGTCGGGCGGCCGGCGGGCCCGGGGTGGTGGGCGTGGTCGTGCAGCTCGGTGGGCAGACGCCGCTCGGGCTCGCCCAGCGGCTCAAGGACGCCGGCGTGCCGATCGTCGGCACGACCCCGGAGTCGATCAACCTGGCCGAGGACCGGGGCGCGTTCGGCGCGGTGCTGGGCAAGGCCGGGCTGCGCGCGCCGGCACACGGCACCGCCACGTCGTACGACGAGGCCAAGGCGATCGCCGACGAGATCGGCTATCCGGTGCTGGTGCGGCCCTCGTACGTCCTCGGTGGTCGCGGCATGGAGATCGTGTACGACGACCCGACGCTGTCCGCCTACATCGCCCGGGCCACCGAGATCTCGCCGGCCCACCCGGTGCTGGTCGACCGTTTCCTCGACGACGCGATCGAGATCGACGTGGACGCGCTGTGCGACACGGACGGCGAGGTCTACCTGGGCGGCGTGATGGAGCACATCGAGGAGGCCGGCATCCACTCCGGCGACTCGGCGTGCGCGCTGCCGCCGATCACCCTGGCCGCCTCGCACATGGCCGAGGTGCGCCGCTACACCACCGAGATCGCCCGCGGCGTCGGCGTGCGGGGCCTGCTCAACGTGCAGTACGCGCTCAAGGACGACGTGCTCTACGTGCTGGAGGCCAACCCCCGCGCGTCGCGGACCGTGCCGTTCGTGTCCAAGGCGACCGCGGTGCCGTTGGCCAAGGCGGCCGCCCGGATCATGCTCGGCGCCACGATCGCGGAACTGCGCGTCGAGGGCCTGCTGCCGCCGACCGGCGACGGCGGCGACCTGCCGGCGGACGGTCCGACCGCGGTCAAGGAGGCGGTGCTGCCGTTCAAGCGGTTCCGCACGCCGGCCGGGCGGGGCGTCGACTCGCTGCTGGGTCCGGAGATGAAGTCGACCGGCGAGGTGATGGGCATCGACCCCGCTTTCGGCAACGCGTACGCGAAGTCGCAGGCGGCGGCCTATGGTTCGTTGCCCACGTCCGGTCGGATCTTCGTCTCGGTGGCCAACCGGGACAAGCGCAGCATGATCTTCCCGATCAAGCGGCTGGCCGACCTGGGCTTCCAGATCGTGGCGACGGTCGGCACCGGCGAGGTGCTGCGCCGGCACGGCATCGCCTGCGAGATCATCCGCAAGCACTGGGAAGAGGCGGGTTCCGAGCCGGACGCCATCTCGCTGATCCGCAACGGTGAGATCGCGCTGATCGTCAACACGCCGCAGGGCTCGGGCGCGTCGGCGCGGTCGGACGGCTACGAGATCCGCAGCGCGGCGGTCACCGCCGACATCCCGTGCATCACCACGGTGCCGGGTGCGGCTGCCGCGGTGATGGGGATCGAGGCCCTGATCCGCGGCGAGATGACGGTCCGGCCGCTGCAGGACCTGCACGCGGCCCTGCGCGGAGGCGGGCGTGCTGTTTGAGCGGGTCGTCCGCCCGGCCCTGTTCCGTATCGGTTCGGGCGACGCCGAGACCGCGCACGAGTGGACGCTGACGCGGCTGGCGGGCCTCCCGCCGGCCGCGTGGCGGCTGCTGGCTTCGCGGTATACGGTGCGCAACCCGCGCACGGTCTTCGGGCTGGAGTTCCCGAACCCGGTCGGGCTCGCGGCGGGCGTCGACAAGAACGGCGTCGCGCTGGCGGCCTGGCCGGCCCTGGGCTTCGGCTTCGTCGAGGTGGGCACGGTGACGGCGCACGCACAGCCGGGCAACCCGAAACCGCGCCTGTTCCGCCTGCGCGACAGCGAAGCGATCGTCAACCGCATGGGCTTCAACAACGAGGGCGCCGCGGCGCTCGCGCGGCGATTGGAACGGTCCGTTGTTACTCGGAAAGCGTTAACAACGGACCGTTCCTTTCCCTTGGGCATCTCGTTGGGGAAGTCCAAGGTGACGCCGCTCGAGGAGGCGGTCGAGGACTACCTGGCGTCCTACACGTTGCTGCGGGACCACGGGGACTACTTCGCCGTCAACGTGTCCTCGCCCAACACGCCTGGGTTGCGGAGTCTGCAGGATCGCGACTCGATCGACGCGTTGTTGAGTGCGTTGGTGGGGGAGAAGCCCATCCTCGTGAAGATCGCGCCCGACCTGACCGAGGCCGCGATCGCCGAACTGCTGGAGGTCTGTCTCGCCCGCGGTGCCGCCGGGGTGATCGCCACCAACACCACCCTCGCCCGAGACGGTCTCGCGGGCGCCGATCGGGTCGCGGGGGAGGAGGCCGGCGGGCTGTCCGGTGCGCCGCTGACCGGGCGGGCGCGCGATGTCGTGCGGTTCGTGCACGACGAGACCGGCGGGCGGCTGCCCGTGATCGGGGTCGGCGGGCTCATGTCGCCCGACGATGCCGCACGGATGTTCGATGCCGGCGCCAGTCTGGTGCAGGTCTACACCGGGTTCATCTATCACGGGCCCGCGCTGGTCCGGCGGATCGCGTCTTTGAAGAAAGGACAATCGTGACTAAAGCCTTTGGAGCGCGCCTGTACGAGGCGCTCGGCACGCGTGGTCCGCTGTGCGTGGGGATCGATCCTCATCCAAGTCTGCTGACCGCCTGGGGGCTGGCCGACGACGCCACCGGGCTGGCTGAGTTCTGCGAGATCGTTATCGAAGCGCTCGGCGACCGGGTCGCGGTGGTCAAACCGCAGTCCGCGTTTTTCGAGCGACACGGCTCCCGAGGGGTCGCCGTGCTTGAGTCGGCTATCCGACAGTTGCGCGATGCCGGCGCCCTGGTGTTGCTCGACGTGAAGCGTGGCGACATCGGGTCGACGGTCGCCGCGTACGCGACCGCATATCTCGATCCGGCGAGCCCGCTGCGTGCTGACGCGATCACGGCGAGCCCCTTCCTCGGCGTCGGATCGCTGCGCCCGATGTTCGACGCGGCGACCGCTCACGACGGCGGCGTCTTCGTCCTCGCGCTCACCTCGAACCCCGAGGGAGCCGCCGTGCAGCGCGCCGTCGGTCCCGGCGGCAGGACCGTCGCGCAGACCGTGATCGACGAGATTTCCCAGCTCAACGATGGTGTGGAGCCGCTCGGCAGCTTCGGCTTGGTGGTCGGCGCGACGATCGGCGATACCGGCCACGATCTCTCCCGGGTCAACGGCCCGATCCTCGCCCCGGGGTTGGGCGCGCAGGGTGGGAACGCTTCCGACCTGCGTACCGTCTTCGGTAATGATCTTGATTGGGTGGTTCCGTCCTACTCGCGGGAGATCCTGGCTCGGGGGCCCTCGGTGTCCGATTTGCGCACTGCGGCGGCCGACGTCCTGGCCCAGTGCCGGGCCGTTCTGGGCCCCCGAACGAGGTGACCCGCGGGATCAAGATTTCGTGATCAAGGCGCGCCGACGTTGCCGAAAACCAATCGGGCCGCTAGTTTTCCCCGCGCTGGGAACCACATGCCCCTTTGGTTCACGGCCACCCCACGTTTCACGACCGCGGCGGAAATTCCCGATCGCGGTAGGACCTGAGGAGAACTGGTGCCGCTCCCGTCACTGAGCCCCGAACAGCGCGCGGCAGCGCTGGAAAAGGCAGCGGAGATCCGCAAAGCCCGTGCTGCGCTGAAGGAGCAGCTGAAGCAGGGCAAGACCACCCTCGCCGCCGTGCTCGACCGGGCCGAGTCTGACGACGTCGTCGGCAAGCTCAAGGTTTCGGCCGTCCTGCAGGCGATGCCGGGCATCGGCAAGATCCGGGCGACCCAGATCATGGAGAAGCTCAAGATCGCCGACAGCCGCCGGCTGCGCGGTCTGGGCGACCAGCAGCGCAAGGCGCTCCTTGGAGAGTTCGCCGGCAACTGACCCGCCACGCGGGTAGAACGAAGCTGTGACCATGCATGACGAGGCGCGCCCGGCGGCTCGGCTCACGGTCCTGACCGGTCCTTCCGAGGCCGGGCGGGCAGCCGTGATCCGGCTGGTCCGGGCGCGTTCGCCGTGGGTGCGGATGCCCGTCATGGTCACCACCCGCCGGCGGCGCGACCCCGAGGTCGACGGCACGCACTACACGTTCGTCGACGAGGCCGCGTTCGACCGGCTGGTCGAGGAGCAGGGTTTGATCGAGTCCGCGGCGATCGGGCAGCACCGGTACGGCACGCCCCGCCGTCCCGTGGAGGCCTGGCTCGCCGCGGGCGAGCCGGTCCTGCTCTCCATCGACCCCCGCGGCGCCGAACTGGTCAGCCAGACCGTCCCGGATGTCCGGATGGTGCTCCTGCTCGCCCCGGACGACCGGGTCGCGGCCGGGGTGGGCATCGCCGCGGCGATCATCAACCACGCCGCCGAGCGCGCGGCTGATGAGCTGGTAGGATTGCTCGGTTCGCCATTCCTGACCCCGGCCCGACCGCCGCGCGGCGGTTGAGAACGCAGAGGTTTGTTTTCCGTGGGATCCATCGCCAACCCTGAAGGCATCACCAACCCGCCGATCGACGAGCTGCTCGAGAAGACCACGTCGAAGTACGCCCTGGTCATCTTCGCGGCCAAGCGCGCCCGCCAGGTCAACGCCTACTACAGCCAGCTCGGCGAAGGCCTCCTGGAATACGTCGGCCCGCTGGTGGAGACCACGCCGCAGGAGAAGCCGCTCTCGATCGCGATGCGCGAGATCAACGCCGGCCTGCTCACGGCCGAGCCGACCGACAACCCCTGAGGTCATGACGGCCCGGGTCGTGCTCGGCGTCGGTGGCGGGATCGCCGCCTACAAGGCCGCCGAGCTGCTCCGCCTGTTCACCGAGTCGGGGCACCGGGTGAGGGTCATCCCGACCGCGTCCGCACTGCGCTTCGTCGGCGCACCGACCTGGGCCGCGCTGTCCCGTGAGCCGGTCGCCGACGACGTGTGGGCCGACGCGCACGAGGTGCCACACGTGCGCCTCGGCAAGGAGGCCGACCTGGTCGTGGTGGCACCGGCCACCGCCGACCTGATCGCCAAGGCCGCACACGGCCTGGCCGACGACCTGCTCACCAACACGCTGCTCACCGCTCGCTGCCCGGTCGTGCTGGCGCCGGCGATGCACACCGAGATGTGGGAGCACCCCGCCACGCAGGCCAACGTGGCGCTGCTGCGCTCCCGCGGCGTGCTGGTCATCGAGCCCGCGAGCGGCCGGCTGACGGGCTCCGACACCGGCAAGGGCCGGCTGCCGGACCCGACCGAGATCTTCGCGTACGCCCGCCGGGCGCTGCGTCGCGGCGCCGCGGCCGACCTGGCCGGCCGGCACGTCGTGGTGACCGCAGGCGGCACCCGCGAGCCGCTCGACCCGGTGCGCTTCCTCGGCAACCGCTCGTCCGGCAAACAGGGCTACGCGTTCGCCCGCACCGCCGCCGCCCGCGGCGCACGGGTCACTCTGGTCAGCGCCAACCCCACCCTCCCCGCGCCGGCCGGCGTCGACGTCGTCGTGGTCGGCACCACCGAGGAGCTGCGCAAGGCGACCGTCGAGGCGGCCGCCGGCGCCGACGCCGTGGTGATGGCCGCGGCACCCGCCGACTTCCGCCCGGCGTCCTACGCCGCGGAAAAGATCAAGAAGGTGCCGGGCGCCGAGCCCGCCCCGATCGCCCTGGCGCTCAACCCCGACATCGCCGCCGAGCTGGGCGGACGCAAGCCCGCCAGCCAGGTGCTGGTCGTCTTCGCGGCCGAGACCGTGGGGAGCGACGAAGCGCTGGCAAACGCGCGGAAAAAACTTGCTGTCAAGAAAGCCGACCTGATCGTGGTCAACCAGGTGGGCGCCGATAAGGTCTTCGGGTCTGACGCCAACGCCGCGACGGTGTTGGGGGCCGACGGCACGGAAACGGATTTTCCGCAGCAACCTAAGGAAGACCTGGCCGACGCCGTCTGGGATCTGGTAACAAAACGCTTGAGCACGTCTTGACCGAGGGCGGAGCCGCTGGAGGCAAAATGGCGGCACGGCGCACCCTGGGCCGGACCCGAGATTTGTGAGGAGCACCGTGGCACGTCGCCTGTTCACGTCCGAGTCGGTTACGGAGGGCCACCCGGACAAGATCGCTGACCAGATCAGCGATGGGATCCTCGACGCGCTCCTGTCGCAGGACCCGCGCAGCCGGGTCGCGGTTGAGACCCTGATCACGACCGGCCAGGTCCATGTCGCGGGCGAGGTGACGACCCAGGCCTACGCGGACATCCCGACCATCGTCCGCGAGACCATCCTGGGCATCGGCTACGACTCGTCCAAGAAGGGCTTCGACGGCGCGTCCTGCGGCGTCAGCATCTCGATCGGCTCGCAGTCGCCCGACATCGCGCAGGGCGTCGACACCGCGATCGAGCTCCGCGACGGCGAGAGCGCGGGCGACGCGCTCGACCGCCAGGGCGCCGGCGACCAGGGCATGATGTTCGGTTTCGCCTGCTCCGAGACGCCCGAGCTGATGCCGCTGCCGATCGCGCTGGCCCACCGGCTGGCCCGTCGCCTGTCCGCGGTGCGCAAGGACGGCACGGTGCCCTACCTGCGGCCCGACGGCAAGACCCAGGTGACCATCGAGTACGACGGCCTGCGCCCCATCCGCCTCGACACCGTCGTGGTCTCCTCGCAGCACGCCGCCGACATCTCGCTCGAGTCGCTGCTCACCCCGGACGTGCGCGAGCACGTGATCGGGCCCGAGCTGGAGGGCCTCGGCCTCGACACCGAGGGCTACCGCCTGCTGGTCAACCCGACCGGCCGCTTCGAGATCGGCGGCCCGATGGGCGACGCCGGCCTGACCGGCCGCAAGATCATCGTCGACACCTACGGCGGCTACGCCCGCCACGGCGGCGGCGCGTTCTCCGGCAAGGACCCGTCGAAGGTCGACCGTTCGGCCGCGTACGCGATGCGCTGGGTGGCCAAGAACGTCGTCGCCGCCGGCCTGGCCGAGCGCTGCGAGGCCCAGGTCGCCTACGCGATCGGCAAGGCGCACCCGGTGAGCCTGTTCGTCGAGACCTTCGGCACCGAGAACATCCCGGTCGACCGCATCGAGAAGGCCATCGGCGAGGTCTTCGACCTGCGCCCGGCCGCGATCATCCGCGACCTCGACCTGCTCCGCCCGATCTACCAGCAGACCGCCGCCTACGGCCACTTCGGCCGCGAGCTGCCGGACCTGACCTGGGAGAACACCGAGCGCGCGGCCGACCTGAAGAACGCCGCCGGCCTCTGAGCCGCATCTCTTGAGAAAGCGGGCCCGCTTCGTCGGCGGGCCCGCTTTCGTTTCGCGTGACGATGCGACCGGAAGCTTGTCGATGATCGGTCGTGAGCTGGTGCCCTATGCGCCATCGACGGGCGGGCGCCCCGGCGGGTGATCCCGCAGAGGTGGCTGCCGGGGCTTCACGCCCTTTCCTCTCTTGATCATGTGTTCCGTATCGGGTGTCGCATTTGCGGGGTCACGATCGAGTGCAATGGATCGGTGGCAGCCAGGGCGTGTCGCACGGGTCCGCCGCACCTGATCATGAGCCGATGGCTCTGACAGCTTGACCTGCCGCACTTGATCATGGCGACCACGGCTTCTTCCGGTGGACGGGGTCCCGACCTGTGCCGGGTCTGAGTCGAACGCCGCAGGGCGCAGATCAGGGAACGGCCCGCCCGGCGCGGCGGTGTAAGGATGGTGCGGTGGCGACCCGGAGCAACCGTGCGGAGCGGCAGCCCGCACCCGAGCTGCCGGTCGCGCGCGTCTGTGTCGACGTGCCGCTGCCCCACCTCGACCGGCCGTTCGACTACCTGGTGCCGGCGGAGCTGCACGAGACCGCCCAGCCGGGCACCCGGGTCAAGGTGCGGTTCGCCGGCCAGCTCGTCGACGGTTGGCTGCTCGAGCGCGCGGCGGAGTCGGCGGTGGCCAAGCTCGCCTACCTGGAACGGCTGGTCTCGCCCGAGCGCGTGCTGACCCCGGAGATCGCCGGTCTGGCGCGGGCGGTCGCCGACCGCTACGCCGGCGGCCTCGCCGACGTGCTCCGGCTCGCCGTGCCACCGCGCCACGCCCGCGCGGAGGGCGCGGCGATCCTTCCGCAGGACGACACGCCAACTGTCGACGCGCGGCCGCCGGGGTGGGCGGACTATCAGGCCGGGGAAGGGTTTCTTCGGGCGCTCGCCGAGCGCAAGGGCCCCCGCGCCGTCTGGTCGGCGCTGCCCGGTGAGGACTGGCCGGCCCGGATCGCCGAGGCCGCCGCCGCCACTCTCGCCGCGGGCCAGGGCGTGGTCGCGGTCGTGCCGGACGCGCGGGACCTCGACCGTCTCGATGCCGCGCTTACCGAGGTCCTCGGCAAGGACCGGCACGTCACCCTGGCCGCCGGGCTCGGGCCGGCCAAGCGCTACCGCGCCTTTCTTGCCGCCAGCCGGGGCCTCGTCAAGGTGGTCGCCGGCACCCGGGCCGCCGCCTTCGCACCCGTGGCCGACCTCGGCCTCGTGGTGATCTGGGACGACGGCGACGACCTGCACGCCGAGCCGCGGGCGCCCTATCCGCACGCCCGGGAGGTGCTGCTCACCCGCGCGCAGCGGGCCGGAGCCGCCACCCTGGTCGCCGGCTACGCCCGCACCGCGGAGGCGCAGCTCCTGCTGGAGACCGGCTGGGCGCGCGAGGTGGCCGCCGACCGGGCGACCACGCGGCGGCGTACCCCCGCCATCACCCCCACCGGAGACGACCCGCAGCTCGCCCGCGATCCCGGCGCCGCCACGGCGCGGCTGCCCAGCCTGGCCTGGGACGCCGCCCGCGCGGCCCTCAAGGCCGACGCGCCGGTGCTGGTCCAGGTGCCCCGCCGCGGCTACCTCCCGTCGGTCTCGTGCGTCACCTGCCGCGCACCGGCCCGCTGCGTCACCTGCCAGGGGCCGCTCGCGCTCCGCTCGTCGCACGCCGTGCCCGCCTGCCGGTGGTGCGGCCGCGTCGCCGGCGACCACGTCTGCCCGCACTGCGGCGGCCGCGGCCTGCGGGCCTCGGTCACCGGCGCCCGCCGCACCGCCGAGGAGCTCGGCCGCGCGTTCCCGGAGATCCCGATCCGCACGTCCGGGCGCGACGAGGTGCTCACCGAGGTGCCGGCCGCGGCCGCGGTGGTGGTGGCCACGCCGGGCGCCGAACCCGTGGCCGAGGGCGGCTACGGCGCGGTGCTGCTGCTCGACACCTGGGCCCTGCTCACCCGGGCCGACCTGCGCGCCGGTGAGGAGGCCCTGCGGCGCTGGATGACGGCAGCCGCCCTGGCCAAACCCGGCGGCGCGGGGGGCCGCGTCGTGGTCGTCGCCGACGGCGGCGTTCCGGTCATCCAGGCGTTGCTGCGCTGGGATCCCGGTTGGTACGCCTCCCGCGAGCTGGCCGAGCGCCGCGAGCTGCGGTTCCCACCGGCGGCAAGGATGACCAGCCTGACCGGCCCGGCACCCGCCGTGGCCGATCTGCTGCGGGCCGTGCACCTGCCGCCGGACGCCGAACTGCTGGGTCCGGTGCCGGCCGACCAGGACCAGGAGCGGTATCTCGTGCGCGCCCCGCGGGGCCGGGCGGCCGAGGTCGCCGCTGCCCTGCACGCCGCGTCCGGGGTCCGCAGCGCCCGCAAGGCGCCCGACGCCGTGCGGGTCCAGGTCGATGCGACAGACCTCTTCTGACGCCACACAGGCACCGCTGACCAGCACCGTAGACTTGTCGGGATTGCGCCCGCGTGCCCCGCGCGGGCGAACCGAACGAGGAGTTCCACGTGACCGTCCAGCCCATCCGTCTGTTCGGCGACCCGGTGCTACGTACACCCGCGGACCCGGTCGTCGACTTCGACGCTGAGCTGCGCAAACTGGTCGCCGACCTGGTGGAGACGATGCAGGAGCAGTCGGGGGCGGGGCTCGCCGCACCACAGCTCGGCGTCGGTCTGCGGGTGTTCGCCTTCGACGTCGACGACGTGGTCGGTCACATCGTCAACCCGCAGGTCAGCTTCCCCGACGACGAGGAGCAGGACGGTCCCGAGGGTTGCCTGTCGATCCCGGGGATCTACGTCGACACGAAGCGCCGGATGAACGCCGTCGCCACGGGCTTCAACCAGTTCGGCGACCCGATCAAGCTGGTCGGCACGGGGCTGATGGCGCGCTGCGTGCAGCACGAGACCGACCACCTCGACGGGGTGCTCTTCCTCGATCGGCTCGACGCGGGCGCCCGCAAGGAAGCGATGAAGGAGATCCGACAGGCCGAGTGGTACGACGCCGGCGCGCCGCCGGTCGTCAAGACCAGCCCGCACGGCGGTGCGGCGTTCGGCCTGGGCGGGGTGCGCTGATGCGCCTGGTCTTCGCCGGCACTCCGGCGGTCGCGCTGCCCGCGCTGGACGCGATCGCGGCCTCCTCGCACGAACTGCTCGCCGTGGTCACCCGCCCCGACGCGCCCGCCGGCCGGGGCCGCCACCTGGTGCGCTCGCCCGCCGGCGCCTGGGCCGACGAGCACGGCGTCGAGGTGCTCACGCCGGCCAAGCCCCGCGAGCCGGAGTTCCAGGACCGGCTGCGCGCGCTCGCGCCCGACTGCGTGCCGGTGGTCGCCTACGGCGCCCTGGTGCCGCCGCCCGCGCTGGAGATCCCGCGGCACGGCTGGGTCAACCTGCACTTCTCGCTGCTGCCGGCCTGGCGTGGCGCCGCACCCGTGCAGCACGCGGTGCTGCACGGTGACGAGATCACCGGGGCGAGCGTGTTCGAGTTGGAGGCGGGCCTGGACACGGGCCCGGTGTACGGCACGCTGACCGACGAGATCCGGCCCACCGACACGTCCGGCGACCTGCTGGAGCGGCTCGCCGGGTCCGGCGCCGGCCTGCTGGTCGCGGTGCTCGACGCGATCGAGGCCGGCACCGCGCGGGCCGAGCCGCAGCCGGTCGACGGGGTGAGCCTCGCGCCGAAGCTGACCGTCGAGGACGCGATGGTGCGCTGGGACGAGCCGGCGTTCGCCGTCGACCGCCGGATCCGGGCCTGCACTCCCGCGCCCGGCGCGTGGACCACGTTCCGGGACGATCGGGTCAAGCTGGGCCCGGTCAGGCCCGTCGCCAATGCGCCCGCCCTGAAGCCCGGCGACCTGCTGGCCGACCGCACCGGCGTGTACGTCGGCACCGCCACGACGCCGGTCGCGCTCGGCGAGGTGCGGGCCGCGGGCAAGCGGGCCATGCCAGCCGCGGACTGGGCCCGCGGGGTCCGGGTCGAGTCGAGCGAGCGGTTCGCGTGACCGCCCACGCCCGCGGCGGGCAGCAGAGCCGCCGCCCGGCCGGACGCCGGCCGGCCGTCGACCCCGCGCGCTTCGCCGCCTACGAGGCGGTGGCGGCCGTGCACCGCGATGACGCGTACGCCAACCTGGTCCTGCCGTCGATCCTGCGGGAGCGGGACGTGCGCGGCCGCGACGCGGCGTTCGCCACGGAGCTGACCTACGGCGCCCTGCGCTCGCTCGGCACGCTCGACGCGGTGCTGGCGGTCGCGGCCGGCCGCGAGGTCGAGCGGATCGACCCGCCGGCCCGCGACGCGCTGCGATTGGGCGCCTACCAGATCCTCTACATGCGGGTCCCGGCGCACGCGGCCGTGTCGTCCACCGTCGACCTGGTGCGCGTGGTCGCGCCCGGCGCCACCGGCTTCGCCAACGCCGTGCTCCGCGAGATCACCACCCGCGACCTGGACACGTGGGTCGGGGAGCTGGCGCCGGACTACGAGACCGACCCGGTCGGCAACCTGGCACTCGCCTACAGCCATCCACAGTGGATCGTGCGGGCGTTCCAGGAGGCCCTTGGCGGTGATCTGGACGAGACCGCGCGGCTGCTGATCGAGGACAACCAGGCACCGGGCGTGCACCTGTGCGCCCGCCCGGGCCGCGTCGACGCGGTCGAGCTGGCCGACGAGGTGGGCGGCGCGCCGGGCGCGTTCTCGCCGTACACCGTCTACCTGCCCGGCGGCGCACCCGGCGACCTGGCCGCGATCCGCGACGGCCGCGCGCACGTGCAGGACGAGGGCTCCCAGCTCGTCGCGGCCGCGCTGGTCGAGGCCCCGGTCGAGGGTTCGGACGCGCGCTGGCTGGACCTGTGCGCAGGCCCCGGCGGCAAGGCGGGCCTGCTGGCCGCGATCGCCGCACAGCGCGGCGCCCACCTGACCGCGGTCGAGGTGACCGCGCACCGCGCGGACCTGGTCTCGCAGGCGGTGCGGGGCTTCCCGGCGACGGTGCTGCACACCGACGGCCGGACCGTCGGCCGCGACGCCGACCTGCCCGAGCAGGGGTTCGACCGGGTGCTGGTGGACGCGCCGTGCACGGGCCTGGGCGCTCTGCGCCGGCGACCCGAGGCGCGGTGGCGCCGCCAGCCGAGCGACCTGCCGCCGCTGACCCGGCTGCAGCGGGAGCTGCTCACGGCGGCGCTGCGCGCGGTGCGGCCGGGCGGGGTGGTCGGCTATGTGACGTGCTCGCCGCACACGGTCGAGACCCACGTGTCGGTCACCGAGGGCACCCGCCGCGCCGACATCGCGGTCGACTTCGTCGACGCCCGCCCGCTGCTCCCGGCCGGCATGCCGGGGCTGGGCACGGGCCCGACGGTGCAGCTCTGGCCGCACCGGCACGGCACCGACGCGATGTTCCTCGCGGTGCTCCGCCGCACTAGTTGACGGGCAGGAGGGACGTGCCGCCGTTCTTGATCGAGCGGGTGTAGGTGCGGCCGCTGTCCCAGGAGAAGCACTTCACGCCGCGGTTGCCCATGTCCCACTCCGCGGCGGTGGGGTAGTAGTAGATCGTGCCCGTGCGGAACGCCAGGTTGCCGTCCTTGGGCAGCTTGGCGTACGTGGCGACGGCGTTGAGGCACGCCTTGTGGATCGTCTCGCCGTCGTCGACGAAGGCCTTGTAGGCCTTGTCCGGCGCGTCGTAGATGCCCACGAACTCGCTGCGGTGCGACTTGGTGCAGGCGATGGCGGTCATCTCCTGCACCACCTCCTTGGAGATCTTGGGTGTGAAGCAGCCGTACTGCAGCGACGACGGTTTGGCCAGCGCGCTCTTCAGCGTGGCCGACCGGTAGGTGACGCTGCCGTCGTCGAGCGACCCGGTCTCACCGACGTCGCACCGGTACCACCGTGAGCCGCCCTGCCAGGCCTCCTCGCCGGGCAGCACCAGGCTCAGGGACAGCCGGGCCGTGCGCCAGTCGCCGCCCAGGTAGGTGCGGGCCTTCGCACCGCAGTCGGCGAACGCCGTCTTGTATTCCTTCTGGCCCGGTGCCGGCGGCTTGGCACCCGCGCCCGCGCCCGTGAACTCTCCGACGTGGACCGTCTCGACCATGTGGGGCGCGCCGCAGTCGACCGGCGAGTATGCCGCCAGATAGCCGGACTCGACCGCGTTGGGGTGGCAGACCTCCGCGTCGGGGACGAACGGCTTGGGCTCGCTCATCGGGCGCCAGTCGTCGGAGAGATCGCCGTCGACGCCTGCCGGGTTGCCGCCGCAGGCCGCGAGCGCGAGGGTTGCCACCAGGCCCGCCAGGCCCACCGTCCACCGCCGTCGCATCCGCGCATCCCTCCCCAGGGCCGGGTTGAGGGCAACCCTACGGGGAACGGCGCCGGGTTCGTACACTGGCCCGGTGACCCGACCGTCGCCCATCGTCGCCCCCAGCATTCTCGCTGCTGACTTCGCCCATCTCGCCGACGAGGTGCGGCTGGTCGAGGACGACGCGGACTGGTTGCACATCGACGTCATGGACAACCACTTCGTGCCCAACCTGACGATCGGGCTGCCGGTGGTGCAGAGCCTGCGACCCGTGTCGCAGCTTCCGTTCGACGTGCACCTGATGATCGACGAGCCGCGCCGCTGGGCACCCGCCTACGCCGACGCCGGCGCCTACAACGTCACCTTCCACGTCGAGGCCAGCGACAACCCCGTTGCCCTGGCCAAGGACCTGCGGGCCGCCGGCGCCAAGGCCGGCCTGGCGATCGACCGGGACACCCCGATCGAGCCCTACCTCGACCTGCTGCCCAGCTTCGACACCCTGCTGGTGATGACCATCAAGGCCGGCTTCGGCGGGCAGCGCTTCGTGCCCGAGCTGCTGGAGAAGGTCCGCAAGGTGCGCGCCGCCCGGGAGAGCGGCCACCTGGAGCTGCGCATCGAGGTCGACGGCGGCATCGCCGCCGACACGATCGAACAGGCGGCCGAGGCGGGCGCGGACGCGTTCGTCGCCGGCACCGCGGTCTACGGCGCCGACGACCCGGCCGCCGCGATCCGCCACCTCCGCTCCCTCGCCGCGAGCGTGGCCGGTCACCGATGAGCGAGGCGGGCATGGCATGAGCGAGCGCGACGAGGTCGCCCTGGAGACCGCCAACAAGCTCGGGCTCATCCTGATCGTCGACGACGACGAGGACATCGCCCGGTTCGTCGGCATCAGCCTCAAGCTGCACGGTTTCGACGTCATGCACGCCTGCGACGGGCAGGAGGCGCTGGAGCTGATCGAGCGCGCCCGCCCCGACCTCTGCGTGGTCGACCTGATGATGCCCCGCATCGACGGTGTCGAGCTGACCAGGCGGCTGCGCGCCGACCCGATGACCGCCGCCCTGCCGATCATCATGTTGACCGCCAAGGGCCTGACCGTCGACAAGGTCTTCGGCCTGACCGCCGGCGCCGACGACTACATGGTCAAGCCGTTCGACACCTCGGAGCTGGTCGCCCGGGTCGAGTCGACGCTGCGCCGCAACCGGGAGTACCGGGAGGTCTCGCCGCTGACCGGCCTGCCCGGCAACACCCGGATCGGCCGGGAGATCACCGACCGGGTGCGCAGCGGCGCCGACTACGCGGTCGCCTACATCGACATCGACCGGTTCAAGAGCGTCAACGACGTGTACGGCTTCGGCCGCGGCGACGAGTTCATCGGCGCCCTCGCGCGCAGCCTGCACCGGGCGGTCATCGCGGCCGGCCTGCCGCCCGCGTTCCTCGGCCACATCGGCGGCGACGACTTCGTGATCGTCTGCGCGCCGTCGCAGGTCCGCCCGCTGTCCGAGCAGGCCGTCCTCGACTTCGAGAAGACCACGGACGGGCTCTACGACGAGCGCGACGGTGCCCGCGGCTACGTCGAGGTGCGCGACCGGCGCAACAACACCCAGCGGGCGGCGCTGGTCACCCTGTCGATCGGGGTGGCGCTGTCCAGCGGCGACCGGCGGTTCACCGACCCCCGCGAGATCATCGCGCTGGCCAACGAGATGAAGACCGTGGCGAAGAGCCAACCCGGCTCGTACGTGGCCGTCGACCGCCGCCTCGCCCCAGGCTGACCCGCAAGGAACGGTCCGTTATTAACGCTATAGCGTTAATAACGGACCGTTCCTTGCGCTATGTCCGCGCGCGGGGCCGCGTGTGAGGTAGGTCGCCTGTCGATCGCCGTTCCGAGGATTGCGTGTAAGACTTAAGCCAACCCACCACGCGCTGGCGGGACTCGGTGAAATTCCGAACCGGCGGTGATCCGGGGGCCTGGCCCCTGGTAAGCCCGCGACCCGATCGAGAGCGAAACCCTCGAGCGGTGGACCTGGTGAGAACCCAGGGCCGACGGTTGGGCAGCCACGACGGCCGCCCAGACAGTCCGGATGGGAGACAGCGCGAGGGCGGATGGCCGCGCCGTTCCCAGGCGCCGCCGTCGGGCGGCTTCCGCTATGCGGAAACGTCGTCCCGAGCCGCGCCTTGCCATGACTCCGCACCGCCCGCGCCGCGTGACCACGGCGAACGGGAAGGAAACGGGCATGGCGAGCGGCGGCGTCTCGATCGACGAGGCGATGCGACGCGCTATTGAGCTCGGCGCGCGGGGCCTCGGCACGACCAGCCCCAACCCGGTGGTCGGCTGCGTGCTGCTTGACCCCGCCGGCGTGGTGGTCGGCGAGGGCTTCCACGCGTACGCCGGCGGGCCGCACGCCGAGATCGTCGCGCTGGCACAGGCCGGCGAGCGGGCCCGCGGCGGCACCGCGGTCGTCACCCTCGAACCCTGCAACCACACCGGCCGCACCGGCCCCTGCACCCGCGCGCTGATCAACGCGGGCGTGGCCAAGGTGGTCGTCGGCGTGGCCGACCCGGACCCGGTCGCCCGGGGCGGCGCCGAGACACTGCGGTCCGCGGGCGTCGAGGTCGTCATGGGCGTCCGCGAGCCCGAGGCCGAGGCCGGCAACGTCGCCTGGCTGACCAGCGTGCGCCGGGGCTGGCCGTACGTCACCTGGAAGTACGCCGCCACCCTCGACGGCCGGTCCGCCGCCGCCGACGGCACCAGCATGTGGATCACCTCCGAGGCCGCCCGGATGGACGTGCACGCGCTGCGCTGCGCCAGCGACGCCGTCATGGTCGGCATCGGCACCGTGCTCGCCGACGACCCCCGGCTCACCGCGCGCAACCTGCGCGACGGCTCCCTAGCCATCCGCCAGCCGCTGCGCGTCGTAGTCGACAGCGCCGGGCGGACCCCCGCCGGCGCCAAGGTCCGCGACAGCGCCGCACCGACCTGGATCGCCACCGCCGAGGCCGTCGGCGCCGGCCCCGACGGCGAGGTCGACCTGCAGGCGCTGCTCGCCGCGCTGGCCGTCCGGGGCGTCCGCTCGGTGCTGCTGGAAGGCGGCCCGCGCCTGGCGGGCGCGTTCCTCGCCGCCGGCCTGATCGACAAGGTGGTCGGCTACTTCGCGCCCAAGCTGCTCGGCGCCGGCCCCGCCGCGCTCGCCGAGGCGGGCGTGTCGACCATCGCCGAGGTCATCGACCTCGACCTCACCGACGTCACGCGGGTCGGCCCTGACCTGCGGTTCACCGCTGTGCCACGCAAGAAGGAGGGCTGACCCGCATGTTCACCGGCATCATCGAGGAGCTCGGCGAGATGGTTGGCTGGACGCCGACCGGCGAAGACTCCGGCCTGATCGCGATCCGCGGCAAGACCGTGGTCGACGACCTCAAGCACGGCGACTCGATCTCGGTCAACGGCGTCTGCCTGACCGCGGTCGAGATCTCCGCCGACGGGTTCACGGCCGACGTGATGGGCGAGACGCTGCGCCGCTCGTCGCTCAGCGAGCTGCACCCGGGCGACCCGGTCAACCTCGAGCGCGCCGCCCGACTCGACAGCCGGCTCGGCGGCCACCTCGTGCAGGGGCACGTCGACGGCGTCGCCCGGATCGTCGGCCGCGAGCCGGCCGAGCAGTGGACCACGGTCACGTTCGAACTGCCGAGCGCGATCCGGCGGTACGTGGTGGAGAAGGGCTCGATCACCGTCGACGGCGTCTCGCTGACGGTGATGGAGGCGGGTGACGACACGTTCTCCGTCGGGCTGATCCCGACGACGCTGTCGCTCACCACGCTGGGGCACAAGCAGATCGGCGACCTGGTCAACCTCGAGGTCGACGTGATCGCCAAGTATGTCGAACGGCTGCTGGGGGAGAGGTCATGACGCTGTCCACTGTGGAAGAGGCCGTCGCCGCCATCGCGGCGGGCAAGCCGGTCGTGGTCGTCGACGACGAGGACCGCGAGAACGAGGGCGACCTCATCTTCGCCGCCGAGCTGGCGACTCCGGAGCTGCTCGCGTTCACGGTCCGCTACACCTCGGGCTACATCTGCGCGCCGCTCACCGAGGAGGACGCCGACCGGCTCGACCTGCCGCCGATGTACCACACCAACCAGGACCGGCGCGGCACCGCGTACACCGTGACCGTCGACGCCCGCGAGGGGGTCTCGACCGGCATCTCGGCCGCGGACCGCGCCCACACGATCCGGCTGCTGGCGTCGCCCGACACGACCGCGGTCGACCTGTCCCGTCCCGGCCACGTGGTGCCGCTGCGGGCCAAGGCCGGCGGCGTGCTGCGCCGCCCGGGCCACACCGAGGCCGCCATCGACCTCGCGGTGCTGGCCGGCCTGCGCCCGGCCGGTGTGCTCTGCGAGCTGGTCAACGACGACGGCACGATGATGCGCCTGCCCGACCTGGAGAAGTTCGCGGCCGAGCACGACCTGCCGCTGATCTCGATCGCCGACCTGATCGCCTACCGCCGGCACCACGAGAAGCAGGTCGAGCGGGTCGTCGAGACGCGCATCCCGACCGAGCACGGCGTGTTCACCGCGTTCGGCTATCGCTCCACCCACGACTCGGCGGAGCACGTGGCGATGGTCTACGGCGACCTGAGCGACGGCGCGGACGTGCTGGTCCGGGTGCACTCCGAGTGCCTGACCGGCGACGTGTTCGGCTCGCTGCGCTGCGACTGCGGCCCCCAGCTGAACGCGGCACTGGCCCGGGTGGCGCAGGAGGGCCGCGGCGTCGTGCTCTACATGCGGGGTCACGAGGGCCGGGGCATCGGGCTGCTGCACAAGCTGCAGGCCTACCAGTTGCAGGACATGGGCCGGGACACGGTCGACGCCAACCTCGACCTGGGCCTGCCCGCCGACGCCCGCGACTACGGCACCGGCGCGCAGATCCTCTACGACCTGGGCGTGCGCTCGATGCGCCTGCTCACCAACAACCCGGCCAAGCGGGCGGGCCTGGAGGGCTACGGGCTCACGATCGTGGGCCGCGAGAGCCTGCCGGTGCGCCCGCACCCGGAAAATGTCCGCTACCTGCGGACCAAGCGCGACCGGATGGGGCACCTGATCGAGGCGCTCGACGACGTCGACATCGCGGAGGGATTCTGATGGCCGGTTTTGGCGAACCCGAGGTGGCCGCCGTCGACGCGACGGGCCTGACGGTCGGCATCGTCGCCGCCCGCTGGCACGCCGACCTGACCGACCACATGGTCGACCGCGCGGTGGCGGCGGCCAAGGCGTCGGCGGTCGCGGACGTCGCGGTCGCCCGGGTCGCGGGCTCGGTGGAGATCCCGGTGGTCGCGCAGGCGCTGGCGAAGAAGTACGACGTGGTGGTCGCCCTGGGAGTGGTGATCCGGGGCGCCACGGCGCACTTCGACTACGTCTGCAAGTCGGTGACCGAGGGCCTGACCCGGGTCGCGCTGGACGCGGGCAAGCCGGTCGCGCACGGCGTGCTCACGGTCAACAACCTGGAGCAGGCGCAGGACCGCGCGGGCCTGCCTGGCTCGGCCGAGGACAAGGGCTGGGCGGCCACGATCGCCGCGCTCGACGCGGCCCTGGCCATCCGGGCCGTCTAAAGGTCCAGCACCACTTCGCCCTGGGGTCGGGAGCAGCAGATCAGCGCGTTGCCCGGCCCCGGCGGCTCCAGCGGCTCCGGGTCGTAGGCGAGGTCGCCGGAGAGCAGACCCGTCTCGCAGGTGTGGCAGACGCCGGTGCGGCACGACCAGCGGGTCGGCACGTCGCACGCCTCGGCCAACTCCAGCAGCGAACGGCCGTCGTCGGACATCGGGACGGTCAGGCCGCTGCGGGCGAACGTGACCGCCGGGCCGGTGCCGGGCGGACCGGGCGGTGGGTGCGGCTCGCGACGGGTCTCGCCGGTCACGCCCGGGTTGATCGCCGAGCGGGAGGCGAACAGCTCCTCGCGTACCCGATCGGGTTTCATGCCCGAATCGACCAGGGCGGCCCGCATGTCGGCCATGAAGGACTCCGGACCGCAGACGTACGCGTCGGCCGTCATCGGCATCGCAAGCGAGTCCAGTGCCGTGGCGGTCAGCCGCTGGTCGACCGCGTAGAACACGTGCTCGTGCGCGTTGGGCAGGCCGGACAGCAGGTCCCGGGCCTCGACGGCGAACGGGTGGTGCCGCGCGTCGTGCGCCGCGTGTACCCACCAGATCTCCCGCTCGTCGCGGTCGGCGGCCAGCCGGTGCAGCATGGCCAGCACGGGCGTGACGCCGATGCCGGCCGAGATCAGCAGCACCGGATCGGCGCCGGTGGCGAGCAGGAACTCGCCGCGCGCCGCACCGACGTCGAGCAGCGTGCCGGGTCGCAGGGTGCCCTCCTGGAGCAGGCCGCTGACCGCGCCGTGCTCCTCGCGTTTAACGCTGATCCGGTACGCGGCCGGGTCGGACAGCGAGTAGGAGCGCACCGGCGCCGGGGTGCCGGCGTCGGGGAACCGCAACGTCAGGTACTGGCCGGCCGCCGGCACGGGCAGCGGCTTGTCGTCGGCCGCCGCCAGGTAGATCGAGGTGACCGACGCCGTCTCCGGCACGACCCGCGTGACCCGCAGCGAGCGGAAGCCCGTCCACGGTGGCTTCTGGCCGGTCGGGATCGGCGCGAGACCGCCGCCGCCGTCGAGCACGTCGTGGAACGACGCGACCCAGCCGGGGCTGAGCGCGGGGATGTCCAGTGCGTCGCGGATCCGGTCGTGGTCGGGGTTCGGCAGGTAGAGCAGGGCGTCGATCTCGGCGACGGTGATCCGGTGCGGGCCGATCCGGGTCCGCGTGATCTCGTCGCCGGCGCCCACCTCGCCCTCGGTGATCACGCGCAGGTAGAAGCCCGGGCGGTGGTGCCCGACGAGCAGTGCCGGCAGTCGCGGCTGGCCGAGCCGCATGCCGACCCGGAAGCAGGTGACCCGGGGCTGGGTGACCTCGAACTCGGCGTCGCCGATGCGGTAGCGGTCGCCGATGTGCACCTCGTCGTCAGCGAGCCCGTCGACCGTGAAGTTCTCGCCGAACGCGCCGTAGCCGCCGAGGTCCTGGTCGAAGACCTTCGACCAGTGCGTGTACGAGTCGGTCTGGTAGACCAGCACCGCCCGCTGCTCCCCACCGTGCCCGGCGAGGTCGCCCTGCCCGTCCCCGTCGATGTTGAGCCGGCGCACCATCCGGCGCCCCTCCACGGGCGCCTTCCATACTCCGGTGTGGACGGTCCGGCCCTGCCAATGCACGTCCTTGGGCAGGCCCACGTTGACCGACAACAGGGTCGCCATGGCCGCTCCTCCTATCGCCAACGTAGATCGGTGGCAGCGGGCCGACAACGGGCGTCACCGCCGCCGGGCCGCTCGGTCGGGGTCGAGTCGAGTCCCACATGTCACACCAGCCGCTGTCCGCCGTCGGGGCTCAGGAGCACCGCGCTCCTGGCTAACGCATAGTTTGACGCTAGAAGCATTAGACGGGTGCGGCAAGCGGTTCGAAGAGAAACTCGCGGGCGTCTCACCTAATGGATACGCTGGAGAAGTGAGCATCAGTCTGGCCGACGTCCAGCGGGCCGGCTTCCCGATGGGCGGCGAGCCGGTGGTGGCGCTCGACCTGGTCGACACCGAGACGCTCGTGACCGACCCGCCGCAGGACCTGATCGCCGACCGGTCCGCGGCCGCGGCCTGGTGGCGCTTGCAGGCGTCGCGCCTGCCGGCGGGCCCGACGCCCGGGCTGGCCGCCACCCACGCCCTGCGCGCGGCGCTGCGCGACCTGTTCGACGCGCGGCTGACCGGCCGCCGCCCGCACGCCGGCTCGCTGGACCAGGTCAACGCCGTGGCCGCCGTGGTGCCGACCAGCCTGCGCCTGGTGGGCGCCGGCGACGGCTACCGCGAGGAGGTTCGCTGGCACACGGACCGCGGCGGCAACGCGGCGCTGGCGGCGACGGCCCGGGGCGCGATGGAGCTGCTCGCCGACCCGACCCGGCTGGCCCGCCTGCGCCGCTGCGCCAACCCCGCGTGCTCGATGCTGTTCCTCGCCGAGACCACCCGCCGCCAGTGGTGCACCCCCAACATCTGCGGCAACCGCGCGCGGGTCGCCCGCCACTACCGCCGCACGCGGGAGGGCTAGCCCGCCAGCTCGGGCGGGAGCGGCAGGTGGTGCAGGACCACCAGGCCGGCCACGGCGCGGGTCAGCGCGACGTAGAGCCGGGCCAGGCCGCGCGGTTCGGCGGCCACGATGTCGGCCGGTTCGAGGACGATCACGTGGTCGTACTCGAGGCCCTTGACCAGGCTGGCCGGGACCACCGTGACGCCGGGCAGGTCGAGCCGGGCGGCCGTGTCGTCGGCGGCGACGACCGCTAGGGTCGCCTCCGGCGGCATGTCGGCGACCGCCGCGCGCACCGCGGCGGCCACGTCCTCGACCCGGCGCACGACCAGCGAACCGCCGGGCTGGTACGAGCGCGTCGGTGCGATCCCCGGTGCCAGCACCCGCGCCGCGTAGTCGGCGATCGTCTGCGGCACCCGGTAGCCGGTGCGCAGGTCCAGCTCCCGGACCTCGCGCTTGCCGAGCCGCGCGACCAGCTCCGGCCACGCGCCGGCCGCGAGCGGGTGCGTCGCCTGCCCGAGGTCGCCGACGATGGTCATCGACGCGTACGCGGCCCGGCGGGCGACCATCCGGCACTCCATCGGGGACAGGTCCTGCGCCTCGTCGACGATCACGTGCAGGTACTCCTCGGGCACGGGCGTGTCGTCGACCTCCTCGACCGGCAGCGGCTCGGCCAGCTCGGGCACGTAGCCCTCCTCGCCGTGCGGGTCGTACCCGTCGGTCCAGCCGACCACCTGGTGGCCCTCGCGCAGGATGATCGCCTCGGCCCAGCGCTGCGCGAGCCCGGTGGCGTCGTTGTCGATGGTGGCACCGGCGACCGCGATCGGGGTGAGCAGGCCGGGTGCGTAGAGCTCCCAGCCGTCGCGCAGCCCGCAGCTCAGCACGAACGTGTCGACGAGCCGGGGGCCGCCGCCGAGCTCGCGGAGCTGCCACTCGGGCTTGGGCGCCCGTGGCGCGGGCGGCGGTGGGCCGAGCAGGCCGGCCAGCTCGTCGAGCAACGGCACGTCGTCGACGGACCAGTCGCGGCCGTTCGCATAGGACGCGGCGAGCGCCGGGGCGCCGCGGGTCGGGTCGGCCAGCCAGGCCAGCACCGCCGCCGGGGTCAGCGCCGGCCACCAGGCGTGCAGGAACCGGCGGAACTCGGGCCGGTCGCCGACCTCGTCGCCGAACAGCTCCCGATCCAGTTGGCCGGCGTCCAACTTGGACCACAGCGCGTCGACGAGCGCCGCCGTGGCGGCCGGCCGGGCGGCGTTGGGCAGCGTGCCGTCGGCCGTGCAGCGGGCCCGGACGACGCGGCGGGCCGCCGACAGGTCGTCGGCGTCGAGGGTGAGCACCTGGCCCGCGTACACCAGGCGCAGTCGTTGTGGTGCCGTCGGCGGCGTCTGCCAGATCAGCTCGGCCAGCACCGCGAGCATGCCCTCGCCGCCCTTGACGGCCGCCAGCTCCGCGGGGTCCCGCCGGGTCGCGGTCACGCCGTCGACCAGCTCGCCGATCGCGCGCAGGTGCACGCTGTCCTCGCCGAGCGAGGGCAGCACCCGGCCGATGTAGTCGGTGAACACCGTCGACGGGCCGATCACCAGGATGCGGCCGCCGGTGAACCGGCCTCGGTCGGCGTAGAGCAGGTAGGCGGCGCGGTGCAGGGCGACCTGGGTCTTGCCGGTGCCGGGGCCGCCGGTGATCAGGGTGACGCCGCGGGCGGGCGCCCGGATCGCCTCGTCCTGCTCGCGCTGGATCGTGGTGACGATGTCGCGCATGTGCGGGCCGCGGGACCGGCGCAGCGACGCGAGCAGCGCGCCCTCGCCGAGGACCCGCAGGTCACCGGCGGCGTCCGGGGACAGCACGTCGTCGTCGAGGCCGACGACCCGCGCGCCGCGGCAGAAGATGACCCGGCGGCGCACGACGTCGAGCGGGTCGCCGGTGGTCGCCCGGTAGAACGGCGCGGCGGCCGGCGCCCGCCAGTCGACGAGCAGCGGCTCGATCCCGTCGCGTACGCCCAACCGTCCGATGTGGTAGGTCTCGCCGTCGGTGAAGTCCAGCCGGCCGAAGACGAGACCCTCTTCCTCGGAGTTCAGTTCCCGCATGCGGGCGGCGGCCCGGTGGACGATCGCGTCGCGCTCGACCAGCCCGGTGGCCGAGTTGCCGGCCGCCCGCCCGTGTCCCTCGCCCTCGAGCGACTTCGCCTGGCCGCGCAACACGTCCAGGCGCGCGTACACCCGGTCGACGACCTGTTGTTCTGCTGCGATCTCCCGTTCCTCGGCGGTGGTCTCCTGCGTCCTGGCTGCGGGCACGATGCTCCCCGGTATCGCTCGCTGAAGTGGACGGGGAAACCATATGGGCAGGTCAGGAGCTGAAAATCAGCACTGGGGCCGATTTGAGGGGCTTGCGCCGCCGATACAATTAAAAGGGCAGGGTCAGTAGCAGACCACGTAGACGAGAGCCGGGATTGGCAAGCTCGCCGTGCTGCTGAAGACCGCGCGCCAACCCGTCACCGGGCCGCCGGTCGCCGGATCGGGCCGGCTGAACAGGGCGTTGAGTTCGGTGGAGCCGAACGCGTAGCCGCCGCCCGTGGCGACCATCCCCTCGGGGCAGCTCACGACGACCGCCGTGCCGGACGATTCCGCGGGGACGTCGACCGCCTTCTCGACCGACTGGCCCGGGCCGGACAGGCCCGCCGGGCCCTGGGGGCCGCGCGGGCCGCGGACGTTCCAGACGACGGGGTGCTCGAAGGGCCCGCACGGGCCGCCGCGCGTGATCCGCAGGTCGCCGGTCTGCTTGTTGGCGCAGGCCCGGATGACGTTGCCGTGCTCCGGCTCCTCGGCCTGCGCGAGACTGCCGAAGGCGAGCAACGCGGCGGTGGCCAGGCCACCCGCGGCGAGCCCGCGGCGCAACCCGTGATGCGCGAGTGATTTCATGCACGCATAGTAAGCATTCACATACTATGTGTTAGGTCGTAACGCCAGTTGTTGTTGGCGACGCCGCGGTCATGGTCGCGAGCGTGGCTCGCCGCCGCGCGGGTCGGCACCTCGGTTTCCGCGCCGCCGGAGGTTGGGACCCGACCTCGGCCGGGTAGGGCGCAAGAGATGGGGGACTCGGATCCGATCACCGCGCGTCGGCGTGCGCCGGTCGACAGCCGGCCCGCGGTCACCGTGCTCGCGGGTTTCAGCCCCGCGGCCACGACCGCGGTCGCGCGCCTGCTCCAGCGCGCCGACCCGCGACTGGTGTCGGTCAGCCACGACCTCGGCCAGGTGCGGGACGGCGTGATCCGGCGCGTGGTCCGGACCTCGGCCGAAGTGCTCGAGGACGAGGTGGAGACGCTCCTGCACGGGTGCGTGTCCTGCACGCTGCGCGAGGACGTGCTGCCGACGCTGGTGCGGTTGAGCCGGACCCGGCCGGAGTCCGACATCGTGCTGCTGCTCCCGCGGGTGGTCGAGCCCGAGGCGGTCGCCGGGGCGTGCGCGCACTGCGAGGTCGGCGGCCGGCCGGTCACCGACGCCGTCCGGTTCGACTCGTACGTCACGGTCGTCGACGCCGCGTCCCTGCTCACGAACCTGACCAGCGCGGACGACCTGCGCGACCGCGACCTGCACGCGGCCGAGGAGGACGACCGGGCCGTGGCGGACGTGATCACCCGCCAGATCGAGTTCGCCGACACGGTCGTGCTGTGGGGCGGCCCGGAGGTGGAGGGCTTCGACCTGGCGCGCGCGGGCGTGCTGCTGGAGCGGCTCGCACCGTGGGCGACCCAGGTGGCGGTCGACGCGGGCCGGCAGATCGACTCCATGTCGCTGGCCGCCCGCCTGCGCCACACCGGGCGGCACAACCCGCGGGTGCCGGGCATGAACGGCCGGGCGCTGGAGGGGTACGCGATCGCGGTGCACAGCCCGGAGCCCGACTGCGGCGTGGTCTCGGTGCTGTTCGAGGCGCGCCGCCCGTTCCACCCGGCCCGCCTGCACGGTGCGCTGGGGACGCTGGCGGCCGAGACGCTGCGGGGGCGAGGCCAGCTCTGGCTGGCCAGCCAACCCGACACGGTGATCGCCTACGAGTCGGCCGGCGGCGGGGTCGGCATGGGCAGCCTCGGCCGCTGGCTCGCCGCGCAGCCGGCGTACCGCTGGGCCGAAGCGACGCCCGACCGCCGCGCCGCCGCGGACCTGGGCTGGGACGCGTTCTTCGGCGACCGGCGCACGGTCCTGGCGTTCGTGGGCCTGGACTTCGCGGGCGACGCGCTGACCGAGCGCCTGGCGGGCTGCCTGTTGACGAACCAGGAGCTGGCCACGGACTGGACCGGCCTGCAGGACCCGTTCGCGGGCTGCTTCCCACTCACGGAGGACTGAGATGAAACGCGACATCCACCCGAAGTACCGCCAGGTCGTCTACCGCGACCGCTCGGCCGACTTCGCCTTCCTGACCCGCTCGACGGCGGACAGCTCGCAGACGATCGAGTGGACGGACGGCAACACGTACCCGGTGGTCGACGTCGAGATCTCCTCGGCGAGCCACCCGTTCTGGACGGGCCGCCAGCGCCTCCTCGACAGCGAGGGCCGCGTGGAGAAGTTCCGCCGGAAGTACGCGCGCAAGCAGTCCTGACGAACCGCTAGCATCCTCGGGTGCGGCGCGCGTTGGTCACCCTGGTGTTGGGTCTGGTCGCCCTGACGGCCGGTGCCTGCGGATCCGGCAGCGCCCCGCCACCACCGCCGCCGCCCACGACCAGCTCAGCGGGGTCGGCGCACACCGCGACCCTGGCCGTCTGTGCCGAGGCCGTCAAGGTCAGCAAGGCGGGCGGTGCCGCCTTCGCCGACACGCTCGACGAGCTGTGGGTGCTCGGGCACGCGGACCTCGACCAGAAGATCATCGACAGCCGGTCGGCCGCGCGGGAGCAGGCGCTGCGGGCGGCGATGGACAGTTGGGCGAAGACGCTGTCGGCGCTCGCTGACCAGGACGTCATTCCCCAGGTCAAGGCCGTGCTGCTGGACGGCGCCCGGACGGTCGAGCGGTTCAACGACCCCGCCAACCAGACCTCGGACGGCGAGGCCCGCACCACGCTGCTGCGCCTCGCTGGCAAGATCGAGGCCGCCTGCGCCGCCTGATTCTCAGGAGCGCAGGAAGTCGAGCAGGGCGGACAGGGTCGGCTGGGGGTCGACGAGCCTGGACGCGTGACCGCCGGGCACCTCGACCAGGCGGGCGCCCGGGATCGCGTCCGCCAGCTCGTGCGAGTGGACCGGGGCCACGAAGCGGTCGTCGGTCGCGGACACGACCAGGGTCGGCACGTCCAGCGCGCCGAGGTCCGCGCTGACGTCGAGGCGCAGGCCGAGCTCGATCTGGGCCGTCGTGCCGGGCGCGGGGTCGGTCGTGAGGGCCGCCATCAACTGCCCCAACTGCTCCTGGGGCAGGTGGGCGAGGTACGCGTCGGAGAACGAGAGCGAGATCAGCAGCTTCGCGAGGTCGGGGTCGGATCGCTCGAACAGCCCGGCCCAGAGCTCCAGGTTGAGCCGCAGCAGCAGGCGTGCCCGGGCGAAGCCCACGACCGTCGCCAGGCGGGTGACCCGTTCCGGGTGCCGGGCCGCGGTGCGGATCGCGATCGCTGCGCCGAGCGACGAGCCGGCGACCGCGAAGGTCGACAACCCGGCGTCGCCGGCGGCCTCGGCGACCTGGTCGGCGAGCCGGTCGAGGTCGAGGGGTCCGGTGGGCAGCGGGCTCGTGCCGGACCCGGGCAGGTCCAGCAGGACGAGCGTGTGCCGGGCCGCGAGCTCGTCCACCAGGGGACCCCAACTGCGCCGGGCGGTGCTGCTGGTGCCGTGGAGCAGGACGAGGCCCGGGCCACTGCCGACCACCTCATACGACAAGACCATGCCTGGAACGTACGAGCCGCCACCCCGGCCGCGGGCCGAAACGGGGAGCTAACCCCGCAAGAGAGCGCCGACCTCGGCGGCCAAGTCGGTCGTCGCTTCGATCTCCGCCTTGCGGATCGAGACGCTCTCGATGTTGAAGCCGTACGGCATGCCCAGGTGCTCGCAGAAGTCGGCGAGGTCGCGGGCCATCGCCATCGTCTGCCGGTAGGACTCGGCGAGCGGGTCGGCGGCGTGCCGCACCGAGTTCTGGAACCAGCGCGGCACGTCGACGCCGAGCCACCGCAGGAACTCCAGCGTCTTGAGCGACCCGCACAGCGACAGCGTGAAGACCACCGTGCGCGGCGCCACGCCCCGGGCCGCGCACGCGTAGAAGTAGTCCGACACCAGGTTCTTGGTCTCGTTGACGTCGTAGACGACCTGCGAGACGAAGAAGCCGCAGCCCCGCTCCTGCTTGGCCAGCATGCGCAGGTGCTCGTCGGTCCGCTCGCTGATCACCACACCGCCCAGCGGCAGGTCGGGACGCACCGCCTGGCGCAGGGCCTGGGCTTCGCGCAGGTCCGTGCGGGCCGGCTTGTCGCCGGACGACGCGCCGACGAAGACGCTCAGCACCCGCTCGGGGTCGCAGCCGCGCAGCCAGTCGCTCAACTCCCGCGACCCGTACTTGCCGACGCAGCGGTAGATCACCACCGGGCGGTCCCAGTCGCCGAGGTGCTCCGCGTGGTAGACGGCCGGGTCGAGGGTCGGCAGGTAGGGGAACGGACGCTCGGCCGGGTTGCGGTCGGACTCGTCGTCGATGTCGTAGAGGATCAACCCGTCGAGGTCGAGCGGCGCGAGCCGGTCCAGCGTGACCGCCGCGATCTCCTTGACCCGCTCGACCGGTGCGCTGCGGCGCGGCGGCGTGATGGCGAACAGCAGCACGCCGGGCTGGGCCTCGGCCAGCAACCGGGCCAGCGGCGGCCGGGTCACGCGGGCGCCAGCCGGCGCAGGAACTGCTGCGTGCGCGCTTCCACCGGGTTGTCCAGCACCTGTTCCGGCGGGCCCTGCTCCAGGATCCGGCCGGCGTCGAGGAAGCAGACCCGGTCGGCGACGTGCCGGGCGAAGGTCATCTCGTGCGTGGCGAGCACCATCGTCATGCCGTCGCGCTTGAGGTCGCGGATCAGGTCGAGCACCTCGCCGACCAGTTCCGGGTCGAGCGCCGACGTCACCTCGTCGAGCAGCAGCAGCCGCGGCGAGTTGACCAGGGCCCGGACGATCGCCACCCGCTGCTGCTGGCCGCCGGAGAGCCGGTCCGGATAGGCGTCCGCCTTCTCCTCCAGGCCGATCCGCTTCAGCAGCGAGAGCGCCTGCTGCCGGGCGTCGGAGCGGGAGCGCTTGTGCACCCGCACCGGCGCCAGCGTGATGTTGTCCAGGACCGACAGGTGCGGGAACAGGTTGTACGCCTGGAACACGATGCCGATCTTCCGGCGTACCAGATCGGGGTTGATCCGCGGATCCGTGATGTGCTCGCCGTCCAGGTGGATCATCCCGTCGTCGAGATCCTCCAGCAGGTTGACGCAGCGCAGCAGCGTGGATTTGCCCGAACCCGACGCCCCGATCAGCGCCACCACCTCGTGCTCGGCGACCGTCAGGTCGAGCCCGTCGAGCACGACGGTCGACCCGAAGACCTTGCGGACGCCAGTGCAGGCGAGCACGGCGCTCACCTTCCGGCCTGCCGGCGGGCGGCCCGCACCGTCACCCAGTCGGTGACCGCGATCAGCGGGATGGCGAGCAGCACGAACAGGACCCCCGCGACGATGTACGGCGTGTAGTTGAAGTGCTCGGCGGTCGAGATCTGCGCGGCGCGCACCGCGTCGATGGGTCCCGCCAACGACACCAGGCCCACATCCTTCTGCAGCGCGACCGTGTCGTTGAGCAGGGGCGGCGCGACGCGCCGGACGGCCTGTGGCAGCACCACGTGCCGCATCGCCTGCCGGTAGGTCAGCCCGAGCGACCGGGCGGCCGCGATCTGGCTCGGGTGCACCGACTCGATGCCGGCACGGAACACCTCGGCGATGTAGCCGGAGTAGGTGAGCACCAGCGCCGCGCCGCCGAGCACGAGCACCGACGGCATGCCCTGCAGCCGCAGCCCCGGCACGCCGAGGGTGAGCACGTAGATCACGATGATCAGGGGCAGGCCACGGAAGGTGTACGTGTAGCTGACCGCGAGCGCCCGCACCGGGAAGAAGACCGGGCCGCGCAGGGTACGCAGCAGCGCGATCACCAGGCCGAGCCCGAGCGAGCCGATGGCGCAGAACACCAGCAGCCGGATGTTGAGCCAGAGCCCGCGCAGCACGTCGGGCAGCGCATCGGCCGCGATCGACGGGTCGAGGAACGACTGCCGGACGCGGTCCCAGCCGGGCGCGCCGGTGATCGCGACCACCAGCAGCGCGCCGACCACGGCCGTGGACAGGGCCGCGACCAGGATCGACCGGACCGTCTGGCGGCGGCGCCAGGCGATCCGGTCGAGCTGGGCTTGGGTCGGGCCGTCTGCCAGCCCGGTCACGAGAGTTCGGGAGCGCCCGCCGTGTCGGCGAGCCACTTCTGTTCCAGCCGTTGGAGCGATCCGTCGTTGCGCAGCTTGTCGACCGCCTCGCTGACGCACTTGGTCAGCGGGGAGCCCTTGTCGAGCAGCAGGCCGAACGTCTCGGGGGTGCCCACCTGCGGCAGCTGCCCCACGATCTTGCCGTCGGTCAGCTCGGCGCCGGTGATGTAGAACGCCGTCGGCAGGTCGACGACCAGGCCGTCGATCTGGCCGTTCTCCAGCGCCTTCTTGGCGTCGTCGTTGGTGTTGTAGACCTGCGGCTGGGTGGTCGGCTTGATCAGCTCGTTGACCGCCTGGTAGCTGGTCGTGCCGACCTGGGCGCCGAGCTTGGCGCCCTGCAGCTCGGCGATGGTCTTCGCGTTGGCGATCTTCGAGGACTTCAGCGAGATCACGGTCTGGCGGACCAGGTAGTACGGCGACGAGAAGTCGACCGCCTGCTGCCGCTCGGGCGTGACCGAGAACTGGTTGACGTCGAAGTCGAAGTTCTTCGGGCCGGGGGCGATCGCGTTGTTGAACGTCACCCGGGTCCACGTGACGTCGGACTGCGCGTAGCCGAGCTGCTCGGCGACGGCGTAGGCGACGGCCGACTCGAAACCCTCGCCGGACTCGGGCTTGTTGCCGACCACCCACGGCTCGTAGGCCGGGTCGTCGGTCGCGATCGTCAGCTTGCCGGCGGTCTCGGTCTGCAACGAGTCCTTGGTGCACGACGCGGCTGCTGACCCGACCGGAGCGGGCGTCTCCTCGGGCGCGCAGGCCGCGAGGGTGGTTATCAGAGCGGCCGCAGCGACGACCGCGAGAGGGGTGGCTCGCCTGGACATGTGGGACAGCTTAGAGAAAGGTTGGTGTACGTCCATCGAGTTCCCTATCACACTGGTCGGGAATTTGGACATTCGACCCATGGCGTGTGTTCCGGACCGGCGGTAAACCGGATGGGCCTGTGGTGCGTCATCGTGGCGTGCCAGCCGAGCTGACGATGCCACGTCCCGGGAGGGTCATGGCGGACCGAGCGCAGATCGAGTGGGACGCCGACGCGGCGGTCACCCATCTCTTCGGCGCGCACTACCGCCCGATGGTCCGGCTGGCCAGCCTGCTGCTGCACGAGCGGGGCGCGGCCGAGGAGATCGTCCAGGACGCGTACGTCCGGCTGCACGCCAACTGGCACAAGCTCCGCGACCCCGACAAGGCGCTGGCCTACCTGCGGGTGGCGGTGGTCAACGGCTGCCGGTCGGCGTTGCGGCACCGTCGCGTGGTCGACGCCCATCTCGCGGCCAGCGGGCCGCCGCCGGCCGCCCCGAGTGCCGAGGCCGGCGCGCTCGACCTGCTCACCCAGGCCGCGGTCGTGGCCGCGATCCGCCGGCTGCCGGCCCGCCAGCGGGAGGCGATCGTGCTGCGCTATTACGCCGACCTGTCCGAGGCGGAGATCGCCGAGGCGATGGGTGTCAGCCGCGGAGCGGTCAAGAGCCATGCCGCGCGGGCGGTCGCCGCCCTGCGCCCGATCCTGGAGCGCATGTCATGACCCCGGAGGAGACGATCCGGCGGGCGCTGGAGGCCGAGGCGTCCACGGTGGAGGTCTCGCCGGACGCGCTGGCCGTGATCCGGTCACGGACCCGGCGGTCGCGTACCCGTGGCGCCGTCCGGGTCTGGCTCGGCGGCGGCCTGGCCGTGGCCGCGGCCGCCGTCGCGGTGTTCGTGTTGATCGAGCCCGTCGGACGCGAAGCCCTGCCGCCGGTGGCCCCTCCTTCGGCGTCTGCCCCGTCGTCGAGCGCGCCGGCTGGGCCGCTGCTCGCGGTCTACTACGTCGGTCCGGGCCGCGACCGCCTTGTCCGGGAGTTCCACCGGACCACGCCGGCCTCCGCCGCGGTCGCGGACCAGGCCCGGGCCGCGCTGGACCTGATGTTCGGCGGCGCGCCGGCCGATCCCGACTACGCCAGCGCCTGGCCGGCCGGTGTCGCGGTGCGCGGCGTGTCCGTCACGGGTGACGTGGCGACCGTCGACCTGGGCGGCGCGACCCCGCCCGACGCGATCGCGGCACAGCAACTGGTCTGGACGGTGACCGCCATCGAGGGCCTCCACGGTGTGCGCGTCGGCACCGGCCCGCTGCTGCGCCGGGCGCCCGCGGTCGACACCCTCGCACCCGTCTGGTTGATCAACCCGCAGCACGGCGAGGTGGTGCACAGCCTGGAGATCCACGTCGCCGGTTTCGCCGCGACGGCGGTGCTGGAGATCCGCCCGCTCGACGGCGCCGGCGCGCCGGTGCGGCGCGAGCTGGCCCTCTCCGGCGGCAGCCCCGCGCAGCGTGAGGCGCAACTCACAATCACGCCGGCGCCGGGCAGCTATGTGCTGACGGTGACCGTGAACGGCGGCTCCGACGACCACGTGGTGCGGGTCGAATAGCACCGGGCGGGTTCGGCGCCGGGCCCGCAGCCTGGTTGGATGGCTGCGTGAAGACGTTCGAGGAGCTCTTCGCCGAGCTGCAGGCGAAGGCCGAGGCCGGCACGCCGGGCTCGGGCACCGTCGCCGCGCTCGAGCGCGGGGTGCACGCGATCGGCAAGAAGGTCGTCGAGGAGGCGGCCGAGGCGTGGATGGCCGCCGAGCACGAGGGCCCGGAGCGGGCCGCCGAGGAGATCTCGCAGCTGCTCTACCAGGCGCAGGTGCTGATGCTGGCCAGCGGTCTGAAGCTGGAGGACGTGTACCGACATCTGTGAGCCCCGCTCCGGATCCGGCACACCTCTTTCCTGACAGGAGTCCTCCTTCCATGCTGCGCATCGCAGTTCCTAACAAAGGCACCCTTTCCCGACCGGCCAGCCAGATGCTCCGCGAGGCGGGCTACCGCCAGCGCACCGACGAGCGCGACCTGGTCTGCCGCGACGAGACCAACGACGTCGAGTTCTTCTACCTGCGGCCCCGCGACATCGCGACGTACGTCGGCTCCGGCGACCTCGACCTCGGCATCACCGGCCGGGACCTGCTGGTCGACGCCGGCAGCCCGGCCGACGAACTGCTCGACCTGGACTTCGCGGGTGCCAGCTTCCGGTTCGCCGCCCACCCGGCGACGATCACGACGGTCGCCGAGATCGAGGGGCGCCGGGTGGCCACTTCGTTCCCGGGCGTGGTCGGCCGCTACCTGACCGAGCAGGGCATCACTGCGTCCGTCATCCGCCTGGACGGCGCGGTGGAGAACGCGGTCCGCCTCGGCGTGGCCGACGTGGTCGCCGACGTGGTGCAGACCGGCGCGACGCTGCGCCAGGCCGGGCTCGCGGTGATCGGGGACCCGATCCTGACCTCGTCGGCGCTGCTGATCGGCCGGGACTCGGTCACGTCGGCGCCGGTCGCCCAGCTCATCCGCCGCCTCCAGGGCGTGCTGGTGGCCCGGCGCTACGTGATGCTCGCCTACGACGTACGCGCGGATCTGCTGGATCGGGCGACCACCCTGACGCCGGGCATCGAGTCCCCGACGGTCTCCCCACTGCACCGCGAGGGCTGGGTGGCGGTACAGGCGATGGTGCTGCGGTCGGACGTCCACAAGATCATGGATGAGCTGTACGACCTGGGCGCCCGCGCGATCCTGGTCACCGACATCCACAACTGCCGGCTCTGAGGCATATGGCAGACTCGGTTGCCGTGGTGACGTTTCGCCCGCAACGGGCCCGCAAGGCGGCGATCGCCGCGGCCGCCGCGATCGTGATCGTCTTCACCATCGTCAGCTTCGGCCTGACCGGCTCGACGGGCGAGGGCAAAGCGGTCTTCCAGCGCGGCGACCAGACCGCGATGATCGGCCTGGGCCTCGCCTTCGCGGCGGGCTTCCTGCTCTTCCTGCGCCCGCGCGTCGACGCCGACGAGCACGGCATCCGGATCCGCAACGTGATCGGCTCGTACGACCTCCCCTGGGACGTCGTGCGAGCGATCCGCTTCGAGCGCGGTGTCTCGTTCGCCGGCGTGGAACTGCACGACGACGAACTGGTCACGATCGTCGCGCTACAGATCGTGGACAAGGAGTACGCCCTCGAAGGCGTCCGCGCCCTCCGCGAGCTCCTGGCCGCCTCGACCAGAGCGCCGGGTGACGCAGCCGAGTCTGCAGACGCGGCCGCGCCGGCCTAAGTTCTCCGGGCCGGCCCCGGCCATGATCGTGTGAACCTCACCGGATCAGGACAGCCCCACCTGCCTGATCAGGTGTGCGGGATCAGGTGGTCCGGCGGCGTGGCGCGCAGACCCACCGCACCGGATCATTCGACCCGCACCATCCCTGGCTGACCACGCACACATGATCAACCCTGGACAACCCGAAGCGGGACAGCCCAAGGCGTAGAGGGTCGACCGGCCTTAAATGATCATCTAGGGTCACGCGCTCGATCGCCGTCCGCTTGCGGCGGTGTTCGCCGGCGCGGGGGTGGTGGTGCCGCGTGGCGGTGCGCGAGGGTGGTGACCAGGCGGTCGTGTGCGGCGACGAAGGCCGGGTCGTGCAGGTAGCTGCCGTGGCCGCCGACCTGTGGTTCCAGGTCGCGGAGTGACTGGTCCGGCGGGTCCGGGGCGAGCTCGTCCACCGCGCCCAGGGGCGTGTCGGCCGTGTCCGGGCGGCAGACCGCGCCGCCGATCGGGTCCGTCGTGCGGTAGAGGTTGGTCCAGCGCGTGCCGTCCGCGTCCGTCAACGCCGTCGCCAGCTTCACCGACACCTCGCGGTCGAAGAAGGCCGCGAAGAACGGCTCGATCAGGCGGGTGACCGGGCACGCCGAGGTCAGCAGCGCGATGTGCGGCAGGGAGCCCGCCGGCAGGTTGCGGACCGCCATCGCGGCCAGCACGCTGCCGTGGCTGTGGCCGGCCAGGACGACGGGTACGCCCTGGTCCGTCAGCGTCGTCACCCGCCGCACGATGTCCGCGACCGCGCGCGGGCCGTGCGCCGGCGCGGCGAACGGGTGTGCGGCCCGTGGCCAGAACGTCGCCATCGCGTAGACCGCGCTGACCAGGCGCCGGCCCGGCGTCGTGTTGCCCGCCCGAGCGACGGTGAGCACGAGGAGCAGCGCGGCCAGGCCGATCGACCAGGCGCCCAGGTTGGTCAGCGTGCTCTGGTTGGGCAGCAGCGCGGCCGGCCCGCGGCCCAGCGCGCTGTAGACCACGCCGACCACCGACAGCGCCGCGATCGGCACGAACACGATCATGGCGAGCGCCGGCATCGACTCCAGCAGTTGGCCGCGGGCGTGCGCGTGGTCGAGCACCTCGGCGGCGTCGGGCCGCCGGCGGCGCAGGTCGCGGTCGCGCTCGTCGGTCATCCGCCGCCCGGTGCCGAGCAGCACGTTCCACCGCACGATCCCGAACGCGACCGCGAGCACGACCGCGCCCATCCCCACGGTGAAGACCAGACCGGCCCATTCATAGGGGTACGGCGGTGCCGGCAACCAGGCCCGCCCGGCGTCCGAGGTCTCGAGCTGCCCGATCGACAGCGCGGCGAAGTAGAGCAGGCTCGCCGTCTCGGCGACCGCCAGCATCGTGGCGACCGCGGCCATGACCGGCGCGACGAACCCGCGCCAGGCCAGCCGGCGCGCCGTGCGCCGGGCGATCCAGCACAGCGGCAACGTGGCGAGGGCGAGCGCGACCAGCAGCGCCACCTGGACGGCCGAGAGGGTGGCGACCCCGGCCGCGAAGCCGGGCAGCGCACCCTCCGACGGCGCCGACGACCGGCGCGGCCCGACCGCGTAGAGCAGACCGGCGGCCGTGACGATCACCGCGCACCAGGCGCTGAGCCGCACGGCCCGGCTGACCAGCGGCGCGAGCGCGTGCGCCCGCCGGCGGAACGCCGCCACGCCGCGCTCGACCCGGTCGGTGCCCCGATCGTGCAGCCGCGCCCCGGCCGCCAGCCGCTGCCGCAATGCCAGGGCGACCGGGCCGTTGCGCACCGCGCGCACCTCCGCGATGGCGACCGGCAGCGGCACCAGCGAGCCGACGACGCCGACCAGCAGCGCGACGGCCAGCAACCCGAGCAGCAGGGCGCCGGCCACCCACCAGGCCCGATCGGCGGCCCGGTCGACGCGCGCGATGGGATAGACCAGCAGCGCGTCGACCATCGCCATCCCGACGATCAGGTGCACGGCCCGCAGCCGCCGCACCCAGTCGCGGCCCCGCCAGAAGCGCGCGGCGGTCAGCTCGTCGGGCGGCAGGTCGATCTCGGCGCGGCGCTCGTACCGCCGCCAGGTCCGCAGGCTCGCCGCCCAGAGCACGCCGAGGACCAGCAGCGGCGCGAGGGCCCCGACGGCGAGCCGGTCGTACGTACTCAGCCGCAGCTCGCCGACCAGGTTGAACGGCTTGGGCCACGAGTCGGCGCAGCCGGTGCCGGAGCTGAGGCACTGCCAGGCGATCAGGTCCATGGTGACGCCTGCGACGCCGAGCGTGAGCGTCGCGGTCAGCGTCAGGGCGAGCGCCCGGCAGAGGTTGCCGACGGTGGAGTCGGCCAGCCACGTCATGACGCCGCGCGGCCGGGTCGGGCGGGCCCAGTAGGCCACGTTGATCAGCGTGAACGGCAGCAGCAGCATCCACAGTGCCCGGGCGGTCACGGTGCTGCGCAGCCCCCAGAGGTACGCCTCCGGCGTGTTGGTCTCGGGCCGCTCGACCCGCCAGCGCCAGAACTCGCCCCGGGCGGCGACGTCGTCGACCTGCTCCACGGGGCGCGCGCCGAGTACCAACTCGGCCTCGGGGAAGTCGACGCCCGGAACCCGCAGGGAAACCACACGCATCATCGACCTCCGTCCCTACACGGTATAGCCCGGTAGCTCGGAGCGATGGGCGTGCGGACGGTCTATGGCTGGACGTCTGCCCACCGGGTCGCGCTGGAGCGCCCCGTCGGCGCAACGTCCGGAAAGGACCGGTCGCCGAAGAGGACGCGCGCGGCGGCGGCCCGCCCGGCGCGCCCGCGCAGCGACGCGACGGCCGCCTCGGCGACCAGGGGTGAGCGGATGCCGGCGAACGCCCGCCGCAGCAACAGCCGACCGCGGAACCGGGAACGCAACGCGCCACCGTCGTACCGGCGCAGCACGCGCTCGTCGCCCGTCCGCAGGAACTCGACGACGACCCCGGCGGCCAGATCGGACATCCGCAGGCAGGGGTCGAGCCCACCGGCGGTCAACGGCGAGACCGCACCCGCGGCGTCGCCGACCAGCAGCCCGCGCGGACACGCCAGCCGCCGCAGCACGCCGCCGACCGGGATGGGCCCACCGCGCCGCTCGACCGGCCCGGCGACGGCCGCGACCCCGGGCGCGTCGGCGGCGAACCGGTCGAGCAGATGCCGGACACCGACCCGCATGGCCGCCGGATAGCCCGCGACCCCGACGTGGGCGTGCCGCCCGTCGTCGATGACCCAACCCAGATACCCGGGCGCGACCCGGGGATCGAGCACGCAGTGGAACGCCGGCGGCCCGCCACCGGGCGCGATCGGATGAACCAGCTCCGCGCCGACGAGCAGCCGTCGGTTGACGTCGAGCCCGAGCTCCCGAGCCACCCGGGACCGCGCCCCGTCGGCCCCGACGACGAACCGCACCGCCAAGGGCTCGGCGCCGGCGAACCGGGCGAGCCCCGCGTCGAGGCCGGCGAACCGCACGCCGAGGCGGACCGTCGCACCCGCGGCCTCCGCCGACCGCCGCGCGTGGGCATAGACGCCGGCCATGTCGGCGACCCGGTACTCGTCGCGGTCGCTGACGAGTCGCACCGGCGACCGGCGCGACGGGGGATAGAGCAGCACATCCCGGACACCGGGCCCGAGCAGGTGGTCCGGCACGTCGAAGTCGTCGAGCGTGCGCCGCACGAAGATCCCGGTGGTCCGGATGCCGGTCGACAGCGACGCCCGCCGGTCGACCACCAGCACGGCCAGCCCGCGCTCCGCGACCCGCCGCGCGGTGTGCAACCCCGCCAGCCCCGCACCCACCACCAGCACGTCGACGCTCTCCACAGCAGCGACCGTAGGATCGGGACAGCGCTCCGTGTCGGCCCTGCACACGATCCGCCACAGAGCTTCACAACTTCCACTCCGGTGGGCAGAGGTGTGCCCGTTTCGCGGGTTCGCGTCCGGGCTGGTAGTCTTGTTGCCGTCGACCATGCCGCTTGCGTGCGCAAACACGAGAGCGGCGGTGAAGCGGAGCGCCTGCTCCCACCCGCGCCTCGGAAACTGCGAGAGAGCCGGGTTCCGGTCGCCGGAAGGTGAGCCCACGTGGGCTCCCGTCCGGAGAGTGCACGCGTTCGCGCGCGTGCCGACCGGTCGAGCGGGCCCTGGCATGCGCCGGGGCCTTCTGCTTCTCCTCGGTTGGCACCGACAACGGCTGCGACCGCAGCCAGACAGGCAACAGAGGAGGCCTCATCAGCGTCGAACCACGCGTCAACGAGCAGATCCGGGCACGAGAGGTCCGACTGGTCGGTCCTGAAGGCGAGCAGGTGGGCATCGTCCCGCTCGAGCGTGCACTTCAGCTGGCGGCGGATGTAGACCTGGACCTGGTCGAGGTTGCGCCGATGGCGCGCCCGCCGGTGTGCAAGCTCATGGACTTCGGCAAGTTCAAGTACGAGAGCGCACTGAAGGCTCGCGAAGCACGGCGTAACCAGCAACAGACGGTCATCAAGGAAATGAAGCTCCGTCCGAAGATCGACCCGCACGACTACGAGACCAAGAAGGGTCACGTGGTGCGGTTCCTCAAGGCCGGAGACAAGGTCAAAGTGACGATCATGTTCCGTGGTCGCGAGCAGAGCCGTCCGGAGCTGGGCTACCGCCTGCTGCGCCGGCTCGAGTCGGAGATCTCGGAGCTGGGATATGTCGAAGCCGCTCCTAAGCAGGACGGCCGCAACATGATCATGGTGTTGGCCCCGCACCGGGCCACCAAGGCCGCAGCTGTGGCCGCGAACACCAAGGCGACCCCGACGCGCGAGCCGCGTCCGGAGGACGTCGAGGCGTCACCGGCCACCACGGTCGGGCCCGCCGGAAATTCCGGCGAGTGACAGGGGAGAAGACGTAACAAGATGCCGAAGATGAAGAGCCACACCGGCACGGGCAAGCGCGTCCGCGTCACCGGCGGCGGCAAGATCGTGCACGAGCCCGCCGGCAAGCGGCACAAGCTCGAGGGCAAGTCCTCGACCCGTACCCGTCGGCTGTCCGGCACCGAAGAAGTTTCGAAGGCCGACACCAAGCGCATCAAGAAGCTGCTCGGGCGCTGACGCGCGCCACCGACCGAAGGAGAACACTCGATGGCACGCGTCAAGCGGGCAGCCAACGCCCAGAAGAAGCGCCGCACATTGCTCGAGACCGCGAGTGGCTACCGCGGCCAGCGCTCCCGCCTGTACCGCAAGGCCAAGGAGCAGGTGCTGCACTCGATGCAGTACGCCTACCGCGACCGCCGCGACCGCAAGGGTGACTTCCGCCAGCTGTGGATCACCCGGATCAACGCCGCGGCCCGCGCGAACGGCATGACCTACAACCGGCTGATCCAGGGCCTCAAGCTGTCCGGGATCGAGGTCGACCGCAAGATCCTGGCCGACCTGGCCGTGCACGACGAGGCCGCCTTCGCGGCGATCGTCGAGGTCGCCAAGGCCGCCGTCGCGGCCGAGGGCACCGGCGCGAGCAAGGCCGCCTGAGCGGCTTGTCGCACGAACAGCGACCCGGGGTAGCTCCGTTCACCGAACGGACGCCCCGGGTCATTGCTGCCCGCCGCCTGCACCGCCGCCGCGACCGCGACGAAACCAGCCTGTTCCTGGCCGAGGGCCCGCAGGCGGTCCGCGAGGCCATCGCCGCGCAGGCGGTCAAGGAACTGTTCGCGACAGCCGACGCCGAACAACGGCATCCAGAGCTGACCCGGGACGCCACCCTCGTCACCGACGGCGCGATCGCCGCGCTGGCCGAGACCGTCGCGCCACAAGGGCTGGTCGCGGTCTGCCACCAACAGGGTGTACGGCTGCCCGACGCACTCGCCAAGAAGCCACGGCTCGTCGCCGTGCTGGCCGAGATCCGCGACCCCGGCAACGCCGGGACGATCCTGCGCACCGCCGACGCGGCCGGCGCCGGAGCCGTGGTCTTCGCCGGTGACGCCGTCGACCCGTACAACGGGAAATGTGTCCGGGCCAGCGCGGGCAGCGTCTTCCACACGGACCTGGTCCGCGACGGCGACGCCCTCGCCGCTGTCCAACAGCTCAAAGAAAATGGCCTGACCGTGCTCGCCGCCACCGGCTACGGCGACACCGACCTCGACGACCTCGCCGACACCGGCGGCCTCGCCCGACCCACCGCCTGGCTGTTCGGCTCCGAGGCGCACGGCCTTCCGGACGCGTTGCTGGCCGCCGCCGACCGGCGGGTGCGGGTGCCGCTGCACGGCCGCGCGGAGAGCCTCAACCTGGCCGCGGCGGCCGCCGTCTGCCTCTACGCGAGCGCCCGAGCCCTGCGCCGCCCGGAAGCAGCCCGACCGTAGACTTGCGAGGTTGTCCCGCCGAGGGAGAGTCATGACGTACCGCAACGACCCGTACGACCCGAAGCAGGTCGCCTACCTCGACCCCGCCGCGCTCGATGCCGCGGTCGCCGAGGCCGACAAGGCGTTCGCCGGCGCGGCCGACCCGGACGCCCTGACCCAGCTGCGCCACCTGCACCTGGGCGACAAGGCGCCGGTGTCGCTGGCCCGGCGCGAGATCGGCGCCCTGCCGCCCGCCGCCAAGTCCGACGCCGGCAAGCGGGTCAACGAAGCCCGGCGGCAGATCCAGGACCTGTTCGACGCCCGGTCGGCGGCGCTCGCCGCCGAGCAGGAGCAGCGGGTCCTCGCCGAGGAGCGGGTCGACGTCACGCTGCCCTGGGACCGCCGCCCGCGCGGCGCCCGGCACCCGCTGAGCACGCTGATGGAACGCATCGGCGACCTGTTCGTCGGCATGGGCTACGAGATCGCCGAGGGTCCCGAGGCCGAGCTGGAGTGGACCAACTTCGACGCGCTCAACATCCCGCCGGACCATCCGGCGCGCGGTTTGATGGACACGTTCCACATCGCTCCCGAGGGCAGCGGCCTGGTGCTGCGGACCCACACGAGCCCCGTGCAGGCGCGGGCGATGCTGACCCGCACGCCGCCGATCTACGTGATCGCGCCCGGCCGGGTCTACCGCACCGACGAGCTCGACGCCACCCACACGCCGGTCTTCCACCAGGTGGAGGGTCTGGTCGTCGACCGCGGCATCACGATGGCCCACCTGCGCGGCACGCTCGACCACTTCGCCCGGGCGATGTTCGGTCCGGACGCGCGCACCCGGTTCCGGCCGCACTACTTTCCGTTCACCGAGCCGTCCGCGGAGTTCGACATCTGGTTCCCGCAGCACCGCGACGGTCCACAGTGGGTCGAGTGGGGCGGCTGCGGCATGGTCAACCCGCGGGTGCTGCGCGCCTGCGGCATCGACCCCGAGGAGTTCAGCGGTTTCGCGTTCGGGATGGGCATCGAGCGCTCGCTGATGTTCCGCCACGGGATCAGCGACATGCGCGACATGGTCGAGGGTGACGTGCGCTTCACGCGCGCTTTCGGGATGGAGCTGTAGATGCGGGTCGGACTGTCCTGGCTGCGCGAGCACGTCGACCTGCCGGCCGACCTCTCCGCGGAGGCACTCGAAGCGGCGCTGGTCGGCCTCGGCATCGAGGTCGACTCCATCGTGGACCTCCGGGCGACCGTGAACGGTCCGCTGGTCGTCGGTCGCGTGCTGACCGTCGAGGAGCTGACCGGCTTCAAGAAGCCGATCCGGTTCTGCACGGTCGACGTCGGTGACGCCAACGGCACGGGAGCGCCGCAGGAGATCGTCTGCGGCGCCAGCAACTTCGCGCCCGGCGACCTGGTCGTGGTGATCCTGCCCGGTGGCGTGCTGCCCGGGGGTTTTGAGATCGGCGCGCGCAAGACCTACGGCCACATGTCGGCCGGCATGATCACCTCGGCGCGCGAGCTGGGGCTCGGCGAGGACCACGCCGGCATCATCGTGCTGCCGCCGGACACCGCGGAGCGGCCCGGGCAGGACGCGCGGCCCGTGGTCGGGCTCGACGACGTCGTGGTCGAGGTCGAGATCACTCCCGACCGGGGGTACGCGATGTCGGTGCGCGGCATCGCCCGCGAACTGGGGCTGGCACTCGGTGTGCCGTTCCACGACCCGGCCCTGGCCGGCGCTCCGGGCGCCACCGAGGAGCCGGCGTACCCGGTCGACGTGCGCGACCCGGTCGGCTGCGACCGGTTCGCCGCCCGCGCGGTCCGCGGCGTCGACCCGACGGCCGTGACGCCCGCGTTCATCGTCCGCCGGCTCACCCAGGCCGGCATCCGCACGATCTCGCTGCCGGTCGACATCACCAACTACCTGATGCTCGAGTTCGGCCAGCCGATGCACGCGTTCGACCTCGATCGCCTGCGCGGCCCGCTGGTGGTGCGCCGGGCGGCGCCGGGCGAGAAGCTGACCACCCTCGACGGCGTGGCCCGCACGCTCGACGCCGAGGACATGGTGATCTGCGACGACACCGGGCCGATCTCGCTGGCCGCGGTGATGGGCGGCGAGACCAGCGAGGTGCACCCGGGCACCACCGACGTGCTCTTCGAGGCGGCGCACTGGGACCCGGTGATGGTCGGCCGCACCGCCCGCCGGCACAAGCTGTTCAGCGAGGCGGCCAAGCGTTGGGAGCGCGGCGTCGACCCGGCGCTGCCGCTGGTCGCGCTGCGCCGGGCGGTCGAGTTGATGACCGCGCACGGCGGTGGCACCGTCGGCGACGAGATCCTCGACTTCGACGCGGTCCGCCCGCGCGGCCCGGTCGAGATGGCCGTGGACCTGCCCACCCGGCGGGTCGGCGTGGCCTACGAGCCGGCCCGCGTGGTCGGCCTGCTCGAAGCGGTGGGCTGCACGGTCACCGTCAACGGCGAGCGGATCAGCGCCGTGCCGCCGACCTGGCGGCCCGACCTGACCGACCCGGCCGACCTGGTCGAAGAGGTGGTCCGGCTCGACGGCTACGACAAGGTGCCGGGGCGACTGCCGCTGGCGCCGGCCGGTCGCGGCCTGACCGACGCGCAGCGCCGGCGCCGCTCGGTGGCCCGCGCGCTCGCCGAGACCGGGCACGTCGAGGTGCTCTCGTACCCGTTCGTCGGCACGCCCGCCCTCGACGCGCTCGGCGTCCCCGACGACGACCCGCGGCGCGACCTCGTCAAGCTGGCCAACCCGCTCTCCGACGAAGAGCCTTTCCTGCGTACCACCCTGCTGCCCCCGCTGCTGGCCACGCTGCGCCGCAACGTCGGCCGAGGCGCTCGCGACCTGGCGCTCTACGAGGTCGGCGTGGTGTTCCGCGGGCGGGGCGCCGGTGCGCCGCCGGTGATGGGCGTCGACGACCGGCCGTCCGTGTCGGTCTTCGCGGCCGCGGACGCGGTGGTGCCCGAGCAGCCGTGGCACGTCGCGGTCGTGCTGGCCGGCGAGCAGGAGTCCGCCGGCTGGTGGGGCGGTGGCCGCCCGGCGAGCTGGGCCGACGCGGTGGAGGCGGCCCGCACCGTGCTGGACACGGCGGGCATCCCGGACGAGCGGGTGACCGTGCGGTCCGCGGCCGTGGCGCCCTGGCACCCCGGCCGGTGCGCGGAGATCGCGGTCGACGGCGTCGTGGTCGGCTGGGCCGGCGAGCTGCACCCGGGTGTGGTGGCCGCGCTGGACCTGCCGAAGCGCACGGCCGCCGCCGAGCTCGACCTGGACGCGTTGCCGGCCGCGCCGGTGACCCCGGCGCCGCGGGTGTCCGGCTTCCCGCCGGCCCTGATCGACGTCGCGCTGGTGGTCGGCACGGGCGTGCCCGCCGCCGAGGTGCAGGCCGCGATCGTGGCGGGAGCGGGCGACCTGCTCGAGTCGGTGCGGCTCTTCGACGTGTACGCGTCGGAGCAGCTCGGCGAGGGGCGCAAGTCGCTGGCCTACAAGCTGACGTTCCGGGCGCCCGACCGCACGCTGACCGTCGAGGAGGCGGTCGCGGCGCGGGACGCGGCGGTGGCTGAGGCCGCCAACCGTTTCGGGGCGACACTCCGGGGCGCATAAGCCTGAAATCCGGCAAAATGGCCGGATGGCCCTGCCAGGCGAGACCATGGTCGTGGTGCGGCCGCGACCCGTGGACGACCCGCCGCCGCGTCGGTGGCGGGTCCTGCTGGGGCCGGTGGCGCTGGTCCTGCTGACCTTGGTCGTCCACGACGTGCCGACGGCGGTGCGGCTGCCGTACTGGCTCGACGAGGCGTGGGTGGCCGCGTCGACCCGGTTCCCGATCGGCGACCTGCCGGTGACGACCAGTTCGACGCCGATCGGGTGGAGCGCGCTGCTGCGGCTCGTGCCCGACCCCGACTGGCTGCGGCTGCTGCCGTTGGGATTTCTCGTGCTCTCGGTGGTGGCCGCGTACGCACTGGCCGCCGCGTTGCCCTGGCCCTCGGGCGCGCACCGGGTGGTCGCCGGGTTCCTGGCGGGAGCTTTGGTCGCGTTGCTTCCGGCGCAGCAGGTGCGGCACGACCTCAAGCAGTACACGGCCGATGCGGCCCTCGCTCTGGTCCTGCTGGCGTTGGCCGGATTCGTCGAGGCCACGTACTCCCGTCGCCGTCTGGTCCTGCTCGTCGCGGCCGGGACCGTCGGTGTGCTGCTCAGCCACACGGCCACGCTGGTGGGCGGCTGTGTGGTCGGCGGGCTCGTCCTCGCGGCGCTGGCCCGCCGGCAGTGGCGGCGCGCGGTCGAGGCTGCGGTCGCGGGGCTGGCATTGCTGGCTGTGTTCGTCGCCGTCTACTTCGGACTGGCCCGGGGCGGCGACAGCGCCACGATGGTGCGCTATTGGAAGGGCTTCTTCCCGACGGTCGGGGAGCTGCCCGGCTACCTGGACTACCGGCTGCACGCCCTGCAGCCCTATGTGGGCGTGGACATCGGGTTGCTGCTCGTGCTGGCGCTGGTCGGCGTGGTCACGGTCGGCCTGTTGGGGCGGCCCGCGGCGGCGGTCGCGGCCGGGCTGCTGGCGCCCGCGGCGGTGGCGGCCGGGGTGGCCCGGATGTACCCGCTGCTCGACGTGCGCACCTCGCACTTCCTGCTGGTCTGGCTGATGGCGTTCGCGGCGATCGGCGTCGCCGGCCTCGCTACGTTCCTCGCCCGGCGGCGCGCGGTGGTGGCTGGCGCGCTGGCCGTCGTGCTCCTCGGCGGCTACGCGTACCGGGCCGCGGAGTGGTTCCGCTTCGACGGCGCGGACGCGGCGCTCGGCGTGCGCGTCCCGGCGACCTCGGAGAACACCCGCCGGCCGGTCGCCTATGTGTGGGCGCATCGCCGGCCCGGCGACGTCGTCCTGGTCAGCGGGGCGGCGTCGTACGGCTTCGCGTTCTACTGGCCGGCCCAGCCCGGCTACCGGCGGGACCGGGGGAGCGCGGTGGGCTGGCAACCGACGTACCCGGATCCCCGGATCGTGCTGTCGACCGGGCGCACCGCGGCCGCGATCCACACCGGGGTCGTGACGGCGACCGGGCTGGCCGGCGAGGGCGCGGCGGTCTGGGTGGTCCGCTCGCACCTGAGCAAGGTCGAGAAGGCGGCGTGGACGGCGGAGCTGACGAAGCTGACCGCGGAGACCACGCCGACCGGCGTCGAGTCGGCGCTGCGGGTCGTGGCCTGGTAGCCCAGGCGGCGTTAGACCGGTGTGGCTTCCCTGCGCCCGGACGCGCTGACCCGCGACGTCGACCGTCCGGCACCGCCGCGGCACACCTGGCCCGACCGGGTCGCGCTGGCCGCGGTCGTGCTCTTCGCACTCGTCGGCATCGGCACCCCACTGCTGGGGCTGACCACGTTCGCGCAGACGGACCTGCTGGTCTCGAAGAACCCCTACAGCAGCGCCGGCCTGGCCACCGGACACGTCGAGAACAAGATCGCCAACGACATCGTCGCGTCGGGGCTGCCCAACACGCAGCTGTTCGCGGACGAGCTCAAACAGGGCCGACTGACGGCGTGGAACCCGTACGTGGGCGGCGGCGGCGCACTCGGCGCGGTGCCCAACTGGGCGACGCTGTCGCCACTGACGCTGCCGTGGTACGTGCTGCCGGCCGAGCTTGCGCCCGCTTACGTGAAGCTGCTGGAGATCCTGGTTGCCGCCGGCGGCACGTACCTCTTCCTCCGCCGGCTCAATCTCGGCCGGGCGTCGGCCCTGCTGGGCGGCCTCGCGTTCACGGCGAGCGGCTTCATGATCAGTTGGACGAACTGGCCGCAGACCCGGGTCGCCGCGTTCATCCCGCTGGTCTTCTGGGCCGCCGAACGCCTGGCCACGGACCGCCGCGTCCGCGACGGCGCCCTCCTCGCGGCGGCGCTGGCCGCGATGCTGTTCGGCGGCTTCCCGGCGCTGACGGGCTACACGATCCTCACGGCCGGCGGCTACCTGGTGGTCCGCGCGACCGCCCGTGGCCGCCCGGTGGCCCCGATCCTGGCCGGCGCCGCCGCGCTGGTCGGCGCGGTCGCGATCACCGCGATCCAACTCGTCCCGTTCCTGACCGCGATGTCACACGCGAAGCTGACCAACCGCGCCCAGACCGGCGCGGACCACCTCGACCCGGCCGGCCTGGTCACGTCGTGGGCGCCGTGGTCGCTGGGCCACGCCAACGAGTTCGCCCTGTTGGGCGACGACAACGTGGTCGAGGCGTTCGCCTACGTCGGCGCGGCCGCCCTGGTGCTGTTCCTGCTCGCGGTAGCGCTGCCGGGCCCGGCCCGCGCATTCCTGCCACGCGGCGTCTGGAGCTACCTGGTGTCAGCGACCGCCGCCTGGCTGGTGCTGTTGTACGCCGGCGGCCCGCCGCTGACCGCGCTGCAGAAGCTGCCGGCACTGTTCGCCGACAACTTCGTCGGCCGGGCCCGCGGCGTCCTCGGCTTCCTGATCGCGACCCTGGTCGCGATCGGCTTCGAGGTTGCCCTGCGCGGCTGGACCGCGCCGCATGGCCGGTCCCGCCGGTGGGCAGTGGGCGTAAGCGCGGCGGGTCTGCTCGCACTCGGCCTGACGACGTTCGCCGGCTGGCGGGCGGTCACCGCTCCGGACAGCACGGCGAGCCCACGCCAGTTCGCGCTCCAATGCCTGGCCGGACTGACGATCGCCGCCCTCGCCGCCTTCACCGTCTTCCTGATATCACCGCCGCGCGGCCGGGCCGCGCCGGGCCGATGGGCACTGACCGTCGGAGTGCTTACGCTGACCATGTTGGCTGGCTGGTTTGTGGTCAGCGGTTCGGGCGGCATGGTCGGTTCGCGCCGGTTCGCGATTCAGTGCGTGGCCGTTTTGGTGATCGGTGGTCTGGCCGCGGTCGCTGTTTTCGTGATGTCGCGGCGGCGGGAGCTGGTCGCTGCTGTGCTGCCTCTGCTGGTGTTGGGTCAGGCGTTGGTCACTGTCTACGGCTACTGGCCGCGGGTCGATCGCGATAGCTGGTATGCGCAGACCGACGTGCACCGCTACCTGGCCGCCAACCTTGGGCACGAGCGGTTCGCGGCCGCGGACGGTGGGATGTATGCCGGCGCCGACAGTGCGGCCAAGTTGCGCTCCCTGACCGGGGAGACCTTCTTCGAGCAGCGGTTCGCGCAGACCGTGCAAGGGTTGCCCGGCGAGCTGTTCGGCTCCACCTTGTTGCGCCTGCCGCCGACGCCCGAGCTCGTGCGCAGCCCGGTGCTCGACCGGCTCGCCGTGCGCTACTTCGTCACCGCGCCGTGGGACAAGCCGTTCGGGCCCGAGGCCGTCGCCAAAGGTGACGGGTCGACGGTCACGGTGGAGCCCGGCCGGTCGTGGAGCGTGCCGCTGCGGGTTCGCGGGCCGATCCGGGGCATCGGGCTCATCCCGCCGACGGGGATCAGGGCCGCCACCCGAATCGAGGTCAGCGTCCGCGACGCGCGTGGCGGCGCCGAGCTGGCCAAGGGCAGCAGGGTGGGTCCCAAGGGCGGGAAGGGCACTCCGGCGTACGTGGTGGTGGACGGCGAGAACATCCCGGCGGGTACGCGGCTCACCGCGCTGATCACCGTCAGCGGAGCGCCGCTCGTGGCCGCCGGCGACGGCGGGCGGCCGGCGGTGTCGACCGTGCTCGCGGCCGACGACGGGCTGGCGGTCGCGTACACCGGCAGCTCCGTCGTCTGGGATCGGACCACCGCGCTGCCCCGGTTCCGGTGGGCGAGCGCGGTCCACGCTGATTCCGACGCCGAGTCCCGAGTGTCCGTCCTGGCAACCGGCGCGCTGCCCCCGGACGAGGTGGTGCTCGACGGCGCACCGCCCGTGGCACCCACAGGCGAGCCGGCCACGATCACCGTGACCGGGGACGGCACCGACGACCTGGCGGCCCGGGTCGACGCCCGCGGCGCCGGCTACCTGGTGGTGGCCGACGCGCTCCAGCACGGGTGGGTCGCGACCGTCGACGGTCAGCCGGCCGCGTTGCTGCCGGCCGACAACGGGCTGGTGGCGGTCGCGGTGCCGGAAGGAACCCATACCGTGCGCCTCGCATACCGGATGCCGATGCACAATGCGGGCGCCTGGGTCTCCGGAGCCGCGACCATCGCGCTGGCCGGCCTCCTCATCCGGCGCCGTCGCCCGAACGCGTGATTGGTCATACACCCGACTGCATGATCTTGCGGTGGCCGAGCGCATGCTGATAGCGTTCTTCGCATAGACATGCGGAGGTGCACATGGGCATCCGGGTCGCGGTGGCCGGGGCGAGCGGGTACGCGGGCGGCGAGCTCGTCCGCCTGATCGCCGGGCACCCCGAGCTCGACCTCGTCGCCGCCACCGCGCACAGCCAGGCCGGCGCCGCTTTGTCGGCCGTACACCCGCAGCTCGCCGGCCTCGACCTCACGCTGTCCGCCACCGACCCCGCGGCGCTGGCCGACGCGGACCTGGTGTTCCTGGCCCTGCCGCACGGCGAGTCGGCGGCCATCGCCGCCCAACTGCCCGGGTCGGTCAAGGTCGTCGACCTCGGCGCCGACCACCGCCTGACCGACGCCGCGGCGTGGGAGAGCTACTACGGCGGGCCGCACGCCGGCGCCTGGACCTACGGGCTGCCCGAGCTACCCGGCCAGCGCGCCGCCATCGCCGAGGCCGGGCGGGTCGCCAACACCGGCTGCTACGCCGCGACGATCACCCTGGCGCTCGCGCCGCTGATCGCGGCCGGCGTCGTCGAGGCCGACGACGTGGTCGTGGTGGCCGCGTCCGGCACCAGCGGGGCCGGCCGCGCGGCCAAGCCGCACCTGCTGGCCACCGAGGTGATGGGCGACCTGTCCACCTACAAGACCGGCGCGCACCAGCACGTGCCCGAGATCAAGCAGGCCAGCGGCGCGCGCTCGCTGTCGCTGACCCCCTTGCTGGCGCCGATGCCGCGCGGCATCCTGGCCTCCGTCACCGCCCGGCCGACCGGCACGGCCGATGCGGCTGACGTGCTCGCCGCGGCGTACGCCGGTGAACCGTTCGTGAAGGTCCTCCCCGCCGGCACGTTCCCGCGCACCGCGGCCACCCTCGGCTCCAACGCCTGCCACCTGCAGGCCACCGTCGACCGCGACTCGGGCCGGGTGATCGTGGTCAGCGCGCTCGACAACCTCGGCAAGGGCGCCGCCGGCCAGGCCGTGCAGTGCGCCAACCTCATGCTCGGCCTGCCGGAGACCACCGGCCTGTCCGCGTTCGGAGTCATGCCATGAGCGTCACGACGCCCCGGGGTTTTCGTGCTTCCGGTGTGACCGCCGGGCTCAAGCCCAGTGGCAACCCCGACGTCGCGCTCGTCGTCAACGACGGTCCCTCGACCGCCGTGGCCGGCGTGTTCACCGCCAACCGCATCAAAGCCGCGCCGGTGCTCTGGAGCGAGCAGGTCATCCGCGGGGGATTGGTGCGCGCGGTCGTGCTCAACTCCGGCGGCGCCAACGCCTGCACCGGCACGCTCGGCTTCCAGGACACCCACGCCACGGCCGAGCACGTCGCCGAGGCGCTCGGCACGGGTGCGGGTGACGTCGCGGTCTGCTCCACCGGGCTGATCGGCGAGCGGCTGCCGATGGACAAGCTGCTGCCGGGCGTGACCGCGGCGGTCGACGCGCTGGACCGCGACGGTGGGGACGCCGCCGCGCGCGCCATCATGACGACCGACACCAAGCCCAAGTCCACAGTGGTCAACCGGGACGGCTGGACCGTCGGCGGCATGGCCAAGGGCGCCGGCATGCTCGCACCGGGAATGGCCACCATGCTCTGCGTGCTGACCACCGACGCGGTCGCCGACGCCCGGACGCTCGACGTGGCGCTGCGGGCGGCGACGCGGGTCACCTTCGACCGGGTCGACTCCGACGGCTGCATGTCCACCAACGACACGGTGCTGCTGCTGGCCAGCGGCGCCTCCGGGGTCTCGCCGTCGACCGCCGAGCTGTCCGCCGCGGTCGCCGAGGCGTGCCAGGACCTGTGCGTGCAGCTCGTCGACGACGCCGAGGGCGCGACCAAGAAGGTCGCGATCCAGGTGACCGGCGCGGCCTCCGAGGACGACGCGGTCGAGGTCGGCCGCAGCGTGGCCCGCAACAACCTGGTCAAGACCGCGCTGTTCGGCAACGACCCGAACTGGGGCCGGATCCTGGCGGCCGTCGGCACCACGGCGGCGGAGTTCGAGTCGGACCAGCTCGACGTGGCGGTCAACGGGGTCTGGGTCTGCCGCGCCGGCGCCGCCGCCGAGGACCGCTCCAAGGTGGACCTGTCCGGCCGCGACGTGACCGTGCACGTCGAGCTGCACGCCGGCGCCGACAAGGCCACCATCTGGACCAACGACCTGTCGCACGGCTACGTCCACGAGAACTCGGCGTACTCGACATGACCGCCTCCCTCTCCCGCGACCTGAGCGTCGCGCAGAGCAAGGCGGCCACGCTGATCGAGGCGTTGCCGTGGCTGGCCCGGTTCAACGGCGCGACCGTCGTGGTCAAGTACGGCGGCAACGCGATGGTCGACCCCGAGCTGCAGCGCGCGTTCGCGGCCGACATGGTCTTCCTGCGGTACGCCGGCCTGAAGCCGGTCGTCGTGCACGGCGGCGGCCCGCAGATCTCCGCGATGCTCAAGCGCCTCGGCATCGTCACCGAGTTCCGCGGCGGCCTGCGGGTCACCACGCCCGAGGCGATGGACGTCGTGCGGATGGTGCTGGTCGGCCAGGTCGGCCGCGAGCTGGTCGGGCTGATCAACGAGCACGGCCCGTTCGCCGTCGGGCTCTCCGGCGAGGACGCCCGGCTGTTCACCGCTGTGCGCCGGCCCGCGTTCGTCGACGGGCAGCCCGTCGACGTCGGCCAGGTCGGCGACGTGGCCAGCGTGCACACCTCGGCCGTCGACGACCTGATCGCCGCCGGCCGGATCCCGGTCATCTCGACGGTCGCGCCGGACGCCGACGGCGTGCTGCACAACCTCAACGCCGACACCGCCGCGGCCGCCCTGGCCGTCGCGCTGGAGGCCCGCAAGCTGGTCGTGCTCACCGACGTGCCCGGCCTCTACGCCGACTGGCCCGACACGGCCAGCCTCGTCTCCCAGATCACCGCCACCGACCTCGAACGCCTGCTCCCGAGCCTCGCCGCGGGCATGGTGCCGAAGATGGAGGCGTGCCTGCGCGCGGTGCGCGGCGGTGTGCCCGCCGCGCACGTGGTCGACGGCCGCGTCGCCCACTCCACTTTGCTCGAAGTGTTCACGTCGGAGGGTTTCGGAACCATGGTGGTGAACGCGTCATGACGCTCGTCGACCGCTGGCAGCGGTCCATGATGGACAACTACGGCACGCCGCCGCTGGCCCTGGTGCGCGGCAACGGGGCGGTCCTCACCGACGAGGCCGGCAAGTCCTATGTCGACATGCTGGGCGGCATCGCGGTCAACGCGCTCGGCCACGCCCACCCGGCCGTCGTCGAGGCCGTCACCCGCCAGGTCGGCACGCTCGGCCACGTCTCCAACCTCTATGTCGCCGAGCCGCCGGTCGCGCTGGCCGAGCTGCTGCTCGCGCTGGCCGGCCGCCCCGGCCGGGTGTTCTTCGCCAACTCGGGCGCCGAGGCCAACGAGGCCGCGTTCAAGCTCTCCCGGTTGACCGGCCGTGACCACGTGGTCGCCACCCACGGCGGCTTCCACGGCCGCACGATGGGCGCGCTCGCGCTGACCGGGCAGCCCGCCAAGGTCGACCCGTTCCGCCCGCTGCCCGGCGAGGTCACCCACGTGCCCTTCGGCGACGCCGCCGCGCTGGCCGCCGCCGTCACGAGCGACACCGCGATGGTCATCCTGGAGCCGATCCAGGGCGAGAACGGCGTGGTCGTCCCGCCGCCCGGCTACCTCGCCGCCGCCCGCGAGATCACCGCCAAGCACGGCGCGCTGCTGGTGCTCGACGAGGTGCAGACCGGCATCGGCCGCACCGGGCACTGGTTCGCGCACCAGGCCGACGGCGTCGAGCCCGACGTCATCACGCTGGCCAAGGGCCTCGGCGGCGGGCTGCCGATCGGCGCGTGCGTCGCGTTCGGCCAGGCCGGCGAGCTGCTCGCGCCGGGCCTGCACGGCACGACGTTCGGCGGCAACCCCGTGAGCTGCGCCGCCGCCCTCGCCGTGATCGGCACGATCGCCAACGAGGGCCTGCTCGACTCCGTCAAGCGGGTCGGCGAACGGCTGCGCCGCGGCATCGAAGGCATCGGCCACCCCCTGGTCGGCGAGGTGCGCGGCGCCGGCCTGCTGCTCGGCATCGTGCTCACCGAGCCGGTCTCGGGCGACCTCGCCGGCCGCCTGCGGGACGCGGGCTTCCTGGTCAACCCCGTGCAGCCCGGCGTGATCCGGCTGGCGCCACCCCTGATCCTGACCGCCGACCAAGCCGACGCATTCGTGGCGGCCCTAGCCAAGGTGCTCACACCAGCGAGCGAAGCGAGCGCGGCCAACTCAGTCCCTGGGGGTTCATCCCGGGCCGAGCAAAGCGAGGCACGGGAATGAAACCCCGGCATTTCCTGCGTGACGACGACCTGACGCCGGCCGAGCAGTCCGCCGTGCTGGACCTGGCCGCCGCCATGAAGGCCGACCGCTTCAAGTACCGGACGCTGGAGGGGCCGCGCTCGGTGGCCGTGCTGTTCGACAAGCAGAGCCTGCGCACCCGGGTGTCGTTCGCGGCCGGGATCGCCGAGCTGGGCGGCAACCCGATCGTGGTCGACAGCGGCGGCACCCACTCCGGGCGCGGCGAGACCGCGGCCGACACCGGCCGGGTGCTGTCCCGCTACGTCTCCGCGATCGTCGTGCGGACGTTCGCCGACAGCCACCTCGCCGAGATCGCGTCCGGCTCGACGGTGCCCGTGGTCAACGCGCTCACCGACGGCTTCCACCCCTGCCAGCTCCTCGCCGACCTGCTGACAGTGCGCGAGCGCTGCGGCGGGACGCAGGGCCGGGTGCTGACCTACGTGGGCGACGCCGGCAACAACATGGCGCACTCCTACCTCCTGGCCGGTGCCACCGCCGGCATGCACGTGCGGATCTCCGGTCCGGAGGCGCACGCGCCCGACCCGGCGATCCTGGAGAAGGCGACCCAGATCGCGGCGGCCACCGGCGGTTCGGTGCGGACCATAAGCGACCCGTACGTCGCGGTCCGGGGCGCCGACGTGATCGCCACCGACACCTGGACCTCGATGGGCCAGGAGGCCGACGGGTACGACCGGGTCACGCCGTTCCTGCCGTACCGGATAGACGCCGGGCTGGTCGCCGAGGCCGCGACCCACGCGGTCGTGCTGCACTGCCTGCCCGCACACCGCGGCCACGAGATCACCGACGACGTGCTCGACGGCAAGCAGAGCGCGGTGCTGGACCAGGCCGAGAACCGGCTGCACGCCCAGAAGGCACTGCTCGCCTTCCTGGTCGGTGAGTCGGAATGACAGCGCCGGTCACCCGTGCTGCTCGGCACGCCAGGATCGTCGAGCTGATCCGGGCCAAGGAGATCCGGTCGCAGACCGAGCTGGCCGAGCTGCTCGCCGGCGACGGCCTCGTCGTCACGCAGGCGACCCTCTCCCGGGATCTCGAGGAGCTGCGCGCGGTCAAGGTGCGCGGCGCCGACGGTCCCGCGGTCTACGTGATCCCGGAGGACGGCCACCGGCCGCTGCGCGACGCCGAGGCCGCCTCGGCCAAGCTGATCCGGCTGCTCCGCGAGCTGCTCACCGGTGTCGACGCGAGCGGCAACATCGCCGTGCTGCGCACCCCGCCGGGCGCCGCGCAGTTCCTGGCCAGCGCGCTGGACCGCACCGGGCTGCCCGAGGTCGTCGGCACGATCGCCGGCGACGACACCATCCTCGTCGTGTCCCGCGACGCCATGGGCGGCGCCGCCCTGGCCGACAAGCTTTCCGGCTGGGCCGGAGAAACACTCGAAGGGAGCAACTGATGACCGAGCGCGTCGTCCTCGCATATTCCGGAGGCCTCGACACCTCCGTCGCCATTCCTTACCTCGCCGAGAAGACCGGTGCCGAGGTGATCGCGGTCGCGGTCGACGTCGGCCAGGGCGGCGAGGACATGGCCGTCATCCGCCAGCGGGCGATCGACTGCGGCGCGGTCGAGTCCGAGGTGGTCGACGCCCGCGACGAGTTCGCGGCCGACTACTGCCTGCCGGCGATCCGCGCCAACGCGCTCTACATGGACCGCTACCCGCTGGTCTCCGCGCTGTCCCGGCCGCTGATCGTCAAGCACCTCGTCGCCGCGGCGCGCAAGCACGGCGGCACGATCGTCTCGCACGGCTGCACCGGCAAGGGCAACGACCAGGTGCGGTTCGAGGTCGGCCTGGGCGCGCTCGCGCCTGACCTCAAGGTGGTCGCACCGGCCCGCGACTTCGCCTGGACCAGGGACAAGGCCATCGCGTACGCGGAGGAGAAGGGCCTGCCGATCGACGTGACGGCCAAGTCGCCGTACTCGATCGACCAGAACCTGTGGGGTCGCGCCGTCGAGACGGGCTTCCTGGAGGACATCTGGAACGGCCCGATCGAGGACGTGTACTCGTACACCGCGAACCCGGCCGAGCCGCGCGACGCCGACGAGGTCGTGATCACGTTCGACGGCGGCGTCCCGGTCGCGATCGACGGCGAGACCGTGACGCCGTTCCAGGCCGTCGCCGAGCTCAACCGGCGTGCCGGTGCACAGGGCGTCGGCCGGCTCGACATGGTCGAGGACCGGCTGGTCGGGATCAAGAGCCGCGAGGTGTACGAGGCTCCGGGCGCGATCGCGTTGATCACCGCTCACCAGGAGCTGGAGGCCGTCACCGTCGAGCGCGACGTGGCCCGGTTCAAGAAGAGCGTCGACCAGCGCTGGGCCGAGCTCGCCTACGACGGGCTGTGGTTCTCGCCGCTCAAGCACTCGCTGGACGCGTTCATCGCCGACACCCAGAAGCACGTCAACGGCGAGGTGCGGCTGACCCTGCACGGCGGCCGCGCGGTCGTCACCGGTCGCCGCTCCGAGTCCTCGCTGTACGACTTCGGCCTGGCCACCTACGACACCGGCGACACGTTCGACCAGTCGCTGGCCAAGGGCTTCGTGCAGCTCTGGGGCCTGCCGTCGCGGATGGCAGCCGCCCGGGATGCCCGGTTGGGCGGCCCGTCGGCGTGACCGACAGAATGGTGGCCGTGACCGATCAGTCTGTTTCGCGCACGAGCCTGTGGGGCGGCCGGTTCGCCGGCGGCCCCGCGGAGGCCCTCGCCCGCCTGTCGGTGAGCGTCCAGTTCGACTGGCGGCTCGCCCCCTACGACCTGGCGGCGTCCCGGGCGCACGCCCGCGTGCTCGCGCACGCCGGGCTGCTCGACGCGGAGGAGCTGGGCCAGATGCTGGCCGCGCTCGACGACCTGGAGGCCGCCTGCGCCTCCGGGTCGTTCCGGCCGACCGTCGACGACGAGGACGTGCACACCGCTCTCGAGCGCGGGCTGCTGGAGCGGCTCGGCACGCTCGGCGGCAAGCTGCGTGCCGGCCGGTCCCGCAACGACCAGGTCGCCACCGACCTGCGGCTGTATCTCCGCGATCACGCCCGCGGAGTGGCGGCTCGGCTTGTCGAGCTGGCGGACGCCCTGGTTTCGCAGGCCGCGCAGCATGTCGAGACGCCCGCGCCCGGCATGACGCACGTGCAGCACGCCCAGCCGGTCACCTTCGGCCACTGGCTGCTCGCGCACGTGCAGCCGCTGCTGCGCGACCTCGACCGGCTGCGCGACTGGGACAAGCGCACCGCGATCTCGCCGCTGGGCTCGGGCGCGCTGGCCGGCTCGTCGCTGCCGCTCGACCCGGTGGTGGTGGCCAAGGAGCTGGGCTTCACGACGTCCGCGGCCAACTCGATGGACGCCGTCGCCGACCGCGACTTCGCCGCGGAGTTCCTGTTCGTGACGGCGCTGGCCGGCGTGCACCTGTCCCGGCTCGGCGAGGAGGTCGTGCTCTGGACCTCGCAGGAGTTCGGCTGGGTGGAGCTCGACGACGCGTTCGCCACCGGCTCGTCGATCATGCCGCAGAAGAAGAACGCGGACATCGCCGAGCTGGCCCGGGGCAAGTCCGGCCGGCTGGTCGGCGGCCTGGTCGCGGTGCTGACGATGCTCAAGGGCCTGCCGCTGACCTACGACCGGGACATGCAGGAGGACAAGGAGCCGGTCTTCGACGCGGTCGACACGCTGGAGCTGCTGCTGCCGGCGCTGGCCGGGATGATCTCCACGATGACCGTGCGGGCCGACCGGCTGGCGGCCGCGGCGCCCGTAGGCTTCACGCTGGCCACCGAGGTCGCGGACTGGCTGGTCCGGCGCGGCGTGCCGTTCCGTGACGCGCACGAGGTGACCGGCAAGCTGGTGTCGCTCTGCGAGTCGCGCGACTGCGCGCTGGACGACCTGTCCGACGACGACCTGCGCGAGGTCAGCGCCCTGCTGACCCCGGAGGTGCGCACGGTGCTCTCGGTCGAGTCGGCGCTCGCGTCGCGGACGACGCCGGGCTCGACGGGCCCGGGCCCGGTGGCCGACCAGTTGGCGTCGGTGCAGGACAAGCTGGAGGGTTGGCGGGAGTGGGCCGCGCAGCGCGTCGTCCCGCGCTGAGGTCGGTGCTGGCCGGCCCGGTCGAGCTGGCGGCGCGGTCGCTGCTCGGCTGCACGCTGACGGCCGGCGGCGTGACGGTGCGGCTGACCGAGGTGGAGGCGTACGCGGGGACGGGTGAAGATCCGGCCTCGCACGCCCACCGCGGCCGCACGGAGCGCAACGCGATCATGTTCGGGCCGGCAGGTTTCTCCTACGTCTACTTCACCTACGGCATGCACTGGTGCATGAACGTGGTCTGCGGCACGCCCGGCGTGGCCTCGGCCGTGCTGCTGCGTGCGGGCGAGGTGGTGTCCGGTTTGGACGCGGCCCGCGCGCGGCGCTCCGCCGTCCGTCGCGATGTCGACCTGGCTCGCGGGCCCGCCCGGCTGTGTTCGGCGCTGGGCATCGACCGCTCGGCCTACGGTCTGGACCTGCTGTCCGCGTCTAGCCCGGTGCGGCTGTCGTGGGGTCCGTCGTCTCCTCCGGACACCGCGATCGCGGCCGGTCCCCGGGTCGGCGTGACAGGTGCGCACGACCTGGAGTGGCGGTTCTGGATCAGCGGCGACCCCACGGTCAGCGCCTACCGCAGGCACGTACCCAAGACACGCATTTAAGAAGGTCTTGCTTTCGCGACCGCTTCCATTGAAGATTTCCTTCAGTACGCACCACCTGACGGCGAAAATCTTCATGGAGGTACGCACGCATGGCACGCAGACTCGGCGCGGCACTGGGTGTCGCGGCGTTGACCCTTTCCCTGTTGGCCGTGGTGGCGCCCGCGCCGGCCGCGGCCTCGGCCTCCGCCACCTGTGTGACGAACCCGGCGGCGCCCAAGCGGCAGTTCCGGGCGATGTGGATCTCGTCGGTGGTCAACATCGACTGGCCGACCAAGGCGTCGCAGACCGCGCCCGACGTCGTCGCGGCGCAGAAGGCTGAATATCTGGGCTGGCTCGACCTGGCCGAGCGGCTCAACCACACCGCGGTGATCGTGCAGATCCGGCCGACCGCCGACGCGTTCTGGCCCTCGCCCCACGAGCCCTGGTCGGAGTTCCTCACCGGCGTGCGCGGGCAGGACCCGGGCTGGGACCCGCTGGCCTTCGTGATCTCCGAGGCGCACAAGCGCAACCTCGAGTTCCACGCCTGGATGAACCCGTACCGCGTCTCCATGCCGGACGGCGCCGGCGTCGACATCAACAAGCTCGCGCCCGGCCACCCGGTGCGGCAGCACCCGGACTGGGTCGTGCCGTACCCGATCAACGCGGCCGGCGCGCGGCTCTACTACAACCCGGGCATTCCCGAGGTGCGGGCGTTCGTGCAGACGGCGATGCTCGACGCGATCGAGCGGTACGACGTCGACGGCGTGCACTTCGACGACTATTTCTACCCGTACCCGGCGGCCAACCAGGACTTCGCGGATGACGCGACGTTCGCGGCGTACAACCGTGGTTTCACGAACAAGGCCGACTGGCGCCGCGACAACATCAACCTGCTGGTCCAGGAGTTCGGCACCGCGGTGAAGCAGGCGAAGCCGTGGGTGAAGTTCGGGATCAGCCCGTTCGGCATCTGGCGCAACAAGACCGCGGACCCGCTCGGCTCCGACACGGCCGGATCGCAGTCGTACGACATCATCTCCGCCGACACCCGCAAGTGGGTGAAGGAGGAGTGGATCGACTACATCGTGCCGCAGATCTACTGGAGCATCGGTTTCACGGTCGCCGACTACGCCAAGCTGATCCCGTGGTGGTCCGATGTGGTCAGTGGCACCAAGGTGCAGCTCTACATCGGCGAGGCCGACTACAAGATCGCGGCGAACGCCGACACCAACTGGAACGACCCGCGGGAGATGACCGACCATCTGGCGTTCGCCCGCGACTACAACGTCTCGGGCCACGTGCACTTCAGCGCGGTCCAGGTGCGGTCCAACAAGCTGGGCGCGACCGACATCTACGCGGCCGAGCACTATGCCCACCCGGCTCTGGTGCCGGCGATGACCCACCTGCCGCACAAGCCGCTGATGTTCCCGATCGTCACGTCCGCAACGCGGGACGACGCTGGTGCGGTGACGCTGCGCTGGCAGCAGCCGGCCGACGGAATCGGCCCGTTCGGCAAGGCCACGTCGTACGCGATCTACCGGTTCGACGGTGTTCGTGCACCGAGCGCCTGCGATTTGGCCGACGCGACCCACCTCGTCGACACGGTGCGCGGAACGTCCTTCGTGGACAGCACGGCGCAGCCGGGTCAGCGCTACACCTACGTGGTGACGGCGCTTGACCGGTTGTGGAACGAGAGCCCGATGGGCCCGCCGCGCATAGTGCGCTGACGGTCGCAAGGAACGGTCCGTTGCTAACGCGTTAGCAACGGACCGTTCCTTGCTCTGGGTCAGGGGCGGTAGTGACCGTCGTGGTCGAAGCTGCCGATCATCTCGGTCATCCACGGTGACTGCTCGACCTGGTCGGGCCCGATCACCCGCATCGAGGCGAGCACGGTGAGCAGCATGCCCTTGGCGATGAAGTCGCTCGCCTCGGCGGCCGTCACGCCGGTGAGCTCGCGGACGAGATAGAAGATGTCCCCGTAACACCGCCGGGCCGTGCGGCCGATCTCGTCGTCGGCGTTGGCCGCGGCGAACCCGTGCAGCAACACCGGCAGCAGGTAGCGCTCCTCCAACAGCCGATCGAACCCGTTGGCCAGGTCGTGGAGCTGCGCGCCCTCGGTGGGGGCGGCGTCGCGGAAAGCCTGTTGGATTCGGCCGCTGACGTGCTCGATCACCGTGATGAACAGTGCCTGCTTGGAGCCGAAGAGCCTGATCACGTACGGCTGGGAGACGCCGGCCAGGCGGGCGATGTCGTCGGTGGCGGTGCCCGCGTAGCCGCCCTTGGCGAACGCGGCTATCGCCGCCTCGACGAGTTGCTCGCTGCGCTCGGCGGCGGTGAGCCGGGTGCGTGTCACGCTGCTCCCTTCTGCTGTTGACATGTTATCAGTCGATTACTACCTTCGTAGTTATCAGTCGATAGCAACAAGGGGGCTTTGTCATGACCACAACCGCCACACCGGTGGCAGCGGCGCTTGGGGCGGCGCCCGCCCGGTCCCGGTCGCTGGCCGCGGTATTGATCGCGGTCGGTGTGCCGATGTTCATGGTCACGCTGGACAACCTGGTCGTGACCACCGCGCTGCCGGTGATCCGCCAGTCGTTGGGTGCTTCGCTCACCGACCTGTCCTGGTTCGTCAACGCGTACACGCTGCCGTTCGCAGCCTTGCTCCTGACCGCCGCGGCGATCGGCGACCGGATCGGCCGGCGGCGGCTGTTCGTGGCCGGCATCGCGCTGTTCACCCTCGCGTCGGCGGCCTGTGCGCTGGCGACCGAGCCGTGGATGCTCACCGCCGCCCGTGCCGTGCAGGGCGTCGGCGGTGCGATGGTGATGCCGTTGTCGCTGACGCTGTTGGCGGCGGCCGTACCCGAGAGGATGCGCAACGCGGCGATCGGCATCTGGGGCGGGATCAGCGGCCTCGGCGTGGCGGTCGGCCCGGTGGTCGGCGGCGCGGTCGCCGAGGGCCTCGACTGGACCTGGATCTTCTGGCTCAACGTGCCGATCGGCGTGCTGGCGATCGTGCTGGTCCGGGCGGTGCTGACCGAGTCGCACGGTGGCCGCGGCAAGCTCGACCCGCTGGGCCTGGTGCTGGTCTCGACGGGCATGTTCGGCCTGATCTGGGGCGTGGTGCACGGCTCGGACGACGGCTGGACGTCGCTGTCCGTGCTGGGCACGCTGATCGGCGGCGCGGTGCTGCTGGCCGCGTTCGTCGGCTGGGAGCGGCGCTCGCCGGCGCCGATGCTCCCGCCGCAGTTGTTCCGCTCGCGCGCCTTCTCGGCCGTCAACGTGGTGGCGTTCCTGTTCTCCGCCGGTGTCTTCGGCTCGGTCTTCCTGCTGGCCCAGTTCTTCCAGGTCGTCCAGGGTCTGGGCCCGTTCGGCTCCGGGGTGCGCACGCTGCCGTGGACCGCGGCGCCGATGGTGGTCGCGCCGCTCGCGGGTCTGCTGGTCGGCCGGGTGGGCAGTCGGGTGCTCATCGTGTCGGGCCAGGTGCTGCTCGCGGCGGGCCTGCTCTGGCTCGCGCTGTCGTCCGCCGTCGACGTCGGGTTCGGCTCGCTCGTGCCGGCCTTCGTGCTCGCCGGCATCGGGATGGGTTTGACCTTCGCGCCGTTGAGCACGGTGGCGCTGGCCAGCGTCTCCGAGTCCGAGCAGGGCGTCGCGTCCGGGACGATGAACATGGTCCGCGAGTTCGGCGTCGCGGTGGGTGTCGCAGCGCTGGCGTCGGTCTTCGCGTCGCAGGGCAGCTACGGCACGCCTTCGTCCTATGTCGATGGTCTGGTGCCGGCCGTGCTGGTCGGTGCGGCGGTGGTCGGCGTCGCGGCTCTGGTCGGGTTGCTGCTGCCGGGTCGCCGGCACTATTTGACGGCACCTAATAGCGGTCACTAGTATGTCTCGCATGACACCTGTCGAGGGCGTGACCTCCGTCGAGAGCGATCGGCACACGCAACTGCTTCGCGGCGCCCTCGACATGTGCATGCTGGCGTTGCTGGCCAAGGAGCCGGCGCACGGTTACGAGCTGGTCCGCCGCCTCGACGAGGCGGGCCTGGACGCCGGCGGCTACGGCACGGTCTATCCGCTGCTGACCCGGATGCGCCGGCTGGGCCTGGTCGTCGACGAGCTCCAGGACAGCCCGAGCGGCCCACGCCGCAAGGTCTACGCGGTCACGCCGGCGGGCCACCAGCGCCTGGCGGCGTGGCGCCAACAGTGGCAACGGTTCGTCACCACCGTCAACACGACCCTCGCCGGAGGCGACCATGCATGAGTCAATCGACCGGTCGGTGACGGCCGCGGCCCGCGAATGGCGCCGGCTCCACATCCGCCCGGCCGACGTCGCCCGCTTGAGCGACGACCTCCGCGACGACCTGACGGCGGCCGCCGCCGAGGGCATCGACCCGGCGGACCTGATCGGCCGGGACACGAGGTCTTTCGCCCGGCGGCTGGCGGACGAGGCCCGGGTGGACCGGATCCCCTACGAGTTCGACCGCCTGCTGCTGACGTCGCTGGTGGGCGCGCTGCCGGGCCTGGCCTTCGCCTACGGGGTCCTCTACGGCTACATCCCGATCCCGGCCCGCCCACCTGCCGACGAACCGAACATCGGCGCGGTGGTCGCGGTGTATGCGGCGCTGGCCTGCCTGGTCCTCCTCTCGTCACTGCTCACGGTCTGGTTCCGCCTGCGCCACCTGCCGTCGATGGGCCGCACGGTGTTGGCGATGGCGCTGCTGCTCCCGCTGGCCGGCGCGGTGGCGACACCGATCACGATGGCCTTCGCGGCAACGGTCAACTACAGCACCGCCCTCCCGGTCGTAGCGATCGAATGCACCCTGTTCGGCGGCGCCCTAGCGGGCGCGATCGTGCTCGCCCGCCGCTGGTCCCTACGCGATCGGAGCGCCCCCACGGCGGCGGGCATGCGTCCGGCGTAGCGTCGCGCGCAGGGAGGTGGCGTGCCTAGGGTTGGGCGGCATGACCGCGATGCGGGTGGGGCGGCGGAGCTCTTGGCGGCCAAGGCCGCCTTGCGTGATGAGGTCTGGGCGGCGTTGCGGGCGGGTGGTGCGGCGCGGTTTCCGGGGGCCGAGGGGCGCATCCCGAACTTCGTAGGCGCCGAGGCCGCGGCCGAGCGGTTGCGGGGGATGGGTGAGTGGCGGCGGGCCGGAACCGTCAAGGCCAACCCCGACAGCGCGCAACTGCCCGTGCGTCAGCGGGCGCTCGAGGACGGCAAGGTCGTCTACATGGCGGTGCCGCGGTTGGCCGAGGACGATCCGTTCTTTCTGCTCGATCCCGATCACCTTGCTGAACCGCCGCGGCGGGCGGCTTCGATCCGCGGTGCGACGGGGTCCGCGCGCCGGGTGGCGGTGGCGGAGTTGGCTCCGGTCGACCTCGTCGTGATGGGGTGCGTCGCGGCGGGCGAGGACGGTGCCCGGCTTGGCAAGGGTGGTGGTTTCGCCGACCTGGAGTTCGCGCTCGCCGCCGCGGCCGGGCTCGTCGGGGCCCAAACGGTTGTCGTCACCACCGTGCACGAGGTGCAGGTCCGGCCTTCGGGCGCGATCCCGACGACCGCGCACGACGTGCCGTTGGACTTCGTGGTCACGCCCGACCGGATCATCGACTGTCGCACCCGCCGCGCGGCCCGACCCGAGGCCGGCATCCGCTGGGACGAGCTGACTCCGGAGAAGATCACCGCCATCCCGCTCCTGCGGGCGCTCGTCAGGTGAGCGAGATGATCACCTTGCCCAGGGCGTGGCCGTCGCCGAGGTGTCGTAGGGCGGCGGGGACCTCGGCCAGGGCGTACTCGCGGTCGATGTGGGTTGTCAGCGCTCCGGACACGCAGAGCGACGCCATCGTGAGCAGGTCCGTGGTGTTCGGGCGCACGACCAGGATCCGTTGCCTGCCGACCAGCGGGCCCGCGACCAGGACCTGGAGCATCGTGCCGACCGAGCCGCCGACCCAGAGGTAGCGACCACCCGCCGACAGGGCGCGGCGGTGCGACAGCACCGAGTGGTGGCCGGCCAGGTCGAGGACCAGGTCGTAGCGATCACCTGCGCGGGTGAAGTCCGTCCGGGTGAAGTCGACGACCTGGTCCGCGCCGGCCGAGCGCATGAAGTCCTGCTTCTCCGCGTTGTCCACCGCGGTCACCTCGGCGCCGTCGAGCTTGGCCAGCTGGATCGCGTACGCGCCCGTGCCGCCGCCGGCGCCGTTGATCAACACGCGTTGACCGCGGCGGACCGCGCCCTTCGTGCGGATGCCCTGCAGCGCGATCACGCCCGGCTGGGGGAGCGTGGCCGCCTGGGCGAAGGACAAGCCCGGCGGTTTCAGCGCGAGGACTCGCTCCCGGGCGATGGCGTACTCGGCGAAACCACCCATTTTGTCCAGGTTGTCGCCGAAGACCTCGTCGCCCACCGCCACGGTTGTCACGGCCGGGCCGATCGCCTCGACCACGCCGGCGATGTCGGAGCCCAGCGTGCGGTGGCGGGGTCGCCGTGGGCCGCCGACCCTGGCGTACAACGGCCGGCCCGTGAGCGTTTCCCAGTCGGAGGCGTTGAGGCCGACCGCGCGTACCTTGACGAGCACCTCGTCGCCCCGCGGCACCGGCCGCTCGACCTCCTCGAACCGCAGGCTCTCGGGAGGCCCGTACGCGTCGTACACCAACGCCTTCATGGCATCGCAGTATCCACGCCGATTTCGCACCTGCCTATGGACACGTCGCCCGGGTAGCGTGTCCGGAGCGGTCCGGGTCGGCCGGGCGCACATCGTGAGGATCTGAACACCGTGAGCAACCGCGTGGTCGAGACGAAGAACGACCGGAAAGCTGCCGCCAAGGCTGCTCGCAAGGCCGCCGCCGAGCGCGCCGCGAAGGCCCGGCGCCGCCGCCAGCAGCTCGCGATCGTCCTCACGGCGCTCGCCGTCGTCGGGATCGTGGTGGCGATCGTGCTCCTCGTCCGCGGCGGTGGCGACGACAACGCCGGCGCGCAGTTCGGCTCGGCGCCGAGCGCGTCGGCGGAGGCCCCGCCGGCCAACGGGATCCCGGCCGACGTCGATCCCGCGCTCAAGACCAAGCCCGTCGTCCAGGCGGGCCAGGGCACCGTCTCCGAGCTCAAGGTGACCCCGCTGATCGAGGGCACCGGGCCCGGCGCGCAGAGCGGCCAGACCGTGACCGTCAACTACGTCGGCGTGACCTACGCCGACGGCAAGGAGTTCGACGCGTCCTGGAACAACGGCCAGCCGTTCCCCGTGCAGCTCGGCACCGGCAGCGTCATCGAGGGCTGGGACAAGGGGCTCCTGGGCGCCAAGGCCGGCAGCCGGCTGCAGCTCGACATCCCGGCGACGATGGCGTACGGCGAGAACCCCCAACCCGGCTACCCCGCGGGCGCGCTGCGGTTCGTGGTCGACGTGCTCTCCGTGCAGTAAACCGGGTGCGGCCGCCGCGGGGTGGTGGGAGACAATCCAGGCGTGAGCGAATTCATCGACGACCTGTTCTGGCGGGGCCTGTTGCAGGACTCCACCGACCTCGACGAGCTGCGCAAGCATCTGGACTCGGGGCAGGTGACGTTCTATGTCGGCTTCGACCCGACGGCGGCGAGCCTGCACCTCGGTCACCTCATGCAGGTGCTCACCGCCCGGCGGTTGCAGCTCGCCGGGCACCGGCCGCTGTTGCTCGTCGGTGGCGCCACCGGGCAGATCGGTGACCCTCGGGAGAGCAGCGAACGCACGCTCAACCCGCCCGAGGTGGTGGCCAGCTGGGTCGACAAGATCCGCGAGCAGGTGCGGCCGTTCGTGACCTACGAGGGTGACAACGCCGCGACCTTGGTCAACAACCTTGACTGGACCGGCTCGATGTCGGCGATCAGCTTCCTGCGTGACGTGGGCAAACATTTCCCCGTCAACAAGATGCTGGCCCGCGAGGTGGTCAAGGCGCGGCTCGAGACCGGCATCAGCTTCACCGAGTTCAGCTACCAACTGCTCCAGTCGCACGACTTCTACGAGCTGCACCTGCGGCACGGCTGCACGCTGCAGTTCGGCGGCTCCGACCAGTGGGGCAACATCACCGCCGGCGTCGACTACATCCGGCGCCGGGGTGCGGGGCCGGCGCACGCGTTCGTGACACCGCTTGTGACCAAGGCCGACGGCACCAAGTTCGGCAAGACCGAGGGCGCGTCGGTCTGGCTCGATCCGGAGCTGACCAGCCCGTACGCGTTCTACCAGTTCTGGCTCAACACCGACGACCGCGACGTCGTGCGCTACCTGCGCTACTTCAGCTTCCGGCCGCACGCCGAGATCGAGGAGCTCGAACGGGCGACGGCGGAGCGGCCCGGTGCCCGGGAGGGGCAGCGGGCGTTGGCCGCGGAGCTGACCGCGCTCGTGCACGGTGAGGAGGAGACCGCCCAGGTGCTCGCCGCGAGCCAGGCGCTGTTCGGGCGAGGCTCGTTGGCCGATCTGGGCGCGGGGACCTTGCGGTCCGCGCTGGCCGAGGCAGGTCTTTTGGAGGTACGCGGTGAGCTGCCCCCGGTCGCGGCCCTGTTCCGCGACTCCGGGCTGGTCGGGAGCCTCAACGAGGCACGGCGGGCGATCACCGAGGGTGGTGCGTACGTCAACAACGAGCGGGTGTCCGATGTGGAGGCCACCGTGTCCGTGGATGCCTTGCTGCACGGGCGTTTCCTGGTCCTGCGGCGTGGAAAGCGCACGTTCGCGGGCGTCGAGCGGGTCGGCTGACCCCCTCCTTTGATCATGTGACCCGGAACGCAGCCCCCCGATTTGACGATCAACTCGGGGGCTGCGTATCTTTCTTTCTGCACGGCGGGAGCAACACGGAACGATCCGGACAACGGGTCGATTTGGTGAGGCGAAACCGACGGGGTAAGCTTTGCGAGCCGGTAGGGCACCGGGCGAGCATGCGGCGAGAGCCGCAGCGGCCGGCCTACCAAATCCCTTGAAGCGGAAGTTCGGCGGGTTGACTGCTGCGCGTCCGCGGACGGGGAACCCGCCCAAGGCATGACAAACCGGGAAACACCGGGTTGACAACGCCGAAAGGACCGGGTAACGTAGTAAAAGTGCCCAGCGCGGAAGCGCCGGACACGGAAACAAACTAAGCCCCAGGTTTAGGGCTCGGAAACGGGCCAGATTCTT
>NZ_BONC01000020.1 GCF_016862515.1 Asanoa iriomotensis
CAGCTTGGTCGGGTCGGAGTCGAGGTCGACCATGTTGCCGGCCTCCTTGGCGGCCGACGTGCCCGTGTTCATCGAGACACCCACATCGGCCTGGGCCAACGCCGGTGCGTCGTTGGTGCCGTCACCGGTCATCGCGACCAGCCGCCCGCCCTCCTGCTCGCGGCGGATCAGCGCCAGCTTGTCCTCGGGTTTCGCCTCCGCGAGGAAGTCGTCGACACCCGCCTCCTCCGCGATCGCCCGGGCGGTCAGCGGATTGTCGCCCGTGATCATGATGGTCCGGATGCCCATCCGGCGCATCTCGTCGAACCGCTCCCGCATGCCGGCCTTGACCACGTCCTTGAGGTGCACGACACCGAGCGCCCGGGCCGGTTCGCCATCGATGTGCTCGGCCACCACCAGCGGCGTGCCGCCGGTGGCGGAGATGCCGTCGACGACTCCGCCGACCTCCGTCGTCGGCCGGCCGCCGTTCTCCCGCACCCAGCGCATCACCGCGGCCGCCGCGCCCTTGCGGATCCGCCGGGTGGGCGTGGAGCCCCCCTCGTCGATGTCCACGCCGGACATCCGGGTCTCCGCGGTGAACGGCACGAACTGGGCGTTGGCGATCAACCCCTCCTCGCGGGCGCGCAGGCCGTGCTCGTTCTTGGCCAGCACCACGATCGACCGGCCCTCGGGCGTCTGGTCGGCCAGGCTGGAGAGCTGGGCCGCGTCCGCCAACTCGCCGGCGTCCACCCCGCTGACCGGCAGGAACTCGGTCGCCTGCCGGTTGCCCAGGGTGATCGTGCCGGTCTTGTCGAGCAGCAGCGTGTTGACGTCACCCGCGGCCTCCACCGCGCGGCCGGACAGGGCCAGCACGTTGCGCTGCACCAGCCGGTCGATGCCGGCGATGCCGATCGCGGAGAGCAGCGCGCCGATCGTCGTCGGAATCAGCGCGACCAGCAACGAGACCAGCACGATCCCGGTCACGCCGTCGTCGTTGATGGTGAGCGTGTTCGGCGCCGCGCCCTGGAACGCCTTCGAGAAGATCGCCACCGGCTGCAGCGTCACGACGGCCAGCAGGAAGATGATGGTCAGCGCGGCCAGCAGGATGTTCAGGGCGATCTCGTTGGGCGTCTTCTGCCGGGAGGCGCCTTCGACCAAGGTGATCATCCGGTCGACGAAGCTCTCGCCCGGCTTCTGCGTGATCTTGACGACGATCCGGTCGGAGAGCACCTTCGTGCCGCCGGTGACCGCGCTGCGGTCGCCGCCCGACTCGCGGATCACCGGGGCCGACTCGCCGGTGATCGCCGACTCGTCGACGCTGGCCACGCCCTCGACCACGTCGCCGTCGCCCGGGATCACCTGGCCGGCCTCGACCACCACGACGTCGTTCTGCCGGAGCGCGACCGCGTCGACGGTCTCCTCCCGCGGCGACGCCTGGCCCGGCTGCCAGTCGACGAGCCGCCGGGCCACCGTCTCCTGCCGCGCCCGGCGCAGCGTGGCCGCCTGCGCCTTGCCGCGCCCCTCGGCGACCGCCTCGGCCAGGTTGGCGAAGATCACCGTCAGCCAGAGCCAGACGGTGATCAGCCAGGCGAACGTGGTCGGGTCCTGGATGGACAGCGCGGTGGTGAACAGCGCGCCAAGCTCCACGATGAACATCACCGGGTTGCGCCAGAGGGTCGCCGGGTTGAGCTTGCGCAGCGCGTCGGGCAACGAGCTCCAGAGCTGCCGCGGGTCGAGCAGGCCGCCGCCGATCCGGCCCGGCTGTTCCGCCACGGCGGTCATCGGCGCCTCACAGTCCCTCGGCCAGCGGACCGAGCGCGAGCGCCGGCAGGAAGGTCAGCGCGACCAGAATGATCACGACGCCGACCACCAGGCCGATGAACAGCGGCCGGTCCGTGGGCAGCGTGCCGGCCGAGGCGGGCACCGGGCGCTGCCGGGCCAGCGAGCCGGCCAGCGCCAGCACGAACACCATCGGCAGGAACCGGCCGATCACCATGCACAGCCCGGTCGCGGTGTCCCACCACTGGTCGTTGACGGTGATCCCGGCGAACGCCGAGCCGTTGTTGTTGGCCGCGGACGTGAACGCGTAGAGCACCTCGGAGAACCCGTGCGGCCCGACGTTGAGCATCGTGTCCTTGTTCTTGGTGGCCATCGCGACGGCCATGCCGATCAAGACGGTGGCCGGCGTGATCAGGAAGTAGATCGAGGCGAACTTGATCTCGCGGGAGGAGATCTTCTTGCCCAGGTACTCGGGCGTGCGCCCGACCATCAGCCCCGCCACGAACACCGCGATGATCGCGAGCATCAGGATGCCGTAGAGGCCCGATCCGACACCGCCGGGCGCCACCTCGCCGAGCATCATGTTGACCATCGGAACCATGCCACCGAGCGCGGTGTACGAGTCGAAGAACGAGTTGACCGCGCCGGTCGAGGTGAGCGTCGTGCTCGCGCCGAAGGTGGCGGAGTTCGACACGCCGAAGCGCACCTCCTTGCCTTCGGTCGCGGCGTTGACCGCGTGCGGCACCGTCCCGTTGTGCAGCAGTTCGAAGGTGTTGACCAGGATCACGCTGGTCACCGCCAGGATCACCATCACGGCGAGGATCGCGTGCCCCTGCCGGACGTTGCCGACCATCCGGCCGAACACCCGCGGCATCGCGAACGGGATCGCGAGCAGCAGAAAGTTCTCGATCCAGTTCGTCCACGGCGTCGGGTTCTCGAAGGGGTGCGCGCTGTTGGCGTTGTAGAAACCGCCGCCGTTCGTGCCGAGCTCCTTGATCACCTCCTGGCTGGCCACCGGTCCGCCCGGGATGTGCTGGGTGGCGCCGGCCAGCGTGGTGACGTCGGTGCCGCCGGAGAGGGTCTGCACCACGCCGCCGGCGATCAGCACGATCGCCCCGACGATCGAGATCGGCAGCAGCACCCGGATCGTGATCCGGGTGAGGTCGACCCAGAAGTTGCCGAGGGCCTGGGTGCGGCTGCGCGCGAAGCCGCGGACGAAGGCCACCGCGACCGCGATGCCGACGGCCGCGGAGGCGAAGTTCTGCACCGCGAGCCCGGACATCTGCACGACGTAGCCGAGCGTCGACTCACCCGCGTACGACTGCCAGTTGGTGTTGGTGACGAAGCTCGCCGCGGTGTTCCAGCCCTGGTGCGGCGACATGGCCGGGAGGCCCAGCGAGAGCGGCAGCTTGCTCTGCAGCCGGGTCATCCCGTATAGGAACAGCAGGCTCAGCAGCGAGAACGCGAACACGCTGCGGGCGTAGACCGGCCAGCTCTGCTCCCCGTCCGGGTTGACGCCGACCAGGCGGTAGATCAGGCGCTCGGCCCAGGAATGCCGGGTGCCGGTGACCACGCGGTAGAGGTAGTCGCCGAGGTAGCGGTACGCGAGCGCGAGGAACAGCACCAGCGAGAGCACGAAGAAGACGCCGGCGATGGTCGTCGACATCAGAAGCGCTCCGGGAACAGCAGCGCCACGACCAGGAAGATCACCACGAGGAACGCGATGACCAGGCCGGCCAGGTTGACCGCGTTCACAAGCGCTCCACCTGCCGCACGATGATCGCGAGCACGACGAACAGGGCCACCGAGATCAGGATGTACGCCACGTCGTGCACGGTGACTCCTCCGCCACTAAAGGGGATGAAAACCTCCTCTCATATGAAACCCCCCAAAAGAACTCGGTGTGGAGCTTTGCGGCAATCGCCTAGAGTCGGCCTCTGGGGAGGGCGAATGAGCGCAGTCACGTCACACGAAGAGCTCCGCGAGCTGCTCGGCACGCCGGGCAAGAGGGCCGCCGAGAAGGATCGCAAGGAGCTGCACCAGCTCGACCGCGACTGGCTCGCGGCCTCGCGGTTCTGCCTGGTGGCAACCGCGGGCGCCGACGGCAGCTGCGACGTGTCGCCCAAGGGCGACCCGGCCGGGTTCACGCTCGTGCTCGACGACACGACGATCGCGATCCCGGAGCGGCCCGGCAACAAGCGCGGCGACGGGTTCCACAACATCATCGACAACCCGCACGTCGGGCTGATCTTCCTGATCCCGGGCCGCACCGACACGCTGCGGATCAACGGGCGGGCGACGATCATGCGCGACGCGCCGTACTTCGACCGCATGGTGGTCAAGGGCCACCGCCCGGAGTTCGCGCTCCAGGTCGAGATCGAGCAGGTCTTCTACCACTGCGCCAAGGCGTTCCTCCGCTCCGACCTCTGGAAGCCCGACACCTGGCAGCCGGACGTGCTGCCGCGCCGCGCGGTGCTGATCAAAGAGGTGGAGCGGCCGGCCGAGACCCTCACGGACCTCGACCGGCACTACGGCCCCGGCTACGCGGAGAACCTTTACTGACGGGTCGCGCGGCTGCGCTCGCGATGCTCGCGCATCAGCCGCGCGAAACCGTCGGTGTCCACCGACACGCCGTGCTCCCGCGCGATCTCGACGGTGAGATCGACCGGGAAGCCGTACGTGTCGTGCAGCTTGAACACCGTCGCACCGCCCAGCGGACCCTGGCTCAGCGCCGTGTCGAGGAGCCGGTTGCCCGCCCGCAGCGTGCGCCGGAACGCCCGCTCCTCGCGCTCGACGACCTCCCGGGTCTCGCCCGCGAGCACCCCGGTCACGCTGTCCGCCACCGGGCCGAGCACGGGCTCGTCGACGCCGAGCAGCACCAGCCGCCGCACCGCCCGGCGGAGCAGCCGGCGCACGACGTAGCCGCGACCCTCGTTGCCGGGCCGCACGCCCGCCGCGATCAGGACGACCGCCGTGCGCACGTGATCGGTGACCAGGCGGTGCGCCGCCGGCTCGTCGTCGCGCCCGGTCGCCTCGCGGACCGCGCGCAGCGTCGGCGTAACGACGTCGATCGACTGCAGGTTGTCGACACCCTGCAGCACCATCGCGAGCCGGTCGAGCCCCAGCCCGGTGTCGATGTGCCGGCCGGGCAGGTCGCCGAGGATCTCGTCGTCGCTGCGGCCCCGCTCGTACTGCATGAACACGAGGTTCCACAGCTCGACGAAGCGCTCGCTGTCGACCGCCGGACCGCCGTCCCGGCCGACCGCCGGACCCCGGTCGTAGAAGATCTCCGAGGTCGGCCCGCTCGGCCCGGGCATGTCCATGCTCCAGAAGTTGTCGTCAGGACCGAGCCGCTGGATGCGCTCCGCGGGCACGCCGAGGCCGCGCCACAGGTCGACGCTCTCCTCGTCACCCCGCAGCACGGTCATCCACAGCCGGTCCCGCTCCAGCCCGAAGCCGTCGGTGAGCAACTCCAGCGCCCACGCCATCGACTCGCGCTTGAAGTAGTCCGCGAACGCGAAGTTGCCGAGCATCTCGAAGCCGGTCCCGTGCCGGTCGGTCAGGCCGATCCGGTCGATGTCGACGGTGCGCACGCAGCGCTGCGCCGTCATCAGCCGCGGATGGGGCGGGCGGGACAGGCCCATGAAGAAGGGCTTGAACTGGACCATGCCCGCGTTGGTGAAGAGCAGGCCGCGCTCGTCGGTGACGAGCGGACCGGGTGGGCGCTCGAGGTGGTCGAGGCCGCCGAAGAAGTCGAAGAAGGTCGCACGTATCCGGTCGGATCGCATGATCTGCCGCCGTTTCGGGAGGACAGCGCGAACACGTTCACGACCCCGGCTGTCGAAGCGGGGCCCTCACCGCGAGACGTCGCGAACGCGTGGATGGGTTGGCGCACACACGCCGAGCCGGCACCGAGGATCAGGCGAGGACGATGGTGTCCCCGACGATCGGCTCGGCGCGGCTAGCTCGCCGCACACCCACGCACATGGATCAATCATGACCGTCACCCGGCGGCGTCGACAACCGCTTTAGATCGGATCCCACGGCACGGCGGCGAAAAGCTCGTCGAGATCCGCCATGAGCGCCGGATCCGGCAGCATGGGAACGTCGTCGATCGACGCCACCGCGACGTGGCCGATCGAGTTGGCGACGAAGGCGCCGCGGAAGCCGCCGAGGTCGGCCAGGGTGATCCGCTGCCGGGTGGTGGGGCGGTGCTGCTCGATCAACAGCATCGCGGTGCCGTGCAGCCACGGCGGGGTGGGCCAGACCACCGCGCCGTCCGCGGCGAAGAACCCGATGTTGGCCACCGACGTCTCGGAGATCTCGCCGTCGCCGGCGGTGAGCAGCGCGTCGTCGTAGCCGTCCAGCCGGACCCGCCGCGCCCACTCGCCCTGCGCGAACCCGCCGAGGTGCTTGAGGTGCGGGAACGGGCGCAGGTACGGCACCGTCCGCAACCGGTGCGGGCTCACCACCGGCGGCGTCGGCGGCGCGACCGAGACCGCCACCCGGCGCGGCTCCCGCACGACGACCCGCACCGCGGCGTCCACGTCACCGGCGAGCGCGTGCCGGATCAGGCCGCGCACCTCGTCGGGCTCCAGCGGCTCGCCGAACAGCTCCCGGTTGGCGGCGTCGAGCCGGTCGAGGTGGTTGGCCAGTCCCTGCACGCCGCCGCCGCGCACCTGCATCGCGGTGAAGTGGCCGTAGGTCGAGAACAGGTCGGCGGCGGCCGCCGGCCGTCCGTTGACTTCGATGCGCACCCGCCCATGGTCGCGCGACGGCCCCCGGCTCGGGGGTCCGGGGGCCGTCGCGTCCGTCGCTCAGCAGCGCCGGACTGGGGGGAGGGCGATCAGAAGACGCTCACGCCGTAGACGCTCAGCGGCTCGGTGACCGGCTGGAAGTAGGTCGTGCCACCGGTGCGGCAGTTGCCGGAGCCACCGGAGGTCAGGCCCAGCGCCGAGGTGCCGCGGTAGAGCGGGCCGCCGCTGTCGCCGGGCTCCGCGCAGACGTTGGTCCGGATCAGGCCGCTGACCGTGCCTTCGGCGTAGCGGACGGTCGAGTTGAGGCCGAGGACCGTGCCGCTGTGCGTGCCGGTCGTGCTGCCGCGGCGGGTGACCGCCTCGCCGACGCTCGGGGTGCGGGCGCTGGTGATGTCCTGGCTGCCGACCGTGCCGGAGATGGTGATCGACGTGTTGGTGTAGCGAACGATGCCGTAGTCGTTGCCGGGGAAGCTCGTGCCGGCCCGGGTGCCGAGGACGGTCGTCTGGCCGGAGTTGGCGTACCAGGTCGAACCGATGTTGGTGCAGTGACCGGCCGTCAGGAAGTAGTAGGTGCTGCCGGACCGCACGTTGAAGCCGAGCGAGCAGCGACCGCCGCCGGTGTAGATCGCGTCACCGCCGGAGATGTTCTTGCTCAGCTTGCCGGGGAGCCGCTCGAGCCGGGCCGCGCCCTTGCTGGCCGCGACGGCGGCCTCGATGGCGGCCAGCTTGGCGCCCTTGACCGTGGTGTCGACGTCGACGACGACCTGGTTGGCGACCGGGTCGACCGAGAACGCCGTGCCGGTCACGCCCTTGTCGAGGCTGGCGCTGAGGCTGTTGAGCTCGGCGGCGCTGCGCTCGACGAGGCGGGCCTTGCCACCGCGGGCCTTGACCGTGGCGGCGGCGCCCGCGTCGGTGACCGTGACGACCGTCGCGCCGGACGAGTCGACGTAGGTGCCCGCGGAGCGGTCGGCGCCGAACGAGTCGGCGAGGACGTTGGCGGCGTCCAGGGCCAGCGGGGTCTGTGCCGCTTGCGCCGGAGCCGCGAACAGCGCTCCCGCCACCAGGGTCGTGGCCGTGGCGGAGAGCATGACGCGTCGGGTGATACTCACTGATCCTCCCGGGGGATGTGGACCGGCCGCTCGGCCGATCCGGAGGCATCGATCTGCCGACATGTTTCCAGCCGAATAGACCAGCGTCAACGTTTTGCGGACGACCGATCCTGACCATTAGGTCGACGTCATACCACCGGGATAATGGAAGAGGTCATTGACCGCAATAAATGCTCCAGCGGTCACGGCCGCCAGGAAAAGTTCGCGCGGCGGCGTTCGAGGAACGCGGCCGCGCCCTCTGCGACGTCACCCGAGCGCAGCATCTCCGACTGCCAGTGCGCCTCCCGCTCGGGCGACGGCCGGCCCGCCACGGCCAGGTCGATCGTCTCCTTCGCCGCCGCGATCGAGAGCTGCGAGCGTTCGGCGATCGTGTCGACCAGCCGGGCCACGTGCGCGTCCAGCTCCTCGGCCGGCACCACCTCGTCGACCAGACCGATCGCGGCCGCCCGCCCGGCGTCGATCTGGTCCGCGGTGAACAGCAACCATTTGGCCGCCGACGGGCCGACCAGGCCGAGCAGCCGGCGGGTGGCCGGGCCCGGGTAGACGATGCCGAGCCGGGCCGGTGGCACCGCGAACCGGGCGTCCGTCGCCACGATCCGCAGGTCGCAGGCCACCGCGAGCTGGCAGCCGCCGCCGACGCAGTGCCCGCGTACCCGGGCGATCGTCGGCTTCGGAAACGCCGCGAGCGACTCCTCCGCCCGGGTCGGCGGGCTGTCCGCGCCGACCAGGTCACGCACGCCGGTCAGGTCGGCGCCCGCGCTGAACGTGGCGCCGGCGCCGGTCAGCACCAGCGCGCGCACCGCGGGGTCGGCGGCGGCGGTGTCCAGCAGATCCGGAAGGCGGCGCCACATCGCCGGGGTGAGCGCGTTGCGCCGGGGCGGGTTGCTGATCGTGATGGTCGCGGCGTGTCCGGTGACGGTCAGCTCGACCGTGCCTTCGTCTTTCACGCGCCGACGCTAACCAATGCGGGGCATCATGGTGCGAGTGAACATCAACGACCTGCTGAGCGACTCGTTCGGCCGGCTGCCCGGGCTGGTCCGCGGCGCGGTCGCCGGCCTCGACGCCGAGCAGCTGCGCCGGCCGCCGGCGCCGGGCGCCAACACCGTCGGCTGGCTCGTCTGGCACCTCACCCGGATCCAGGACCACCACGTGGCCGAGCTGATCGGCGACGACCAGATCTGGGTGACCGGGCCGTGGGCGCCGCGGTTCGAGCTGGACGCGGACCCCGACGACACCGGCTACGCGCACGGCCCCGACGAGGTGCTCGGCGTGCGGCCGGCCAGCGGGAAGGTGCTGGTCGACTACTACTCCGCGGTGCACGAACGCACGGCCGCGCTGGTGCGGGCGGTCACCGAGGAGGACCTGAGCCGGATCGTCGACCGCTCCTGGGACCCACCGGTGACGATGGGCGTGCGCCTGCTCAGCGTCCTCAACGACGACCTGCAACACGTCGGCCAGGCCGCCTACGTGCGAGGCATCATCCTCCGCTGAGCGTATTGCCGTGCCGGTCCCGAACCTTGAGCTTCGTCGTGGGAAGCGCCGGGGCGGGCAAGGCCTCGCCCGCGTAGCCACGGACCACGCCGAACCGGTCGCCGGCCGTCCACTCCTCGCGCGCCTGGCGGATCTCGGCGTCACTGCGGGCCACGAAGTTCCACCACATCACCAGCGGCTCCTCGAACGGCTCGCCGCCGAGCAGGAACAGCCGCGCTCCCCCGGTGCTGGTGACCGTCGCCGCGGTGCGCTCCTCGCCCAGGTAGAGCAGCCCGCCCGGGGTCAGCTCGGCGCCGTCGACCTCGGCCGCGCCGTCGAGCGAGAGCAGCCCGTACTCGAAGTCGGTCCGCAGCTTCAGCTCTGTCCGCGCGCCCGCCTCGAGCAGCAGCTCCGCGCCGAGCAGCGGAGTGTGCACCCGGGCCGGTGAGCGCAGCGCGCCCAGCTCACCGACGACCACCGTCGTGGTGACCCCGCCCGCGGTCGCGGCCGGCAGCTCGGCGTGGTGCTCGAACCGGGCCGGCTGGTGCCGCGCGTCCTCGGGCAGCGCGACCCAGAGCTGCAGGCCGTGCATCAGCGGCGGATGCTCGGCCGGCGACTCCTCGGAGTGGGAGATGCCGTGCCCGGAGGTCATCAGGTTGAGCTGGCCGGGCAGGATCGTCTGCAGGCTGCCGAGGCTGTCGCGGTGCAGCACCTCGCCGGCGACCAGCCAGGTGACCGTCTGCAGGCCGGTGTGCGGGTGCGGCGGCACCTGCATACCGGGCCGGTTGAGCACGTCGTCGGGGCCGAACGCGTCGACGAAGCACCAGGCGCCGATCATCCGGCGGGGTCGTTGCGGCAACAGCCGCCGCACGGTCGTGTAGCGGCCGAGCGGCACGTCGTGCCCGGGCAGGAGCACGCTGGCGGGCAACCCGGCCAGCGTGACGGCACCGTCTGTACTCACTCTTCAGAGAGTAGCCTCGGTCCTCGTGCGGCTGACCGTGCTCGGCGCCCGGGGCGCCTTCCCCGAAGCGGGCGACGCCTGCAGCGGCTTCCTGGTCGAGCACGACGGGTTCCGGATGTTGCTGGACGCCGGTTATGCGACGTTTCCGCGCCTGCTCGCCCATTGCACCGCCGCGGACGTCGACGCCGTCGTGATCACCCACGGCCACCCGGACCACTGCGTCGACCTCAACCCGCTGCTGCGGGCACGGTCGCTGGCCGACGACCCGCCACCACCGTTGCCGGTGTACGCACCGCCCGGCGCCCTCGACGCGGTGCTCGCGCTGGACCGGCCCGGGATGCTCGACTACGCGCTCCACCCGGCCGGCGACGGCGACCGGCTGCGGATCGGTCCGTTCACTGTGGACGTCCGGGCGCTGCCGCACTTCGTGCCGGACAACGGCCTGCGGGTCGCGGCCGGTGGCGTGGCGCTCGCCTACCAGGGCGACAGTGGCCCCACCACCGATCTGGCCGCCCTCGCCGACGGCGCCGCTGCGCTGATCGCCGAGGCGACCTACCCGCTCGCTGTCCCCGACCACAGTGCCGGGCGGCTCAGCAGTGCGCTGGACGCCGCTGCCGCCGCGCGCACGGCGGGCGTGGGCCGGCTGCTGCTCACGCACCTCTGGCCCGGGCTGCCGGGTGACACGGCCGTCGAGGCGGCCCGGTCGGGTTACGCCGGACCGGTCGACCTGGCCGGTGCCGGTCAGGTCTGGAACCTCTAGCGGATAGGGTCGACGACGTGGCGTTTCGCGGGTGGCCGAGCGAGGCCCTGGAGTTCTACGAGGGGCTCGAGGCCGACAACTCGAAGACCTACTGGACGGCGCACAAGGACGTCTACGAGGACCAGGTCCGCGCGCCCATGCAGGCGCTGCTCGACGACCTCGAGGCCGAGTTCGGCGCGGGCCGCATCTTCCGGCCCTACCGCGACGTCCGGTTCAGCGCCGACAAGTCGCCCTACAAGACCGCGATCGCGGCGCGCCTGGAGCGTGGCGGCTACATCCACCTCTCGGCGACGGGGCTGGGCGCCGGCAGCGGCATGTACGTGATGGAGCGCGACCAACTCGCCCGCTACCGCGCGGCGGTCGACGACGACAAGACCGGGCCGCTGCTCGCGGCGATCGTCGCGGAGGCGGCGGCCGACGGTGTCCGGATCCACGGGCACGACCAGCTCAAGCGGGTGCCGCGCGGCTACCCGGCCGACCACCCGCGCGCCGATCTGTTGCGGCACAAGGGCGTCGTCGCCTGGAAGGAGTGGCAGGTCGCACCGTGGCTGGGCACCGCCACCGCGAAGCGCCGGGTGGCAGACTTTCTGCGCGCGTCGGTCCCGCTCAACCAGTGGCTGGCCTCTTATGTGGGGCCCAGCATCCCCGACGCCTGACCGATAGGAGTCGCTCCGTGTCCGACATCGCGCCGTACGAGCCGCTGACCGAGGACTGGCAGCGGGCGCTGGCCGTGGTGGCCCACCCCGACGACCTGGAGTTCGGTGCGGCGGGCGCCGTGGCGCGCTGGACCGCGCAGGGCAAGGAGATCGTCTACTGCCTGGTCACCAGCGGCGAGGCGGGCATCGACGGGCTCGCGCCCGACGAGACCAAGGTGGTCCGCGAGGCGGAGCAGCGGGCCTCGGCCGGCGTGGTCGGCGTTTCCGAGGTGGAATTCCTCGGCCTGCCCGACGGCATCCTCGAATACGGCGTCGCGCTGCGCCGCGAGATCACCGCCGTGGTCCGCCGGCACCGCCCGGACATCGTCATCACCAACAACTTCCGCGACACCTGGGACGGCGCCGAGGCGCTCAACCAGGCCGACCACATCGCCACCGGGCGGGCGACGCTCGACGCGGTCCGCGACGCCGGCAACCGCTGGATCTTCCCGGAGCAGGGCCTCGAGCCGTGGAACAAGGTGCGCCAGGTCTGGGCGGCGGGCTCCCCCGACGGCCGGCACGCGGTGGACATCACCGGCACGTTCGACCGCGGCATCGAGTCGCTCCAGGCGCACGAGGCCTACCTGCGCGGGCTCGGCGAGGGCGTCTTCGACCCGGAGGAGTTCCTGGAGGGCATCGGCCGCGCCGCCGGCACCCGCCTGGGCACCCGCTACGCCGCACCCTTCGAGGTCTTCACGATCAACCTGTTCTAGCGGGTGCCGTCGAGGTAGGCGAGCACGGCCAGGACCCGGCGGTTGTCGTCGTCCGAGACCGCCAGGCCGAGCTTGCCGAAGATGCTGGCCGTGTGCTTGCCGACCGCGCTCTCGCTCAGGAACAGCCGCTGGCCGATCGCCGCGTTGGACCGGCCCTCGGCCATCAGCTCCAGCACCTCGCGCTCGCGCGGGGTGAGCCCGCCGATCGTGGGGTCGCCGCGCGCGAACAACTTGGCGATCACGTCGGGGTCCATCGCGGTGCCGCCGGCGGCGACCCGGCGCACCGCGTCGACGAACTGCTCGGCGTTGAACACCCGGTCCTTGAGCAGGTAGCCCACCCCGCCGGTGCCGTCGGCCAGCAGTTCGCGCGCGTAGAGGCGCTCGACGTGCTGCGAGAGGACCAGCACCGGCAGCCCCGGCACCTGCCGGCGGGCGGCCAGCGCGGCCTGCAGCCCTTCGTCGGTCTGGGTCGGGGGGAGCCGCACGTCGACCACCGCGACGTCGGGCCGCTCGTCGAGCAGCGCCCGCAGCAGGTCGGGGCCGTTGTCGACGGCGGCGACGATGTCGAAGCCGTGCGCGGTCAGGAGCTGCTTGAGCCCTTCCCGGAGGAGGTAGAGGTCCTCGGCGAGGACAACGCGCACGGCACCTCCAGCGTCACGACGGTCGGCCCACCGGGCGGGCTGACCACCCGGACAGTACCGTCGAACGCCGACAGCCGGTGCCGCATGCCGCGCAGCCCGCTGCCCAGCGCGGGGTCGGCGCCACCGCGCCCGTCGTCGGTCACCACGGCGGTGAGCACGCCGTCGACGTGCCCGAACTCCACCGTCACGGCCGACGCGGCCGCGTGCTTGGCCGCGTTGACCAGCGCCTCACTGACCGCGAAATAGACCGCGGCCTCGACCGGCTCGGGCGCGCGACCGGACAGCCCGGCGGACACCGTGGCCGGCACGGGGCTGTCCAGCGCGAGCGCGCGGACCGCCTCGACCAGGCCGCGTTCGGCGAGCACGGGCGGACGTACGCCGCGGACCAGGTCCCGCAGCTCGGCCAGGGCGCGGGCCGTGCTCTCGCGGGCGTCGGCGACCAGCCGGCGGGCCGCGGCCGGGTCGGTGTCGATCAGCGCCTCGACCGCGCCGAGCGCCAGCCCGACCGCGACCAGCCGGCCTTGCGCGCCGTCGTGCAGGTCGCGCTCGATCCGGCGCAGCTCCGCCGCCTGCGCCGAGGTCGCGTCGTCGCGGCTCTCGGTGAGCTGCTCGACCCGCAGCGCCAGGCGGGCCTTGGCGGTCGGAGCCAGCAGCACGGCGGTCCACCGACCGTGCAGCCGCAGCGCCGCGGGCGCGAACGCGGTGCCGGCGACGATCAGCGCGAGGCCGGCCAGCAGCGCGAGCACCGGGCGGTCGGCGAGGATCGCGAGCGCGGGCGGGTCGTCCAGCCGCCCGAGGCGGGCCAGCGCCGGGATCGTCATGCCGACGAGGCCGTAGCCGACCGCGCCGGCCGACGCGGCCACCAGCGCACCGCCGACGATCGGGTCCGTGACCGTCCACAACAGATCACGCCAGGTCGCGGGGTCGTTCCAGATCCAGTCCAGCCGCTGGAAGAACCGGGTCCAACCCTTGGTCTTGTAGAGCGAGTCACCGACCGCGTAGAGACCGTCCGGCCGCCGCGGCGGCAGCTCCGGCTCCGGCCGGTACGGCGTCTGGATCGCCACGCCCGACCACCGCTGCGCCAACTGGCGCCGGAGCGCGGTGAACCGGCGCACGGCCGCCGCGCTCTCCGGCACGGCGCCGACGATGCCCACCGCGAACAACGAGAAGGCGACGAAGGCGAGCACGGCCAGAGCGGCGCTGAGCACGGTCAGTCCGCCGAGCGCCGCCAACTGCGTCAGCGTGACGAACCGCTTCCCCAACCACGCCTTCAGCGAGCCGAGCCCGGTGCGCGGCGCGAGCATCCGCGCGGTCCACGCGTCGTGGGCGCGCACGGCCGTCGGCGCGACGACACCGCCGAGCGCCACCATGCCGAGCCCGACGGGAACCCACCAGACCGATCCACCGCTGACGGCCACCGCCAGCCCCACGGCCACCAGCGCGGCCGGCCCGAAGCCCAGCAACCCGCCGACCACCGGGTTGGTCAGCAGCCAGCCGACGTCCCGCCAGGTCGCCGGATCACCCAGCGCCCACTCGAGGTAACGGAACTGCCGCGGCCAGAAGGGCGACCGGTAGAGCCGCCGGTCGTGCCGGTAACGCCCGTCCGGCTCCCCCTCCGGCGGCTCCGGCCGGTCGCGATAAGGCAGCGGGACCCCGCCGCAGACCCGGCGCACCAGGTTGGTGAAGAGCCGCATCGTCACGATCGGCCAGGGCAGCAGGAAGATCACACCTAGGCCGAAGCCCGGCACGAAGAGCGCGAGGTGCATGACGAGCAGCACGGCCGACCCGATCGCGAGGCAACCGCGAAGCAGGCCGCCGGCCAGGGCGTGCAGTCCGCGCGTCATGGGCACAGTCTGGCCGAACCGCGCTCAGCCGGGCAGTGCGGCCAGGCGCCGTCCACAAGGGTGTAGCTAGCCCCACCCCGGTCGGCGGCTGGACACATTCCGGCCGGCGGCCCGGCTTTCTAGCGTTCTTCCCATGACCACGAACGCACTCCGGCTCACCGGACTGACCAAGCGTTTCGGCGACAAGCTGGCCGCCGACGCGGTCGACCTGACCGTTCCGGCCGGCTCGTTCTTCGGCCTGGTGGGCCCGAACGGCGCCGGCAAGACCACCGCCCTGTCGATGGCGGTCGGGCTGCTGCGGCCCGACGCCGGCCGGGCAGAGATCTTCGGCACCGACGTCTGGCGGGAGCCGACCGCGGCCAAGCGGCTCGTCGGCGTGCTGCCCGACGGCATGGCGATGACCGAGCGGCTCACCGGGCGGGAGATGCTCACCTATCTCGGCCGCCTGCACGGCATGCCGGCCGACGTCGTCGCCGCCCGGGTCGACGAACTGCTCACCGTGCTCGACCTCGACGATGCCGACCGGACCCTGATCCTGGGCTACTCGGCCGGCATGCGGAAGAAGATCGCGCTGGCCAGCGCGCTGCTCGGGGCGCCGCGCCTGCTGGTGCTCGACGAGCCGTTCGAGGCGGTCGACCCGGTGTCGGCGCTGACCATCCGGTCGATCCTGCGGCGGTTCGTCGCGGGCGGCGGCTCGGTGGTGCTCTCCAGCCACGTGATGCCGCTGGTGGAGCAGCTCTGCGACACGGTCGCGGTGATGAACGCGGGCCGGGTCGTCGCGGCCGGCCCGACCGACGAGGTGCGCGGCGGCCGCTCGCTCGACGAGGTGTTCATCGAGCTGGTCGGTGCCCGTACCGCTGGTGAGGAGGAACTGGCGTGGTTGGCGTCCTGATCGCGATGAAGTGGCGGATCCTGCGCCACTCGTTCACCGGCACCAAGGCCACGACGACGACCACCGGCCTGGTGGGCGGGCTCGCGGCAGCCGGCTGCACGCTCTGGTTGACCATCGCGGCCGGCCCCGACCGGGCCGGCGGCGCCCTGCTGCTGACGATGGCGTCCTGGCTGCTCGGCTGGATCGTCGGCCCGATGATGGGCGGCACCGACCCGGGCCTGCGCCGGGAGCACCTGCGGCACGTGCCGCTGACCGACCGCCAGCTCGCCGTCGGGCTCCTCGGCGCCGCGCTGGTCGGCGTCGGACCGGCGGTCACGCTGGTCGGCGGCACGAGCCTCATCTGGTACGCGCTGCGCCTGGACCCGGCGGCCGTACCCGTGGCCCTGCTGGTCCTGGTGCTCTTCGTCCTCCTGCTCGTCGCCCTCGCCAACGTGGTCGTCTCCCTCGTCGGCCGCGTGATCAACGGCCGGCTGAGCGCGGCGCTGATGGCGATCCCGTGGGGCGTGCTGGTCTGCCTGGGCGCACAGGGCTGGGTGGTCATCGCCGCGATCACCGGCGGCCCGGAGACCGCGCTGCCGCCGTTCATCGCCGACAAGCTGCGCCTCGCACCCTCGGGCTGGCCGGTCGTGGCCATCGAGGCGGCGGCACGCGGCGACTGGCTGCTGGTGGCGGCGGTCGTCGCCGGCCTGGCCGCGAGCATCGCCGCCGCGCTGGGCGCCTGGGCGCTGCTGCTGCGCCGCCCGGTCAGCCCGACCGTCATCCGCGGCGCCCGCTGGCGAGGTTGGCGGCCGCCCACCGCGCTGGCCGCCGTGGTCGGCAAGGAGCTGCGCACCTGGGGCCGCGACCTGGTCCGCATCCACTTCCTGGCGTTCGCGCTGGTCTACGTGCTGACCTACGTGCTGCTCCCGCTGCTGATCAACGTGACCGACTACCTGCCGATGAGCGGCGTGTTCTTCACGGTGTTCGCGGTCGGCTGCTGCGCCCACCTGCACAGCTCCGACGGCACCGCGCTCTGGCAGACGCTGCTCACCCCGGGCGCGGAGCGGGCCGACGTCCGCGGCCGCCAGCGGGCGTGGCTGCTGCTCGTGGCGCCGGCGGCGATCGTGCTCACCCTGGCCGGCGCGATCTGGCACGGCGCGTGGGACATGGTCCCGTGGGCGGTCGGCCTGCTGCCGGTCGTGCTCGGCGGCGGCGCGGGCCTGCTGGTGCTCGTCTCGGTGTTCGTGCCGGTGCGGATCGTCGACCCGCACAAGCGCGGCAGCAACCCGGGCTCCGACGGCGGCGGCCTCTCCGGGATCGTCTGGCTGTCGCTGCTCTCGCTGACGGTGCTCGCGTCGCCGGCGCTGGCCTTGCTGATCACCGGCACGGTCCGCGACGACGAGTTGCTCCGCTGGCTGGCGACCCCGGTGAGCCTGGTGCTCGGCGTGGTGCTGGCCTGGGGCCTGGGCCGCCTGGCCATCACCCGCCTGACCACCCGCGGCCCGGAACTGCTGGCCAAGCTCGGCTGACGCACGAAAGGAACGGTCCGTTCCAATCGGAAACCGATTGGAACGGACCGTTCCTTTCGCTTGGATCAGGTCGCGGACGGCGTCGGCGTGGTCGACGGCGGCGTCAGCACCCCGTCGATCAGGTAGACCGTCGCGTTCCTGGTCTGGATGTTCCCGCAGACCACGCTCGCGGTGTTGTTGACGGTGAAGTCCTCGCCGCTGCCCGTGACGGTCAGATCCTGGCCTTCCATCGTCTTGTGCGTGCCGGCCAGGTTGGACGGGCTCAGCCGCTGCGGCACCACGTGGTACTCGAGCGTCTGCGTCAGCTGCGTCTTGTTGGCCAGCAGCGCGTTGAGCTGCGCCTGCCCGATCTTGTTGAACGCGTCGTTGGTCGGCGCGAACACCGTGATGTTCTGTGCGTTGTTCAACGTGTCGGTGAGCCCGGCCGTCTTGATCGCGTTGGCCAGCGTCGACAGCTGCGGGTTGCTGGCGACCGCGGTGGCGACCGGCTGCCCGGCCATCGACGAGAGGCTGCCGGCCCCCGAGCTCGGCAGCGAGGAACAGCCCGGACCGAAGACCTGGCCGCCGCCGGCTGTGGTCGCCGTGCCCGTCGGCTGGGGGGTGCGGGTCGAGCCCCCGCCGGGCGACGTGGCCGTCGCGCCGCCGGTCGGCTGGAGGGCGGTGGACGGGCTGGTGTCCGAGCCGCACGCCGCCATGGCCAGGGCCATCGCGGCCACCGTGACGGCGAGACCCGCTGTCCTGAAGACACGCATGATGCTGAAATCCCCTCGCGTCGGTTTTGAGTGCTTTACACAGATTCGTACCAGCATGCACCGACCGATGGAGCCTACTTGACGTAATCGAGACATAGCGTTGGGTGATGGTCATTGGCCGTCAGGCTCGGTTCGGCGATCGGACGCCGTCAACGCTCGACGTCCCCACGGGCGTAACGTATAAATGCGTCTTTAGCCGCAATTGAACGGAGCTGGTGAATGTCGCGGCGGGTCGGGCTGGCCGCGTACGGACTGTGGATGGCCATGTTGACGGTCGTCTACTACGTGGCGCCGGATTCCTGGCGCATCGGGATGTGGACGGTGATCAGCGTCAGCAGCGTGCTGGCGATCTTCGCCGGCATCCGGATCAACCGTCCGCGAATGCGCGGCACGTGGCTGCTCTTCCTGTTCGGCATGATCCTGTACGCGGTGTCGGACCTGTCGTTCAACCTGACCGTGCCGGGCGGCCCCGCGCGACCACCACTCACGCTCACCGACGACGTCATCCTGCTGGGCTCGCTGGCCCTGGTCGCGACCGCGCTGTTCAGGTTCGGGCGCGCCGCGGACCCTAGACCCGACCGACCGGCGCTGATCGACGCGCTGGTGCTGGTCCTCGGCACGGGCCTGCTCGCCTGGGTGCTCACCATCGAGGCCCGGTTCGACCAACCCCACGTCGGGATGATCACCGCGGTCCTGCTGATCGCCTACCCGGTCACCGACATCATCGTGCTGGGCCTGGTCGCCCGCCTGGTCACCGCCGTGCGCTTCACGCCGGCCGTGGCGATGCTGGCGATCGGCGTCATCGGTTACGTCGTGGCCGACGCGCTGTTCCGGATCGGCCGGATCGACGACGTGTGGCTGGTCCGCACTCCCTTGGACATCGGCTACATCGTTCTGTACACGCTGTGGGGCGCGGCCGCCCTGACGCCCTCGATGCGCAACATCACCGATCGGCGGATGCCGCGGTCCCGGGAGACGACCGTGTTGCGGCTGGTGCTGCTGGGGCTGTCGGCGATGATCCCGCCGACCATCCTGCTCTACGAGACGCTCGCGTTCGGCACGGTCCGGCACGGCGAGGTGATCGCGGTCGCCTCGCTGGTGATGTTCCTGCTCGTGCTCGCCCGCCTGGTGAACCTCGCGAACCGGCTGCGCGACCAGGTCGGCCGCGAACGCGGCCTGCGGGCGGTGAGCACCGCCATGGTCGCCGCGGCGGACGACAAAGGCATCGCGGACGCCCTGGACCTGGGGATCCGCGGGGTCCTGGCCCCCGGCACCAGCTACCGCTTCCTCCTGCTGACCAGCGGCGGCGCCGACCTCAACCCGGTCGGCCGGCACCTGGCCGTCCTGCCGGCCGGCGCGCCGGGCGACGCGATACGGCAGCTCGGCGAACCCAGCCTGCTCTCGATGGACGAGTTGCCCGGGCCGATCGCGGACGCCCTCGGCGCCAGGCACGGCGGCGACGGGCACGACACGCTCACCCTGGCGTTGCCGCTGTCCGTGGGCGAGCACGGCGACCCGGACGACACCGCCGGGGCGATGCTGGTCGCCGCCGAGGAGCGCGCGCTGTCCACCGCGCAGGACCGGCTGGCGGTGCTCGCCTCCCAGGCGGCGCTCGCCATCGACCGGGTCGCGCTCAACGAGCAGCTCCGCCGGCGCACCAGCGAGGAGTACTTCCGCGCGCTGGTGCACAACGCCGCCGACGTGATCCTGATCGTCGACAGCGAACAGCGGATCGCCTACGCGAGCCCGTCCGCCGAGGCGATGTTCGGCGAGGTCGAGCTGGCCGGCACCGCGCTGCTGGACCACGGCGACCCGACCGAGCGGGAGCGGGCCGAGCGGGTGTTCCGCCGGATCGAGGCGCGGCCCGTCGGCAGCGTCGAACCGGACAACTGGGGCAGCACCGACTGGACGCTGCGCCGGCCCGACGGCACCGCCGTGCAGGTCGAGATCTCGGTCCGCGACCTGCGCGCCGACCCGACGGTGCGCGGACTCGTCTTCACCCTGCGCGACGTCACCGAGAAGCGCCGGCTGGAGCGCGAGCTGACGCATCGGGCCAACCACGACGCGCTGACGAGCCTCGCCAACCGTTCGCTGTTCGCCGAGCGGATGCAGAAGGCGATCGACGCGCGCCGGGGCGTCGTCGGCGTGCTCTTCATCGACATCGACGACTTCAAGATCGTCAACGACACGCTCGGGCACGCCAGCGGCGACCAGGTGCTCAAGGCGGTCGGCCAGCGGATCAGCGCCGCGCTGCGCCCGCACGACACCGCGGCCCGGCTCGGCGGCGACGAGTTCGCCGTGCTGATCGACGACGCCGCCGAGCCCGCCGACGTGGAGGACGTGGCCGACCGCATCATCCGGTCGCTGCGGGAGCCCTACAACGTCGGCGGCGAGCTCGTGAGCTGCTCGGCCACCATCGGCATCGGCACCACCGCCGACGCGTCGGACGGCCCAGAGCTGTTGCGGCAGGCCGACCTCGCGCTCTACGTGGCCAAGGGCGCGGGCAAGAGCCAGTGGCGGCGCTACCAGCCCGAGCTGCACACGACCTTCGTCGAGCGGTTGGAGCTGCGGGCGGAGCTCGACCACGCGATCCACGAGGGCGGGCTGGCGCTCGAGTTCCAGCCGATCGTCAGCCTCGCCGACACGCACACCGCGGGCTTCGAGGCGCTGCTGCGGTGGAACCACCCGACCCGCGGCCGGCTGCTCCCCGACGCGTTCATCGACGTCGCCGAGGAGTCCGGGCTCGTCGTGCCGATCGGCGAATGGGTGCTGAAGACCGCGATCGCGGCCGCCGCGACCTGGCGCCGCGGCCAGCCCTACGGAGCGCCGTACGTGGCCGTGAACGTGTCGGCCCGGCAGTTCCGTACACCCGGCTTCGTCAGGTTGGTCAAGCGCGAGCTGGCGGCGAACGAGCTGCCGGCGTCGTGTCTGATGCTGGAGATCACCGAGAGCCTGCTGCTCCGCGACGACGACCAGGTCTGGGACGACCTCGCCGAGGTGCGCCGCCTGGGCGTCCGCGTGGCGATCGACGACTTCGGCACCGGCTACTCGTCGCTGAGCTACCTACGGCACGTCCCGCTCGACGTCCTCAAGATCGACAGGCTGTTCACGGGTACGGTCGCCACCTCGACGCAGCAGCGCGCGCTGGTCGACGGCATCGTGCGGCTCGCACACACCCTCGGCCTCGAGGTGGTCGCCGAGGGCATCGAGACGAGGGACGAGCGCGACCTGCTGCGCCGCATCGGTTGCCCGTACGGCCAGGGCTTCCTCTTCTCCCGACCGATGCCCCTGCCGGAGGCGCTGCGCTGGCTGCGCCGCGCGGAGATGGCGGCTTAAAGCTTGATGATCCGGCCGTCGGCGCGCGAGCGCTCGGCGGCGGCCAGCACCGCGACCACGTCGCGTCCGAAGTGGACACCGACGTCGTGCTTCGTGCCGGCGATCTCGGCCCGCAGCACGTCGATGGCCCGGCCGAAGGCCGCCCGCACCTCGCCCTCGCCGCGTGGAACCTCGGCGATACCGTGCTCGCCGTAGAACGTGATGTCGCGCAGCACCGCCGCCGGCGGCGCGTCGACCGACAGCGTGACCGTGCTGACCGCGCCGGACTCGTGCCGCAGCAACAGGTTCGTGCTGCCGCGCGGTCCCTCGATCGCCGACACCTCGGCGACCGGGCCGAGCACCGGCAGCACCTGGGACAGCGCGTGCGGGCCGACGTCCCAGAGCCCGCCGTGCTGCCGCCGCCAGGGCGACGCGCCGTACGGGTTGCCGGGCTGGAAGATCGAGCTCAGGTGCGCCACCCGGCTGCCCTGCCAGCCGCCGGTCGCGGTGAGCTCGCGCAGCGCGGCGGTCACGTTGTCCATGAACCGGGCGGTGAAGAAGACGACGGAGGCCACCCCGGCCGCGTCCGCGGCGGCGACCACCCGGTCGGCGCCCTCGACGGTGAGCGCCAGCGGCTTGTCGAGCATCAGGTGCCGGCCCGCCTTGGCGGCCCGCTCGGCGATCTCGGCCTGCACGTCCGGCGGCAGCGCGACGGCGACGGCATCGACGTCGGCGAGCAGCTCGTCGACGTCGGCGTAGGCGCGGACCCCGGACTCGCCGGCCAGTGCGGCGGCCTTGGCCGGGTCACGACCCCAGACTCCGACGAGCTCGGCGTCGGGATGAGCGGCGATCGCGGGCGCTTGCGTGGCGGTGGCCCAGGGGCCGGTGCCGAAGAGGCCGAACCGGAGAGGCATGTGCCCCAGTCTGCCCGACGGCCTGGTGCGCCCGGCGTGCGAGTACGGTGTGCCCGTGAACGGCACCCTTTCCGGCATAGTGATCGCCCTCTCGCTGCTGGTCGGCGCGTGGGCCCTGGTCGAGGCGCTGCGCGACCGCGCGCCCGGCCGCGGTCACCTGATCGGGTTGGGCGTCGTCGAGGTCGCGCTGGTCGTGCTGCTGGTGGCGGCCGCGTTCGCGGCGGCCGGCGGCGACCGCCCGGCGAGCGGCGTGACCTTCCTCGGCTACGTCGTGACGATCATCTGCCTCCCACCACTCGGCGCGGTGCTGGCCAGGCTGGAACCCACCCGCTGGGGCTCGGTGATCATCCTCGTGGTCTGTCTGACGATCCCGGTGCTGGTGTTGCGCCTGCACCAGACGTGGCAGGTGGTGACAAGTGGCTGAGCGCACCGCGCCGCGCACCTTGGGCACGGGCCCCGGCCGGGCGCTGATCGCCGTCTACGGCATCTTCGCGCTGTCGGCCACCGCAAGGGCCGCGGTGCAGATCGGCTCGAAGTTCACCGAGGCACCGCTGGCCTACCTGCTGTCGGCGTTCGCCGCGGTCGTCTACATCATCGCGACGGTCGCGCTGGCCAAGGGCGGCGAGACCTGGCGCCGGGTGGCCCTGGTGAGCTGCTCGATCGAACTGGCGGGCGTGGTCGCGGTGGGCCTGCTCACCATCTTCGACGCGACCGCGTTCCCGGACGACACGGTCTGGACGGACTTCGGCCGAGGCTACGGCTACGTGCCCCTGGTGCTGCCGGTGATCGGCCTGCTCTGGCTTCGCTATGCGGGCCGCAACCGCGCCGCCGCGTAGGCGGAACACGGCCCGCTCGCCGTTACGACGAAAGCCACTTCTCGAACGAAGCGCGGTCGTATACGCCAGGTGGCATGCCACGTCGCTCCTGACGAAGCGTTTGCGCGTACGACCAAACGGTGTCGGCGTCGATCATGCCGCCTCGTTATGCGACGCGAAGAAGGTCGAAGGTGGTCACCACCCTGATGCCCTGCTCGTGCGCAAGGACGGGTACGGCCGAATCGTCACTGGCGAAGATGCCTTTGAGCTGTCGACAACTCATGATGGCTAACGTCTCGGCTTCGCCGAGATGCCGGAGTCTCGCGTCGCCGGGCCGCGCGAGACGGGTGCGGAGTGCCTGAGTCATCACGTGCTCGACGCGGTTCTCCGGACGTAGCGGCTCTCCGAAGATCGCGTGCGCATCCGACATCGCCTCGAGCCCAGGCATCTTGGCTGACCGGTCACACTCGTCAGCCACCGAGGCGCACCAAGCTCCGTGACGTGCCAGCCTGGCAAGCAGGTCCATCCGTTTGAGGCGAGCAAAGTTGATCAGTACGGTGTTGTCTGGCAAGACCAGCAACGGCGGCACCTGGCACTCCTACAGGCCGAGGGCGTTGGCAAGCGCGTCTGCTGACATGGGTTCAGGCCGCGTTGGTTCATCGACTTCCAGCGTGCTTTCCGCTACGGCGAGCATCCAGGCCAGCGTCGCCTTGGGCAGCACCCCCTGCGCGATCAGCGCCAGGTGGGCCTTTTGGAGCGCGAGCGGAAACTGCCTTGTCGCGGCATCGTCCATGCGTCGGGTGATCGGATCGTCCGGCGGGCCTTCTGCCCAGTGCGACCGGAGCAGCCGTTGGGTCGGCTGGTTCTTCCATTCGTCGACCAGCCTGGATGCCGAGATGGCAAGGCTGCGGAGCCGAGTCGCCAGCGCTTCGGTGGATACCCCTGCGTCCCAGACCCGACTCGCGAGATCTGCCGTGGTGAGGTCATTCCAGTTAGCGGATTTCATGGCCTGAGCCGGAAGTAGGAGTTCCGCCGCGAAAGCGTTCGCCGCCGCTTCATGTGCGTCGCGAGAGTCGGTTGTGCCCTCGGGATCCGTGTGCCCCAGAACGAGATGGCCGAGTTCGTGTGCGAGGCACCAGTTTTGGCGGAACCAGTTGCCGTCCGCAGGAACAAGAATCACCCCGCGGCCCGACAGCGTGAAGCTGTACGAGGTGGATAGCTCGGATAGCCGAACAACGTCGATGTCCAGCCTGCTTGCCAGACGGTCCACAAAGGGCCGAACGAAGTTCGGCCCGAGAGCCGCACATGCGTCCCCCACCGAGGACGGGATGGCTGAGTCCGGAAGCTGGGCCGTAGCCGCCTGCCGGTAGGCCAGCGCCACGTCCTCCAGAATTTCCTTGTCGAGGTCGGCACCACGCACTTCGCGCCGCCCCGTCAGCTGATCGAAGTCGTGCCGCGCGACCATGCGCAGGCGCAACGGATCGGGCTCGCCTGTGATCAGGTAGTGAACGTCTGCCTTGAGTCGTTCCGCAACCTTGGCGAGCTCGATGGCGGAGAAGCCGCGCTGGCCGTTGAGTGCTCGCGAGAACGCGTCAGGCGTCATGCCGATGCTCGCCGCAACCTCGCGGTGCGTACGGTCAGCCGGCAGCAGTGCGCGGACCCTGTCCCCGATGCCGTCTCCCATACGTCCACCGTACCGGCACGTTGGCAAAATCCCAACGTGGCCGAGATTGCGACAAACGGAGCGAAGAACGTGGCGCCTAGAAGCCGGAGGACGGGCCGCCCGACACGTAGATCACCTGGCCGCTGACGAAGCCCGCGCCCTCGCTGGTCAGGAACGAGATCGTGTGGGCCACGTCCTCGGGTTGGCCGACCCGGCGCACCGCGATCTGTTCGGAGGCGCCCTTCTTGAGGGTCTCGAAGTCGACGCCCATCCGGGCGGCGGTCGCGGCGGTCATGTCGGTCTCGATGAAGCCCGGCGCGACCGCGTTGGCCGTCACGTTGTAGCGGCCCAGCTCGATCGCCAGCGTCTTGGTGAAGCCCTGCATGCCCGCCTTGGCCGCCGCGTAGTTGACCTGGCCGCGGTTGCCCAGCGCCGACGTGCTCGACAGGTTGACGATCCGGCCCCACTTCGCGGCCACCATGTGCGCCTGCACGGCCCGGGTGACCAGGAACGCGCCGCGCAGGTGCACCGAGAGCACGATGTCCCAGTCGTCGTCGGTCATCTTGAAGATCAGGTTGTCGCGCAGCACGCCGGCGTTGTTGACCAGCACGGTCGGCGGGCCCAGCTCGGAGACCACCCGGGTCACCGCGGCCTCGACCTGCTCGCGGTCGGCCACGTCGGCGCCCACCCCGACGGCGGTGCCGCCCGCCGCGGTGATGCCATCCACTGTGGACTTGGTCGCCGTCTCGTCGAGGTCGAGCACCGCGACCGCCAGGCCGTCGGCGGCCAGCCGTCGCGCCGTCGCCGCACCGATTCCGCGCGCGGCACCCGTGACCAGCGCTACCTTCATGATCGACCTCCCCTTGGTTACCGCAGGGTAGCGGAAGTCCGGCTCAACCGGCAGGGGCGCGGTTGAGGCGGATCCAGCGGTAGCCGTAGCCCGCCAGCTTCAGGGCGGTGAGGTCGCCGACGTCCGGATAGCGCTGGTCGGCCAGCACGTCGTTGGGGTGGTCGGCCTCCTCGGCGAGCTTGCCGAGGTCGACGGTCGCGGCGCGTTTGCCCAGATTGTGCAGGAACAGCATGCAGCCGGTCGGGCCGTCCGCGCGATGGGCGAGCACACCGGTCGGCACCGGCACGTCGACGTGCGCGCACGATCCGGCGCCGACCTCGGGCGCTTCCCGCAGCGTGCGGATCATCCGCTCGAACCAGGAGAGCAACGAGTCCGGGTCGTGCCGTTGCGCCGTCACGTTGACGGTCTCGTAGCCGAACTCGCCACCGGTGACCACCGGCCGCACCAGCTTCTCGGCTGGCGCGGTCGAGAAGCCGCCGTTGGGAAGGACAGACCATTGCATCGGTGTACGGATGGCGAAGCGCCCCGTCAGCGACAGGTCCTCCCCCATCCCGATCTCCTCGCCGTAGCGGAGCACGGGGGTGCCGCGCAGGGAGAACTGCAACGCGTAGGCCAACTCCAGGCGCCGCCGGTCGTTGCCGAGCATGGGTGCCAGCCGGCGCCGGATGCCACGGTCGTAGAGGCGCATGTTCTCGTCCGGCCCGAAGGCCTCGTACACCTCGTTGCGTTGTTCGGTGGTGAGCCGCGACAGGTCGATCTCGTCGTGGTTGCGGATGAACGTGGCCCACTGCCCGCCCGCCGGCAGTTGCGGGGTGTCCCGCAAGGCGTCGATGAGCTGCTCCGGGTCCTCCCGAGCCAGCGCGAGCACCAGCCGCCCGTTGAGCATGAAGTCGAACAGCATGTGCACCCGGTCGTTGGCCTCGCCGCCGTCGCCGAAGTAGTCGACCAGTTGCGCCGGCTCGACGTTGGCCTCCGCGAGCAGGACCGCGTCACCCCGCCGCCATTGGACGTGCTGGCGCAGCTCGGAGATGTAGGCGAAGTCCTTGGGCGAGTCGGGGTTGCCGGGCTCGGTCAGCTCGATGATGAACGGCAGCGCGTCGATCCGGAAACCGGAGACGCCGAGCTGGAGCCAGAACGCGACGATCCGCTTGATCTCCTCGCGTACCGCCGGATTGGCGAAGTTGAGGTCGGGCTGGAACTTGTAGAACCGGTGGTAGTACCAGGCCTTGGCGGTGCGGTCGTAGCTCCAGGTCTCGTCCTGCTCGCCGGGGAAGACCATCCCCTGGTTGCGGTCCGCGGGCGCGGTGTCGCTCCAGACGAACCAGTCGCGGTACGGCGAGGCGGGCGAGGAACGCGCCGACTGGAACCAGGGGTGCTCGTCGGAGGTGTGGTTGACGACGAGGTCGATGATGACGCGGATGCCCCGGTCCTCGGCCTGGTGCAGCAGTTCGGCGAAGTCGCCGAGCGTGCCGATCCGTGGGTCGATGCCATAGAAGTCGGTGGCGTCGTAGCCGTCGTCGTGACCCGGGGTGGGGTGGATCGGATGGAGCCACAGGCACGTGACACCCAACCTGGCCAGGTAGTCGAGCCGGCCGATGAGCCCCCGCAGGTCACCGACACCGTCCCCGTCGGAGTCCTGGAACGTGTCGACGTCGAGGCAGTAGACGACAGCCTTCTGGTACCACCGGTCACCCATGGCTGTTTCTGTTAACCGGGCGGCGGCCGGGGCAAACGCGCGTCTTTTTCAGAGGGTCGCACCGCCGCCCAGGCCGGCCCGGACCGTGCGGGTGATCTCGTCGGCCAGCACCTCGTCGACGCCGGCCTCGATGCCGTCGACGGCGGCCCGGGCGACCACCCGCGGGTCGCTCTTCGGCTGTGTGACGTGTGCGGCCATGTCGGTGTCGAGGTAGCCGACGTAGAGCCCGGTCACTCCGATCCCCCGGTCCCGCAACTCGGCGCGGAGGTGGTTGGTCGCGGACCAGAGCGCCGCCTTGGTCGCGCCGTAGGCGCCGCTCGGCAGCCAGGAGAGCACGGAGGCCACGTTGAGGACGTGCCCGCCGCCGTTATTGGCGATCACGGGTACGAAGGCCCGCGTGACGTCCAGCACGCCGAACAGGTTGGTGTCGAACTGGCGCCGGATGTCCGCCGGGTCACCGTCGACCAGGCTGCGGCTGTAGGTGTCGATGGCGGCGTTGTTGACCAGCAGCGTGACGCCACCGGCCGCGGCGGCCGCGCGCGCGATCGAGGCCTGGTCGGTCACGTCGAGCGCGATCGCGGTGGCGCGCGGGTTGGTCACGGTGCTGGGGTCGCGTACCCCGGCGTAGACGGTCTTGGCACCGCGCTCCAGAAACTCCTCGACGAAGGCCTTGCCCAGGCCGCGATTGCCGCCGGTCACCAGCACGGTGGCCCCGTTGATCTCCATGTCCGCTCCTCTTGCCCATTGGGAAACCGATCGGTTTCCAACACCGTAAACCGATCGGTTTCCGATGGCAAGAATTGGCGCTAGGCTGTGGCGATGGCAACGGGGACCACCACACGCGACCGCCTGTTGGCGGCGGCAGCCGACCTCTTCTACCGGGAGGGAGTGACGGCCACGGGCGTCGAACGCCTGTGCACGACCGCGGGTGTCTCGAAGCGCTCGATGTACCAGCTCTTCCCCACGAAGGACGCGCTGGTGGCGGAGGCGCTGGCCACCGTCGGCCCGGAGACGAACCGGATGTTCCTGCCGGACGATTCCGAAACCCGCCCCCGGGAACGCATCCTGCACGTGTTCCGCAGCCAGGAGTCACTGGCGTCACAGCCGGGCTTCCTGGGTTGCCGCTTCGTCAACACGGCGACGGACCTGCGCGACCCTTCCCACCCGGCGTCGGCTGTTGCCAGGGACTTCAAACAGCAGCTGACGGACTGGTTCGCCGCCGAAGCCCGCGCGGCCGGCGCCGCGGACCCGGCGTTGCTCGCCAGACAACTCACCATGGTCTTCGACGGCTTCGCCGCCCGCGCGATCGTCACGGGCACGGACCTGGCCGACCTGAGCGTGACCACGGCATCGACCCTGCTCGACGCGGCCGGCGTCCGGTGACGCGACCTTACGAGGTGTCCGCGGCCGCGCTGCGGCCGCTGTTCGAGATGTTCTGGACGTCCGAAGGTTGGCGAGACCAGCCTTTGCCGCTGTCGGACGTGGCGGTCGAGGCCGGTTTGATGTTCGTCGAGCCGCGGACCCTGTGCCATGACGAGTGGGTGGCCGCGGCCCGCGCGGCGGCGGCGTCCCTGGACGTCGGTGAGGTCTCGAACGCCTTCCTCGCCAGCCTTTCCACGCGCCGCCTGGACCTGCGGTCGGCCCTGGGTTCGTACGCGATCGCCCGGGTCCTGCCCGACCATTCCTTCGCGGCGCGGGACGGCACCTGCGATGTCTGCGGCTTGGCGGAGGTCGCGACCGAGGACCTCAACGTACTGAACTTCGAACGCTTCAAGTGGGGTGGCGTGCGGCGCGACGAGATCCCTTACCTCACCCTGGATCTCGAACAGTTCGCCCTGGCACCGCGGCCGGCGGCGTCGGCCGAGGACCTCCGCATCGGCCGCGAGCTGATCAGCACGCTCGATTCGTTACCGGCTCGCGTCACCGCCGCGCAGGCGGTCGGCAAGCTGACGATGGTCAAGGGCAACAAGGACGAACGCGGAGTCCTGCTCGACATCCTCGGCGTGTGCGACATCCTGCACGACGACGAACACCGCGGCTACCGCGAGGGATTCGTCACGGCCGCGGACCGAGACCTGCCCACCAAGAGATTCGTCGAGCACGCCTACCCCACCTGCTGGTGGACCGGAAGCAACGGCATCGACCACACCGCGCTGCCCGAGTTCCTACCCGCCCTGCTGCCAGTCGGTCTCTCCAGTGATCGGCGGCGTCTGTGATCGCTACGGGCGTGCGGTATCTGCTTGTGCCTGGTCGAGGTGTGGCGTTGCCGGATCACTGGATGCGGCGGTTCGCGCAGCGGCCCGGCTTCGAGTGGGCGCCCGAGCCGCCCGGCCCGCCGTACGCGCCCGACGAGCGGGTGGCGGCGTTGCAGACCGTGGTGAGCGCGGGCGAGGCGCCGGTGGTGCTGGTCGCGCACAGTGCGGGCTGCTTGACCGTCGCGCTGTGGGCCGCCCGGCACACCGGCCCGGTGCGGGGTGCCCTGCTGGTCACCCCGCCGGACGTTCCGCCTGATCAGATCGTCGTCCCGCGCACGCGGCTGCCGTTCCCGTCGATCCTGGTTGCCAGCCGCAACGACCCCTACACCTCCGTGGCAGGGTTCCAGGCGCTCGCCGACGACTGGGGTGCCGACCTCGTCGACGCCGGCGACGTCGGTCACCTCGACAGCGCCACCGGGTTCGGTTCGTGGCCCGACGGCGAACGGCTTGTCGCGCGGCTCTAGCGTCCCGGTTTCATCAGCTGTAACTGGCGCTACGTGACGGCCGCCGCGGATCGTGAGAACTCCCGCACGCTCATCGTTACGCACCTAGCGTCGGAGGGAAGTTGACCGTCGTTCCAACGGGGGAAGCAAGTGACTACCGGACATGTTTCGACCAAGGACAACAACGAGATCTTCTTCAAGGACTGGGGCAATCCCAACGGGCAGCCTGTGGTGTTCAGCCACGGGTGGCCGTTGACCGCCGACGCGTGGGATGACGCCATGATGATGGTGGCCGAGAACGGTTACCGGGGCATCGCGCACGACCGGCGCGGTGGTGGGCGCAGCAGCCAGCCCTGGGAGGGCAACGATCTCGACTCGTACGCCGATGACCTCTCCGCTGTCATCGACTCGCTCGATCTGCACGATGCGGTGCTGGTGGGCCACTCCACCGGTGGTGGCGAGATCACGCGCTACGTCGGGCGGCACGGCACCTCGCGGGTTTCCAAGATGATGCTCGTCAGCGCGATCCCGCCAGTGATGATCAAGTCGTCGAAAAACCCCGAGGGCCTGCCCAAGGAGGTCTTCGACCAGCTTCGTGACGGGATGTCGGCCGACCGGTCGCAGTTCTACGAGGACCTCAGCGCACCCTTCTTCGGTGCCAACCGCAAGGGGTCCCACGTTTCACAGGGACTGCGCGACCAGTTCTGGCAGCAGTCGATGACGTGCGGCCTCAAGGGTGCGTACGACTGCATCCAGGCCTTCTCCGAGACCGACCTGACGATGGACCTCGAGGCGATCGACGTGCCCACGATGTTCATCCACGGCGACGACGACCAGATCGTGCCGATCGACGACGCGTCCCGCAAGGCCGTCAAGCTCGTCGACAACGCGGAGCTCAAGGTCTACCCGGGTGCGCCGCACGGGCTCACCAGCACGCTGAAGGACGAGTTCCACGCGGACCTGCTGGCCTTCCTGAGGTCCTAGCGGAAGATGCCGATCTTCTTGGCCGTGTAACCGGGGAAGATCTTCTTCCAGTCCTTCACACCCATGCGGGCGCCGAGGAGCTCCGTGATGACGTCGCGGTAGTCGTTGGCGCCCGCCAGGTCGCCCTGGTCCAGTGAGCCCGAGGCCAGGCCCGGCCACCGGCCGTGCACCTTGCCGCCGTACATCCCGCCGCCCAGCAGCATCATCAGGCCGCCGTGGCCGTGGTCCGTGCCCGAGTTGCCGTTGGCCTCCACCCGCCGGCCGAACTCGCTCATCGTCACGATCGACGTCTCGTCGAGGGCCGGGCCGAGGTCCGTCGCGAACGCGCCCAGCGCGCCCGCCAGCTCGTTGAGGCGGTTGCGCATGTCGCCGCCGTCCGGGCCGCCGATGTTGGTGTGCATGTCCCAGCCGCCGATGTCGACGGCCGCGACCCGCAGGCCCACCTTCGCCTTGATCAGCCTGGCCACGTCCTTGAGCTGGTCGGCGAAGCCGCCGCCCGGCCACTGCGCGGTGGACTGGTAGTCGGACTGGGCGATCTTCCGGGCCGTCGAGATCGACTTGAGCGTCTCGGCCGCCTGGGCGCCCAGCGGGTGGTTGCCGACGCCGGTGTACAACGCCTTGAGGGCCGTCAGCGACTTGTCGCGCATGCCGCCGCCGCCCCGCAGGTCGAACTCGCGGATGCCCTGCAGCACCAGCTTGCTCTGGCCACCGACCAGCGACCGGGGCAGCGCCGAGCCCTCGGCGACCGCGCGGAACGTGGTGCCGGGGCCGAGCTGCTCCAGCACCCGGTCGAGGAATCCGGTGTGGACGGCCGTCGACGCCGCGCCCCGCTCCAGGCAGTCCTGCGCCTGGAAGTGCGATCGGCTGGCGTCCGGCGAGGCGACCGCGTGCACCGCGGCCATCTTGCCCGCCTCCCAGAACGGCGCCAGCGGCGCGAGCCCCGGATGCAGGCCGAACCGGTCGTCGCCGGCGAGCAGCGCGCCGGGCTGCACGGCGATGTCGCGGCGGGCGTTGAGATAGTTGCGGTCGCCGCGCGGCACGATCACGGACAGGCCGTCCATGCCGCCGCGCAGGAAGACCACGACCAGCGTGCGGGTGGTGGTCGACGGCGCACCGAACGCGACCCGGGTGGTGGCCACCTGGTTGGCCAGGCTGGCCACACCGACCGCGCCCGCGCCGGCCAGCACGCGGCGCCGCGTGAAGCCCTTGCGCCACTGGTCGCGCTGCGCCTGCAGGTCGGCGGCGACCGCCTCCGCCTGGACCCGGATCGCGGCCTCGGGCAGGTTCGGGCCCCGGCGGGCCAGCTCGGCCCGCGTCGAAGGTCCATCAGGGACAGTCATGGCCTCACCGCAACGCGTGGTAGATGGAGTCGAACAACAACGGCGCCAGATACTCGATCTTGCCGCCCAGGCTGCCGTTGCGTACCGCCGTGTTGTCCTTCGCCGACAGGAACGACAGCAGCGCCTTGCGATGGGTCGCGGCAACCGGCTGGAAGAGCAGCCGGGCGGCGAGACTGTCGATGTAGGGGCCGGTGGTGGCCGGCCGCTTGCCGACCAGACCCTCGACCTTCGGGTACGACAGCCCGCGCTCGAACCCGCCGACCAGCGACCGGTGCGCGTTCCACAGCGAGAGCGTCGCGTGCGCGGACCGCCACGCCGCCGAGACATCGGGATAGCCGTTCGGCGGCACCCAGGCCAGCGGCGCGTTGCCGAACCGCTGCGTCATGAAGTAGAGGCCCTCGACGCCGGCGCGCACGTCGGATCCCGGTGCCACGCCCAGCGCCCGCGCGGTGGCGACGAAGTTTTCCAGCGGTCGCCGGGTCTTCATGCCGGTCGCGATCCAGAACTCCTGCGACCGGAACAGCACCCGCAGCACGGGCGCGATCGCGGTGCCGTTCTCGAGGTAGGTGTCGGCGAGCCGCTGCACGAGCCCGTTCGGCGGCGCGTCGCAGACGAACCGCACGGCCAGCTTGCGCGCGATGTTCTTCGCCGTGGCGGGATGAGTGGCCAGATAGGACAGATACTTCTCGCCGACCTCGAGGCCCTTGGACCGGGACGGGTTCTTGTCCTTGAAGCCGAGCACCTTGACCGGGTCGACCCAGTGCCGGTTCGACTCGTACCGGAACTCGCCCTCGTTGGTCACGGTCCGGCCCGTCAGGATGTACGCGCTGTTGCGCACGTCCTTCTCGTTGTAGCCGCCGTCGATCCCGACCGTGTGCAGCTCCAGCAGCTCGCGCCCGTAGTTCTCGTTGACCGACCGCCGGTCGGACGCCGCGTTGTCGAGATAGCGCAACATCGCCGGGTGCCGGGCGCTGGCCTTGAGCATGTCGACGAACTTGCCCAGCGCGTGCTTGCGGATCACGTCGTTGTCGTACGACGTCCGCACGTCCCACCCGCCGTCGAACGGGTTGGTCACGTTGAGGTGGTTGGACCAGAAGTCCACCATCACCTCGAGGAGCTGGCGGTTGCTCCACATCTGCCGGGCGATGGTCGCCTGGCCGAGCTCGAACTGCGCCTGGTAGTCGAACTCCTTGACCGTGCGCCGGATCTGCGCGGTGCTCATCGCGACGGTCGGGAACGCGCCCAGCGCCTTGGCCGAGACCGCGTCGTCCACCTTGCCCGGGTTGAGCTGCTGCTCCAACCACTCGTCGATGCCCGTCTTGGTGGCCGCGTCGACCAGCGCCCGGGTCGGCCCGAACGTCGTGCGCCGCAGCATGTGCAGGATCGGGTCCCGGCTGAGCATGTTGGGGTTGGTCGGCTTGGCCTTCGCGGCGGCCGCGGCGGCCGCACCGGGGGTCTCGGCCAGCCCGGCGGCGCCCAGGTCGATGGAGTCGCCGAGCGACTGCGTGTAGCTGGCGTCCCGGTCGGCGAACGCACCCGCGTCGCGCGGCGAGCGGGTCGAGGTGGCGCTGTCACCGAGCGCGGCGGAGATGCCACCGCCACCGCCCATGACCGCGGCCGCCGAGCCCACCGCGCCGGTCGCCACCACGGCCGCGCCCGCGCCGATCAGCACCTGCCGCCGGTTGCGCACCAGCTTGAGCAGGGTCGGCTCGCTCGCCCGGGCCAACCGGGCGACCTTGGGCGCCAGCGGATCAGGAGCCCGGTGCCGCGACGCGGCACGCCGTTCCGCCATCCCCCCACCCCTTGCTGTGTCGACACGGATCCAGGGCGGACCATAGATGCAGGTACGCACCTGTCTCAATGCGAGCGGTCGTTTGTTAAGCCGGCCCTAAAGATCGTCGCCGGCTTGCGGCCGAGTGGTTGACTGGACGTCGTGCGGTTGGTCATCTCCGCGCTCACCGGGGCGCTGCTGTTCGCGCTGGTCGACGCCAGTGACGCGGCGTCACCATGGGCGTTCCTGGCCGCCGCCCTCGCCGCCGCCCTGCTGGTTGCCGCAACGCTCGGCGCCCTCGCGCCCGGCCGGCACCAGCGCGCCGACGCCACCACCCGCGGCGCCACCCTGCGCGCCCGTGCCCAGCGCCGCCGCATCCCGCGCGCGCTCGACCCGGACGGGCGTGGTCGTCCCCGCCCGCGGGCACCCTCGCTCCACCTCGCCTGATCCGCCCAAATCTCCGCTGCCGCCACCGCGCGGCGGCTCCTCCGCGCCCGGCTCTGCTCTGCTTCCACATGCGCACCACCCCGGCTGACCTGCGGTGCGTATCTGTAAGCAGAGCAAAGCCTCGGCGCACGATCAGTCGAGGAAACCGATCATGCTTGCGTTTGCTCCACTCGACGGCGCCGTGGGCGTCGCCGGGTCTGCCCTGTCCGGAATCGCCGCCTTTATCGCTCCGCTCGCGGGCCCGTACGCGATGGTTCTGGCGATCATCCTGTTCACCGTCGCCGTGCGGCTCGCGGTCGCGCCGCTCAGCATCGCCGCCGTCCGTGGCGAGCGCCGCCGCAACGCGCTCCTGCCCAAGATCCAAGAAATCCAGCAGCGGTACGCCAAACAGCCCGACCGCCTCCGCACCGAGCTCACGGCCCTCTACCGGGAATCCGGCTCGAACCCGCTCGCCGGCTGCCTGCCATCCCTCGCCCAGGTGCCGTTCTTCCTGGTCATGTACCGCACCTTCACGATCTCGCCGCCCGCCGGCGAGCTGTGGGGCGTCCCCCTCGGCCACCACCTGGCGGCCGGTCTCGGCGGTGCGGTTCTGCCGGTGTACGGCGTACTCCTGCTGCTGTTGATCCTGCTCGCGGTCTTCTTCGCGCGCCGCTCGCGGCGGGCGCTCGGTCCACAAGCGACCGGATTGGCCCGGGTGATGCCCTTCATGTCCTTTCTCACCGTGCCGGCGGCCCTCGTGCTGCCCCTCGCGGGCATGTTCTACCTGGTCACCACCACTGCGTGGACCGCGCTGGAGCACTTCGTGCTGCGCCGGCCCGGCCATTGACAAACGTCCCTATGTCCGTTACAACCCGTCTGAGAGCGCTCTCACGGCCCGTCCCCCGCTCGAGAGAGGCCACATATGAACCGTCGCGTCCTGTTATCGATCGCCACCGCAACCATCACCGTCGCGGCCGTCGCCACGGCGGTCACGGCCAACGCCTCCGTGCCGGCCACGCCCTCGGGCTGGACCCTGGCCTGGAGCGACGACTTCAACGGCTCCGCCAACACCCTGCCCTCGTCCAGCAACTGGATCATCGACACCGGCACCAGCTACCCGGGCGGGCCCGCCAACTGGGGCACCGGCGAGATCCAGAGCTACACCAACAGCACGTCCAACGTGAGCCTCGACGGCTCCGGCAACCTGCGGATCACCCCGATCCGCAACGGATCCGGGCAGTGGACCTCGGCCCGGATCGAGACCCAGCGCAGCAACTTCAAGGCGCCGTCCGGCGGTGTGCTGCGGATCGAGGGCCGGATCCAGATGCCCAACGTGACCGGGGCGCAGGCGGCCGGCTACTGGCCCGCGTTCTGGGCGCTCGGCGCGCCGTTCCGGGGCAACTACTGGAACTGGCCGGGCATCGGCGAGTTCGACATCATGGAGAACGTCAACGGGATCAACTCCGTCTGGGGCGTGCTCCACTGTGGAGTCGCTCCCGGCGGGCCGTGCAACGAGTTCAACGGCATCGGCGCCTCGCGGGCCTGCCCGGGATCGTCGTGCCAGTCGGCGTTCCACACCTACCGGTTCGAGTGGGACGCGAGCGTGAGCCCGCAACAGCTGCGCTGGTACGTGGACGGCGCGCTCTACCACACCGTCACGCAGTCGCAGATCGGCGAGCCGCACTGGACCAACATGACCAGCCACGCCGGCTACTTCATCCTGCTCAACGTCGCGATGGGGGGCGCGTTCCCCAACGGCGTGGCCGGCTCGGCCACCCCGACCGCTTCCACGGTCTCCGGCCGGCCGATGCTCGTCGACTACGTCGCCGTGTGGACCCGCGGTGGTGGCGGCGTCCCGACCGACCCGCCGCCGACCGGTGGCGGTGGCTCCGCGTACAGCCAGATCCAGGCCGAGTCGTTCAACGCACAGAGCGGCGTGATCGTCGAGGCGTGCAGCGAGGGCGGCCAGAACATCGGCGCGATCCGCAACGGCGACTGGGTCCAGTTCAACAACATCAACTTCGGCTCGACCCCGGCCCGGGACTTCGTCGCCCGCGTCGCGTCGGGCGCCGCCGGCGGCGTCAGCGGCCTGGTCGAGGTGCGCCTCGACAGCCGCAGCAACGCCCCGATCGGCAGCTTCGCCCTGGCCAACACCGGCGGCTGGCAGAGCTGGCGGTCCGTGCCCGGCAACATCACCCCGACCACGGGCACGCACACGGTCTTCTTGACCTTCACCAGCGGCCAACCCAACGACTTCGTCAACGTCAACTGGTTCCAGTTCCGAACCTAGGTATTGACAAGTATCTGTAAACAGTCTTAATAATTGGCCATCTATCGATGTAAGCGCGGGCCTGGGGAGGACTTCATGCGCTTGCGGACCCTGATGGTCACCGCGGCGGTCACCCTGCTCGGTGGGGTGGCCGCCGTCGTGGGTGCGACGCCCGCGATGGCCGCCGGACCGACCGCCACCTTCGTCAAGACCTCCGACTGGGGCACTGGTTGGGAGGGGAAATACACGATCACCAACGGCGGCACGACCACCATGAACGGGTGGACGGTCGCCTTCGACCTACCGTCGGGCGCCTCGGTGAGCAGCTTCTGGGACGCGGACATGACCCGCTCCGGGCAGCGCTTCAGCTTCACCAACAAGTCGTGGAACGGCACGCTCGCGCCGGGCGGCACCGCCTCGTTCGGGCTGATCGGCGCCGGTGCCGGGTCGCCGGCCAACTGCACGCTCAACGGCGCGTCCTGCGGCGGCACGACCGACCCCGGCACGCAGCCACCGGGCACGCCGGGCGCGCCCAGCGTCACCGGCGTGACCCAGACCAGCATCTCGCTGGCCTGGGGTGCGAGCAGCGGCACCGTCACCGGCTACCGCGTCTACGAGGGCAGCACGCTGCGCGCGACCGTGACCGGCACCTCCGCCACGATCGGCGGGCTGACCGCGAACACCACGCACACCTACACGGTCGCCGCCTACAACACCGCGGGTGAGTCGGCCCGCAGCGCCGCCGTCACCGGCACGACCAGCGGCGGCACCGGGCCGCAGGTGCCCGGCACGCCCGGCAACGTGCGGGTCACCGGCACCACGGGCAGCGCGATCTCACTGGCCTGGAACGCGTCGAGCGGGACCGTCACCGGCTACCGGGTCTACGAGGGCACGACCGTGCGCGCCACCGTCACCGGCACGACCGCAACGATCAGCGGGCTGCCGGCGTGCGCGTCCCGGACGTACACCGTCGCCGCGTACAACACCGCCGGCGAGTCGGCCCGCAGCGCGGCCGTCAGCGGCACCACCACCGGTTGTTCCACGGGACCGCTGCCGGCGCACTTCCTGACCGGCTACTGGCACAACTTCGTCAACCCGGCCGTCGAGTTGCGGCTGCGGGACACGCCGGCGGCGTACGACCTGATCGCGGTTGCCTTCGCCGAGGCCACCAGCACGCCTGGCGCCGTCACGTTCGCCGTCGACCCGGGGCTGGCCTCGGCGCTCGGTGGCTACTCCGACGCCGACTTCCGCTCCGACATCGCCACGCTGCACTCGCGGGGCAAGAAGGTGATCCTGTCGGTCGGCGGTGAGGCGGGCCGGGTCGCCGTCAACGACGCGACCAGCGCCACCAACTTCAGCAACTCGATGTTCAACCTCATCCAGTCGTACGGCTTCGACGGCGTCGACATCGACCTGGAGAACGGCCTCAACCCGACCTTCATGGCCCAGGCGCTGCGCAGCCTCCGCAGCCGGGTCGGCGCCAACCTGATCATCACGATGGCGCCGCAGACGATCGACATGCAGAACCCCACGGTGTCCTACTTCAAGCTGGCGTTGGACATCCGCGACATCCTGACCGTCGTACACACCCAGTTCTACAACTCCGGCTCGATGCTCGGCTGCGACCAGTCGTTCGCGTACAGCCAGGGGACGGTCAACTTCATGACCGCGCTCGCCTGCATCCAGCTGGAGGCCGGGCTGCGGCCCGACCAGGTCGCCCTCGGCCTGCCCGCGGGCCCCGGCGCCGCCGGCGGTGGCGTCGTCTCGCCGAGCCTGGTCAACCAGGCGCTGGACTGCCTGGCCCGCGGCACCAACTGCGGCAGCTTCCGCCCGCCGCGCACCTACCCGGGCATCCGCGGCGCGATGACCTGGTCGATCAACTGGGACGTGAGCAACGGCAACCAGTTCGCCAACACCGTCGACCCGCACCTGTCCACCCTGCCGTGAAAGGAACGGACCGTTGTTAACGCTTTCCGCATAACAACGGTCCGTTCCAATCGCTCTCCCGTCCCCGAGCACGGTTGGAGATCTCCGTGAAACTCATCAGCAGAACGGCCGTCACCGCCGGCCTGGCCGCGGCTGCCATGGTGGTCGGCATAGCCGTCGCACCAGCCGCCTCCGCGGCCACCGCGGCCTTCGTCCGCACCGCGAGCTGGGGTTCCGGCTACGAGGCCAAGTTCACCGTCACCAACAACACGTCCTCGACCATCACCTCCTGGAACGTCGTGTTCGACCTGCCGAGCGGCACGTCGATCAGTTCCTTCTGGGACGCCGACATGACCCGGTCGGGTCAGCGGTTCACGTTCGTCAACAAGTCGTGGAACGGCACGCTCGGCCCGAACGGCACGGCCAGCTTCGGGTTCATCGCGGCCGGCAACGGCGACCCGACCAACTGCACGGTCAACGGCTCGTCCTGTGCGGGCGGGCCGCCGCCGAACCCGGGCACACCCGCGACGCCCGGCAACGTGCGGGTCACCGGCACGACCGCCAACTCCATCTCCGTCGCCTGGAACGCCTCGACCGGGGCCACGGGCTATCGGGTCTACGAGGGTACGACCGTGCGCGCCACGGTGACCGGCACCAGCGCGACGATCGGCGGGCTGCCGGCCTGCACCTCGCGGTCCTACACGGTCGCGGCATACAACGCGCAGGGTGAGTCGGCCAAGTCCGGTGCGGTGTCGGGCACGACCACCGGCTGCACCGGCGGCGGGGGCGCGATGAGCGCGGCGCCGTACATCTATTCCTGGGGCAACGTGCCCAACCTGAACACCGTGATGTCGGCGACCGGCATCAAGTGGTTCACGAAGGCGTTCGTGCTCTCGGGCGGCGGCTGCACCCCGGCGTGGGACGGCAACCGGCCGATCAACAGCGCCGGCGACGCGCAGCAGATCGCGTCGATCCGGGCCGCGGGCGGCGACATCATCCCGTCGGTGGGCGGCTGGAGCGGCAACAAGCTGGGCCCGAACTGCTCCTCGGCGTCCGCGCTGGCCGGTGCGCTGCAGCAGGTCATCAACGCGTACAACCTCAAGGCCATCGATCTCGACGTGGAGAACACGGACGAGTTCGAGAGTGAGGTCGTGCAGGACCGGATCCTCGGCGCGCTGAAGATCCTCAAGCAGAACAACCCGAGCCTGAAGACGATCGTGACGATCCCGACCGCGGTTTCGGGGCCGTCCTGGTGGGGCACCCGCCTGATCAACCAGGGCGCCGCGCTGCAGGCCAATGTGGACGTCTGGACCATCATGCCGTTCAACTTCGGCGGCGGTGCCGACATGTACGCGTCGACCGTCAGCTCCGCGGAGGGGTTGCGCAACGCGTTGAAGACGGCGTTCGGTTGGTCGGACGCGACCGCGTACGCCCACATGGGCATCTCGGGCATGAACGGCCGGTCCGACCAGAACGAGATCACGACGACCGCGCAGTGGACCTCGATCCGCGACTGGGCGAAGGCCCGCGGCCTGGCCCGGCTGGCCTTCTGGTCGGTCAACCGCGACCGCGGCTGCGCGGGCGGCCCGCTCAGCTCGGACTGCTCGAGCATCGCCCAACCCGACTGGGAGTTCACCCGCATCACGGCCCAGTTCAGCTGACGTTCCCGATCCATCCGCCGCCACTCCCGTCCGGGGGTGGCGGCGGCTCTTTTCTTCAGCCCAGTTGCTCGGCCAGCCCCACGACGATCCCCTCGGGCCCGCGGACGTAGCAAAGCCGGTAGACGTCCTCGTACCGCGCGATCTCGCCGACGAGACTGGCGCCGTGGGCGACCAGCCGGGCGACGGTGTCGTCGATGTCGTCGACGGCGAACATGACCCGCCGGATGCCCAACGTGTTGGCCGGCGCGTCCTTGGGCTCCGGGCTGATCGCCTTCGGCGCGTGGAACATCGCCAGCTCGATCCGGCCGTTGCCGTCGGGCGTACGCAGCATCGCGACGTCCTGCCGGACGTCCTGGATCCCGATGACCTGCTCCACCCACGGTCCTTCGATCGGCCCCTTGCCTTCCAGCACCATGCCGAGCTCGACGAAGAACGCGATCACCGCGTCCAGGTCGTCGACGACGATGAGGACGTTGTCCATCCGTTGGATCGTCACGTCGCGCCTCCTCTTGTTCTGTCCTGGGACGGAGTCGCCGGCACAGCTTCGACGTCACCCGTCCCGGATGTGGCCGAGGCCACATCGATCCTCTCTGCTTTGCGCGCACCATTGGGCCATGACCGCTTACTGGATCAACACGTTCACCGCCATCCACGACGAGGCCAAGCTCGCGCGCTACATCGAGCTGGCCGGCCCGGCGATGCGGGCGGCAGGCGGCGAGTTCCTCGCCCGCGGCAACCCGGTGCACGTGCTGGAGGGGTCGGCGGCCCTGCGCACCACGGTCATCCGCTTCGCCAGCGCCGACGCGGCGGTCGCGGCGTACCACAGCCCGGGCTACCAGGAAGCCCTCGCCGCGCTCGGCGACGGCGCGGAACGCGACATCCGCATCCTCAACGGCGTGGAGGGGTGAGGACTCGCGCGCCGTTCCACGTCTCCGTCTGAGACGGCTCCCCCGCGACGGATCCCCCGGGCCGCGGTCGCCGTGGTAGCTCTCGCGCAGCCGCCGCAGCAACACGGCTCCGTCGTCCACAACCCATCCGTCTTGGAGCACGGCTCGAGCGCCCGGTTCGGTGATGTCGTCGGTTATGAGGCGGCCGTCAACGGCCGCGGGTTACCCGATCTCGATCTCGGCTCGCCCGATGTCCGTAGCCTGCTGCGCCGCGGAGTGGCGTTCGGTTGGCTCGCGCTCGACCGGCTCCGGGCCACCGAGTTGCCGCAGGCGGTTGTCGCTTACGTCAGTGCCGCCCCGATGCTGTGCCGGATCGCTGAGGCGGGGAAGTCATATCCGCCCCTGTTTGCGGGTCAGCCGGAGCAGCGTCTCGTGGGTTTCCGCGTCCGCGGCGACGATCAGGCCGCCGATGCCCGTGTCGAGTGGCTGGCCGTCCAGGCCCGTGATGATGCAGCCCGCCGCCTCGCAGATGGCCAAGCCCGCCGCGAAGTGGACGCTTTCCCGTTGGTAGCCGTCCGTGACGTAGGCCGCGCGGCGGCCGGCCGCCACCCACGTCACCGCCAGCGTCGTCGACAGGACGCGGGGGCCGAACTCCGACTGGAACTCGGGATCCGCGAGCAGCGTCGTCGCCAGGAAGTCAGGGGCGTTCGGGAACGGTGGGTCCAGGTTCACGTCGACCAGGCGGGACCCCGCGGACGGCACGAGCGCGGCATCGACCCCGTCGCGGCGGACCCACGACGTCGTGCCGTCCGTCCAGAAGATCTCGTGTGACAGCGGGTCCGCGGCCGCCGCGACGCCGCCCAGGGCCACGTTGACCGCGACCAGGGGCGTCTCGACAGCGAAGTTCAGGGTGCCGCAGAGTGGATCCACCAGCCACACCCGCGACGCCGCAGGGCCACCGCGGCCCGACTCCTCGCCCACGAAGGCGTCCGCCGGGCGGTGTGCGCGGATCACCGCCAGGATCGCCCGTTCGGCCTCCAGGTCCGCGGTCGTGGCGAAGTCTCGGGGAGACTTCGCGAAATGCTCGACCTCGGAGCCGTAGTAGCGGCGGACCACCTCCGCGCCTGCCGCGGCCGCCGCTACCGCTACCTCCGCGTCGGTCAGGATCATGGGCGACAGCGTAGGTGTCAGCGGGTCAGTGCGCGTGCCCGCCGGCGCTTGCGGACCTTCTTGCGCACCCACAGCCCGACCATCACCGCGATCAGCGCGAAGATGGCGTAGTCGAACCACTGCGCGTACTGGTCGACCAGGTGCCACCGCGAGCCCAGCGCGAAACCCGCCCCCACGAACAGCGTGTTCCACACCCCGCTGCCGATCGCCGTGTAGAGCACGAAGCGGCCCAGCGGCATCTCGTTGGCGCCCGCCGGGATCGAGACCAGGCTGCGCACCACCGGCACGCACCGTCCGAAGAGGACCGCCGCGTTCTCGTGCCGCTCGAACCACCGGTCGGCCTTCTCCAGGTCCTCGGTGTCGACCAGCGGGATGTGGTCCAGCCAGCGCTTCAGGCGGTCCTCGCCCAGGCTGCGGCCGAGCCAGTAGAGGATCAACGCACCGACCACCGCGCCGGTGGTCGCGGCGACGATCACCAGGGGGAAGCTCATCCGGCCCTGGTTGGCGAGGAAGCCGCCCAAGGTCAGCACGATCTCGCTGGGGATGGGCGGCACCAGGTTCTCCAGCGCGACCAACAGGCCGACGCCGACGGTGCCCAGGGAGTCGATCACCCCGGCTACCCATCCGGTCAGTCCACCTAGATCGCGGGGGTCGCCTTCAGCGGCCAGCGCCATTCCTCACAGCTCCTCACGGATTATCGGACGGGTTGTGCATTCCTACCCGAAGAAGCTGAAAGCATGCTGATGATCAGCTGGTGGCGACCGGCGTGATGTTGTTGTTGGAGCGGAACACGTTGTCCGGGTCGTATTTCGCCTTGATCGACGCGAGCCGCCGCAGGTTGGCGCCGAAGGCGCTGGACACCGCCACGTCCGCCGGCTCGTCGGACCGGCCCGTGAAGTTCAGGTAGACGCCGTCGTCGCCGAACTGGGCAGAAAGGCGGAACGTCTCGCGTACCCACGCGATGTTGGCCTCGTTGTCGGCCGGATCGGTCCAGTTGCCGTCGATCGAGAGCAGGAACGGCGACGAACGCTGCGCGAAGGCGGTCGCGTCCGGTGGCACCGCGGCGATCGCCCCGCCCATGTGGAACAGGTTGACCAGCGTGACCGGGCTGGGCCGGGCGGCCGCCCGCGCCGCGACGAAGTCGATCGCCTCGTCGCTCAGGGACGACAGATAACGCGACTTCCAGTACGCCTGCAGCGTGTTGCGCGGGAAGAACGCGTCGAAACCCTGCTGCACCGCGATGTACGGCATCGGCTGGGACATGTCCAGCAGCGGCGTGCCCAACTCCCGCAGCGGCGCGAGGATGTCCATGCCGGTGGCGGCATCGCCCGAGTAGACGCCGCCCACCACGATGCAGGCCCGGTTGTGCACCGCCGGAGGCAACTCCGGGTCGGCCGGCATCGTGATCGTCAGGCAGCTCGCGGTGACCTCGTCGGGCGCGACCGCGACGTAGTTGCGCCAACCGCGCAGCACGTCGGCGGCCTCCTCGACCGGATAGAAGGTGCCGGCGAACGCCACCGTCGGCCCGACCTCCTCCAGCGCGAAGGTGAACCAGGTGACCACCCCGAAGTTGCCGCCGCCGCCGCGCAGCGCCCACAACAGGTCGGTGTTCTCGGTCGACGACGCGACCCGCACCTGGCCGTCCGCACCGACCACCTCGGCCGCCACGAGATGGTCGCAGGACAGCCCGTACTTCCGGCGCAGCCAGCCGTAGCCACCACCGAGCGTGAGCCCGGCGACCCCGGTGTCCGAGACGACACCTCCCGGCACGGCCAACCCGTACGCCTGGGTCTCCCGGTCGACGTCGGCCCACACGGCACCGCCCTGCACCCGGGCCAGCCGGGCGGCCGGATCCACCTGCACGGCGTGCATCGGCGCCAGGTCGATCAACATGCAACTGTCCGACGCGGACAGCCCGGCGATCGAGTGCCCGCCGCCGCGCACCGAGACGACCAGGCCGTTGTCGCGCGCGAAGGTGACCGCGTCGCGCACGTCGGCCGTGCCGAAACAGCTGATCACCAGCGCCGGGTCGCCGGGGTGCATCGCATTGAACACTTCGCGGATTCCGTCGAAGCCGGGATCGTCGGGCGCCAGCACCGGGCAGTGCACCCGCTCCCGCAGTTCCTCGATGACCTCATCCGTCAGCGTGGTCAGGCCGCCTTGCACGGTCGTCGCGGTGATCGACATAACGCAACACCCCCGAACCCGAATATTCTACGCATATCCGGTACGCGCACGAGGGCGATTCAGGCCGACCGCCGCGGTGGTTGCTGACTGCGCACCGCCGCGTAGATCAGCCATCCGGCCAGGTTGAGCAGCTCGAGCCGCTGCCAGACCGCCTCCTCCACGCCGGTGTCGGTGCGCAGCAGCTCGACCAGCAGCCCCAGGTTGATCGCCACGGCGCCGACGGTGAGACCGGCCGCCCAGGTGCGGTCCGTGCTGCCGTCCCGGGACGCCGCCCAGAACGCGGCGATCGAACCGAGGCCGCCGATCACCGCGAGCCCCGAGGTGATCGTGTGCGGGTCCGACACCGCGCTGAGCACCCCGCCGGCGAGCGGAGCCGCGCAACCCGGGTCGATCGACGGTGCGCAGGGCAGCGCTGTCAGGCTCCCGTCGCAGATCGTCGCCACGCCGAACAGCGCCGCGAACAGCCAGGCCGCCCGCTCGGCTCGGCCGAGCCGGCGCCACCGCCGCCGGTCCCGCCGGCCGCCGAGCAGCATCCGGGCGGAGCCGAACACCACCAGCCCGCCCGCGACCACGTCGCCGAACCGGAACAGGTTGTGCCAGGGCTGGTCGGACGCCGCCAGGTCGCTGGCCAACCCCGTGGTCAGGCCCAGCTCGGGGTTGAGCCACGGCGCGAGCAGCCACGAGCTGTAGGTCACCGCCGAGAGCCCGAAGGCGGCGGCCGGCCAGCGGGGCGGCCTCACGACGCCGCGCGGACGAGCGGGAACGGCAGCGTCTCGCGGATCGACCGGCCGGTCAGCAGCATCACGAGCCGGTCGACGCCGATGCCGAGGCCACCGGTCGGCGGCATCGCGTACTCCAGCGCCTGCAGGAAGTCCTCGTCGAGCTCCATGGCCTCCGGGTCGCCGCCGGCCGCCAGCAGCGACTGCTCGGTGAGCCGGCGGCGCTGCTCGACGGGGTCGATCAGCTCCGAGTACGCGGTGCCCAGCTCGAAGCCGAAACCGACCAGGTCCCAGCGCTCGGCCAGCCGCCCGTCGTGCCGGTTCTGCCTGGTCAGCGGCGACACCTCGGTCGGGAAGTCCTTGTAGAACGTCGGCAGGTCGGTCTTGGACTCGACCAGGTGCTCGTAGAGCTCCAGCAGCACGGCACCGCGACCCCACTTCGGGTCGTACGCGATCTCCGCCTTGTCGCAGTAGCGGCGCAGCGTGGCCACGTCGGTGTCCGCGTCGACCACCTCGCCGAGCGCGGTGGACACCGCCTCGTTGACCGTGCGCACCGGCCAGTCCCCCGAGATGTCCACCTCCTCGTCGGTGCCCGGCCGGCGCGCCACCGCCTGCCCGTACGCGGCGATCGCGGCTTCCTGGATCAGCTCCCGGGTCAACCGCAGCATGGTGTCGTAGTCCCCGTAGGCCTGGTAGGCCTCCAGCACCGTGAACTCCGGGTTGTGGCTGTAGTCGGCGCCCTCGTTGCGGAACGTCCGGCCCAGCTCGAAGACCCGCTCCACCCCGCCGACCGCGAGCCGCTTGAGATACAGCTCCGGCGCGATCCGGAGATACAGCTTCAGGTCGTACGCGTTGATGTGTGTCGTGAAGGGTTTGGCGTTGGCGCCGCCGTGGATCCGCTGGAGGATCGGCGTCTCGACCTCGAGGAAGCGGCGGCCGACCAGCGACTCGCGCAGCGCGAAGATGGCGTTGCCGCGCGCCCGCAACAGGTCCCGCGCCCGCTTGTTGGTCACCAGGTCGAGGTAGCGCTGCCGCACCCGCGCCTCCGGGTCGGCCAGGCCGCGGTGCTTGTCCGGCAGCGGCCGCAGGCACTTGGCGTTGAGCTGCCAGGAGGTCGCCTCGACGGTCAGCTCGCCGGTCCGGGTGGTGATCACCTCGCCGGTCACGCCGACGTGGTCGCCGATGTCGATCGTGTCGTCCCAGCCGTCCACCGACTTCCGGCCGGTGAGCATGACCTGGAGGTCGCCGCTCCAGTCGCGGATCGTCGCGAACAGGATGCCGCCGTGGTCGCGCATCAGCATGACCCGGCCCGCCACGCCGACCTTGTCGCCGCTGCGGGTGTCCGGCGCCAGCTCTCGGTGGGCGGCGGCCACCTCGGCGCAGGTGTCGGTCCGGGGATAGTTCACCGGGTACGGGTCGATGCCCGACCCGATCAACCGCTCGCGCTTGGCCAGCCGCACCCGCATCTGCTCGGGTGCCTTGTGGTCGACCTCGCCCGGACCGGGCGGCGCTTCGGCGGCTTCGATCGCCTCGGCCTCCCGTGCCCGCACGGCCGCGTCCGGCGGCAACGTGTCTAGCTGGTCGCCGCTGGTGCCCGGCAGGGCGAGGAAGCCCTCGGCGATCGCCGACGACAGGCCGACCCGGACCAGCTCGCGGCGCTCGCCGAAGCACAGGAAGCGCGGCTGCCAGACCGGGTGGTACTTGGCGTTGGACCGGTAGAGCGACTCGAGCTGCCACCACCGGGAGAAGAACAGCAGCAGCTTGCGCCACGCCCGCAGGATCGGGCCCGCGCCGATCCGGGCGCCTTCCTCGAACACCGCCCGGAACACGGCGAAGTTGAGCGACACGCGGTCCACGCCGAGCCGGGGTGCGCCCTCCATGAGCTCGGAGACCATGAACTCCATCGCGCCGTTCTCGGCGTCGGGTGCGCGCCGCATCAGGTCCAGCGAGAGGCCGTGCGTCCCCCACGGGCTGAACGAGATCATCGCCTTGACCTCGTTGTGCTTGTCGACCGCCTCGACCAGCACGCAACGGGCGTCCGCCGGGTCGCCGAGCCGGCCCAGTGCCATCGAGAAGCCGCGCTCGCTCTCCGTGTCGCGCCAGGCCGTGGCCAGATGCGCCAGCTCCTTCATCTCCGCCTCGGGGATGTCGGAGTGCCGGCGGACGGTGGCCGTGTAGCCGGCGCGCTCGACCCGGTTGACCGCCTGGCGCACCGGACGCATGTCGCGGCCGTCCAGGGTGTACTCGCGGGTCAGCAGGATCGCCTCGTCACCGAGGTGGATCACCTTGAGACCGGTGCGGGCGTACGCGATGGCGCCCTCCTCGCTGGCGCCCATCACCGCCGGCGTCCAGGCGTAGTAGCGGGCCTGTGCCAGCCAGGCGTCGATCGCCGGTCCCCAGGCCTCGGGGTCGCCGACCGGGTCGCCACTGGCCAGGCTCACCCCGTTGACCACCCGGTAGGTGACGGCCGACTTGCCGGTCGGCGAGAAGATCGCGGACTTGTCGCGCCGGGTGGCGAAGTAGCCGAGGGAGTCGCGGTCGCCGTACTTGGCCAGCAGGGTGCGTATCTGCCGCTCGTCGCCGGCGTGCAGCTCGGCGTTGCGGCGCTGGGAACGCAGCAGCGTGGCCATGGCGGCGAACACGGCTACCGCGCCGAACAGGCCGAGGACGAAGCTGACCCAGCCGGGCGCGGCGCCGATCCGGGTGATGTCGAAGGAGAAGCCGCCGCCGAGCACCCGCTCGGTCGCGTACGCGGCCTGGTTGGCCGTGCCCTCCAGGCTGCCGGGGAACGCCGCGACCAGGCTGAGCCCGAGCCCGACGCCGACCGCCAGCGTGCCGACGAAGACCGCCAGCGCCCGGCGCACGCTGCCCTTGGCCACGTGCGCGTAGAACTCGCCGCGGAACAGGATCAGCAGGGCCAGCGCGACCACCGAGACGCCGAGGCCGCTCCACAGCAGCGCGAGGTCGCCGGTGCCCTGGTAGAGGTGGTTGCCCGCGTCGTCGACCAGCTCGGCGTCCGGCACGAACGAGACGATGATCCCGATGATCGTGTTGATCAGCACGCTCAGCCCGAAGTAGACGGTGAGCAGCCACCAGGCGACCCGTTTGCGGCGCAACGTCGCGGTCGCGAGCACGGCGAGGAACACGGCGTAAGCGACGTTGGCCGGCGCCGGGATGATCGCCGCGTCGATGGTCTCCCGGACGGCCTGGATGTCGGACCGGAAGATACGGGCGATCGCGGACACGAACGAGATGATCGCGACGATCCACATGACCGTCCCGAAGATGCGCGGAATCTGCCGGCCCCAGTGCAGCCCCGGCGGGCGGGCTATCGGCCGCGCGGCGGCGGTCTCGGCGACCTCGTCGACTGTCATAGCCACGGCGCGACCTCCCGGTGCCTCTACCAGGCCGCAGGGATAGCGGCAGATCCCAACTTCGACCATAGGCAGCTACCTAGAATGATTCTCATAAAACGGACTTAAAAGACGGCGAGGGGGTGGGTACGCCGATGGTGGACTGGTTCAACCGCACGATCGTCGATACGGGGCGCCTGCCCCTGTTCTGCTTCTTCGCGGGCTTCATCGTCACGTTCGCGTTCATCCGGTTCTCCGTGCGGATGATCCGGGCGAACGTCAAGTGGTGGCCCGGCAACGTCAGCCCGGGCGGGCAGCACATTCACCACGTGGTGTTCGGGGTGATCTTCATGATCATCGCGGGTGTCACGGGCTTCGCGCTGAACACCGACAACACGGCCGCCAACGCCGTGTTCGCCGGCATATTCGGGCTGGGCGCGGCCCTCGTACTCGACGAGTTCTCGCTGATCCTGCACCTGGACGACGTCTACTGGTCCGAGAAGGGGCGCACCTCGATCGACGCGGTGTTCATCGCGATCGCGTTCACCGGGTTGCTGCTGCTCGGCGTGCGGCCGATCGGCGTCGACAACATCACCTCGGCGCGCACCGCCGGCGAGTCCACGATCACCGCCTGGGTGGTCGGCTCGGTCGTCCTCGTGGTCAACTTCCTGCTCGCCGGCATCACGCTGATCAAGGGCAAGATCTGGACCGGCCTGATCGGGCTGTTCATCCCGATCCTCATCCTGGTCGGCGCCATCCGGCTGGCCCGGCCGCACTCCCCCTGGGCGCGCTGGCGCTACCGGAGCGACAAACCGCGCGCCAAACGCAAGATGGACCGCGCGATCGTGCGGGAGAGACGGGTCCGCATGCCGATGATCGCGGGGAAGGACTGGCTGCAGAACATGATCGCCGGCCGGCCCGACGGGCCGGCGTCAGGGGATCGCACGGACGTGACGTCCTCCTGATCACGGCAGGCTTCGCCTAACGGAAGGCTGGGTAACGATGGGCGCATGTCGGACGTGGTGGCAGATGCCGCACCTGAGCGGGACGTTGACCGCGCGTTGCTGACCGTCGGCGTCGAGGAGGAGTTCCTCCTGGTCGACCCGGCGACCGGCATGGCCGCCGAGGCGGTCGACGCCGTGCTCACCGAGGTCCCGCCGGAGCTGCGCGGGCAGGTGCAGCACGAGTTCCTCACCAGCCAGATCGAGATCGGCAGCCCGCCGGGCCTGCAGTTGGAGGCGCTCGCGCACTCGCTGGGCCTGCTGCGCTCCGGCCTGTCGGGTGCGGCCGAGCGGGCGGGCTTCCAACTGCTCGCGGTCGGCACCGGGCCATCGGGGCCGGACGGTGACCAGAGCCCGCGGATCTTCGACAACCCGCGGTTCCACCGGATGATCGAGCGGTACGGCAACATCTCGCCCGGCCCCGGCTACAACGGGATGCACGTGCACGTCGGCATCCCGGGGCCGGAGATCGGCGTCGAGGTGCTCAACCACATCCGCCCCTGGCTGCCGGTGCTGCACGCGGCGACCACGAACTCACCGTTCTACAACGGACGCGACACGGGCTACGCGAGCTGGCGCTCGGTGCTCTGGAACCGCTGGCCCCCGGTCGGGCCGACGCCGTGGCTGGAGTCGCACGCCCACTACGTCTCGCTGGTCGACGAGCTGATCGACACCGGCATGCTGCTCGACGAGGGGATGCTCTACTGGTACGCCCGGCTCTCCGCGCACCTGCCGACGGTCGAGGTCCGGATCGGCGACGTGTGCCTGACGATCGACGACACGATCCTGGTGGCCGCGCTGATCCGCGGTCTGGTCGCCGCCGCCATCGAGGACATCGAGGCCGGCCGCCCGGCGCTGCCGATCGAGCACCACGTGCTGGTCGCCGCACACTGGCGGGCCGCGCACGACGGGCTCGAAGGCATGGCCTGCGACCTGTTCGACGGCGGCACCCACCCGGCCTGGCAACTGGTCCGCCGCCTCTTCGACCGGGTCGGCCCGCACCTGGAGCGGCACGGCGACCTGGAGACCGTGAGCTACCTTCTGGGACGGTTGCACACACACGGCACCGGCGCCGCCCGGCAGCGCTCGGTCTTCACCCGTACCGGAGAGATGAGCCAGGTGATCGACTACCTCGCGGTGCAGACCCGTGGCTGAACGCCTCGTCGTGATCGGCGGCGACGCGGCCGGCATGTCCGCCGCCTCCCAGGCCCGGCGGCGCCGCCCCGCCGAGGAGCTGTCCATCGTGGCGTTCGAGCGTGGCCGGTTCACGTCCTACTCCGCCTGCGGCATCCCGTACTGGGTCGGCGGGCTGGTCGACGACCGGGACGACCTGATCGCCCGGCCGCCCGAGGTGTTCCGCGACGACTACGAGATCGACGTGCGCACCCGGCACGAGGTGGTCGACATCGACCTCGACCGGCGCGAGGTGGTCGCCGTGGCGCTCGACGAGGGCCGCCGCGAGGTCCGCGAGCCGTTCGACCAACTCGTGTACGCGACCGGCGCCGTGCCCGTGCAGCCGCCCTGGGCGACCTCGGGCGTCACCGGCGTGTTCGGGGTGCAGACCCTCGACGACGGTGACGCGCTGCACGCCTGGCTCGACCGCGACCCCGCGCCGAAGCGCGCGGTGGTGGTCGGCGGTGGCTACATCGGTGTCGAGATGGCCGAGGCGATGGTCAACCGCGGGCTGGCGGTGACGCTGGTCGAGCGCGGGCCGCAGCCGATGTCGACGGTCGACCCCGACATGGGCGCGCTGGTCACCGACCGGCTCAGCGGCCTGGGCATCGACGTGCGCACCGGGCTCGCGGTCACCGGGCTCGACCACCGCGACGGGGTGGTCGCCGCGGTGGTCACGGACTCCGAGCCGATCCCGGCGGACATCGTCGTGCTCGGCCTCGGCATCAAGCCCAACACCACGCTGGCCCGGACCGCCCGGCTGCCGCTGGGTCCGACCGGCGGCGTCCGGGTCGACCTGCGGATGCGGGTGGTCGGCCTGCCCGGAGTCTGGGCCGCCGGTGACTGCGTCGAGTCGGTGCACCGGGTCTCCGGCCAGCCGGTGCACATCCCGCTCGGCACGCACGCCAACAAGCAGGGCCGGGTCGCGGGCATCAACATCGGCGGCGGGTACGCGACCTTCCCCGGCGTGATCGGCACCGCGGTGACCCGGGTGTGCGACCTCGAGGTGGCCCGCACCGGGCTGCTCTCGACCGAGGCCGACGCCGCCGGCTTCTCCTTCGTCACCGCCACGGTGGAGTCCACGAACCGCGCCGGCTACTTTCCCGGCGCCGACTTCATGACGATCAAGCTGCTGGCCGAGCGGGGCACGGGCCGGCTGCTCGGGGCGCAGATCGTCGGGAAGTCCGAGGCGGCGAAGCGGATCGACGCGCTCGCGGTGGCACTGTGGAACAACATGACCGTCGAGGAGATGGTCGGGCTCGACCTCGGGTACGCACCTCCGTACGCGCCGGTCTGGGATCCGGTCCTGATCGCGGCCCGGAAGGCGGTCGACGCCCTCGGGGTGAAGTGAGGCATGGATCTCGGCCACTTTGGGTAAGCCGCCTCGCGTAGCCCTTATGGAGGTGTGCTGTGGTCAAGATTCCGTCGTTCGCCCGGCGCGAGGAGAGCGCCGATGTGGACGAGAGCCGCACCGCGACCGATGAGACCGTGGTCCGGGACCGGACCACCGACCGCCAGACCGAGGTTCCGGACCGCGTCGACGATGCCGACCGCACGCGGCGCGCCGGTCGCGGTGACCGGCCGACGCTGTTCGGTCGGTGGTCCGACCGTGACCGCGGCCGGGTGAGTGACACGTCGACCGGCCGCGCGACCCCGGTCGCGCCGGTCAGCCCGAGTGCGCCGGCGGGGCCGAACGCGCCGACCGCCGACGAGCGCCGGCTCGCCGGCACCGACCTGGAGACCGACAAGCGGGTCGACGACACCCGCCCGACCGAGCCGGTCACCGAACCCACCCCCGACGTGGTTCCCGCCGGGCCGCGACCGCGCACCAGCATGCTCGCGACGATCAGCCTGATCCTGTCGATGATCGGAGCGTTCTTCGTGCTCAGCGGCGCCCTCGCCGGTTACGGCATCGCCGTGGCCGCGATCGGCTTCCTGCTGGCGGTGCCCGCGTTCGCCGCGACCCGCAAGCGGCACGTGGCCGGCAAGCTCGACGCCACCCTCGGCCTGCTGATCGGCGGCGCCGCCGTGGTCATCGGCATCCTCGCCTTCACCGGCACGTTCACCTGGCCGAACACGGACGGTGACTGGGTGGAGCGCCTGCGCGGGTGGCTCGACTCACAGTTTGTGGACCGGTTCTGACGGGCACTTGATCTCTCGGAGCGGCACGGACAATCCGCTCCGGCGAGACCAATGGGTGACGTGGTTCACCGATCCCCTGGTTGTGCTTGGGGGGCAGCGATCCGCTGCCCCCCATAACGCTGTCTGGGGCGCGCAACGAATGGTTGGTGGGGCCCGGTCAGCACGCAACGATCTTCCGCAGGACGCAATTCTTTCCCATGGCCCCCGTCCGACCTGCGCACATAGCGTTGCCGCATGACGTTGGACGCGGTTGGCGGGCGGCGGCGGTACCTCATGTGCCGGCCGACGTACTTCGCCGTGAATTACAAGATCAATCCGTGGATGGACCCGACCGCGCCCTATGACACGGCGCTGGCGATCGACCAGTGGACCCACCTGCGGGAGACGTTCGTCGACCTCGGCCACACGGTGGAGGAAATCGACCCGCTGCCCGGTTTGCCCGACATGGTGTTCGCCGCCAACGGTGCGACCGTGGTCGACGGGACCGTCCTCGCCGTCCAGTTCCGCGACCCGGAGCGCGCCGACGAGGGGCCGGCCTACCGGTCGTGGTTCGAGCGCGCCGGCTACGCCGTACACGAGGCGAAGTTCGTCAACGAGGGCGAGGGCGACCTGATGCTCGCCGGCGACGTCGTGCTCGCCGGCACCGGGTTCCGCACCACGCACGCCGCGCACGCCCGCGCCCAGGAGGTGCTCGGCCGGCCGGTGATCACGCTGCAGCTGGTCGACCCGCGCTTTTACCACCTCGACACCGCGCTGTGCGTGCTGTCGGGTTCCGACGGGGTCGGTCCGGTTCGCATCGCCTACCTGCCCGAGGCGTTCTCGCCAGGCTCGCAGGCGGTGCTGCGCCGGCTGTTCCCCGACGCGGTGATCGCGACCGTGGCCGACGCCGAGGTGCTGGCCCTCAACGCGGTCAGCGACGGGTCGACGGTGGTGCTGCCGGTGCAGGCCACCGGGCTGACGGCGGCGCTGCAGGCGCGTGGTTACCGCACGATCGGTGTAGACATGTCTGAACTACGTAAAGCGGGCGGCGGCCCGAAGTGCTGCACGCTCGAACTGCGTCCGGGCGGAGGGGCCGACTCATGATTCTCGATGACGTGCTGCGTACGCCGGCGGCCATCCGCGACGCCGAGCGCCACACGGCGCACAACTACCACCCGCTGCCGGTCGTGATCGCGACCGCCGAGGGCTCCTGGGTGACCGACATCGACGGCCGGCGCTACCTGGACTTCCTGGCCGGCTACTCGGCGCTCAACTTCGGCCACCGCCACCCGGCGCTGACCGCGGCGGCGCACGCCCAACTCGACCGGGTCACGCTGACCAGCCGGGCGTTCGTGCACGACCAGTTCGCCGAGTTCTGCGCGCGGCTGGCCGCCCTGTGCGGCAAGGACCAGGTCCTGCCGATGAACACCGGCGCCGAGGCGGTCGAGACCGCCATCAAGATCTCGCGCAAGTGGGGCTACCGGGTCAAGGGCGTGCCGGCCGACCAGGCCACGATCGTGGTCGCGGACGGCAACTTCCACGGCCGCACGACGACGATCATCTCGTTCTCGACGGACCCGGACGCGCACGACGACTTCGGTCCGTACACGCCGGGCTTCCGGATCGTGCCCTACGGCGACCTGGCCGCGATGGCGGACGCGATCGACGAGACGACGGTCGCGGTGCTGATCGAGCCGATCCAGGGCGAGCAGGGCGTCGTGGTGCCGCCGGACGGCTACCTGCCGGGGGTACGCGAGCTGTGCACGTCGCGCAACGTGCTGTTCGTGGCCGACGAGATCCAGTCGGGCCTCGGCCGCACGGGTGACACGTTCGCCTGCGACCACGAGTCGGTAGTCCCGGACGTCTACATCCTGGGCAAGGCCCTCGGCGGCGGCATCGTCCCGGTCTCGGCGATCGCGGCGAACAGCGACGTGCTCGGCGTGATCAAGCCGGGCCAGCACGGCTCGACCTTCGGCGGCAACCCGCTGGCCTGCGCGGTGGCGATCGAGGTCGTCAAGCTGCTGGAGACGGGCGAATACCAGGCCCGGGCCAAGGAGCAGGGCGCCTATTTGCAGGCCGGCCTGCAGGGCCTGGTCGGCTCGGGCCTGCTGGAGGTCCGCGGCCGCGGCCTCTGGGCGGGCATCGACGTCGACCCGGACCTGATGACGGGCCGCGAGGCCTGCGAACGCCTCGCCGAGCGCGGAATACTGGCCAAGGACACCCACGGCTCAACCCTGCGCCTGGCCCCACCGCTGATCATCGACAAGGACGACATCGACGTAGCGGTCGCGGCCCTACGCGCGATCTTGAAGTAGTCATTGCACAAACGACGAGCCCGGCGCCTCTGCGGAGGGGCCGGGCTCGTCGTTCGTGCGGTGAAATCGCAGATCTTGGTAGGGATTGCTGCTGCAGCAGCAACGAACTACCAAGATCCTGACGTGCGCGAGCTGCGGGCACTGCCCGCCGGATCCTGACCTGGCGGCGACCCCCAGCGGGCCTGGCAGCGCAGCGAAGCGGAGCGGTGTCCGGCGGGAGCGACGGTCCGGACCACCGCGGGCTCGGGACCCGTCTGGTTTATCTGTCGAGGGCGCGCATCGTCGTGGTCGGCGCCTCGGCCATGACCGAGCTCGGGTTGGTCACGCCGCCGGTGGTCCAGGTGCGCGACCGGGCCACCTGGACGCCCGGGTAGAGCTCGACCACGTCGCCCATGCCCAGGGCGCGGGCCTGTGACTTCAGGGTGATCCGGTTGTCGTCGTCGATCGAGCCGCCCGGGCGCAGGCCGGTGCCGTTGGTGCTGACGTCCTGGACCACCAGGTCCGGGCCGTGCAGCTCGAAGCGGACGTGGTTGCGGCTGATCCAGCGGCGGGCCTCGTCGGTGAGCCACTGGCCCAGCATCACGCCTCGGTCCGGGGCCCGGCCGACCGTGATGGGCTGGTCGGCGGCGACCACGAAGCGCTGCCGGACCACGCCGCCGACCCGAGCCGACATGACCTCGGCCCGCGGGCGTGGGCCGCCGTCGCCGAGGCGCTGCTCGTGTCGCGGGCAGGTGGGAGCGCCGGTGCGCAGCGTCGGCGGTGGCTGGCCGCCGGGCCGGCCCGCGGGCTTGGCGCCGTAGGCCGAGCAGCCTGGCTCCGGGCAGCGCCACAGGCGGGACAGCAGCTTCATGCCCACCGGTGACGGGTCGCCCGCGCTGGGTTGCGCGCCCCCGCCCACGCGGGCGATCAGGGTCGGGCCGCCAGGGCCCGACACCGGGGCGAGCAGCCGGCCCGGCTGGGCCAGCCAGCCGTATCGCTGCCGGGCGCCGTCGAAGCGGTTGCGGCTCAGGACCGGCAGGCCGAGCAGTTCGGCGACCTCGAGCAGGCGGTCGCCGGGGTCGCGGAGCACCTCGATCCGGCCGTCGTCGGCCCAGCGGCGCACCACCATGCGTTCGTTGGAGGTCAGGTCCGCGTCGGAGATCAGCCCGCGCGGGGCGATCACGTAGACCGGGACGTTTTCCTCTTCGAGCTGCCGGCCGAGCGCGTCGACTGCGATGCCGAGGCGCAGCAGCGTCGCCGGGCGGCCGCCGTCGAGGTCGACGAACCGGCTGACCTCGGCCAGGTCGACCACCGCGCGGGCCAGGGCCGGGTCGAGGCAGAGCCGGCCCTCGATCGCGTCGAGTACGCGCGATATCTCGAACCTCATGCGGCTTCCCGGATGATCGTGTCGATGCGGCTGGCCAGGTCGAGGTCCTTGCGGGTGACGCCGCCAGCCGAGTGCGTGCTCAGCGTGAACAGCAGCCGCCGCCAGCGGATGTCGATGTCGGGGTGGTGGTCGAGCTCCTCGGCCACCTCGGCGACGCGGTCGACCACCGCGATCGCACCGGGAAAGCTGGCCAGCTCGGCGGTGCGGCTGATCCCCGAGGGGTCACCCGCCCAGCCGTCGAGCCCGGCCAGCGCCGTCTGAAGTTCGTCGGCGCCCAACACCTCTGCCACGCACCAGACCATACCGCCCACGCGCATGGGCGCAATGCCCGTTACGAGCAGCTCACGGGCGGTGGTGATGCGCCACCACCGCATGGTGGTCGGCACCGTTCGGGTCCGCGTGAACGAGAGCCGAACCCAGCCGGGGTACGGCGTGCAGCAGCCGATGTTCGGCGGCCACCGCGATGTCGTGCGCCGCGACCACGTCCAGACGCGCGTCGACCACGATCTCGCACTCCGCCCGCAGCCGGTGGCCGATCCAGCGCAGCCGCGCGGTGCCGATGTCGAGCACGCCGGCGGTCTCCCGCAGCGTCCGCTCCACGGTGTCGAGCAGGGCGGGGTCGACGGCGTCCATCAGCCGCCGGTACACCTGCCGCGCGGCGCCGGCCAGCACCACCAGGATCGCCGCGGTGATCAGCAGGCCGACCACCGGGTCCGCCCAGCGCCAGCCGAGCGCCAGGCCGCCGGCGCCGACCAGGACACCGAGAGAGGTGAAGCCGTCGGTACGCGCGTGCAGGCCGTCGGCGACCAGCGCGGCCGAGCCGATCCGCCGCCCGACCCGGATCCGGTACTGGGCGACCACCTCGTTGCCGAGGAAGCCGAGCACGCCGGCGAGCGCGACCGCGGGCAGGTGGTCGACGTCGGCCGGGTTGAGCAGCCGCCGGATCGCCTCCACGGCCGCGAAAACCGCCGACGCCGCGATGAACACCACGATCACGATGCCCGCCAGGTCCTCGGCGCGCCCGTAGCCGTAGGTGTAGCGCCGGTTCGGGGGCCGCCGCCCGACCACGAACGCGATGAACAACGGCACGGCGGTCAGCGCGTCGGCCACGTTGTGCAGCGTGTCGCCGAGCAGCGCGACCGAGCCCGACAAGGCGACGACGACGGCCTGCAGCGCCGCCGTCACCGCGAGCACGGCCAGCGAGACCCAGACGGCGCGGATGCCGGCCTTGCTGCCCTCTAGCTCGCGGTCGACCTGGTCCGCGGTGTCGTGCGAGTGCGGGCGCAGGGCGTGCCGCAGCCGGTGCCAGCGGCCGGGCTCGTCGTGCTGGTGCTCGCCCGACCCCGGGGCGTGGTGGTGGCTGGTCACGTGCGGCTCGTGCATGCGGTCATCATCACCCGGCTCGGCCGCCGATTCGCCGAATGGCTCTTGATCGACGTTTGCCGCTGGGGTGGATCGGGCACGTTTGCCCGCATGCGACGACTAGCGACCTCCGGGCTCGGCGTGTTCGCCGCCCTCTGCATCGGGCTCGCCGGTTGCGGCACCTCGACCGCACCGGGCGTGGCGCCCACCCCTTCGGCCGGCTCCGGTGAGCCCTCGGCGCCCAGCGCGGCGACCGCGGAGCTGACCGCCGCCGCCCAGAAGCTCAACGACGACACCGTCAAGGTCACCCTCGAGTCGGCTGCCGTGAGCAGCACGGGCAACCTCGACCCGAAGGCCGACAAGGCCACCATGAGCCTGAAGATCGGCACGAACTCCACCGTCGACCTGCGGTCGATCGGCCCGGACGCCTGGCTGCAGGCGACCGGCGTGCCCGGTGTCGAGCCGGGCAAGTGGCTGCACATCGACGGCGCCCGGCTGTCCGGCACGAGCTTCGACGCGCTGCCCGACGGTGACGCCGCCGGCGCCGGCAAGTTCGTCGAGCGGATGGCCGACGTCGACAAGTCAGGCGACGGCAGCTACCAGGGCACCATCGACCTGACCAAGGTCGCCGGCAGCGGCGTGTCGGTCGACGTGCTGGGCGGCAAGGGCAACGCCGTGCCGTTCACCGCGACCGTCGACGACCAGGGTCGGCTCTCGCAGCTGACCATCGACCTGACCTCGATCGACGCGCAGCTCGGCAAGATGACCACCACGTACTCGGACTTCGGCACGCCGGTCACCGTGGCCGCGCCGCCGGCCGCCCAGGTGGTCGAGGCACCGGAGTCGCTGCTCCAGGCGCTCGGCGCCAAGTAGGCATTACTCTCCCCCGGCCCGTGCCCCCGCTTCGGCGGGGGCACGGGCTTTTTCAGCGCCCCACGCTGTCCATGTAGCGCAGCGCCTGCCGGTAGGAGTCGATCAACCCGGTCCAGTGGTACGGGATGCCGTGCTCGGCGCAGTGTGCCCGCACGATCGGCGCCGCCCGGCGCAGGTTGGCCCGCGGCATGCTCGGGAACAGGTGGTGCTCGACCTGGTAGTTGAGCCCGCCCAGGGCCACGTCGACCCAGCGCCCGCCGAGCACGTTGCGCGAGGTCAGCACCTGCTTGCGCAGGAAGTCGAGCTCGTCGGCGGCGGTGAGCACGGGCATGCCCTTGTGGTTGGGTGCGAACGAGAGCCCCATGTAAACGCCCCACAGCGCCTGGTGCACCGCCATGAAGGCGAACGCCTTGCCGACGGGCAGCACGGCGAAGACGAGGCTCAGGTAGCCGGCGGTGTGCAGGAACAGCAGCAGCGCCTCGGTCCGGCGGTGCCGCATCGGCACGTTGAACAGCGCCTTGATGCTGGAGACGTGCAGGTTGAGCCCTTCGAGCGTGAGCAGCGGGAAGAACAGCTTGGCCTGGTTGCGCGCCATCCAACGGCCGAAGCCGGTGCGCTTGGCCGCCTGCTTCTCGGTCCAGACGAGCACGCCCTCGCCGACGTCGGGATCGTGGTCCTCGTGGTTGGGGTTGGCGTGGTGCCGGTTGTGCTTGTCGATCCACCAGCCGAAGCTGAGACCGGTCGCGAGGTTGCCCGCGGTCAGCCCGGCGACCTCGCTCATCTTGCGGCTGCGGAACATCTGGCGGTGCCCGGCGTCGTGGCCGAGGAACGCGACCTGGGTGGTGGCCACGGCGAGCAGCGCGGCGACGGCGAGCGTCCACCACGAGTTGCCGACGAGGACGAAGGTCGCCCAGGCACCGGCGAACAGCAGGCCGGTCAGGCCGATCGTCACCGCGTACCGGCCGGGTCTGCGCCGCATCAGGCCGGCCCCGGCGATCTCGCGGGAGAGCTGGGCGAAGTCACTTCCGCGTCGTTCCTGGGCGATCACAGTCATGCCGTTGAGCCTCCCGGGCTGGGGCTTCTCGATGAAGCCAGCGGTCCCCCTAACCGCTGGTAGTGCCAGCCCTACCGGGGTCTCGCCGGTGGATCAGGGTGGTGCGACACACTAACCCACGACGGCTCGCCGTCCTAGGTCATGCGGGCCAGAGCTCCGCGGACCTTGCGGAGGTCGCGGCGCCGTCGCTCGTAGGTCATCGCGACCGAAATCAAGATCAGACCACCACCGGCGAGGTACGCCCAGCGGGGCAGCAGGTCCCACACCGCCAGCTCGTGGATGGTCAGCACGACCAGCGTGAGTCCGCCGGCCACGACGGGTGCCCGCCAGCGGCGGTGTGTCCCGATCAGCACGATCGCCACCGCGCCAGCCCCGAGCAGCACGCGCCGGATCAGTTGGCCGTCCGCGACCAGGATCGACGTCAGGCTCGGCAACAGCGCGGCGGCCAGTCCGGGGCCGAGGGCCAGCCAGCTACCCAGCCGCGGGTCGCGAAGAAGCGCGATATATCCGGCGGCGAGGGCGATTCCGGCCGCCGGGAGCGTGTAGGCCTCCCGCAGCGCGACGTCCTCCGACAGGAGCAGGAGCCACCAGGCGAGCAACTCGGCGCCGGCGGCGCCGAAACCCAACCGCCAGCGGGCGCCTTGAGCCGGCAGGACGGCCCGGATGCCGAGCACCGCGCCCCAGATCGTCGCCACGGCCGCGGCTGTCCGGGCGTCGTTCCAGGTGAGCACCAGGGCGGGCAGCACGGCGACGTGGCCGAACGCGTCGACGGCCGGTCCCTCGACACCGGGACGCTTCCGGCGCAGCAGGTAGCCCAGGCCGAGCGCGACCGCCCCGACCGCCAGCACGGGGAAGGACGCCCGGCGCAGGGGGAGGTCCGCGGCGAGCACGGCGGCGACGGCGAAGTTCGTGGCCGCTACGACGGTGGCCAGCCAGCCCGCCACCCGGGCGACCTCGGCGGTGCCGGCCGCACCCACGACGGCGCCGGCCGCGATGAGCGCACCGAGCGCGGCGAGGGTGGCCGGCTCGGTCGGCAACAGCCCCGAGAAGCCAGACCCGATGAGGAGCGCCGCCGGCACGACGGCGCCGGCCGCCGACCGCACGGCGGCGGTGAGCGCACAGGCGATGCCGGCCGCGAGCGCGACCGCCGGCACGACGGGCCACGGCACCGCCGCCACCACCAGCACGGCCAGCAACCCACCCAGCCCGAGGAATCCCGCCAACACGGCCAGCACACCGGCATGGGCGCCACCGACCAACGGCTGCCCGTCCTGGGCCCCGACCAGCCCCGCATCGGTGGGCGAGCCGTCCGTATCGGCCGGTCGGGTGCCCGGCGAGCCCTGCTCGTCACCATCATCCGCGCCGTGCGCGATGGGCGAGGACGACGCGTCGCCGCTCTCAATCCCCGACCGCACGACGGCGGACCCTCCCGCAGTGGCTGGGACACCTCCGCCGGCCGGGTGGGCGAGCGCCGTGTCCGGACGCAGGAACAGGGCCAGCGCGGCGGCCGCGAGGATCAGCAGGGTTGCCGCCGGGCCCGCGGTGATGTCGAGCGAGTTCGACGGGGTCAGGCCGACGCCCGAAGGCGCACCGGTCCAGGCGTGGTCCCACCAGGCGTAGGGCGCGAACAGCACCGTGCCCAGCGCCGGCGCAGCCGCGAACAGTGACAGGGCCGCGACGGGGACCGCCGCCACACCGACCACGAGCCGGCCGACCGCCGCCGGCCGGACGAGCAGCGCGACCGCGAGCACCAGCAGCGCCACGGACGGGTAGACGCCGGCTGGTTCGTCCACCTCGGACAGTGCCGGCCACCCGCCGGCCACCGCCGCGCAGGTGGCCAGCGCGACCACCGCCGGGGTGGCGTACCCGACGAGCCTGGGCAGTCGACCGAACAGCAGCGTCGCGCCCAGCGGGACGGCGACGGCCGCCAGCCCCGCGCGGGCCGGCCAGGCACCGCCGGCACCCGCCGCGTAGACCGTTGCGGCAACCGCGGCCGGCACCGCCGCGAGCCCGACCGCGCACCACCACGCCGCACCCCGCCGGGTCCGGACGGCCGCGGCCGCGCCCAGCAACGCCAGCGCCCCGAACACCGCCGCCGTCGACCACGGCCGGGCCAGCCCCACCACCACGGCGTGCCCGGCCAGCGCCGCCGCCGCGAGCGTCGTCTCCAGCGCCGGCCGCGCGACCAGCACGACCACCGCCGCCACCGCGAGGTCGAGGGTGGACACTGCCCACCACGGCATCGCCAGCGACGTCGGCAGGGCCAGCACCACGAGCAGGCCGCCGCCGACGGCGACCGCGGTGCGGGCCGCGGGCGGCACCAGCAGGCCGAGCGCGACGGCACCGAGCACCAGCGCCACCGGTAGCTGCCAGTCACCGGTCAGCGAAACCGGGCCGCCGGCGACGAACGGCGGCAGCGAGCCCACCATCGTCTCGACGGCGACGGCCACCGCCATCAGCCCCGGCACCGTCAGGAACGCCCCCGCGGTGATCAGTGCGCCGATCCTGGCGACCCGCAGCCGGAGCGCCACGAGCGCGATCGCCAGCACCACTCCGGCGGCGGTCACCAACAGCACCGACTCCGCCAGCACGGTGACCGGCCGGAGCACGGCGACCGCGACGGCCGGCGGCACGGTGGCGGCTCCGGCGACGGAGAGCCACCGCACCCGGCCGACCGGGCCCGCCGCCGCCAACAGCACCGCCACCAGCAGCGTCGGGACCCCGGTGAGCAGGACCGGTGTGCCGTCGTCGAAGACCAGCACCGCGAGGGCGCACACCCCCGAAGCAACCTGTGCGCACCCGAAACCGATCCAGCCCAGCACCCGCAGAGGCAGGCCCGCGGTCCGGACCAGCGCCAGGTCGAGCGCCGCGGTGCAGGCGAACATCAACGCCCAGCCCCACGCCGTGGCGTCCAGCCAGTACGCGAGCAGCGGCAGCACGGGCTGCGCCGCCACCAGTGCGGCCAGCCCGGGCGCGCCCAGGCCCGTCAGCCGCCCGTAGGCACTCCCGACCGCGGCGGTCACCACGCATACCACCGCCGCGTAGAGAGCGCCGTCGACGGCACCGATGCCGAACAGGTCCGCGTACCAGGCGGCGTACCCGTCGAGCACCACCAGCAGCATCCCCAGCGCCGCGAAGGTCTCGGCGGTGGAGCGCAGACCCCGCCGGGCCGTCAGTGGCGGCACCGCGAGCATCAGCGCCGTGACCGCCGCCAGGATCACCGCCCGCGCGCCGACCCCGTAGGTCGCCCACGCCACCCCGGTGAACACGATCGCCGCCGCGCCGACCAGCAGGCCGCCGAGCACGAACAGCACGTTCTGCGCGGTCCTCGGGCTGGTCTCGGCCCGCGGGGGCGCAACGGGTGCCGGCGCGGGCGGGCCGGCGAGGAACGCCGCCGCCCGGACCCGCGCGGCGACCTCCTCCCGACGCCGGTTGACCGCCGCATAGCGCGCCGACAGGTCGGCATAGGCGCGGCGCGCCTCCTCGAGCGGGCCGCTCAGCTCGGCCAACTCCGCGTTGAGCCGCAGCACCTCGGCCGCGTCGGGGTCAGGACCCCGACCGCAGTTGGGACAGCCGGTCGCCAGCGTCGCCGGCGCGTGGCAGGACGGGCACGGATAGGTCACGCCCAGCATCCTGGTCGGACGGACGGGTGCCCTACAGAGTGCGCGTACTCAGGTGGCTGTCAGGTGGTGCTCAGGCGGACTGACGCTCGGCCTGTTCTCCTCGATCCACGCGTCGATCTTGGCCCACCAGTCGTACAGCCACTCGATCCGCTGTTCGCGCTCCTGCGGCACCTCTTCCGGCGGCACCGACCAGAACCGCATGGTGAGCTGCTTGTCCATCGGCAGCTCGCGCCACACGTCGCCGACGGTGAGCATGCGGTCGAGACCGGTGTGCGCCACGAAGATCACGCCCGCGTCCGGCGCGGCGTCCATCGCCGCGAGCAGGCCGCCCGGGCGGGGAGCCAGCACGTTGCGCATCTTCTCCGCCTTCGCCGCCATCCGGTGCAGCCCGCGCGCGCGCAACAGCTCGATCGCCCGGATCCGGCGGCGCGGCGTGAAGTTGCCGCCTTCTGGGAAGATCACGAACGCGTCGTTCTCGTCGAGGCCGACCGCGAGGTTGCCGACCAGCTTCTCCACGCCGTCGGGGTCGCGGCGCGGCGCGATGAACCGGTTGGGCAGCCGGTTGAGCATCACGTCGACCGCCGGGTCCCACTGCAGGCTGTCCTTGAGCACGATCCGCGGCTCCCGGTCGAACCAGTTGACCAGCGCGTGCACGAGCACGAACGAGTCACCGGGGCCGGCGTGCCGGCAGACCACCAGCTCGGGCCGCCCGGGCTGGGCGGTGTCGGGGTCACTGCCGGCGATGTCGAGCCGCAGCTTGAGCGTCCACTGGGCTTGTGCGAACAAGAAACGCAGGAACGCACCGGTGAGTACGTAGTGCGCGCGCTGGAAGGCCGGCGAGCGCACCTTCCACCCGAAGCCGGACGCCACCCACAACACGAACAGGGTGATCAGGGCGCAGGCGTCCCAGACCACGTAGACGGTGCCGAGCCAGATCACCCGCAGCGGCCGCAACCGCCCGGGCACCAGCGGCGACGCCGCCGAGGCGAGCAGCAGCCAGGCGGGCAGCGTGGTCAGCAGCAGCACGGCGAACGCGATGACCAGCGGCGCCAGCACGATCCGCCGCAGCCAGCGAGGTGGGAGCGGCATCAGCCGTCGCCCCGCCCCGCGGAGGGATGCTGGGCGAGATAACGCCGGGACGCCGTGTACGCACGGCTGATCCGGCGGCCTACCGCGGCCATGTCGCGATAGGCCCAAGGCGTGTCGTCACGGGGCTCCAGGCCCCCGGTTGGAAGCACGTGCACATGTACATCGTCGGGCAAGGCCGCCAGCTCACGGGCGAAACGGTGCCTTCGCGCAATCTCGAACGCCACCTGGGCCACCTCCCACGGCCGACGCGGAGGCGTCAGCGGGCGCTCGATCCGGCCGACCTGGAGCACGAAGATGTGCCGTGCCCCACTGCTGACCGCCTCGCCGATGGGGATCGAGTTCACGATCCCGCCGTCGACGTAGTGCTCCTCGCCGATCTGCGCCGGTGGCAACAGGCCCGGCACGCTGGCGCTGGCCAGCACCGCGTCGACCAGCGGACCCGTGGAGAACCAGTGCTCGGCGGCCCGCTCGATGCTCGCCGCGCAGCACCGGAACGGGACCTTCAGCTCCTCGAACGTCGTGCCCTCGCCGAGCTCGCGCTCCAGCAGGCGGCGCAGGGGACGCGGTGAGTGCAGGTGCGTACGCGCGGCGAAGCGCCGCAGTTGCCGGGCCACCGAGTCGCCGTACACCTCGCTCGCCTCGGGGCTGGCCCACAGCCGCACCAGGCGGTCCGTGACGGCCTCGGTCGGGTCGGCCGCGACCATCGCGCCGTTGACCGCGCCGATCGAGGTGCCGATCACGAGGTCGGGTTTGATGTCGGCGCGGAACAGCGCGCGCAGCATGCCGACCTCGACGGCACCCAGCACACCGCCGCCACCCAGCACGAACGCCACCCGACCACCGCCCACACCCACATCCTGGCACGACCGCGTTCCGGCTTCCGGTTGACAAGCCACGGGGCATCGCCGAGATTGAATCGATCCCCACACCGCCGGCAGGTGCAGACCTCATGTCCACGCTCACTCCGGGCGCCCTTCTCGCCCGCCGCTACCGGCTGATCGACCGGGTCGGCGCGGGCGGCATGTCGGTCATCTGGCGGGCCCGCGACGAGGTGCTCGACCGCACCGTCGCCGTCAAGGTCCTCTCCGCCGCGCTGGCCGCCGACGCCCGGTTCCGCGACATGGTCCGCGACGAGGCCCGTGCCGCCGCCCAGCTCGTGCATCCCAACGTCGCGACGGTGCACGACTACGCCGAGACGGTGGCGCCGGACGGCACGGTCACCGCGTTCGTGGTGCTGGAGCTGCTCACCGGCGAGGAGCTGGAATCCCGGCTGACCGCCGGGCCGCTGCCCTGGCCGGAGGCCGTGCGGGTGTGCGCCGAGGTGGCCGAGGCGCTGGCCGCCGCGCACCGGCTCGGCATCGTGCACCGCGACGTCACGCCGGCCAACGTGATGCTCACGCCGATCGGGGCCAAGGTGCTCGACTTCGGCATCGCGACCCGGATCGGCGCGCCGGACGAGGACGCCGAGGGTGAGACGTTCGGGACGCCGGCCTATGTGGCGCCCGAGCGGCTCGACGGGACACCGGCCCAGCCGGCGACCGACAGCTACGCGCTCGGTGTGCTGCTCTACGAGACGCTGACCGGGCGGGTGCCGATGCCGGCCGAGACCTGGGACGAGCTGACGCGGGCGCTGAAGGCCGAGCGCGCGCCGACCCCGCCCGACGTGCCCGGTCTGCCGCCGTCGGTGGCCGAGCTGTGCATGCGCTGCCTGGCCAGGGATCCGCTGGCCCGGCCGACCGCGCACGTCGCCGCGGCGGAGCTGCGGGCCGCGGTGGCACCGACGGAGCCGGCTCCCCTTGTCGCGGAGCCGGTCGCGTCCCGCCGGCGGACCGTCCTGGTCACGGCCGCGATCGCCGCCGTGCTCGCGTTCGGCGCCGCCACCCTGGTCGCGCTGTTCCGCGACGGTCCCCACCCGGGCGCGACGGTGGCCCAGCCGACGGCACCGCCGTCGACACCCGCCGCACCGGCTTCGACGCCGTCCGCCGCCGCCGTCGCGACCTCGCTCGGTGAGGCGCTGCGCCGGCTCGAAGGCGTGATCGCGGAGGGCCAGCAGGCCGGCGACATCCGCCACGACACGGCCCTCGACCTGCGCAACCTCCTGCCCGCCCTGCGTGCGGCGGACACCCGGGCCGACCGGCTCACCCTGCTGCGCGAGAAGGTCGCGGTCCGCGCGGACGAGGGTGCGATCAGCGGCGCGTACGCGGAACGCCTAGACCTGGCTCTGGCGGGTTTCCCCACCGGCTAGGCGGATGCGCGCGCCGACCCGGTCGAACAGCAGCAGCCGGTCGAGGTCGACCGCCAGCCGCAGGGTCTCGTCGCGCCGGGGCAGGCCGACGGCGGGCACCCGGACCACGACCTCGCCGACGGGCGGAGGCTCGCCGGGCAGCTCGGGGTCGTACGCGGGATAGAAGCCGTATTCGGTGCGCGCCGCCTGAGGCCTGGGCCTCTCCCGCATCAACGCCGCCGCCTGCGGCCCGGGCAGCTCCAGCCGGGAACGCTCGGTCGAGGTGGGCAGCGCGCCGGTGTCCACGTGCACGAGCGCCTCGTGGCCGAGGTGCTCGACCTGGCGGACGGTGCCGGACAGCACCGGGCCGGCGTGGTCGGCGGGCGCGAGCGTGAGGGCGTCGGCCCGCAACGCCACGCTCACCCGGTCGGTGTGCCGGGACCGCACGGGATGGTCGGCGGGCAGCTCGATCACCTGGGACCCGAGGTCGACCACCACCCGGTCGCCGTCCGCGTAGACCGCGCCCTCCAGCAGGCTGGTCCGCGGCGTGCCGAGGAACGCGGCCACGAACAGCGTCGACGGGTCGTTGTAGACCTGCTCCGGCGGCCCGACCTGCTGCAGCACGCCGCGGCGCAGCACCGCGACGCGGTCGGCCATGGTCATCGCCTCGGCCTGGTCGTGCGTGACGTAGACGGTGGTCACGCCGAGCCTGCGGGCGAGCGCCGCCACGTCCGAACGCAGCTCCGCGCGCAGCCCGGCGTCCAGGTTGGACAACGGCTCGTCGAGCAGGAAGCCGAGCGGCCGGCGGATGATCGCCCGGGCCATCGCGACGCGCTGCCGCTCGCCGCCGGAGAGCGCGCCGGGCAGCTTGCGCAGCAGCGGGGTGATGCCGAGCTGGTCGGCGACCTCGCCGACCCGGGCGGACACGTCGGTCGCCGTCTCGTGCCGGACCCGCAGCGGGAAGCCGATGTTCTGCGCGACGGTCAGGTGCGGATAGAGCGCGTAGTCCTGAAAGACCATGGCCAGCCGCCGCTCGCGGGACGGCAGGTGGTCGACGATCTCGCCGTCGATCAGCACGTGCCCCGACGTCGGCACCTCCAGCCCGGCGACCAGCCGCAGGATGGTCGACTTGCCGCAACCGGTCGGCCCGAGCAGCACCAGGAACTCGCCGGGCGCGACCTCGAGGCTGACCCGGTCGACCGCGACCGTGCCGTCGTCGAACACCTTGGTCAACAGATCCGTGGCGATGGCCACCACCGCGAACACCTCCTTGCCCGCAATGGTGAAACGTCGATGACCATCAACACCAGAGCAATCTCGGACGTGTACGGGGAGTAGAGCTGGCCCTACCCCATAGTTATCCACAGGGGTAGGGCGCCGGCCCTCTCCCGTCACTAGCGTCTCTGTCCATGACCGCGTTGCGAGCCCTGGCCAAACCGACGTTCCTGCGCACCGCCTGGCCCTGGCGGGCCGTGGGCTACCTGATCAGCACGGCCCCGGTGGGCCTGCTCGCGACGCTGGTGTTCGGCACGGTCGCGCTGCCCTGGGTGATCGCGGCCGACCGCCTGATCCGCCACGGCGTCGAGCTGTCCGGCAGCCAGTTCGCGCTGCTGGTGATCTCCGGCACCGTGCTGCTGGCCACGGTCGCGCCGGTCAGCGGCGTGATCCTGGCCGCCGTCGAGCGTTTCCGGCTACGCCTGATCGACGACCGTCCCCTGCCTGGCCTACCACCGCCGGCGCCCGGCGAGTGGTGGCGCTGGCTACGCGACCGCTACACCGACGCGGCGACGTGGCGGGCGGTGGTCTACGGCTTCGCCCTGGGCTCGCTGGTGCCGCTGGTCTACTTCGTCCTCGGCATCGCCCTGCTGGTCGAGATCGCGCTGCTGTTCAGCCCGTTCATCGTCACGGCCGGCGACCCGATCACCATGGGCCGCGCCCCGGTCGACACACCGGCGGAGGCACTGCCCTACGCGCTGCTGGGCCTGGTCCTCCTGCCCGCGGTCCCCTATCTGCTGGGCCTGGTGGCCGGCGCACACGGCGCACTGGCCCGCGTGCTGCTCAGCGGCGCCGACGAGCAGGCCCGCCGCCGCCTGGCCGAGGTGGTCAGCTCCCGCGCCCGCCTGGTCGACGGCTTCAGCGCCGAACGCCGCCGCATCGAACGCGACCTGCACGACGGCGCGCAGCAACGCCTGGTGAGCTTGACGCTGCAGTTGGGCGTGGCGCGGCTGGACCTACCACCGGACAGCCCGGCCGCACACAGCGTCGGCGTCGCCCACGACCAGGCCAAACAGCTGATGGCGGAGCTACGCGAGCTGATCCGCGGCATCCACCCGCAGGTCCTGACCGACAGCGGCCTGGCGGCGGCGGTCGGTGAGCTGGCAGACCGCTCGACGGTCCCGGTGACAGTGGCGATCGACCTGCCGGAGCGCCCACCGGAGCAGGTGGAGTCGACGGCCTACTTCGTCGTCGCCGAAGCCCTCGGCAACGTGGCCAAACACAGCGACGCCCGCGCGGTCCGGGTGTCGGCGACGCGCGCCGGCCGCACGCTGGTCATCGAGATCACCGACGACGGCCAGGGCGGCGCGGATCCGGCCCGCGGCAGCGGCCTGACCGGCCTGGCCGACCGCGTCGCCGCGGTAGGCGGCACGACCCGCCTGTCCAGCCCACCCGGCGGTCCGACTCTGCTCCGGGCGGAGTTGCCGTGGCGCTGACCCGGACACCACCGGCCCACTTCGGCTCGTCGCCGCGGGACCCGCTGGCCGGCGGGCTCGGCCGGGCTCGACTCGGCGCGGCCGCCGCGGGGGGCGTCAGCAACCGACCGGCGACCGCGCACGTGACCGGGGAGCGGATGTGGTGGCGGTGATTCGGACCGTCTTGGCCGAGGACGGCATGCTCTTGCGGGAAGGGCTCACCGGCATTCTGGAGCGGTTCGGGTTCGCCGTGACCGCCGCGGTCGGCGACGCGGCCGCGCTCGTCGCGGCCGTCGGCGCCGATGTCCCTGACCTGGTCGTCACCGACATTCGGATGCCGCCCGGGTTCACCGACGAAGGGTTGCGGGCCGCGGTCGAGCTGCGGCGCCGGCACGCGGGTCTGCCGGTGGTGGCGCTGAGCCAATATGTGCAGCAGAGCTATGCCGCCGAGCTGCTCGACTCCGGTGCCGGGCGGGGCGTCGGCTACCTGCTCAAGGACCGGGTGGTCGACATCGCGGAGTTCGTCGCGGCGCTGCGGCAGGTGGCGGCGGGCGGCACCGTGGTCGATCCGCAGGTCGTGTCGCAGCTCCTGCGGCGGCAGCGCGACCCGTTGGCCAAGCTGTCCAACCGGGAGCGCGAGGTGTTGCAACTCGTCGCCGAGGGGCACTCCAACGCGGCCATCGCCCGGTTGCTGGTCGTCTCCGAGGCCGCGGTCGGCAAGCACGTCGGCAACATCCTGGCGAAGTTGGACCTGCCGCCCGACGACGACCGCAACCGGCGGGTGGTCGCGGTGCTCACCTACCTGCGCAGCGCTCAGTGATGGACGGTGCGGTCCATCCAGCCGTCGCCGTTGTCGTCGTACATCGTCTTCTCGAAGACGCCGTCGCCGTCCTTGTCGTAGTCGGCCGAGTTGACCAGGCCGTCCGCGTCGGTGTCGTGGCCGACGAAGTCGATGCGGCCGTCGCCGTCCTTGTCGACCAGGATGTCGACGCCGCCGTCGCCGCGGCTGAGCAGCACGTGCTTGTCCCAGTTGCCGTCACCGTCGACGTCGACCCGGGTGTGGTAGCCGGCCGGCAGCGCGGTGCTCGCGCTCTCCGCGAGCCCGTCGCCCTGGCCGGCCGGGGCCGGGCCGAAGCCGGCGGTGGCGTCGACGGCCGGTGCGGCCGGAGCGTGGCCCATGCCGCTCACGCCGGAGGGTGTGGTGTCCTGCAACCCCTGGCCGATCTCGTCGCCGAAGCCCGACAGCCCGCCCATGCCGCCGTGGGTGCCCTCGGCCTGCGCGTACGGGCCGAAGCTCGCACCGTCGTGCCCGCCCGACCCGAACCCGTCGTGGCCCGCCATGCTGTGAAAGCCGGTGGACGCCGCCTGGCCGAGGCCCGACGTGCCGGCGACCGGCGGGCCGTCGGCGAGCAGCCCGCCGAGCGAGCCCAGCAGGCCGAACGTGCTCGACTGGTTGGCCCGCGTCTCCACCGCGTGCTCGGTGGGGGCGGCGCCGCCGACCTGCGTGTGCAGCAGGGCGATCTCGTCGTCGCTCAGCGAGTAGCTGGCCAGCGCCAACCCCGGGTCGGACGCGAGCGCGCTGGCGAACGACGGGTCGACCACCAACCGTTCCAGAACCTCGTCGAAGTCACTCATCGCCGGCCCCTCCCATCGACGCGCGCTCCTACGGTAGCGCCGTCAGTCCAGCTCCGGCATCGGCACCGGCTGGGGACGCGGCCGGCAGGTGCCGCACTGCACGGCGTCCTCGACGACCAGGCCCTCGGCGCGGCCGCGGGTCTCCGAGCGGTGCACCTCCAGCAGGAACGGCCCGAACCGGGCGTGGTCCTCGCACACCCCGCGCCCGCAGAACCGGCACGACCCCCGCGCCGACTTAGGACAAAACCAACAGAGCACTAGCTCTCCTCATCCAATAATCGGGATGCAAGGACCGAGCCGGACCGTGATCTCGTCCGAATCCGTTTGTTTGATCCCGTCTACCGCGGTCACCCTGATGACGACTGCGAAGCCACCCTGTGAGGTCTCGCGCCCGTAAGGGATCGACACCTGCCCTCGGAAGGTTCCATCACCCTTCAGCGAGAAGCCGCCACTTTGTTCGAGCTGCGAAATCGACCAGGAGCCGTCAACGGAGACCAGGTCTTCGTCGCTGACATCAACGCTGACGTTCGTCGTGGCGCTGCCGCCACAGGGACCGTCCATCGGGTTCGGATCCGCAGAGAGGCCGGTCACCGACGGAGGATCATTAGGCGGTGGTGGATCCGACGTCGGTGGGTTCGTCGGCGGTGTTGTCGTCGGAGCCGTAGTCGGTGGGTTGCCCGGAGGCGGGTTGCCCGGTGGTGGGTTGCCCGGAGGCGGGTTCCCACCAGGCGGCGGGTTGCCGCCCGGAGGCGGATTGCCCTCGGGGTCCGGGTTCCCAGGCGTCGGCGTGGCGGTTGGCGTCGCGGTGGGCGACGGCGAGTCGGTCGGGCTCGGTTGCTCGCTCGGCGACGGCTCCTCGGTCGGCCCGGCCGGCCGCGGCACCTCGAGGCCGTCACCGCAGTCCAACGGCGCGTCGGTCTCGGGCGCGAGCTGGCCGTCGACCCGCACCTCACCCGCGGAGACGACGCTGCCGCCGCCTGCGCTCACCCTGTACCAGGCCTCACCGTCGTTGACCAGCCGCATCCCGGTGGCATCCAGCGACAGCGCGAGCGGCAGGAACGTCCCACTCGTGCTCGCGGTGTCGACCAGCACCCGACCGTCGGAAAGCCGCAACGTGCCATGCGGCCGCGTGCGCCGGTCGCCCTCGCTCCACAGTGCACCGACGGACACGCCGCTGCCCGCGCACAACACGGTCACGGCGCCGCCGCGGAAGGTCAGCGTCGCCGACGAGCGGTCCCGCAGGCGCACCTGGTCGCCCTCGGTCACGTAGACCTTGTCGCCCGAGGTCAGCTTCACCGGCCGCCCGTTGACCGACGCGTCCGCCGTGCCGCGGGTGGTGGCCAGCAGCGCGCGGTCGGCCGGCATCTCGGCCCAGGCCGGCCCCGGGAGCAGGTTCGTCGCGGTCAGCAGCAGCGCGAGCAGCAGGAGCAGCGCGGTCAGCCACCACAGCCGCCGCTCGAAGCGCCCGTCCACGTTCTCGTCGATCACCGGCGGCGGCCCGGGTGGCGCGGCCAGCGGCGGGTACCCGCCCGTCGGGTGCACGCCCGCGCGGGGGCCCGCGCCGACCGCCGACGCGACGACCGAGGGGTCGGCGCCGAGCAGCAGCGGTACGCCCGGCAGCGCCGGCACCGTCCACAGCCGGGTCGGCGTCCGCGCGGTCGCCACGATCCCGCCGGGGCCGTCCCCGATCGGGCCGATCAGCGTGCCCCGGCGCAGTTCGGTGCCGTCCGGCAACAGCACGCTGCCGGACTCGATGACCACGGCGTCGGTCGCGCCGCTCAGCGTCACGGGTTCGCCCGGCGCGAGCATGGCGGGCCGGGCGGCGGAGACCAGCCCCATCCGGTCCTCGGCCGACAGCGACTGCAGCGCGGGCGCCTCCGCGAAGAGCCGGTCGGCCTGGTCCCACTCCGCCGGCGGCGGCCCCGGCACCGGGCCGATCGCCCGCGACACCGCAGACGACGGCAGCGACAGCAGCGTCGTGCCCGCGGTGTGCCAGGCCAGCGCGGCCGGTGCCCCGCTCAACGCACTGGCCAGCCCGACCACGCCGCCGGCGCCGATCCGCTGGCGGACCAGCCCGGACGGGTCGTCGGGGCGGCGCGCCTCGAGAGCGCCGTCGACCACGACGTAGACGGCGCGTTGTGCCGCGCCCGCGAACACCAACTGCTGGCCGGTGCGCGGACGCACCCAGGTGGCGGTCGCGGCGAGGTCGGCGAGCGCGGCGCCGGGCAGCCGGCCGAGCGGCGAAGCGCGCAGGGCGTCGAGCCGGCGCGGTGCGTCCAGGTCGCGACGCCGCCGTTCGAGCCGGTGGCGCAGCGCGCGCACCCGGCCCGCGACCCAGCCGAACGCGAGGTAGACCAGCGGCGCGGCGAGCCCGCAGATCACGGCGAACAGCAGGATCCGGGCCGGCCACCCGGAACGCCACAGGCCGATGGTCAGCCCGGCGACCCGGTCGGTCCAGATCCGCCAGCCCAGGTTGACCGCGATCGCCACCCAGAGCACGGCGACGGTCCCGTAGAGCGCGACCAGCCGCCCCTCGCGGTCCAGCTCGGCCCAGCGCGGCGGGCGGCGGCGCAACCGGCTGACCACGTAGGTGAGGCCCCTGGCCCGCAGGTTCGGGATCTCCAGCCAGTCCATCAGCAGGTAGTAGCCGTCGAGCGCGAGGAACGGGTTGAGGTTGAACAGCGCGTTGAGGTACCACGCGAACGCGAGCTTGAACGTCCACGGCGCGGCCTCGGGCACGAAGACGCCGACCAGCCCCGCGATGCCGGCCAGCACGAGCCCGGTGGCCGGCCCGGCGGCCGTGGTGGTCATCCGCGCCCGGCGCCCGGCCATCCACACGTCGGTGGTGTCGACGAAGACCGAGGGGATGCCGAAGTAGACGAGGAAGCCGGCCGCGGGCACCCGCCGACCGGCGTGCTTGGTGGCCAGGGCGTGGCCGAGCTCGTGGCAGGCCAGCGCGAGCACGTTGAGCCCGAGCAGCACGGCCGCGCCGACGGCGTACGAGCCTCCGGTCAGGAAGATCGCCTCTTCGCCGTGCCACCAGGTCCAGCCGAACGACACCAGGCCGGCCACGGCGACGAGCCCGAGCAGCGCGACGACGGCCTTGTGGAAGAGCAGGCGCCCGCCGGCCCGGTAGAGGAACGTGACCAGCGGGTCGATGTTGGCGACCACGGTGCGGCGGCCCTGCGCGAACGCCAGCAGCGTGCGACCGAGCCGCAGCGGCCAGGGCCGGCGGCGCACCCGGGCCAGCGGTTTGAACGCGTCGACCGGCAGCTCGGCCAGCATCCGGTTGGCGGCGAGGTCGGCGACCACCCGGGTGACCTGGTCGGGCGCGAGGCGCCCACCGATCCGGGCGAACTCCGCGACGAGCCGGGCGACCGTGCGCGTGCCGTCCATCAGCGTCGCGAGCTGCCACTCCTCGGGCGTCAGCCGCAGATAGCAGGCCCCGCCGCGGTCGTCCGGCGAGCGGAGCATCACGTACGGCACACCGCGCACGGAGACCAGGTCGACCTGCTCGATGCCGGCGCGCAGCACGGGCCGCGCCCGTGCCGGGTTGAGCCGCTCGACGACGGCTGCCCACATGCCGGGGTCGTGCGGACCCACCGGCTGCCCTGGCGCCCGCCCGGCCAGCGCCTCCCACACACTCACCCGGGTCTCGACGACCGTCACGGTGCCCCACCCTCCGACTCCCCCACCGGGGTTGGAGACTAGGCCCGCTCATCGATCGTATTCGACTCCGCGTCCGCTACCCGACACCCACACACAGGCAGGATCGGCCGGCGGTCACCGGCCGATCACCTACCGCAGACAAAGTGGTGGCGGGTGACACAGCCAACCCCCGAGGGCCGTGTCACCCGCCACCTTTTGGGAGGAGGACCGTCACCGCGGGTCACGCGGACTTCGAGTCCCAGGTGTGCGCTCTTGCAGTTATGACGCTTCGGTGAGCGTCACGGTTGCGGTGTTTTCCGAACCGTTCCGGGTGTACGTGAGTTGCACCTGGTCACCGACCTTGTGCGACTGCACCGCGGCGACGAGCTCATCGGAGCTGGTGATGGCCTCGTCGCCGAACTTGGTCACCACGTCGCCCTGCTGCAGCCCGGCCTTGGCGGCCGCGCTGTTCGGGGAGACGGCGGAGATGATCGCGCCGTTGCCGTTCTCCTGGTCGGCCACCTGCACACCCAGCGCGGCGTGCGAGACCTTCTCGCCGTTGCGGAGGGCGTTGGCGACCTGCTCGGCCTTGGCGCTCGGGATCGCGAACCCGACGCCGATGCTGCCGTTGCCCTGGCCCGAGGTGGCGATCGCGGTGTTGATGCCGATCACCTCGCCGTTGGTGTTGACCAGCGCACCACCCGAGTTGCCCGGGTTGATTGGCGCGTCGGTCTGCAGCAGGCCGGACAGCGACGTCGCGGTCGGCTGCTGCTGGCTGTCGCCGCCGCCGAACGGGTTGGGCTGTTGCTGCTGCTCGGACTGGGTGCGGATCGTGCGGTCCTTGGCGCTGATGATGCCGGCCGTCACCGAGCCCTGCAGGCCCAACGGGCTGCCCAGGGCCAGCACCGTGTCGCCGACCTGCACCGCGGAGCTGTCGCCGAACTTGGCCGGGCTCAGGCCCGACACGCCGGTCGCCTTGACCACGGCGAGGTCGCTCTTGGGGTCGGTGCCGACGATGGTCGCGCTGGCCCGCTTGCCGTTGTCGAAGACCACCTGGACGGTGTCGCCGCCCGCGCTGGCCACGACGTGGTTGTTGGTCAGCACGTAGCCGTCGTCGGTGAGCACCACGCCGGAGCCCTCGCCGCTGCCGGTGGTGACCGAGACGATGCTCGGCTCGACCTTCTGCGCGATCTCGGCGAGCGACGACCGGTTGACCACCGGCGCCGCGGCCGCGCGGGCCCGGGCGTTGTCGTTGTCGTTGCCCTGCAGGGCCGCGCCGATCACGCCGCCGACCAGGCCGGCGCCGAGCAGCAGCACGAGCGCGACGGCGAGACCGGCGATCCACCGGCCGACGCGGGTGGGTCGCTGCGGACCTGGCGCGTGCTGCCAGTGCTGCCCGGGCGGCGGAGGCGGCGCGCCCGGACCACCGCCGGCCCAGGGGATGGGAGTGCCGTGCTGGCCGCCGGCGGGGTAGCCGGTCTGGCCGTAGGACGGGTAGCTGTACTGCGGGTAGCCCGAGCCGGTCTGCGGATATCCGCCGGCCTGTGCGTAGCCGCCCGCCTGCGGCGGCTGCGGAGCCGGCGCCTGCCAGGGGCTGCGCGGCGCTTCCGCGGGCTGTGCCGACACCGGCGTGCCGCTGACCGGCTGGGGGTTGGTGGGGAGGGTGGGCTGCTGGGCCGTGGGCTGCTCGCCCGCCTGGTGCGCCGTGGGCTGCTCGCCCCCGTGCGGGCGCGGCTGCTCCGGCGCGGGCCCGGAGCCCGGTTCGGCGTCCCGCTCGGGGTCGTGCCGGGGGTCGCTTTCGTGCTCGGTCATGCCGTTTACCTTTCCCCACCGCTCTGCGACCCGCCTGGGGCCGGGCTGAGCGTTGTCTGAGAGTGCCCGTGCGGTTCCGCGCCGTTGCCGCCCGGGCCGTGCCCGTCCTGGTCCGGGAAGTCCTGGTCGTCGTCGCCACCGCCGGCCAGCGGCAGCCGGACCCGGAAGGTGGAACCGTGGCCGGGCACGCTGTCGACCTCGACCGTGCCGCCGTGCGCGCGGACCAGGGCCGCGACGATCGCGAGCCCCAGGCCGGTGCTGTTGGCCTCACGGTCGCGCCGGCGTGCGGCGTCCGCCCGGTAGAACCGTTCGAAGACGCGTTCGGCCTGCTCCGGCGGGAGACCCTGGCCGGTGTCGACCACCTCGACGATGGCCGAGCCGCCGTCGGAACGCAGCCGCACGGTGATCTTGGCGTCCGCCGGCGTATGGATGATCGCGTTGGTCAGCAGGTTGCCCAGCACCTGGCGGAGCCGGGCGTCGTCGGCCCGCACCACCAGCAGCCCCGCCCGCGGCGCCACCTCTATCGAGATGTCGCGCTCGGGCGCCATCGCCTGCGCGGCCTGCACCGCCTCGCTGGCGAGCACGCGCAGCTCCACCGGGGACAGCGACAACGGTCGCTCCCGATCAAGACGGGCGAGCAGCAGCAGGTCCTCCACGAGGAGACCCATCCTGGCCGCCTCGTCCTCGATGCGACGGACCAGCCGTGCGGTGTCGCCGGGCGACGCGGCCGCGCCCTGCCGGTAGAGCTCGGCGAAGCCACGGATGCTCGTCAGCGGCGTACGCAACTCGTGTGAGGCGTCCGCGACGAACTGCCGCATGCGTTCCTCGGAGCGCAACGCCCGCGACTCCGACGCCTGCGCGGCGAACGCCGCGTCCCGGGCGGCGGCCTCCGACTCGGCCCGTGCGGCGAACGCGGTCTCGATCTGGGTGAGCATCGTGTTCAGCGCGCGGGACAGCCGGCCCAGCTCGGTCTTGGGCTCGTCGACGCCCGGCTCGGGGTCGGGCACACGTTGACTGAGGTCGCCGGCCGCGATCGCGACCGTCGTGCGTTCGATCTGGCGCAACGGTTTCAGGTTGCTGCGGACTATCGCCGCGCCGAGCGTGGCCAGCACGATCAGCACGGTGCCGCCCGCCAGCCCGTCGATCCAGAGCAGCTGTTTGACAGTGTGGTCGACGTCGGCGAGGTTGTAGCCGACGACGACGATCGCGGTGCTGTTCTGCGGCTGGACCATCAGCACCCGCCAGCGCGTCTGGCTGCCGATCGCCTTGATCGTGTACGGGTCGTTCTGGTGCTGCCGCAGCGACTGCTGTAGGCCGGTGTAGTTCTGCGGCAGGTCCGGGCCGTCGGGCGTGAAGAGCTGGCTGGGCCGGCTGCTCAGGTCGTTGAGGGTCGGCTGGTCCGGGGTGGACGCGACGGCGAACGCGTTGTCGCCCACCGCGAACTGGATGTTGTCGCGGAGCAGCGTCTGCACGTTGTTGTTGAGGCTGCGCAGGTTGCCGTCGACCTGGTCGAGCAGGTAGTTGCGCAGGAAGAACGTGCTGGCCGCACCGATCACCAGCAGGGCCGCGGTGACCAGCGCCAGGACGGCGGCGACGAGCTTGACGCGCAGCGGTGTGCCGCGCAGGGGGGCCATCATGAATGGCCCTAGGCGGCTGGCTTGCGGAGCACGTATCCGACACCACGCAGGGTGTGGATCAGCCGCGGCTGGCCGTTGTCGATCTTGCGACGCAGGTAGGAGATGTAGCTCTCCACGATGTTGTCGTCGCCGCGGAAGTCGTAGTTCCACACGTGGTCGAGGATCTGCGCCTTGGACAGCACCCGGTTGGCGTTGAGCATCAGGTAGCGCAGCAGCTTGAACTCGGTGGGGGAAAGCTGGACCCGCTGGCCCGCGCGGTAGACCTCGTGGGTCTCCTCGTCGAGCTCGAGGTCGGCGAACGTGAGCCGGGAGGCGCTCTGGTCACCGGAGGTGGTGCGGCGCAGCACGGCCCGGATGCGGGCGGTCAGCTCCTCGAGGCTGAACGGCTTGGTGACGTAGTCGTCGCCGCCCAGCGTCAAGCCGCGGATCTTGTCGTCGGTGGCGTCGCGGGCGGTCAGGAACACCACGGGTGTACGGGTGCCGCCTTCCCGCATCAGCCTTATCACCTCGAAGCCGTCGAGGTCGGGCAGCATCACGTCGAGGACGACGAGGTCCGGCCTGCGGTCCTTCGCCGCGCTGACTGCCGAGCTGCCGCTGGTCGCCGTGCTCACTTCGAAGCCGGCGAACTTGAGACTGGCGGAGAGCAGCTCGAGGATGTTGGGGTCGTCCTCGACGACCAGCAGGCGTGCCTCGGTCTGTGGTGCGGCCATGACACCATCATTGACCCGCACGCTGTGGCGGCGCTGGATTGAAGCTGAAAGTCCGCTGTGCGTGACCTACGCCTCACCGCTGGAGCCGGCGCAGGCCGTCGAGCACGCCGTCGAGCAGGCGGGACGCGGTGCGGAGCTGGTCGTCGCTGAACCGCCCACGGCGGACGATAGCGCGCACCTCGTCGGTGAACGCCGCCAGCCGGCGGTCGAAGTCCTCCTGCGGATCGCTCTGTGCCCGGGTGCCGATCTGCACCTCGAAGACCCAGGGACTCCTCTTCGTCTGCCGCGTCGCCTCGCGCAGCTCGCGCTTCAGGTCGCGCGCCGAGCCGCGTACCTCCGCCTGGATCTCGGCCGCCAGGTCGCTCACCGACTTGTTGATGTCCTGCTCGAGGTCGGCCAGCTCACCGGCCCGTTGGCGCAGCTCGGCCCGCCCGCCCTCGGTGATGGAGTAGGTCTTGCGCCCACCCGCGGCGGTGTGCGTGACCAGACCCTCGGTCTCCATCCGGGCGAGCCGGGGATAGATCGTGCCCGCGCTGGGCGCGTAGGTGCCGTGGAACCGGTCGGCCAGCAGCCGGATGAGCTCGTAGCCGTGCTTCGGGCCGTCGTCGAGCAGCTTGAGCAGGTAGAGGCGCAACCGCCCATGGCTGAACACGGCCGTCATTCCGGCGTATCTCCTTCCGTGTCGACCGGTCGCGCCAGCAACGCGATGCTGCCGGAAACGGTCGTCGCCCAGAGTTTGCCGGTGCCGCGGCCCAGGACGCCGCGCCGGTCCTGCCGCACGCCGCGCTGCTGGTGGCCGAGCTGCGGGAAGGCGCTGGTGATCTGGCCCGACTGGGAGTGCAGGTCGACGGTCAGGTCGGCGTCCTGCCGGACCCGCACGGTGACGCTGCCGGAGGTGGTGCGCAGCCGCAACTCGCGGTGGTGCGGGTTGTCAAGATCACAGGTGACCGCGCCGGACACGGTCGTCATCTCGACCCGGTCGGCCGCGCTGTCGGCGAGTACGAGCTCACCCGAGACGGTCTTCATGCTCAGGTCGCCGTCGACGCCGAGCGCCTCGACCGGGCCCGAGACGACCTTGGCCCGGGTGCGCCCGCCCAGGCCCATCAGGGTGATCCGCCCGGACGTCAGGTCGACCTCGGTGTCCTCGCGGAGGCCGGCGGCGACCACGGCGCCGTCGACGAGCCGCAGGTAGGCGGCGGTGGCGTGGGGCACGGCGATCGAGACCTCGACCCGGAACCGGCGGTGGAGCTGCCCGATCCACCACAACACTCCCGGAAAGCGCGGAAGGCGGTTGTGGCGGACGACGAGAGTACGGTCGACCACCTCGACGATCACCGGGGTGCGCCCGGCCCGGGTGATGTCGAGCCGCGCGGGGCCTTCGCCGCCGACCAGGTTGATCCGGCCGGAGACAAGGTTGACGTCGACGCGGTCGACCGGCGCGTCGATGCTGATCTGGCGTGGCTCCTCGACGACCCAGCGGTTGGACACGACCCACCTCCCAAGTGCCGCTTGAGCATATCGCGATGTATCGCGTTACGCCAGCGGCCCTCGGGCAGGTGTCGTCAGGCGGCCAGCGCGAGCGGCACCGGGATCGGGGTCTCCTCGACGTCGACCGGCACGGGCAGGAACACCGGGGTGCCGACCGCGGCCTGCGCCACGCGGGCCAGCGCCCGGCGGGAGGCTTCCGGCTCCGGGTGCAGGGCCGGCGCGACGGACACCGAGGCGACCGGCTTCGGCAGCGCGAGCACCCGGCGGACGGAGGCCCACAGGGTCTCGTCGCCGATGAACGACGCTTCCGGGCCGCCGTACCGCAGCGTGACCGGAACGATCGTCGCACCGGCGTCGATCGCGGCCTGGAACATCGCGGGGCGGAACGTGCCGACGGACGCGCCACAGCCGGTCGTGCCCTCGGGGAAGACCGTCACCACGGCACCGGACCGCAGGGCGGCGGCGACGTCGGCGACCGTGTCGGGGAGCGTCTTCGGCCGGGCCCGGTCGACGAAGATCGTGCCGCCGGAGGCGGCCAGCGCGCCGAACAGCGGCCAGCCCTTGACCTCGACCTTGGCCAGCATCCGGCCCGGCGCGACAGCGAGCAGCGCGACGATGTCGAGCCAGGAGACGTGGTTGGCGACAACCAGGGCCTTGCCGCGCGGCGGGCGGCCGCGCAGCCGCAACCGCACGCCCAGCGCCGCGAGCGTGAGCCGCCCCCAGGCCTTGCCGGCCCGGTCCCGGCCACGCTCGGTGAGCAGCGGCAGCACCGGCACCAGCAGGGCGCCGGCCAGCACCGCGCCCAGCAGCCGGACGAAACGCAGCACCTGCAGCGCCTTCGGCGCCTCGGTCCGCTCGTCGCCGGTCGCCAGGCAGTCGTTGCCGCAGTCGTTCTGCGGACGCCACAGACTCACTGATCGACTCCCAGGAAGTGCCGGCGGTAGCGCGGGTCGATCCGGTCCGTGGAGAGCAGCACGTAGAGGTCGGCGCAGTCGAAGTCCGGGTCGTACGCCGGCTCGCCGCAGACCCAGGCGCCCAGCCGCAGGTAACCGCGGAGCAGGGGCGGCATGGCCGCGCTCGACGCCGCCTCGGCCGACGGGACCTCCCACGGGTGGTGCGGGCTGACCCGCATCCGCGGCGGCGAGAGGTGCTTGGTGCGCACCCGCTCCCAGACGGAGCCGGCCATCTTGCCGCCGTCGTCCAGCGGGATCGACGCGCAGCCGCCCAGCCACCGCTTGTTGTGCAGGTGCAGGTAGCGGGCGATGCCGGCCCACATCAGGTTGATCACCGCGCCGGAGCGGTGCTCGGGTGCGACACACGACCGGCCGGTTTCGACCAGCGCGTCGCGCAGCGGGTCCAGCGCGGTCAGGTCGAACTCGGTGTCGCCGTATCGGCGGTCCACGCGGCCGGGGGGCAGCATCCGGTAGGTGCCGACGATCGCGCCCGACTTGTCGTCGCGGACGATCAGGTGGTCGCAGGCGTCGTCGAACTCGTCGACGTCGTGCCCCGGGACCGTGGTGTGCAGCGTGGCGCCAAGCTCCTCGGCGAACACCTGGTAGCGCAGCCGTTGAGCGGCGGCCACCTGCTTCGCGTCGTCCGCGATCAGCAGGGTGTAGCCGCCGGTCCTGGTCAGGAGGTCCATGCGTTCTGTGTAAGTGTGCTGGCTACCACATGCGTGTCGGCCAACGGGTGCGTGGATGTCGATTGCGTGAACGCCGGACCTCGGCGCTCTGTGCGAAGGTGTGCAGGTGGACAGCCGTTCGATGATCATCGCGAGCCGGTTCAACGGCCCGCCGGGCACTGGCAACGGTGGATATTCCGCCGGTACGTTCGCCGTTCTCGTGGACGACGGCGTCCCCGAGGTCACGTTGGTCAAGCCACCGCCGCTCGAGGTGCCGCTGGCGGCGTCCGCGGGGTCCGTCGTCGACCCGGCCGGCGAGGTGATCGCGGCGGTCCGCGCCGTGCCGTCGTTCGAGCCCGTGGCGCCGCCCGTCACGCTGGACGCCGCGGTCGAGGCGGCGACCCGGTACGCCGGCTTCGCCGACCATCCGTTCCCCACCTGCTATGTCTGCGGCCCGGAGCGCTCCGACGGGTTGCGGGTCTTCCCCGGCCCGATCGACGGCGCCGTGGCGGCGCCGTTCACCGCGCCGGCCTCGGTGACGGCCGAGACGGTCTGGGCCGCGTTGGACTGCCCCGGCGGCTGGTCGGTGCTCTCGCCCGGCCGGGCGTACGTGCTGGGCCGGATGGCCGCGATCGTCGGTGCGCTGCCGGAGCCCGGCAGCCAGTCGGTCGCGGTCGGCATGCTCTCGTCCGTCGAGGGCCGCCGCGCGGCGGTGCACACCGCCCTCTACACGCCGGCCGGCGACCTGTTGGCCCACGCCCGCGCCACCTGGGTGGCGATTTGAGGACACCGCTTGTCACACCCCGCCGGTATGGTGTGCGCGTCATCGTCCCGGGGGGAGGAGTGAGATGTCCGACGGCCAGATAGTCGTCTCAGGTCTCACCAAGCGCTACAAGAACCTGTTGGCAGTCGACGACCTGTCTTTCAGCGTGGCCTCCGGCCGCGTCACCGGCTTCCTCGGCCCCAACGGCGCCGGCAAGACGACGACGCTACGCATGCTGCTCAACCTGGTCACGCCGACCGGCGGCACGGCCACCATCGGCGGCCGGCGCTATGCCGACCTCACCGACCCTTTGCGCACGGTGGGCGCGGTGCTCGAGGCGTCCAGCGCCCACCGGGGCCGCACCGGCCGCAACCACCTGCGGGTGCTCTGCGCCGCGGCCGGCCTGCCCAGCCACCGCGCCGACGAGGTGCTGGAGATGGTCGGTCTCACGCCCGCGGCGAAGCGCAAGTTCAAGGGCTACTCGCTCGGCATGCGCCAACGCCTGGGCATCGCGGCCGCGATGCTCGGTGACCCGCACGTGCTGATCCTCGACGAGCCGGCCAACGGCCTCGACCCCGAGGGCATCCGGTGGATGCGCAGCTTCCTGCAGGGCCTGGCCCAGCAGGGCCGCACCGTGCTCGTGTCGAGCCACCTGCTCTCCGAGATGGAGCTCCTCGCCGACGACGTCGTGATCATCGCGGCCGGCAAGCTGGTCCGGCAGGGCCCGGTCGCCGAGGTCCTGGCGTCGATGACCACCACCGCGCACGTCCGGGTCCGCACGCCGCAGGCCGAGGCGTTGACGGCCGCCCTGACCGAGGTCCCGGGCGCGAGCGTGACGCCAAGGTCCGACGGCACGCTGCTGGTCACCGGCGTCGAGGCACCCGCCATCGGCAAGGCGGCCCTGGCCGGCGGCGTCGAGCTGCACGAGCTGACCCCCGAGCGCCCCGACCTCGAAGGCGTGTTCCTGGAGCTCACGGCCGGAAAGGCGGGCATCCGATGAGGCTGGTCAAGGCCGAGGTGGTCAAGCTGCTGACCACCAACACCTGGTGGCTGTTCGCGCTGGGCGCGCTCGTCACCTGGGCGGGCACGTTCGCCATCAACGCGACCGTCGCGCACTTCACGATGGGCGCCGCCGCCCCCGAGGGTGTCTCGACCGAGGACGCGGCCAACTTCGCCGTGGTCAGCGACCAGATCTACCAGGCGGCCAACCTCTACACGTCGGGCCAGTTCTTCGGCCTGCTGTTCGTCGTGCTGCTCGGCATCGTGATGGTGACCAGCGAGTTCTACCACCAGACGGCGACGTCGACGTTCCTGACGACACCGCACCGCACCGCCGTGATCAGCGCCAAGCTGGTCGTCGCGGCGGTCGCCGGCCTGCTGTTCTGGCTGTTCACCACGGCACTCAACATCCCGGCCACGATGATCTTCCTAGGTGCCGAAGACCTGCCGACCCACCTGGGCGACAGCATCGTGCAGCGGGCGATCCTGCTCAACGGCCTCGCCTACCTGCTGTGGGGCATCCTCGGCGTCGGCATCGGCGTGCTCATCCGCAGCCAGATCGCGGCGACGGTCACCTCGGTGCTGGCCTACCTGCTCGGCACGGCCCTGATCGGCGTCCTGTTCACCCTGCTGGCCGGCTGGCTCAACCAGGACTGGATCGAGAAGATCCAGTACGGTCTGCCGTCGGTCGCTTCGGGCCTGATGGTCGCGGGCCGCAACCTACCCAACCAGCCCGACTACTGGGTCGGCGCGGTGGTCCTGATCATCTGGGCGGTCGTCACCGGCACGATCGGCACCCTCATCACGCGCAGGCGGGACATCTCCTAACGCCCTCTAGCGTTTTAACCTGTGAGACGTGACACGGACGGACGTCGGCGACGGCCGTCCATGTCGCGCGGCGTAGCCTTGAAAAGGTCTTCTCACACAAACACACAGCGCGCGGAAGAGGCGATTACCGGCCGTGTCGAGCCAGCAGACATCCGATAACCCACTGGCGGGTTTCGGCCCCAATGAGTGGATTGTCGACGAGATGTACCAGCGCTATCTCGCGGATCCGACGAGCGTAGACCCGGCGTGGCACGACTTCTTCGCCGACTACCGGCCAGACAACGACGGCACGTCGCCCACCCAGGCGACCGCGGCCACGGCGCAGCAGAGCGCCGCCCGGGCCGGCACCGACGCCCCCGGCGCGCCGTCGTCCCCCGAACCCCGCGCGGCCGCCGCCAAGCCCGCCGCCCCGGCCACCGCGAAGAGTGACGGCAAGGTGAAAACCGCCACGAAGGCCCCGGCACAGCCCACTCTGGCTCCCGCCAAGGCCAAGGCACCCGCTCCCGCGCCCGCGCCCGCGAAGGAGCCGGCCGAGAAGACGGCCGAGACCACCCCGCTGCGCGGCGTCGCCGCCCGGATCGTGCAGAACATGGACGCCTCGCTCGCGGTGCCGACCGCGACCAGCGTCCGGGCCGTGCCGGCGAAGCTCCTCGTCGACAACCGCATCGTGATCAACAACCACCTGGCCCGCGGCCGCGGTGGCAAGGTCAGCTTCACCCACCTGATCGGCTGGGCGATGGTCCGCGCGCTGCGCGCGAACGCCGAGATGAACAACTCGTTCACCGAGGTCGGCGGCAAGCCCGCGGTCGTGCAGCCCGCGCACGTCAACCTCGGCATCGCGATCGACCTCAAGCGCCCCGACGGCACCCGCTCGCTGGTCGTGCCGTCGATCAAGGCCGCCGAGACGATGGACTTCCGGGGCTTCTGGCAGGCCTACGAGGACATCGTGCGGCGGGCCCGGCGCAACGAGCTGACGATGGACGACTACGCCGGCACCACGATCTCGCTGACCAACCCGGGCGGCATCGGCACCGTGCACTCCCAGCCGCGGCTGATGGTCGGCCAGGGCACGATCATCGGCGTCGGCGCCATGGAATACCCGGCGCCGTACGCCGGCATGTCCGAGGAGAAGCTGGCCGAGCTCGCCGTCAGCAAGATCATCACGCTGACCAGCACCTACGACCACCGGATCATCCAGGGCGCGCAGTCCGGCGAGTTCCTCAAGACCATCCACGAGCTGGTCCTGGGCGAGCACGGGTTCTACGACCAGATCTTCACCTCGCTGCGCATCCCCTACGAGCCGGTCCGCTGGATGCGCGACGTCGCGGTCAGCTCCGAGGGCGCGATCGACAAGACCGCGCGCGTGATCGAGCTGATCCACGCTTATCGCGTGCGCGGCCACCTGATGGCCGACACCGACCCGCTCGAGTTCAAGATGCGCAAGCACCCCGACCTCGACGTGCTCGAGCACGACCTGACCCTGTGGGACCTCGACCGCAGCTTCCCGGTCGGCGGCTTCGCCGGCAAGCAGACGATGAAGCTGCGCGACATCCTCGGCGTGCTGCGCGACAGCTACTGCCGCCGGGTCGGCGTCGAATACATGCACATCCAGGACCCGGAAGAGCGGCGCTGGATCCAGGAGCGCATAGAGCGCAAATACGAGAAGCCGGGTGTCGAGGACCAGAAGCACATCCTCAACCGGCTCAACGCGGCCGAGGCGTTCGAGACCTTCCTGCAGACAAAATTCGTCGGCCAGAAGCGGTTCTCGCTCGAGGGTGGCGAGTCGCTGATCCCGCTGCTCGACGAGGTGCTGCAGACCGCGGCCGAGGGCGACCTCGACGAGGTCGTGATAGGGATGGCACACCGCGGCCGGCTCAACGTGCTGGCCAACATCGTCGGCAAGCCGTACGAGAAGATCTTCTCCGAGTTCGAGGGGCACATCGACCCGAAGTCGGCGCACGGCTCCGGCGACGTGAAATACCACCTCGGCCAGAACGGCAAGTTCACGACGCCCGACGGCGAGCACGCCATCAGCGTCTCGGTGACCGCCAACCCGTCGCACCTCGAAGCGGTCGACCCGGTGATGGAGGGCATCGTCCGGGCCAAGCAGGACCGCATCGACCTCAAGCTGGAGGGCTACACCGTCCTGCCGCTGGCGATCCACGGTGACGCCGCGTTCGCCGGCCAGGGCGTGGTCGCGGAGACGCTCAACCTCTCGCAGCTGCGCGGCTACCGCACCGGCGGCACCGTGCACGTGGTGGTCAACAACCAGGTCGGCTTCACCACCGCACCGGAATACTCGCGCTCCTCGCTCTACTCGACCGACGTCGCCCGGATGATCCAGGCGCCGATCTTCCACGTGAACGGCGACGACCCCGAGGCCGTCGTCCGGGTCGCCCGGCTGGCCTTCGAATACCGCCAGGCGTTCAACAAGGACGTGGTGATCGACCTGGTCTGCTACCGGCGGCGCGGCCACAACGAGGGCGACGACCCGTCGATGACCAACCCGCTGATGTACGCGATCATCGACCAGAAGCGCTCCGTGCGGAAGCTCTACACCGAGGAGCTGATCGGCCGGGGCGACATCACCGTCGACGACGCCGAGGAGCTGCTCCGCGACTACCAGTCCCAGCTCGAGCAGGTGTTCAAGGCGACCCGCGACGCGGCCGCCGGCGGCACCCGCCCGGCGCGCACCCGCACGGCCGAGCCGGAGCCGGCGGTGGAGACCGCGGTCTCCGTCGAGGCGGTGCGCGCGGTCGGCAACGCCCACGTCGACCTGCCGGAGGGCTTCACCCCGCACAAGCGGCTGCTGCAACTGCTCGACCGGCGGCACAAGATGTCCGTCGAGGGCAACATCGACTGGGGCTTCGGCGAGATCATCGCGTTCGGCACGCTGCTCGCCGACGGGGTCACCGTCCGACTGGCCGGCCAGGACTCGCGCCGCGGCACGTTCGTGCAGCGGCACGCCTCGGTCGTCGACGCCGACACCGGCCGCGACTTCCTCCCGCTGGCCACGCTCGCCAAGGACCGCGCGCGGTTCTTCGTGCACGACTCGCTGCTGTCCGAATATGCGGCGATGGGCTTCGAGTACGGCTACTCGGTGGAGAACCGCGAGGCGCTCGTGCTCTGGGAGGCGCAGTTCGGCGACTTCGCCAACGGCGCACAGTCGGTGGCCGACGAGTTCATCAGCTCGGGCGAGGTCAAGTGGGGCCAGCAGTCGGCGCTGACGCTGCTGCTCCCGCACGGTCACGAGGGCCAGGGCCCCGACCACACCTCGGGCCGGCCGGAGCGCTGGCTGCAGATGGCGGCCGAGGACAACATCCGGGTGGCCATCCCGACGACGCCGGCCAACTACTTCCACCTGCTGCGCCGCCAGGCCCTCTCGCCGAAGCGCAAGCCGCTGGTGGTGTTCACGCCCAAGTCGTTGCTGCGGCACAAGCTGGTCACGTCGCCGGTCGAGGACTTCACCACGGGCACGTTCCAGCCGGTCATCCCCGACACCAGCGGGCTCGACCCGGCACGCGTGCGGCGGGTGCTGCTCTGCTCGGGCAAGGTCTACTACGACCTTGTCCAGGCGCGCACCGAGCGGAAGATCACCGACACCGCGCTGCTGCGCGTCGAGCAGCTCTACCCGCTGCCGGTCGACGAGCTGAAGACCGCCCTCGCGCAGTTCCCGAACGCGGTCGACTTCGCCTGGGTCCAGGAGGAGCCGGCCAACCAGGGTGCCTGGTCGTTCGTGGCGCTCAACCTGCTGGAGCACCTCGAGGGCGTCCGGCTGCGGCGGATCTCCCGCCCGGCCGCCGCGGCGCCGGCGGTGGGTTCCACGAAGCTGCACGACGCGGAGCAGCACGCGCTGGTCGAGGCCGCGCTGCCCCGGCTCCCGGAGTAGCCCGTGTACTTCACCGATCGCGGCATCGAGGAGCTGATCAAGCGCCGGGGCGCGGAGACGGTGTCGCTGGAGTGGGTCGCCGACCGACTCCGGGACTTCGTCGACGACAACCCGGAGTTCGAGACGCCGATGGAGCGCTTCGCCACCTGGCTGGCGCGCCTCGACGACGAGGACGACGACTAAGATCACTGCGCCCCACACACCTGGCTCGGTAGGTTGGGTGCGTGGGGCGCAGTGTCTATATCGCGGGTTTCGGCGAAGGCGGCGGCAAGTCGACGGTGGCGCTCGGCCTGGCCGAGCTGCTGTCCCGGCAGGTCGGCCAGATCGGGGCGTTCCGCCCGCTGGTCACGTACCCGGGTCATGATCCGATCCTGGACCTGCTGCGCGGGCGCTACGCGATCTCGCTGCCGGCCGCCGACCTGCACGGCGCCACCTACGCCGAAGCCGCCGCGCTGGTCGCCGCCGGGCGCCGCGAGGAGCTGATCTCGCGGATCGTCGAGCGCTACCGGGCGGTCGAGCGCCAGGTGCCGGCGATGGTGGTGATCGGCAGCGACCTCGAGGACAGCGACGACCCGCGGCAGTTGGGCTTCAACACCCGGCTCGCGACGGAACTGGGCAGCGTGGCCGTCGCTGTGGTCGACGGGCAGACCGACGACCCGGCGTCCGCGATGAGCACCGCGTACCACAGCCTGACCGACCTGGGCGCCACCGTGCTCACGGTGATCGCCAACCGCGCGCCGGCCGGCGTCGTGCCGCCGAAGCTGCCGGTGCCGGCCTACGTGATCCCCGAGGTGCCCACGGTCTCGGCTCCGACCGTCGGCGAGGTGGCCACCGCGCTGGGCGCGACCGTGCTCTCCGGTGACGCCGGTGCCCTCGACCGCGACGTGCTCGACCTGGTCGTCGGCGGCGCTCACGTCCCGGCCTTCCTGGACCATCTCACCGACGGCTGCTTGGTGATCACCCCTGGCGACCGGGCCGACCTGATCGTCGCCGCGCTGAGCGCGCACGCCAGCGGCCTCGTCGCGGTGGCCGGGCTGATGCTCACGCTCGGCGAACGCCCGGACCCGCGGGTGCTGCGACTGATCGACAAGCTCGACGCCGGGCTCGCGGTGCTCGCGGTCGAGTCCGACAGCTACCACACGGTGGCGGCGGCGTCCCGGATCGAGGGCCGGCCGAGCACGACCAGCCCGCGCAAGGTCGAGGCGGCGCTCGGCGCCTTCGAGTCGCATGTGGACACCACCGCCCTGGCGTCGCGGCTGCAGGTGGCCCGCTCGTCGCGGGTGACGCCGCTGATGTTCGAGTACGACCTGATCGACCGCGCCCGCTCGGCCCGCCGCCGGCTCGTGCTGCCCGAGGGCACCGAGGAGCGCATCCTGCGGGCGGCGGAGGTCCTGCTGCGCCGCGGCGTCGCGGACCTGACGCTGCTGGGAGCGAAGGACGAGATCGCCCGCCGGGTACGCGAGATCGGCGTCGACATCTCCGGCGCCTCGGTGGTCGACCCCGCGACCAGCCCGTGGCGGGACGAGTTCGCCAGCACCTACGCGCGGCTGCGGTCGCACAAGGGCGTCACGCTGGACCTGGCGCACGACGTGGTCGCGGACCCCAACTACTTCGGCACGCTGATGGTGCTCGCGGGCCAGGCCGACGGCATGGTCTCGGGCGCCACCCACACGACGGCGGCGACGATCCGCCCGGCGTTCGAGGTGATCAAGACGGTCCCGGGCGTCTCGGTGGCGTCGAGCGTGTTCTTCATGCTGCTGGCCGACCGGGTCCTGGTCTACGGCGACTGCGCGGTCAACCCGGACCCGGACGCCGCGCAACTGGCGGACATCGCCCTGTCCAGCGCGGACACCGCGGCGGCGTTTGGCATCGAGCCCCGGGTCGCGATGCTGTCCTACTCGACCGGCACGTCGGGTGCGGGCGCCGACGTCGACAAGGTGGCGGCGGCCACGGCCCTGGTCCGCGAACGCCGGCCGGACCTGCCGGTGGAGGGCCCGATCCAGTACGACGCGGCGATCGACGCCGAGGTGGCGGCCACGAAGCTGCCGGGCAGCGAGGTGGCCGGCCGGGCGACGGTCTTCATCTTCCCGGACCTCAACACGGGCAACAACACCTACAAGGCGGTCCAGCGCTCGGCGGGCGCGGTGGCCGTCGGCCCGGTGATGCAGGGCCTGCGCCGCCCGGTCAACGACCTCTCCCGTGGCGCCACGGTCAAGGACATCGTCAACACCGTGGCCATCACCGCGATCCAGGCGGCCGCCCGATGACCCGCGTCCTGGTGCTCAACTGCGGATCGTCGTCCGTGAAGTACCGCCTGCTCGACGTGCCCAGCGGCCGCGTCGACGAGGTGGAGCCGGCCGTCGTCGCCAGCGGGACCGTCGAGCGGATCGGCGAGGACGCGCCCGGTGCGCCGCGCGACCATGCCGAGGCGCTCGCCACGGTCATGGCGGGGCTGCCGCTGGACGGGCTGACCGCCGTCGGGCACCGCGTCGTCCACGGTGGACTGACCTTCACCGCGCCCGCGATCGTCGACGACACCGTGATCGCGGCCATCCGGGAACTGGTGCCGCTGGCGCCCCTGCACAACCCGGCCAATCTCGCGGGCATCGAGGTCGCGCGGGCGCTGCTGCCGGGCGTACCCCAGGTGGCCGTCTTCGACACCGCGTTCCACCGCACGCTCTCCCCCGCCGCCAGCACCTACGCGATCGACGCCGAGACGGCGACGCGGTACGGCATCCACCGCTACGGCTTCCACGGCACCTCGCACGCGATCGTGTCGCGCCGGACCGCGACCCTGCTCGACCGGCCGCTGGCCGAGGTCAACACGATCACCCTGCACCTCGGCAACGGCGCCAGCGCGTGCGCGGTCGAGGGCGGGCGCAGCGTGGCCACCTCGATGGGGCTCTCGCCGCTGGAGGGTCTCGTGATGGGCACCCGCAGCGGCGACCTCGACCCGACGATCATCTTCCACCTGCACCGGGTCGCCGGCATGCCGATCGACGAGATCGACGACCTGCTCAACCGGCGCAGCGGGCTCGCCGGGCTGGCGGGGGTCAACGACATGCGCGGGCTGCTGGCCCGCCGCGCGGGCGGCGACCGGGCCGCGGCGCTGGCCTTCGAGGTCTACTGCCGGCGCATCCGCTCGTACGTCGGCGCCTACTACGCCGAACTCGGCCGGCTCGACGCGATCACGTTCACGGCGGGCGTCGGCGAGAACGCGCCGGCCGTGCGGGCGGCGGCGCTGGCCGGCCTGGACCGGCTCGGCATCGAGGTCGACCCGGTCCGCAACGACACACCCGAACGCGGGGCGCGGGTCATCTCACCGCCGGGCGCGCCCGTGGCGGTGTGCGTGGTGCCGACCGACGAGGAGTGGGAGATCGCCAGCCAGACGCTGGGCGTCGTCAGCTAGGCCCGGGTCGTCAGCTGAGTGCCAGGACCAGCACGATGACGACGACAACGGCGACGACCACACCGCCGATGAGCAGCGGCATGCGGTTGGTGGCCGGCGCGGCGGGGGTGGCGCTGGGGGCAGGGGCCTGCTCGCGGGCCGCGAAGGCGCGGAAGGCCTCCGTGTTGCCGCTCGGGTCCCGGTAGTCGTCTGACATGCCGACGACCATAGCGAACCGGTTCGACCACCCCAAACACCAAAAAGGCTGACGTCTGTCCGGTTCCCAGCACTTACCGTGTGCTCATGGGGGGAAGGCGGTCGGTGCTCGCATTGCTCGCCTTGCTGCTCGTATTCGCAATCTCCGCGTTTGTCCCCGCAGTGTCCGCCGCACCAGGCGCCCCGACCACCGCCGCACCGGGCGCGTACCCGGTCGGCGTCCGGACTCTCTTCCTCGACCGCGGCGCGGCCCGCCCGCTGCCCACGACGGTCTGGTATCCGGCGGGCCCCGCGGCCGGCAACCCCGGCACCGGCACGGTCAGCCGCGACGCCGCGCTCGCCGCCGGCCGCTTCCCGCTGGTGATATTCAGCCACGGCCTGCAGAGCCGCCCGGAAGACCACGTGCAGATGACCACCCGCTGGGCGGCCGCCGGCTTCGTGGTGATCGCACCCGCATATCCGCACACCAAGAAGAACGCACCCGGCTACACCCGCAACGACCTGGTCAACCAGCCCGCCGACGCGTGGGCGGTGGTCACCTCGGTGAGCCGCCTGGACGCGACGCCCGGTGACCTCTTCGCCGGCCACCTGGACACCAACGACGTGGTGGCGGCGGGGCACTCGGGCGGCGCCTACACGGCGGCCGCGATGTTCCAGCGCGGCCACTCCAGCCACCTGAGGGGCGCGATCGTGATCGCCGGCGCCCGCCCCCGCTTCGAGTTCGGCGGGCCACCGGCCGCGATGCTCTTCATCCACGGCGACGCGGACCCGACGGTCCCCTACAGCACCGGCCGCGCCGTCTACGCACGGGTCCCGTGGGACAAGGGCTTCCTGACCCTGCACGGCCTCAACCACGGTTCCTACCTGAGCCCGGGCCGACCCGGGTTCAATGAGGTCATGACGTCGACCACGGACTTCCTGCGCTGGCGCCTCGACGGCGACAACCATGCCCGTTGCGAGCCAGGCCCCCTCCGCACCGCCTTCGGCCCCGACAAGCCCCTGTGCGGATGAGGCGGAGGTTTTCGTCGGGCGCGTGGTCGGTCGCAGGCCGTCGTCGGTTCTTCCCGGCTTTACCCGGGTCCGCGGTGGGCACGACCGTCGCTCCCGCCGGACACCGCTCGCTCCGCGTCGCTGCCACGTCCGCGCCGGGTCACGCTTCAAGCGCGATCAATCGGCGGTTGCGCGCCGCCCTAGGCGGTGCGGCGATGGTCGGGGCGGTGTTGCTCGCGGGGTGTGGCGTTGCGGCAACGCCGCAGACCCCGATCGGCCGGACGGCGCCTCCCTCGCCGCCCAGCGTCACCACGGTCACGCCGAAGGTGCGCGGGACCGCGCCGGCGCGGGCGTTCGAGGTGGCCGTGCGGGAACTCGACTTCTCCCGCCAGGGGCGGGCGCTCAAGACCACCGTCTACTACCCCGAGGGTGCCGGGCGGTTTCCGCTGGTGCTGTTCAGTCATGGGCTGGGCGGGCGGCCCGCGGACTACGCGCCCCTGTTGCGGCGGTGGGCGGCCGCCGGCTTTGTCGTGGCCGCGCCGGCCTATCCGCACACCAACGGCGACACCGACGACTACGACGTGATCGACGTCGTCAACCAGCCCGCCGACGCTTCCTACGTGATCGGGCGGGTGCTCGCGCTCGACGCGCGCCGCGGTGACCGGTTCTTCGGGCGGCTCGCCACCGACCGGGTGGCCGCGGCCGGGCACTCGGCCGGTGGGATCACCACGGTCGGGCTGTTCACCCTCGCCCGTGACGCACGGCTCGACGCCGGGATCGTGCTGTCCGGCAACGGGCTCGGTGCCGGCACCGGGTTCCGCGGCGCACCGGCGGACATGCTGTTCGTGCACGGTGAGCGGGACGAGACCGTCTCGTACGCCTCCGGCAAAGCCGCCTACGACGCCGTGCCCTGGCCCAAGGCGTTCCTGTCGTTCCCCCAGGGTGACCACGGCACCAACCTGCTGCGGGACGGCGGCACGTCGTTCGACGTGCTGGCCGGCACCACGACGGAGTTCCTGCGCTTCGCGCTCTACGGCGACCCGAACGCCAAGGGACGGATCCCCAAGGCGGCCGCGAACGACGGCGTCGCCACGCTCGACGACCGGCTCTGAACACGCGAGCGGCGGGGTCCGATGTGGACCCCGCCGCCCGTGCGTGTCAGCTTGCTACCGGACCGGCTTGCGGTTGTCGGCGAACAGGTTCGTGCTGTTCTGCCAGCTGATGCCCGACTGGGTCGGGCGCGCGATCACGCCGTAGCGGAAGTCGCGGCCGAACAGGTTGTCGCGGAACACGATGCCCGAGCCGTTGAGGTCTTCCCGCACACCGATCGAGTAGTTGCCGCCGTTGCAGTAGTTCTGCTCGTACAACAGGTTGGTGACGCTCGGACCGGTGGTCGACCCGATCATCAGGCAGGCGTTGAACGGGTCCTTGGTGTTCGGGTTGTACGCCTCGATCGTGTTGTGGCGCACCACGATGTTGGAGCCCGCCGTGGTCTGCATGGCGTCGTTGTGCGAGCCGTCCGCCCGGGTCAGGTGGTGGATCCACGAGTCGATGACCTGGCTGTTGGTGCCCAGCCGCGGGCCGTCGATGGTGTTGAAGATCTCCACCTTCTTGAGCGTGTAGCCACCGCAGCACACCGTCGCGGAGTTCTTGCCCTGGCCGTCGATCGTCACGTTCTCGACGAGCAGGTTGGCGTTGGCGTCGCTCACCCTGATCGAGTAGTTGCTGCCGCAGCTGATCTTCGAGTTGCGGATCGTGACGTTCCTGGCGGTGACCGTCACGCAGCCCTTGATGTCGAGCCCGGTGACCACCTGGCCGGCCTTGGACAGCGTCAGCCCGCCCGAGGCCTTGAGCGCGGTGCCGTCCGGCACGCCCGTGTTGCCCGGTCCGGGGAACGAGCTCGGGATGCCCGGGCCCTGGCCGCCACCTGCGGGCGGCGGCGGGTTGGCCGGCTTCGTCGGAGCCGTGGACGGCTTGGCCGTCGCGGTCGGCGTCGGCGTCGGCGTCGCGCTGGCCGTCGCGCTCGGCGTCGGCGTCGGGACCGGCTTGGCGGGCACGCCCGGCGCGGCGACACCGCCGTCGACGTTGACCGCCTGGCCGTTCCACGTCGAGTCGATGATCGTCGCGGGAGCGGCGTCGGAGTACATGAAGCCGTTGCGGCAGCCGTGCAGCTCGACCCGTACGGCGGTGTAGTTGCCGAACACGACCCCGTTGGTCTTGCTCGCCTGGCAGAAGATCTTCGTGTCTTCGATGCGTGTGCCGTCGAATCCTTCGTACACCCGGAGCGAGTGATATCCGCCGTAGCGAATGGTGGTATTCCGGATGGTTACGTTGTCAGCCTTTACGTACAGGTATCCGTTGATCGTCTGTCCGTCGATCACCGTGCCCGGCTTGGTCACGGTTACGGACCCGGACTTCGCGACCGCCACCCCGACGCCCGCGGCGCCAAGAGCGAGCGTGGTCAGCGCCAACACCAGAGCGCGCCCCGGCCGCCGGAAGCCGAAGCGCCTTCCGGTGGTGTGCGGTGCTCGTCGGGTGCCTTTGTGGGCTGCCGAAAACATCGAGATCTGACTCCTTTGAAGAGCTTTCCGTGGGTGCCACCGCGGAACGGGCCCGACTTTACCGGCCGTAGGAGAACGCGCAGACGGACAGAAAATCCGTTGTGGATCTAGTCTTTAGCAAACCTTAAGAGCCCCTGTGCGGATGCTTACATCGCCGATTGCGGTTCGCTTATAAGCAGCATTCGTCCGATTTGATCTCTCCCAAAAGTCCGGTTTCTCGGTCAGCCGCGATTGGGGCATCCCGGAGCCCCTAACGGGTGATCCATTTGCCCAGCTCCGGGGCCGTGCACAATGCCAGCCATGCGGGATCGACCGGCCGGGCTGCCCGACCAGGACGTGATCGCCGGCCTGCGCGCGGGCTGGGGCATCCAGGTCCGCGAGGCCGGCTACCTGCCGTTGGGCGCGGGCAGCTACCACTGGTCGGTGGTCGCGGACGACGGGCAGCGATGGTTCGTCACCATCGACGACCACGGCGCGGACGCGGACGCGTTGGACCGCGCCCTGACCACGGCGCTGACGTTGCACGACAAGGCCGGCCTGGACTTCGTCGTCGCACCGGTCGAGACGCGCGGCGGAAGGGCCACCTGGCGGCTGTCGCCGCGCTACACGGCGTCGGTCTTCCCTCTGCTCGACGGCGTCGGCGGCGCGTTCGGCCCACACCGCCCCCAGGACCGCGGCGCGGTCGTGGCGATGCTGGCCACCCTGCACCGGGCGACGCCCGCGGTCGACACCGTCGCGGCCCGAGCGGACCTCGACCTGCCCGACCGCGACGAGCTGACCCGGACGCTCGCCGACCTCGACGTGGAGTGGCACAGCGGACCGTTCGCGGAGCCCGCCCGGGCACTGCTCAAAGACAGCGCCGACCGGATCGAGGGTTGGCTCGCCGACCACGACCGCCTCGTCGCCGAGGTCCGCACGAGCACCCGGCCCTGGGTCGTCACCCACGGCGAGCCCCACCCGGGCAACGTCGTAAGAACCAACAGCGGCCTGCGGCTCGTCGACTGGGACACCGCCCGCCTGGCACCGCCGGAACGCGACCTCTGGCTGGTCACCAGCGACGCCGACCTGCTGGCGCGCTACACAGAAGCCACCGGCCTGACGGTCTCGCCGACCGCCATGGACATGTTCCGGCTGAGATGGAAGCTGGCGGACATAGCCGCGTTCGTCGGCGACCTGCGCCGGCCACACGGAGCGGGGGAAGACCCAGCGGCGGCGCTGCACTACCTGACCGGCTATCTCCGGGACAGGTAGGTGCCGGTCAGGCGATGCCCGTGCGGCGCGTGATCAGCCGGATCCGCGCCTTGCCGCCCTCGACCTCGGCGCTCGCGGAGCTCGTCAACGCCGTCAACACCTTCCAGGCGAACGAGCTCTCCGCCGGCAGCCGCGCGCCGCGCACGGTCGGCACCTCGACCTCGACCAGGAGGGCGTCGTCGGTGACCGAGAACCGGCAGTCCAGCTCCGCGCCGGGCGTGGCGACGACCAGCAGCATCGCGCAGGCCTCGTCGACCGCGATCCGGAGATCCTCGATCTCGTCGAGGGCGAACTGCAGCCGGGCGGCGAGGGTGGCGGTGGCCGTGCGGAGCACGCCCAGGTAGCCACCGTCAGCGGGCACGGACAGGAGCACGACGTCGTCGTCGAACGTCGCTCCGGAGTCTTGCTCGGTCGTCATCTGGCTCACCGGTTGCGGACTCTACCGGGTTGCTGACACGCCTGCTGACGGCACCGGCCGGCACCCGCGACGGGTGCCGGCCGGGCTGTCGACGCAAGGGCCTGATCAGGCCTGCTTGGTCTCCCAGAAGATCTTCGCGATCTCGTCGATCTTCGCCAGCAGCTTGTCGCCGTCGGCGGGGTCCACCGACTCCTTGGTGCCGGCGCCACCCGCGAGCTTGGTGGCCTCGTTGAAGAGCTGGTGCAACTGCGGGTACTTCTCGAAGTGCGGCGGCTTGAAGTAGTCGGTCCACAGCACCCACAGGTGGTGCTTGACCAGCTCGGACCGCTGCTCCTTGATGATCAAGGCGCGGGTGCGGTAGACCGGGTCCTGGTTGGCCTGGTACTTCTCCTGAATCGCCTTAATCGACTCGGCCTCGATGCGGGCCTGCGCCGGGTCGTAGACGCCGCACGGCAGGTCGCAGTGTGCGCTGACGACCGTCCGCGGCGTAAGGAAGTTAGGAAGTCGCATCAGGACTCCTCCAAAGGAAGCTTACGATGATCCTCACGGAGGACATTACCCCCGGTGCTGCACCGAAACATCGCGGAGGTCCGTTCGTGGCGTCACTTTTCGCCGCTCTGGTGCGGGGTCCGTCGATGGCGCCCACCTTGCGCGACGGCGACGCCCTGCTGGTGTTGCGGGGTGGCCGTCCCGTCCGTCCCGGCGATGTCGTCGTCGCCACTTTCCGCGCGCGCCCCGACCTGCTGGTCGTGAAACGCGCCGTCCGGCAACAGGACGGCGGCTGGTGGCTGCACGGCGACAACGAGTTCGTCACCGACGACTCGCGGGCCTACGGCGTCGCCGACCTGAAGGGCCGCGTCCTGCTCCGGTACTGGCCGCGACCAGTGCGAATCAGGTCAAGGATTATGCTCGACAGTTAGCGGGCAACCCCCGCGTGCTTCGCCGGTCACCGCTGACCTCGCGTCGAGCCGGCACCTCTCTGCCGGCTCACACCTCGACGCGATTTGGAGTACCTGCAAATGTCCGCAGAGTCCACAGACGATCCGGTTTTCCAGCTGCACCGCGGCGGCAAGATGGCGGTCACCTCGACGGTCCCGCTGACCAGCCGCGAGGACCTCTCGCTGGCGTACACGCCCGGTGTGGCCCGGGTCTGCGAGGCGATCGCCGCCGACCCCGCGCTGGTCGACGACTACACCTGGGTTTCACACACGGTGGCCGTGGTCACCGACGGTTCAGCCGTGCTCGGCCTCGGCAACATCGGCCCGCGCGCCGCGATGCCGGTGATGGAAGGCAAAGCGGTGCTGTTCAAGCAGTTCGGCGGCGTCGACGCCGTGCCGATCTGCCTCGACACGCAGGACATCGACGGCATCATCGACACGGTCACGGCGCTCGCGCCGTCGTTCGGCGGCATCAACCTCGAGGACATCAGCGCGCCGCGCTGCTTCGAGATCGAGCGCCGGCTCGACGAGGCCCTGCCGATCCCGGTCTTCCACGACGACCAGCACGGCACGGCGATCGTCGTGCTCGCGGCGCTGCGCAACGCCGCGAGCCTGTTGGAGCGCAAGCTGACCGACCTGCGCGTGGTGGTCAGCGGCGCCGGCGCGGCCGGCATCGCGGTGACCAAGATGCTCGTCGCGGGCGGCGTCAACCCGGCCGAGGTGCTGCTGGTCGACTCCCGCGGCATCCTGCACAGCGACCGCCCGGACCTGTCCGCGCCGGCCGCGGTGGTCAAGGCCGAGATGGCCGCGCTGACGAACCCCCACCGCCGCGCCGGCGGCATCGCGGAGGCACTGTCCGGTGCCGACGTTCTCATCGGCGTCTCGGGCGGCGAGATCCCGGAGTCGGCGGTGGCCACGATGGCCTCGGGCGCGATCGTGTTCGCACTGGCCAACCCGACCCCCGAGGTGCACCCGGAGGTCGCGTCGCGGCACGCGGCCCTGGTCGCCACGGGCCGCAGCGACTTCCCCAACCAGATCAACAACGTGCTGGCCTTCCCGGGCGTCTTCCGCGGCGCCCTGGAGGCCCGCGCGACGCGCATCACCGAGGGCATGAAGGTGGCGGCGGCCGACGCGATCGCCGGCGTGGTGGCCGACAACCTCCACCCGGACGCGTTCGTCCCGTCGCCGCTCGACCCACGCGTCGCCCCGGCGGTCGCGACCGCGGTCGCCGAGGCGGCCCACCGCGACGGCGTCGCCAGGGCATAACAACCAGGCACTTTCCCGGGTCCGCCGGGGGCACGACCGTCGCTCCCGCCGGACAAATCTCGCTCCGCTTCGAGCCAGGCCCGCGGTGGCACGACCACCGCGGGCCTGGTCATATCCCGCCGCTTTGCTCTGCATCCAGATACGCACCACCCCGGCGACAAGGTGGTGCGTATCTGGATGCAGAGCAAAGCCGGTCCGGCGACGCCCGCGGTCAGCTACTAGATTCCTAACCATGCGCGCTGCTTTCGCTACTAAATTCGACGACGCCGACCCGCTGTCCGCCCTCGCCGTCGGCGACATGCCCGAGCCCGAGCGGCGCGACGGCTGGACCACCGTCGAGGTGCGGGCCAGCTCGCTCAACCACCACGACCTCTGGTCGCTGCGCGGTGTCGGCCTGCGCGAGCAGCAGCTCCCGATGATCCTCGGCTGCGACGCCGCCGGGGTCGCGCCGGGTGGCGAGGAGGTCGTCGTCTACCCGGTGGTCACCACGCCGTCAGACCCGCGCGGCTACTCGCTCCTGTCCGAGCATTTCCCCGGCACCCTCGCCGAACGCGTCGCCGTGCCCGTGGAGAACCTGGTTCCCAAGCCCGCGGACCTGGACTGGGCCGACGCGGCGTGCCTGCCGACCGCGTGGCTGACCGCCTACCGGATGCTGACCACCAAGGGCCGCGTCGACGAGACCGACGCCGTGCTGATCCAGGGCGCCGGCGGCGGCGTCGCCACCGCCGCGGCACTGATCGCGGTCGCGATGGACAAGCGGGTGTACGTCACCAGTCGCGACCCCAAGAAGCGCGAGCGCATCGGCGCTCTCGGCGTGACCGCCCTGGAGCCGGGCGCCCGGCTGCCCGAGCGGGTCGGCGTGGTCATCGAGACCGTCGGCGAGGCCACCTTCGAACACTCGCTCAAGTGCAGCGCACCCGGCGCGCGGATCGTGGTGTCCGGCGCCACCTCAGGCCACCTGCCGAAGGTCGACCTGCGCCGGGTCTACGCGATGCAGCTGGAGATCCTCGGCAGCTCCATGGGCACCCCCGGCGAGCTGGCCGCTCTGCTGTCCTTCTGCGCCGACAAGGCGATCCGGCCCGTGGTCGACGAGGTGATCGGCTTCTCCGAGGTCGAACGCGCCTTCGCCCGCCTCCACGAGGGCGACGTCTTCGGCAAGGTTGTCCTGGATCACACCCGCTGATCGGGGGCGCCGACGCCCAGCGCGCGGCTGCTCGGCGGCGCCAGCATCAGGCCGCAGAGCAGCAGCCCGAGCGCGATCAGCAGGACGCCCAGCCAGGCCAGGCCGCCCTGGATCATGTAGTAGCCGACCGCGCAGAGCATGAGCTGCAACACGATCGCGGGCCCGCGCGCCCCGGCCCGGCCCTGGCCCAGCGCACGCCCGATGAGGAACAGCACCAGGGCGCCGAACGCGGCGAACGCGGTGAGCAGGAGGGCCGACGTGGTGTCGACCGCGTCGGCCGTCAGCACCTCGTAGGCCAGGTAGGCCGTGAGCACGACCATGCCGGCCGCCTCCGCGAACAGCAGCCACACGGCGGCGCGCAACGTCGTGGGCGCGGGCTCGGCAGGGGTTTCGGCGGGCGTCTCGGGCACGCGGCCACGATACCGCCGTGCTGAGCGACACAGCTCTCGGGCGTGTGGAAGGCGCACGGAGGGTGACCAAGCCCAGGTACAGTCCGGCTCATGAGGGCCTTGCTGGTGGTCAACCCGAAGGCCACCACGACCTCCGAACGCAGCCGTGACGTCCTGATCCGCGCCTTGCGCAGCGCCGTCGACCTGCGGGTCGAGTTCACCCGGCGGCGGGGTCACGCGGTCAAGCTGGTCCGTGAGGCGGCGCTGCACGGTGTCGACGTCGTCGTCACCCTCGGTGGGGACGGAACGGTCAACGAAGCCGTCAACGGACTGATGGCCGCCCTGCCGGAGCTGTCGCCGCTCGGCGGCGCCACGCCGGCCGAGCGGCTGCCGGCCCTCGCGGTCGTGCCCGGCGGCTCGACGAACGTCTTCGCGCGGGCCATCGGGCTCCCGAAGGACTGGATCGAGGGCACCGGCGTGATCCTCGAGGGGTTGCGCGGTGGCCGGTTCCGCACGATCGGGCTCGGCCGGGCGGACGACCGCTACTTCACTTTCTGTGCAGGCTTCGGGCTCGACGCGGCGGTCATCCGGCGGGTCGAGCGGGCCCGTTCGCGCGGCCGGGTGTCGACCTCGGCGCTGTATCTGCGATCTACGTTCGGTGAGTATCTGGCCACCGACCGCCGGCATCCGGCGATCTCGATCGAGCGTCCGGCCGAGACGGCCGTCGATGAACTCTCCACGGTGATCATCCAGAACACCACGCCGTGGACCTATCTCGGCGATCGGCCCGTAAGCCCCAATCCGGACGCATCGTTCGACCTCGGACTTGACTTACTGGGCGTTCGTCAGCTAGCGGTCGCGAGTGCGACACGCACAGTAACGCAGATCCTGTCGTCGCGGACGAACCCGCACGGCCGGCACGTCGTCCAACTCCACGACGTTCATGAATTCACACTGCTCGCAAGCCGTCCGGAGGCGTTCCAAGTGGACGGCGACTATCTCGGCGAGCGGGAAAAAGTCAGATTTACCTCCGTGGCGCGTGCGCTGAGAGTAATCTGCTGAGGAACGGGTACGGGGTGTCCAGGCGCCGATTGTGGCAGCCGCAGGGGTGACACGTGCCGGAAATGCCAGTAATGTGGCCCGGACCGTACTACATTGATTGCGGCTGGCGAAATCCGGGTGCCGGGCAGATGCTCGAAAACCGGACAAAGGGGTCGTGAGCTTGCTCACCCGCTCAGACTTTTTCGCGGCGTCCCCCTTGACATCGCGACAGTTCGTGAAAGTATTCACAAGCGAAAACGAGTTACGGGAACGTTGCCCGCGAGCACTTAGTAAGGACCCTCGGCGCCGTTCCCCAGAGCTAGTCGCCTGCCCACGTGGTGCCGACGTGCCGGATGCTCACCGTCACGGAGTGCAACGCGCGCGCATATAAAGAACCACCCGCATTGTTTGCCATCGCAGAACGAGGAGTGTTGCCGCCATGGACTGGCGCCACCATGCTGCCTGCCGCGACGAAGACCCGGAGCTGTTCTTCCCGATCGGGACCTCCGGTCCGGCTCTGTTGCAGGTCGAGCAGGCCAAGGCCGTCTGCCGGCGGTGCTCCGTGACCGACCAGTGCCTGCAGTGGGCGCTGGAGTCCGGTCAGGACGCCGGCGTCTGGGGCGGGATGAGCGAGGAAGAGCGGCGCGCGGTCAAGCGCCGCGGCGGCCTGCGGGTCCTGCGCGCTCACTCCGCCTGATTCAACAGCACCAACGCAAGGACGCCCCGGGAAACCGGGGCGTCCTGCGTTTGGCCTGCGCGGCTTAACCTGCCGTTCACCTCGCGGCGCGACCCGGCTAACGGACGCTGATCACGTCACAGGTGCCCCCCGGTGCCGGTGCGTCCAGCGACGTCGTCTCCTCCACCTGCACCGTCTTTCCCGACGGCACGTTCCAGGCGGTCGCCGAGTCGGTGTCGATGCGGATGCCGTCGGCGTCGACGTACTCGATCTGGATGTGTGCCGATCGGGTGGCCGGGCCGGTGTTGTGCACCGCGAGGACGACCTTGCCCGTCGACCCGCTCAGGTCGCACGAGGTCACCTCGACGGTCATCTCCTCCGCGCGCACCCGGTTGTCCCGGTCACCCAGCCAGACGAAGAGCGTGACCAGGCCGAGCAGGCCGATGATGGTCACCGCACCCGGGATCGTGGTGTAGAACGGGGGCTTCGTCGCCCCGGACGACATGTCGCTGGTCACGGGCGCAAGTTATCCGCCCAAAACGCCCTCGCCCGGCATTCACTCCAACGTGGGCTTGCCCACGTTGGTCAGGCCGCGTGCGCCAGGTCGCAGACCGGCTCGCGAGCGGTCCGGCCCCGGGCGAGCACGAGACTGGCCAGTTCCGGCGCGCCACCCAGCGGCTCTGCCACCACTGCGGCACCGGCCGAGCGGGCCGCCGTGACAACCGTCTCGTGCAACAGGCCCGGCGCCAGGAAGTACGACGCGACTCCAATGTGGCGCGCACCACCGGCGCGCAGCGATGCGACCGCCTCGCCACCGGTCGGTGCGGCCGCCGACGCGTACGCCACCGCACACGGCAACCCGCCCAGCGCGGTCGACAGATTCCCCGCGACGGCCTCCACCGTGCCGCGCGCCGCCTCGTCCCGCGTGCCCGCCGCCGCCAGCACGACGCCGTCCAGCGGCAACGTCCCCGGCGCCCAGACACCCGCCGCGGACGCGGCCACCGCCAGCCGCCGGCGCAGCGCGGCCAACAGGTAGGGCGACGTCACGCCCCCGACCGGGCCGAGCACGTCCGCGACCGACACCGGAATCCGCAGCCCCCGCCCGCGCGCGTCCATCAGCGCCGCCGGGATGTCGACCCGACCGTGGTAGGCCGAGGTCAGCAGCAGCGGTGCCAGCGTCGCGCGCGCGGCGCCGGACGCCTCGAGGTCCAGCAGCACGTCGGCCGGCCGCGGCCCGGCGTGGTCGAGGAACGACAGCCGCACCGTCGTGCGGGGCACGACCCGGCGCACCGCCTCGGCCAGCGCCTCGTTGGCGCGGGCGGCGCGCGGGTCACGGCTGCCGTGCGCGACCAGCACCAGCGGACCGGTCGCGGCGGGTTGCCAGAGGCGCATGCTCATACGTGCAGGCCGCATTCCGTCTTGTCGAACATCGCCCAGCGCCCGGCCCGCGGGTCCTCGCCGGCCTTGGTGCGCCGGGTGCACGGCCAGCAGCCGATCGAGCCGTAGCCCTGCTTGAACAGCTCGTTGACCGGCACGTTCCAGCGTGAGATGTAAGCGTCCACGTCCCCCTGGCTCCAGGCGGCGATCGGGTTGATCTTCACCTTGCCACGCTTGGGATCGAACGCCACGACCGGGGTGTTGGCCCGGGTCGGCGACTCGTCGCGGCGCAGCCCGGCGGCCCAGGCGTCGTAGTCGCCGAGCGCCCGCTCCAGCGGCTCGACCTTGCGCAGGAAGCAGCACTCGTCGGGGGCGCGGTTGAACAGGCGCGGGCCGTACTCGCCGTCCTGCTGGCCGACGGTCATCCGCGGGCGGATCGAGCGGACGTTGACCGGCATCGTGCGGGCCACCGTATCGCGGACCTTGAGGGTCTCGGGGAAATGCAGGCCGGTGTCGAGGAACACCACGTCGACGCCCGGCGCGACGCGGGAGACGAGATGGGCGACCACACCGTCGGCCATCGAACTGGTCACACAGAACCGCGATCCGAACGTCTCGGCCGCCCAGCGGGCGATCTCCAGCGCCGGTGCGCCTTCCAGGTCACGCCCGGCCGCACTGGCCAGCGCCTCGAGCTCGTCGGCGGAACGCCGGCCGGCGGTCTCGCGAGCAGCGCCGCCCAGCGACACCAATCCCAGGCCCAACCCGTTCACCGCAGTCATCGGGCTACCTCACCTCTTTCCCGTCCGTGGATAGGAGACCCGCTGCGCGCAGGCCGAGGAACTTGACCGAGAAGACCCGCTGGCAACCTCGGCACTCCCAGGCGCCGTGCGCCTCCTCGTGCGGGCGCAGGTCCTCTTCGGCGCAGTAGGGGCAGTACATCGGCGCCGCCCGGCTCTCTGAACTCATCGCAGCGCCTCCTCGTCGGCGCGCATGACCCACTGTGCGAACGCCTCGTCCGGGCCGGTGCGACCGTCGAGGTACCGGCGGGCCAGCCGCTCGACGTACTCCGGAAGCTCCTCGGCCGTGGTCTTGAGGCCGCGCAGCTTGCGGCCGAAACCGGCGGTCTGGCCCTGCGCCATCCCGAGGCCGCCGCCGAGGTGCACCTGGAAGCCTTCGACCTGGCGGCCGTCAGGGCCGACCACCAACTGTCCTTTGAGGCCGATGTCGGCGGTCTGCGTGCGGGCGCAGGCGTTCGGGCAACCGTTGATGTTGATGGTGATGTCGGCGTCGATGTCGCCGAGCCGCTCTTCCAGGCGGGCGACCAGTTCCTGGCCGCGCGCCTTGGTCTCGACGATCGCCAGCTTGCAGTATTCGATCCCCGTGCAGGCCATCGTCGCGCGCCGCCAGTTGGACGGGCGGGCCTCCAGCCCGATGCCGCGCAGCCCGGTCACCAGCGACTCGGTGCGCTCCTCGGGCACGTCGAGGACCAGCAGCTTCTGGTACGGCGTGAGGCTGACCCGGTCGCTGCCGTGCGCCTCGACGACGTCGGCCAACGCCGAGAGCTGCGAGCCGGACACCCGGCCGACGACCGGCGCCGCACCGACGTAGTAACGCCCGTCGCGCTGCCGGTGCACGCCGATGTGGTCGATCGGCTTGTCCGGCAACGCCGGCGCCGGACCGTCCACAAGCGACCGACCCAGGTATTCCTTCTCCAGCACCTCGCGGAACTTCTCGACACCCCAGTCGGCGACGAGGAACTTGAGCCGGGCCCGGTGCCGCAGCCGGCGGTAGCCGTAGTCGCGGAAGATCGAGACGACGCCCTCCCAGACGTCGGGGACCTCCTCCAGCGGCACCCAGACACCCAACCGCTGGGCCAGCATCGGGTTGGTCGACAGGCCGCCGCCGACCCAGAGGTCGAAGCCCGGGCCGTAGTCGGTGTGTTCGACGCCGAGGAACGAGATGTCGTTGACCTCGTACGGCATGTCGGCGAGCCAGGAGATCGACGACTTGAACTTGCGCGGCAGGTTGGAGAACTCCTTGTTGCCGACGAACCGCTCGACGATCGTGTCGATGGCCGGCGTCGGGTCGACCACCTCGTCGGCGGAGACGCCGGCGACCGGGCTGCCGAGCACCACCCGGGGACAGTCGCCGCACGCCTCGGTGGTCTGCAGGCCGACCGCCTCCAGCCGCCGCCAGATCTCCGGGACGTCCTCGACCCGGATCCAGTGGAGCTGGATGTTCTGCCGGTCAGTGATGTCGGCGCTGTCGCGGGCGAACTCGGTGGAGATCTGCGCGATCACCCGGAGCTGCTCGAGGCTGAGCTGGCCGCCGTCGACCCGGACGCGGAGCATGAAGTGCTCGTCGTCGAGCTCGTGCGGCTCGAGGATCGCGGTGCGGCCGCCGTCGATGCCCGCCTTGCGCTGGGTGTAGAGGCCCCACCAGCGGAACCGGCCGCGCAGGTCGGCGGGGTCGATCGAGGCGAAGCCGCGGTGGGCGTAGATGTTCTCGATCCGGGCCCGCACGTTGAGCGGGTCGTCGTCCTTCTTGGTGCGCTCGTTGGCGTTGAGCGGCTCGCGGTGCCCGAGAGCCCACTGGCCCTCGCCCCGGGCGCGGCGAGGCGAACGGGCTGGGGTGCTGCTGACCGCCATCGCGGCGTTCCTCCGAAGGTCGGGTTACGGCGCGTCGCGCGAGCCGCCTTCGGTGGAAGACAAAAAAATGCCCGGCGCGGACGCGCCCGGACGTGAGTCGGGCGTCGTCAGTGAGCCGGACACATGGCACTGCGAACACGGCCGTAGTCGACGTGGCGACGGACCGTGAGGCCCAGGGTCACCATGCGACGGTCGGCGGTTGCAGTCATGCTCATCATGCTGCCACAGCAAGCTGCTGTTACCTCAGCCAGTCCCAGATGCCGGGCCCCGGTGTGGCCCGCTTCACGTTAGGCTGATCCGGCAATAGGGACATTTGCGGCGCACTCGGGGGAGCCGCCGGTGACACAGCAGCTCGATCGGGTCCGCGCGGCGGCGGCCGGGCCGCGCCGGTTCCTCACCGGACCGTGGGCGCCGGTCGTGCCGGCGGTGCTGACGCTGCTCGTCGCCGGCTTCCAGCTCGACCGGGCCCCCCTCTGGCGCGACGAGCTCGCGACCTGGAGCGCGGCCACCCGGCCGCTGCCCGACCTGTTGCGCATGCTCGCCGGCATCGACGCCGTGACCGGGCCCTATTACCTGTTCATGCACGGCTGGATCGCGTTGTTCGGCGACTCGGCGTTCTCCCTGCGGCTGCCGTCGCTGCTGGCCATGGTCGGCGCCGCGGCGCTGCTCACCCGGCTCGGCGCGCGCCTGTTCGACGGGCGGACCGGGCTGATCGCGGGCACGCTGTTCGCGCTCGTGCCGACCACGTCGCGCTACGGCCAGGAGGCCCGGGGGTACGCGTTCGCGGTGCTGTTCACCGTCCTCGCCACGCTGCTGCTGGCCCGGGCGGTGGACCGGCCGGGCTGGGTGCGGTGGACCCTCTACGCCCTCGCCGTGTTCGGCCTCGGGCTGTGCAACCTGGTCGCCCTGCTCGTGGTCGCCGGCCACGCCGCCGCGGTGATCGGACGGGGCCGGGCCGCCGCCGGTTTCGCCGCCGCGGTCGCCGCCGCCGCACTCCTGCTCGTGCCGCTGGTCGCGGTCGGCCGCGGCCAGGCGGGCGTGCAGCTCGACTGGGTGTCCCGGCCCGGCCCCGGTGACCTGCTCGCCCTGCCGGGCAGCCTGCTCCAGGCCGGGGTGGTCGGCGGCGCGCTGGTCGCGCTCGCGGCGCTGGGCTGGGCGCTCTCGGGCGGGCGGTGGCCGGCCGTGCTGGGCCTGTGTGTCCTGCTGCCGGCCGGGCTGCTGTTCCTGGCGGGCCTGTCCGGTCCGTACTGGGTGCCGCGCTACCTGATCGGGACCGTGCCGCTGGCCTGCCTGCTCGCCGCGCTCGCGCTGCGCCGGGTCCGGCTGGTCCTCGCGCTGGTGCTGGTCCTGCTGGTGGCGGCGCTGGGCGCGCCCGCACAGGCCGCCCTGCGCCGCACGCACGAGTTTCCACGCTCGGCGCCGGTCGACTACCCGGCCGCGGTCGCGGTGATCCGGGCCAACGCCCAGCCGGGTGACGGGATCGTCTACGACCCACGCGGCGGCTGGAAGATGCTCGACGTCGCGGTGGCGTACGGGCTGGCCGGCGCGGCGCCGCGCGACGTGTTCCTGTGGCAGAGCGCGGTGCAGCGGGGTGAGCTGCGCCCCGCCGAGTGCCCCGACCCCACCGGGTGCCTGTTCCAGGCGGCCGCGCCGCGGATCTGGCTGCTGACCACCGGCGACCGGGCCGAGCCGCTGGCCACCGTGCCGGGCGAGAAGGGCGCGGCCCTGCGCGCCGGCTACGCGACCCGCCAGGTCTGGCACGAGCCGGGCCTGACCGTCGCCCTGCTCACGCCGCGTTAGCCGGATTCGCCCTGGCGGGCCTTGCCCAGTGGCACGACCAGGACCGCTTCCGTGCCGCCCTCGGCCCGGTTGCGCAGCTCGATCGAGCCGCGCAGCTCCCCCGTGGCCAGCGCCCGGACGATCTGGAGGCCGAGCCGCCCGCCCTTGTCGGGGTCGAAGTCGGGCGGCAGGCCGCGGCCGTTGTCGGCGACGGTGACGTGTAGCTGCTTGCGGAACCGGTGCACGGCGACGACCACCTCGGGGTCGACCGAGCCGTCGCCGGAGAAGCCGTGCTCGGCGGCGTTGAGCAGCAGCTCGTTGAGCACCATGACCAGCGACGTGGCGATCTCCGCGGGCAGCACGCCGAACGAGCCCTCGCGGCGCATCCGCACCGACAGCTCGGTGCTGGCCACCTCGGTCGCGGCGCCGGCCACCTTGTCGACGATGCCGTCGAACTCGACCGCCTCGTCGCTGGACATCGACAGCGTCTCGTGCACGAGCGCGATCGACGCGACCCGGCGCACCGACTCCTCGAGCGCCGCCCTGGCGGCCGGGATGCCGACCCGCCGGGCCTGCAGGCGCAGCAGCGCGGCGACGGTCTGCAGGTTGTTCTTCACCCGGTGGTGGATCTCCCGGATGGTGGCGTCCTTGGTGATCAGCGCGCGGTCGCGGCGGCGTACCTCGGTGATGTCGCGAACCAGCACCAGCGAGCCGATCGGCACACCCGCGGGCATCAGCGGCAGCGCCCGGTGCAGCACGGTGGCGCCACGGGCGTCGACCTCCTTGCGGGCCGGCGCCTCGCCGCGCAGCGAGGCCAGCACGCGGTTGGCCGCGTCGGTGCCCTCCAAGGGGTCGTCAGCCAACCGCTTGATCAGCACGGCGAGGTCCTCGCCGACGAGATGGGCGGCGAAACCCAGGCGGCGGTACGCGGACTGCGCGTTGGGGCTCGCGAAGGTGACCTTGCCGCTGGCGTCGAGCCGGACGAGCCCGTCACCGACCCGGGGCGCCGAGGTGGTCTCACCCGGGTGCCGGCGCGGCGGGAACGTGCCGTCCGAGGTCATCTGGGCCAGGTCGTCGGCGGTGGTCAGATAGTTGAGCTCGAGCTGGCTGGGCGTCCGCGCCGTCGACAGGTTGGTGTCCCGGCCGACCACCGCGATCACCGCGCCGCCCTCGCCGTCGGCGGAGCGCAGGCGCACCGGGATCGCCTCGTGCCGGGCCGGGGTGTCGCCGTACCAGACCGGGTCGCCCTCCCGCCAGATCCGGCCCTCGCGGTAGGCGATGTCCAGGTGTGCCACCTCCGGGCCGCCGACGATCCGGCCGACCTGGTCGTCCTGGTAGGCGGTCGGCGCGGTGGTCGGCCGGACCTGGGCGACGCAGAGGAAGCCACCCTCGTCGTCGACCGGCACCCAGAGCAGCAGGTCGGCGAAGGACAGGTCGGAGAGCAACTGCCACTCACCGGCGATCCGGTGCAGGTGGTCGATGTCACCGCCACGCAGCGCGGTGTGCTCTTCGACTAGGTCACGGAGGGTCGACACGTAGACCAGCGTGCCACGCGTCAGAGGGTGCTCGTGACTTTGGCCAGGCCGCGAGGTGCGTCGGGGTTCTCGCCGCGGGCCAGTGCCAGGGCCAGGGCCAGGCGTTGCAGCGGCAGGATGTCGAGCAGCGGGGCCAGGCGTTCGTCGACCTCCGGGACGGCGAGCCGGGCCGAGGCGCCGGCGACGTCGGCCGGGCCGACGGTGACCACGTCGGCGCGGCGCTCGTCGAGGCGGGCGAGCACGTCGCGCATGGCCGCCCCGCCGGGGCCACCGCCGACGACCGCGAGCACCGGGACGTCGGGGTCGGCCAGGGCGAGCGGGCCGTGCAGCAGGTCGGCGCCCGAGAACGACAGGGCCGGCAGGTAGGAGGTCTCCATCAGCTTGAGGGCGGCCTCGCGGGCGGTCGGGTAGGCGTAGCCGCGCCCGGTCGTGACCATCCGGGCCGCGAACCGGTAGCGCCGCGCCAGGTCGGGCGCCGTCGGGTCGGCCAGCGCCGTCGTAGCCAGGTCGGGCAAGGCGGCGAGGGTACGCAGCTCGTCGGCGGGCACCCGACCGTCGCCGCCGCGGATGCCCTCGACCAACAGGAGCAGCGCCATCAGCTCGGCGGTGTAGGTCTTGGTCGCGGCGACCGCCCGCTCGTGCCCGGCGGCCACGTCGACGTGCAGCTCGGCGGCCCGCGCCAGCGCGGATTCGGGATTGTTGGTGATCGCCAGGGTGAGCGCCCCGGTCTCGCGGGCCACCTTGACGACCTCGGTCAGGTCGGGCGAGCCGCCGCTCTGGCTCACGCCGACGACCAGCGCGTCGGACAGGTCGGGCCGGGCGCCGAACACCGTGACCGCGCTCGGCGAGGCCAGGCCGGCGGGCAGCCCGAGGCGGATCTCGGCGAGGTAGGCGCCGTAGAGCGCGGCGTGGTCGGAGGTGCCGCGGGCGGTGAACACCACGTGCCGCGGCCGCCGGCGCACGATCGCGGCCGCGACGGCGGCGATCGGGTCGGCGTGTGCGGGCTCCAACAGCCCCGCGAACACCTCCGGCTGCTCGGCGATGTCGGCGGCCATCCCGGTGCCAGGTGTACCCATCCGTGCCTCCCCTGCGCGGTCCCTGCTCAATTCTGCACGGAACTCCGGTTTATCGCAACGTTCCGAGCAGCCGTAGGCACGCGCACTCACGCGCCCGCCATCGACCCGGCCCTACCCTCACCGCCGTGGGCAGGACGACGAAGGCGGCGCTCTGGGTGTTCGCGGCGCACGTCGCGGTGCTCGCCCTGTGTCTGGTCGGCGTGCTGGCGCAGCCCGCGCACTACCCCGCGGGCGAGTGCCACGGCATCGCCGGGGCGTGCTCCGACTTCGGGGGCCCGCGCTTCGACGCGCTCCTCCGGTTCGTCTTCGGCTGGCTGCCCGCGGCCGCCTGCAGCCTCCTGGCCTGCCTGACCGTCGTCGGCGTCATCGCCGTGGTCGAGGCCCGGGACGGCCCGCCGGAACGGATCGACTAGCGCACGAGGAACGCCCCCGGAACGGTCCGGGGGCGTTCTTCGTGCGAGGTGCGCGTCAGTCGGCGACCGCCTCGGCCTTGGCCAGGGCGACCTCGGCCTCGTCGGCCGGGGTCTCCTTCTGGTCGCGGCCCGGCTGGTCGGTGGTGCCGCGCAGCGGGATCTCCTTGACGAACCAGGCCAGCACCGGGACCAGGACCACGATCACGGCCGCCCAGACGAAGACGTACGCGATCGAGTCGGCCAGGCCGCCCATCACCGCTTCGCGGATCTGCGCGGGGAGGTTCTGGAGCGCGGTCGGGTCGACCCCCGCCCCGCCACCGTCACCGGATAGCGCGCCGCCCGCCGGCGACGCAGCCAGATGGTGCACGAAGAGCGCACCGAAGAGCGCGATGCCGATCGAGCCGCCGATGGAGCGAAAGAACGTGGCCGCGCCGCTGCCGGCGCCGAGGTCCTTCTGCTCGACGCTGTTCTGCGCGATCAGCATCGAGGTCTGCATCAGGAAGCCCATGCCGACGCCGAGGACGACCATGTAGAGGGACAGCACCAGCTTGGTGGTGCCGGCGTCGATCGTGGACAGCAGCACCATGCCGGCCAGCAGGGCGACGCCGCCCAGGATCGGGAAGACGCGGTAGCGGCCCGTCTTGGTGATGAGCCGGCCGGTGATCACCGAGACCACCAGCATGCCGAACATCAGCGGCAGGAGCAGCAGGCCGCTGTTGGTCGCCGAGGCGCCCTGCACGGTCTGCTGGAACAGCGGCAGGAAGTTCATCGCGCCGAACATCGCGAAGCCGAGCAGGAAGCCGACCCCGGAGATCAGGGCGAAGTTGCGGTTGGCGAACAGGTGCAGCGGCAGGATCGGCTCGGGCGCGCGGCGCTCGACGAAACCGAAGAGCACGAGGGCCACCACGGCCAGCGCGCCGAGGCCGAGGATCTGCGGCGAGGTCCAGTCGTACTCGTTGCCGCCCCAGGTGGTGATCAGCACGAGCGCGGTGATGCCGACCGAGAGCAGCCCGGCGCCGAGGTAGTCGATCCGGTGCTCGGTGCGGTAGCGCGGCAGGTGCATCCGGGTGGCCAGCACCAGCAGGGCCAGGCCGCCGAGCGGCAGGTTGACGTAGAACGCCCAGCGCCACGAGAGGTGGTCGGTGATGAACCCGCCGACCAGCGGGCCCGCGACCATCGCGATCGCCATGATGCCGGCGATCATGCCCTGATAGCGGCCGCGCTCGCGGGGCGGCACGAGGTCGCCGATGATCGCCATGACGCCGACCATCAGGCCACCGGCGCCCAGGCCCTGCACGGCCCGGAAGGCGATCAGCTCCATCATGCCGTCCTCGCGGCCGCCGAACATGGCGGAGCCGGCCATTCCGCAGAGGGCCGAGCCGATCAGGAAGATAATGATCGACGTCAGGAAGATTGACTTGCGGCCGTAGAGGTCGCCGAGCTTGCCCCAGATCGGCGTCGAGACGGTCGTGCCGAGCACATAGGCGGTGACCACCCAGGTGAAGTGGTCGAGACCCCCGAACTCGCCGACGATGCGTGGCAGTGCCGTGCTGACGATCATGTTGTCGAGCATCGCTAGCATCATCGCGATCATCAGACCGCCGAGGATGACGCGGATCTTCTGCGGGGTCATGGCCCGCATCGCGTCAGTGGTCAATCGGAACGCCCCCCTGAGTGATCGGACTTACTTGCCGACCGGCTAGTCTCCTTACTAGCCGTACGGTAAGCTTCGTCCTAACCGGGCGTCAAGTCAGTTTGGGAGTCAGAGTGACGGAGAGCACGCGAGGGCGGATCCAGGCCGTCGCGCTCGAGCTCTTCACGGAGAACGGGTACGAGAAGACCTCGCTCCGGGAGATCGCCGAGCGGCTCGGGGTGACCAAGGCCGCCTTGTACTACCACTTCAAGAGCAAGGACGAGATCGTCTCGAGCTTCGCCGAGGATCGGCTGCGGCGGCTCGACGAGATCATCGAGTGGGCCGAGGCGCAGCCGCCGGGGCTGGAGCGGCGACAGGAGCTGCTGTCCCGCTACGCCGACGAGTTCTTCGGCGGCAACCACCCGTCCGTGATGCGGTTCTTCGAGCAGAACCAGACGGTCGTCAAGACCATGTCGGTGGGCCAGGGCATGCGCGACCGGATGCTACGGGTGGCCGCGCTGATGGCCGACGACGCCGACGAGCCGGCAGAGCAGCTTCGCGCCGCGCTGGCGCTGTTCTCGGTGCACGGCAGTTGGTTCGCGATCCGCTGCGAGATGTCCGTCGAGGAGCGCAAGCGGGTGGCGCTGGAAGTTGCCGAAGACCTGTGGCGGCCCCGGGTCACCCCGTGAGCGGCAGCCGGAGCGCCTCGAGGTCGACACCCGGAAACGGCGACCAGTCGCGCTCCGGGACGCGGGTGAAGCCGAGCCGGGCGTAGAGCCGCTTGGCGGGCTCGGAAAAGCTGCGCACGCAGATCACGACGGCCTGGCAGCCCAGCGCGGTCGCGCGCTCCACACAGGCACGGACCAGCGCCTCGCCGGCGCCCCGCCCCTGCGCCGCCGGGTCGACGGCGAGCATCCGGAACTCGGCCTCGCCGGGTCCGGACACCTCCGCGTACGCGGTGCCGGGCAGCACGAAGGTGACGGAGCCGAGCACCTGGCCGGTCGACTCGTCGGCCGCGACCAGCAGCTCGCCGGCCTCGGCCCGGGTCTCCACGTCGGCCAGCTTCTTGTCGTAGCCGTGGTCGGCGGCGAGCTGGCCGTCCAACCGGTAGGCGTCGACGGTCAGCCGCGCCACGGCCGGGAAGTCGGCCGGTGTCGCGGGCCTGATCCGCAACGTCATTCGATCACGGCGATCAGGTCGCCCTCCTGGACGACGTCGCCCTCGTTGACGGCAAGCTGCTTGAGCATCCCGGCGGACTCGGCGATGACCGGGATCTCCATCTTCATGGACTCGAGGATGACCAACGTGTCGCCTTCGGCGATGGTGTCACCGGTCGACGCCACGACCTTCCACACGTTCGCCACCATCTCGGCACGGATCTCGTCAGCCATCGGGCGGTCCTCTCTGCGGGTGGTTGTTGCCGTGGCAGCATCCAACCATGCGCCGGCACTGCGTGCGTCGCTGGCGGGCCGTCTAGGATCGTCGGGTCACCGGAGCGATCGGTTCGGAACGGGAGGTCGACGATGGCGAAGAAGAGCCGCAAGAAGAAGGCACGTAAGAAGAGCGCCGCCAACCACGGCAAGCGCCCCAACTCCTGAAATGCCGACGTCGCCGGCCCGATCTCGGGCCGGCGACGGGCTTTATACGTCTGTGCGCAGCTCGGTGAGCTTGCTGCGCAGGCGGGCGAGGAGCTCCGCCGGTGCGGTCTCGTTGCCGCAGCAGCGGGCGACCAGCGCCTTGACCTCCTGCTCGATGCCATATTCCGCCAGGCAGGGCGAGCACTCGTCGAGGTGGGTGCGGATCAGGTCACGCCGCTCGTCGGCGCACTCGAGGTCGAGGTAGAGGTAGACCTCGTCGAGTACTTCGCTGCAGTCGGTCTCGTGGGGGTTGCCGCAACTCACGGGTCCTCACACCTCCTGGCGGGCAGCGGCGGCGTCACCTGACGGAGTGCGGGTGAAGCCTCGATCCGCAGCGTAGCGCTCCAGCAGGTTACGCAGGTTGCGGCGGCCGCGGTGAAGTCGCGACATGACCGTGCCGATCGGGGTGTTCATGATGTCGGCGATCTCCTTGTAGGAGAACCCCTCGACGTCGGCGAGGTAGACGGCCAGCCGGAACTCCTCCGGGAGCTGCTGCAGCGCGTTCTTCACGTCGCTGTCCGGCAGCCGGTCGAGCGCCTCGGTCTCGGCCGAGCGCAGGCCGCTGGAGGTGTGCGACTCGGCGTTGGCGAGCTGCCAGTCGGTGATCTCCTCGGTCGGCGCCTGGACGGGCTGGCGCTGCCGGCGGCGGTAGGAGTTGATGTAGGTGTTGGTGAGGATCCGGTAGAGCCACGCCTTGAGGTTGGTGCCTTCCTCGAACTGGTGGAAGGCGGCGTAGGCCTTCAGGAACGTCTCCTGCACCAGGTCTTCCGCGTCCGCCGGGTTGCGGGTCATCCGCAGGGCGGCGGCGTAGAGCTGGTCGACGAAGGGCAGCGCGTCCCGCTCGAACCTGGCCCGCCGCTCGTCGGTCGGTTCGTCCGTTCGGGTCTTCTCCGGCTGCGTCAAGCGCGCGTCCCCCCTCGACTGTCCCGACGAGGATACGCGGCGCGCACCATCGCCCGAGTCAGTTGTGGGTTGGTTGCCCCCGATCAGGCCGTGAGTAACGTCGCTCGCCGGCCATTCGGGTGCGTTCAGAAGCGCCCGGACGCGTCCGGTGTCGCGGTTGCCCCGCGTAGCTGCTTGCACTGGGAAGAGCCCCCTTGCCGTCTTTTCAGGTACGACGGCTGTAACAAGACGGGGCCGGTGCACATTCCCGCAGACGGTGCGGGGCAACCCAACTGGTCCCAGGGGCGTTAGCTCCTGGGACCAGATGGGCCTGGGAGGTTGATGCGGACCGGGGGGTCCGCGGACTCGTGGAGGGAGTCCCCAGGGCAAGCCTGGCTCATCAGGAGCAACGAGTCACGCGAGCCGCGAGTTACGGACGGGCCCAGCCCCTGCCCCGCAACCACTCCACCACCAGCTGCCCCAATCCCCGCGGATCGCCCCGCAGGTCGTGCCGCTGGCCCGGGCGCACCACGACCTCGACGCCCGGCGACGGGTCGGGCACGCCGAACGGGTCGCGGTCGCCGTTGACGACCAGCGTGGGCACGCCGGTGAGCAGCTCCTCGGCCCGGGACCGCTCGGGGCGGCCCGGCGGGTGCAGCGGGAAGGCCAGGCAGACGATGCCGGCCGCGCCGAGCGCCACCGACGTGCGGCAGGCCACCCGGGCACCGCTGGACCGCCCGCCGACGACCAGCGGCGGCGGCTCGCGATAGCCCTTGACGATCTCGTGCACGACGGCCGACCAGGCGGCGTCGAGCTGGGCCGCGGGCGCGGGTGCGCGCCGGCCCGCCACCCGGTAGGGCTGGGTGACCCGCACGACGGACAGCCCCGCCGCGAGCGCGGCGCGGCGGACCGCCATCAGGTCGGGTGCCTCGACGCCCCCACCGGCGCCGTGCCCGAGCACGAGCAACGCCGACGGCCGGCCGTCAGCCTCATCGGTTTCGGCGACGGCCGGACCGTGCGGTGTCGCGATCTGTGTGACCCCCATGGCCCCATTGTGCTGGCAAGGGGGTGTCTCGTGGGTCAGGGTGGTGCCGCGGCGC
>NZ_BONC01000021.1 GCF_016862515.1 Asanoa iriomotensis
TCCGCCGCAGCCCGGTCCCCACTTCGATACAGACCCGGGAACGGGCTGGTCGCAGCGGGCCAAATGCGGCATATGCTGACCTTGGGAGGTCGTTATGCCAAGCCAGCCCGCGCCCGGCGATCCGCTCTCATATCCCGCGCACGCTTTCCCCAACGTCGCGATCGACGTCTTCACCGCCCGCGAGTGGGAGCTGCTGGTGCGGCTTCCCGGGCGGGTCATCGTCGCGGCCACCCAGGCCGGCAGTCCGGGGCGGACGGTCCGCGACGGGCTCGCGGGGCTGGAGGCGATGGCGGCCGGGCGGGCCTTCGACAGCGACCTCGTCCGCGCGGTGGTCGCCGCCGTCTACACCGAGCGGCTGCCCAGCGGCACCGACCGCCCGCGCCGGGACCTCCTCGACGACTGCCGGGACGCCCTGCGCGTCCTGGGCGACCGCGCCGACCCGGCCGACTCCGCCGCCTACCGGCAGTGGCTGCAGTCGATCGCCGCGCGGGTCTGCACCGGAGGCCGCGGCCCCGCCGTGGGCCAGCTCGGCCCCGGCGACCGGCGCTTCCTGGCCGACCTCGGGCACGCCCTCGGGATGGTCTGACTTAGTCTGCCCAGCGTGGAAGCAGAGGTCGAGGTCGGCGTCGGCCCGTGGGAGGGTCCGTGGCCGGCCGACCCGAAGTACGACCCGGAGCTGCTCGCCGCGGGTGACCGGCGCAACGTCGTCGACCGCTACCGCTACTGGCGGCACGAGGCGGTGGTGGCCGACCTCGACCGGCGCCGGCACGGTTTCCACGTCGCGATCGAGAACTGGCAGCACGACTTCAACATCGGCACCGTGGTGCGCAACGCCAACGCGTTCCTGGCCGCCGAGGTGCACGTCGTCGGCAACCGGCGGTGGAACCGGCGCGGCGCCATGGTGACCGATAGGTATCAGCACGTCCGCCACCACCCATCGATCGAGGAGTTCGTGGCCTGGGCGCACGGCGCGGAGCTGCCGGTGATCGGGATCGACAACCTGCCCGGCTCACGCCCGCTGGAGACCGTCGTCCTGCCGCGCCGCTGCGTGCTGCTGTTCGGCCAGGAGGGCCCCGGCCTCTCCGATACCGCCCGGCAAGCGTGTGACCAGCTCTTCTCGATCGCGCAGTACGGCTCGACCCGGTCGATCAACGCGGGCGTCGCCAGCGGCATCGCCATGCACGCCTGGATCCGGACGTACGGCGAACCACCCCCACCGGATTGACCGAAACTCCCTGAATGCTTGACTCGCGACCCGTACCACGGGGACGGTAGCGGGGTGGGCATGTCGGTGAGTTGCCCCCGGTGCGGTGGCTCGGTGCGGCCACCGGACCTGATGCGCGCCGACTGGCGCTGCGACACCTGCGGTGACGTCCCCCCGCTGCACGTCGCCGAGCACAACAACGCCGAGATCGTGAAGAGCGTGATCAACACGATCGCCGCCGGCACGCCGCCGGGCCGCGGGGCCGTGCCGCTCTGGTGCACCTGGCCCCTGCTGCGCGACTGGACGGTGACCGGGGTCGCCTGGGCGGGCGACGACCATTCGGGCGTACGCGCGGCCGCGCTGGCCTGCAGCGGCCCGGCACCGCTCGGCGGGGGCCCGGCCGACCTGGTGATCGTGGCCGAGGAGCTCGGTGTGGGCCTCGGCAACCGCTTGGCCGGCCTGCCCGGCACGGATCCGGGCCCTGACCTGGTGCGCGAGCTGACCCGGGCCGAGCCGGCACCCGGCGAGGCCGGCAACGCGCATGCCAAGATCAAAGTGGATGGGCACCCAACTCCACTGTGGTCCATCCCGGCCGCCGACGACCGCAGCGCGTACGTCGGCGAGGCGCGCGGAATGTGGCTTTATGCCATAGCTTGGCCAGCACACGCCGGTTACGTCCTCGCAGAGGACGTCGTGTTGCGCGACCTATGTGAATGGTTGCCGCCGGAACTCGTGTACGGTGCTCCTTCTCCGTACCTGCATGGGCTCGCCTGAGTGGGGCGTTCCCGCTTGTGCGGAATGTGCGCAGTTTGTTCAACCTGAGAGCAACGACTGATACGCTGAGTCCTGCCGCGGCAAGTTGCCGGCGCCGCGCAGAGGGGGATGGGCCGCAATGCTCAAGAAGATCCTCACCTGGGGCGGAATCGCCTTCCTCATTTTCTTCATTGCCTTCCGTCCTAATGAGTCCGCCGATGTCTTCAAGAACATCGGCGGCGGCATCATGGACGTCGCCGAGGGCTTCGGCGACTTCTTCACGAGCCTGGTCGCCTAGGCGCCTTCGTCACCTATGGACCGACCGTCCGCGCCACCTCCTGACCCCGACGAGTCCGACCGCGAGCGTTGGGCGCGTGACAACGCGCCCACCGACGAGGGCCCGGACTACAGCACCGGCCCGGGCTACTCGCCGAGCGCCGGCTATGCGCCAAGTGCCGGTTTCGGCGAGTCCGCCGACTACGCGCACGAGACCCGGCCACCCCGCGGCGGCTACACGGCGACCGACATCTCCGAAGAGGAGCTTGCCGGCCTCCAGGTCGACGCCTCGGGTCTGCCGCTCGGCCCGCGCCGCGTCCTGCCCCTCGAGGACGAGCCGACCCCGCTGGTCTCCCGCTACCTCTTCCCGACCGAGCGCTACCGGGGCGAGTGGAAGCGGCACTGGATCCACCTGAGCACGCCGTTGCTCGCGATCGTGCTGGCCACGTTCGTGCTCGGCTACCTGTCCGGCTTCCTGTTCCGGCAGGAGGCCACCGGCATGACCACGGCCGCGATCCTGGTCTGGGTGGGCATCTTCGGCTGGGTCGCGTGGAAGGTCGGCGACTGGTACTTCGACCGCTTCATCCTGACCAACAAGCGGGTCATGGTGGTCAGTGGCATCATCACCCGCCGGGTCGCGATGATGCCGCTGCTGCGGGTCACCGACATGAAATACGAGCAGTCCCCATTGGGCCGTGCGCTCAACTACGGCACGTTCGTGCTGGAGTCCGCCGGCCAGGAGCAGGCCCTCCGCGAGATCAAGCACCTGCCGAACCCCAACGAGCTCTACCTCCGGGTCGTCGAGGAGATGTACGAGCCGCAGGCGGTCGAGGCCCGACTCGGCAAGGACGCCGACGAGGCCCGCGCCGACGACGGCGCATAACGACAACCACCGATTCGCCTGCTGGGCCACAACCGTTCGCCCGTAGACCTCCCCGCGCGGGGTGTGACACCCTTCACCCACGCGCAACCCAAGGGAGGGCGTCCGGTGACGGACAGGCAGTCGGTCGAAGACGACTTCCGCGAGTTCGTCGCCGCCCGCTCGCCCGCCCTGCTCCGCACCGCCTACCTGCTCACCGGTGACTGGGCCACCGCCGAAGACCTGCTGCAGACGGCGCTCACCAAGATCTATCTGGCGTGGCGGCGGTTGGGCGAGATCGAGGCCGTCGAGCCGTACGCCCGCCGGGTCCTGGTCAACACCTCGATCAGCTGGTGGCGCCGCCGCTGGCACGGTGAACGCCCGACCGAGGTGCTGCCCGAGCCGGCGGTCGCCGACCGGGTCGACGAGCAGCTCGAACGCGACGCGCTGTGGCGGCACGTGCAGTCGCTGCCCGCGCGGCAGCGCGCGGTGCTGGTCCTGCGCTTCTACGAGGACCTCTCCGAGGCGCAGACCGCCGCGATCCTCGACATCTCGACGGGCACGGTGAAGAGCCAGACCTCCCGAGCGCTGAGCACCCTGCGCGGCCGGCTCGGTGCCGAGCGCGCCGCCGAGCAGGCCCGGGTCGACGAGCTGGCCGCACAGGCGGAGCGCTCCCGCATCCCGCGCCAGGCGCCCGCACCCGCCCCGCCGCCGCGCCCGGTGCGCGCCGCCGCCCCCCGCGTTCCCGCCCCGGCGGGAGGAGTGGAGGGGCGCTGATGCTGGAAGAAAGACTGCGCCGCGCGTTCCACGACCAGGTCGAGCTGACCCCGGCCGGGACCGACCGCGCCGACCAGATCATCCACCGCACCCGCCGCACCAAGCGGGTGCGGAAGGCGGGCGTCTCGATCGCCTCGCTGCTGGCGTTCTCGCTGCTGGTCGGCGGGGTGCTCGGCTGGCAGCTGCTCCGCTCCCCGCGCACGGGCTACGACAACTCGGTCTTCTCGGCCGACCCGACGGCCCGGCCGAAGCCGCTGGTGACCGCCTCGATCGACCCCGACGACGTGGCCAGCCTCGGCCTCGACCTGCGGATCGGCGATCTGCTGTGGACCACCGACGGCCGCCGGCTCGACCTGGGCGCCAACGGCGACGTCGAACGGGCCTACCGGGTGCCGGCGGGCTGGATCTACAGCAGCGCGACCGGCGTCTTCCTCCAGCCCGTCGACGGCGCGCCGGTGCAGGTCGCACCGGAGGGCAGCCGCTGGTCGGTCAGCGAGGACGGCCGGCGGGTCGCGGTGATGACCGACGGCCAGCTCACGATGGCCGAGCTCAGCCGCGAGGGCGCGCAGGCGCGCGGCGTGATCAACGTGCCGGCCGACTCCGCGCCGACCGCCGTGCTGGGCGACCGGGTGCTGGTCGCCGGCACCGCGGCCGGCACGCGCGGCTACGAGTTCGTGCAGGTCGCCGGCGCGTCCGGCGCGGCCAACCCGGCCTGGAACGAGGCCGTATCCGGTGTCTTCGGCACCCGCAGCGACGCCGCCGTCGGGCTGGCCAAGGCCGGCGGGCAGCAACTCTGCCTCGCGGCGCTGCGCCCCGCCGGCACGGCGATGGCGGTCGACATGACCACGATCTGCGGGTTCGACCATCCCGGCGAGGACCTCACGCACACGCTCTCCCCCGACGGCGGCTGGCTGGCCCAGCCCGACGGCGACCGGCTGTCGCTGCTGAGCGTCGACAACGCGCTGGCGGACTTCCGCTCGACGAAGGCCTGCGAGGCGGCCGGCGTGCGCTCGCCGATCTGGCTCGACGCCCGCACGGTCGTCGCGCCGTACGACGGCGGTGTGGTCCGCTGCCAGACCGACGGGGTACGCAAGCTCCTCCGGGCGCCCGCTTCGGCCGGCACCGACTGGGCACTGGTGCCCCGGTTGGGGTCTCTCGACGGCTGATCAACCGGAAGACGGATGGATGCCGGTGGGCATCCATCCGTCTGAGGACGCGGGAGAAGCGCGATAGCGTCGCGGCGATGGACACGCGCATCGACCTCCACGCCCACTCGACCGCGAGCGACGGCACGCTGAGCCCCGCCGAGCTGATGTCCGCGGCCGTTGACGCCGGGCTCGACGTCGTCGCGATCACCGACCACGACACGACGGCCGGCTGGGCCGCCGCCGCGCAGGCCCGACCGCCGGGCCTGACCCTCGTGCGCGGTGCGGAGCTGTCCTGCCGCTGGCACGGCGCCGACCCGCCGATCTCCCTGCACCTGCTGGCATACCTCTTCGACCCGACCGTGCCGGCGCTGGTCGAGACGTTGTCACGCGTGCGTGCGGCGCGGGAAGTCCGGGCGGAGCGGATCGTCGACCAGCTCCGGGCCGACGGCTACGACGTGAGCTGGGGCGACGTGCTGGGCTACGCGGCCGGCGGCACGGTCGGGCGGCCGCACATCGCGCAGGCGTTGATCGCGGCCGGGCTGGTCCCCTCGACGGACGCGGCGTTCGCGCCGGAGTGGCTGGGGCGGCGCTACCGCGTACCCAAGGCCGAGATCGACGTCTTCGAGGCGGTCGAGCTGATCCGCGCCGCGGGCGGCGTCACCGTGTTCGCGCACCCCCGGGCGACGCGGCGCGGCCGGATCGTCTCCGACGACCTGATCGTGTCGCTCGCCGCGGCCGGGCTGTTCGGCCTGGAGGTCGACCACGCGGACCACACGCCCACCGAACGGGCACACGTGCGGGCCCTCGCGGAATCGCTCGGGCTCGCGGCGACCGGATCGTCCGATTTTCACGGTACGCACAAGTCCGTCGCGCTGGGCGCGGAGCTGACGGCGCCTTCCGTGTACGAACGCCTGGTCGCGGCCAGCTCAGGTGTGACGCCCGCGCTTGGCTGATCCGAGGGTCCTTCGCATACCGTGCTCGCGTGGATCTCAAGGTGTTCGGCGAGGTGCTTGTCACCCTGCTGGTGATCATGGACCCGCCGGGCATGGTGCCGATCTTCGTCGCGATGACCGGCACGATGACGGACCGCGCCCGCCACCGCGCGGCCTGGCAGGCAGTGTGCCTGGCGCTCGGCGTGATCGTGCTGTTCGGCGTGGCCGGCCAGAGCCTGCTGGAGTACCTGCACGTCGACCTACCGGCGCTGCAGGGCGCCGGCGGCCTGCTGCTGATCATGATCGCGCTGGAGCTGCTGACCGGGAAGGCCGACGACCCGACGGCGCACTCGACGACGAACATCGCGCTGGTGCCGCTGGGCACCCCGCTGCTCGCCGGCCCGGGCGCGATCGTGGCGACGATGCTGTTCGTGCAGCGCTCGTCCGGCCCGGCCGACTACGTCGCCGTCTACGTGGGCATCGTCGTCGCGATGCTGGCGGTCTGGCTGGTGCTGCGCTACTCCGGCCTGGTCGTCAAGGTCCTGCGCCCCGGCGGCATCGAGGTGCTGACCCGGATCGCCGGTCTGCTGCTGGCCGCGATCGCCGTGCAGCTGATCGCCGACGCGGTGTTCGCGTTCGTGGACTCCTACCGGGCGGGGTGAGGGTACGGGGTTGTCGTACCCGTCTGGGAGGATTCTCCCGTGCGCAGGTCGACCTCCTCATCCACCGGCGGCCGGGCGCCGGCGCCCCGCGTCGAGCAGCTCGGTTTCGCCGGCATGCCCGAGCGGCTGTTCGTCTGCACGCCCAGCAAGCTCGGCACCTACACCGACTGCCCGCGGCGCTACCGCTACTCCTACGTCGACCGCCCGACGCCGCCCAAGGGCCCGCCGTGGGCGCACAACTCGCTGGGCGCGAGCGTGCACACGGCGCTTCGCGGCTGGTTCGCGCTGCCCCCGGAGCGCCGCACCCGCGACGCGCTGCCGGCGTTGCTGAAGGGCACCTGGGTCCGCGAGGGCTACCGCGACGACGAGCAGGAGCGCGCCGCCTACCGGCGCGCCCTCGACTGGCTCGAGGGTTATGTCGGCGGCCTCGACCCGGCCGCCGAGCCGGTCGGCGTCGAGCGGGTGGTCGCGGTCAAGACGGCGGTGCTGGCCTTCAACGGCCGCGCCGACCGCATCGACGCCCGCGGCGACGAGCTGGCGATCGTCGACTACAAGACCGGCCGCACAGGCCTCGACAGCGACGACGCCCGCGGCTCCCAGGCGCTTGCCCTCTACGCCTACGCGGCCGAGCGGGTGTTCCGGCGGCCGTGCAAGCGGGTCGAGCTGCACCACCTGCCGTCCGGCACGATCGCGGCGCACGACCACACCGAGGCGTCGCTGGCCCGGCAGGTCGCCCGCGCGGAAGACACGGCCCGCGACATCGTCGACGCGGAAAAGGCGGTCGCCGCGGGCGCCGACCCCGACGAGGCGTTCCCGACGACACCGGGCCCGATGTGCGGCTGGTGCGACTTCAAACGCTCCTGCCCGGCGGGCGCCGAGGTCCCCACCAAGGACCAGTGGGCCGCCATCGAGCGCTTCTAGGGCCTTGTCGTGTCTCGGTGATCCCGGGACGCCGCCAGACGGCGGCTGGGCCCGTCGCAGGCCGCGTTGATCGGCAGGACCGGCCCTAGACCGCGTCGGCCACACGCACGCCCGGCCAACGGGTCGCGGGGCGCTGGCGGGCCAGGCGTTCGCGCGAGCGCTCGACCGTGATCCGCCGGGGGTTGGGCCGCCAGACGCCGCCGAGCAGGTCCGCCACGCCGAGCGGGGCGCACACCTCGACGCGGTCGGTCAGGCGGACGGCGACGCTGGTCGCGGTCTCGGGCCAGGTGGCGACCGCGTCCGCGACGCTGGTCAGCGGGGGCACGGCGGCGCCGCCGAAATGGTCCGCGTACCAGGTGTGCACCGCAGCCTGGTTGGTGGCCTCCCACGGCACCGCCGGCAGGAGGCCGGTCAGCAGCGCGGTCGCCGACTGGTCCCGGTCGCGGCTGAGGTCGGCCGCGTCGAAGAAGGCCACGTCGACGTCACGCACCCGAGCCGGGTCGAAGCCGGCGCCGTAGCGCTCGTCCCAGACCAGGTCCCGGAGCACGCCGGCGCCGATCCACGCCTCCGGCAACCGGGACGCCCGCACCGCGGCCAGCGCTGCCATCAACCACGGGCAGGCGCGCACGAGCCCGGCGAGGTCGGCCGTGTCCATGCTCAGCCGGCCCAGTCGGCGGTCCAGCGGTGGCGGCCCAGGCCGACCGCGTCGAACTCGTCCCGGCCACGTTGGGGTGGGACGCCCAGCCGCCGCAGGATCTGCGAGATCGGGCTGCCGTCCGGGCCGAACGGCTCGTCCTCGTCCAGCGACAACGGCCCGGCGGCGAGCGCGCCGCCCGCCCACAGGGCCGCCCGTTGGGTTCCGGTGCCGCCGAAGAAGTCTGCTTCGACGTAGCCGACCGGGCCCGTCGCCGAGCAGCTGGCCAGGACGTCTGCGAAACCGGCGGGCAGCTTCTCGAAACCCAGCACCGGCTCGCCCGCCAGCGCGTCGAGGAGCGCGTCGGTCATCGGCACCATCGCCAGCTCGTGTGGCAGGAGTACGACCACCGCGATCGGCTGATCACGCACGGCGGCGCGCAACACCTCGGCCCGGCCGAGCGCCGCCTCGATCACGTAGGACATTCACACAGCTTCTCAGGAGAGCAGGTCCACCCGGGTGCCCGCGCCGGTGTGGATCGCCTGCTGATAGACCGCCCAGCTCAGCGCCAGGTCCTGCCACGGCAGGCCGACGGGGGTGTAGACGCTCGGTCGCGTCGGGGCCGTGGCCGGCAGCTCGCCGCGCAGGACCTCGCCCAGGGTGCCGGCGGCGGACAGACCCGAGGTGCCCAGCGCGCCGCCCGCGAGCGCCAAGCCTAGGTCGTCGACGATCAGGCGGCTGGCGGCCAGCAGGTCCGTCGCGAGCTCCCGCTTGCCGGGCTCGTCCGCGCCTAGCGAGGTCAGGTGTTGGCCCGGGCGGACGTCGGCGAGGTCGAGCAGCGGCGTGCGGGACCAGGTGGACAGCACGACCACGTCCGCCGCCGCGGCGACCGCGCGGGCATCCGGCACGACCGCGGCCGGCAGGGCCGCCGCGCGAGCCGGTTCCAGGTCGGTCGCCACGGTTCGGGACCACTGGCGCAGGTGGCGCAGGCCGGCCAGCGTGGTCGCGGCCTGCGCACCCGCGCCGACGAAGCCGAGCGTGGGGGCACCGGGCGGGGCCAGCGTGTGCGTCGCCAGCGCGGCCGCCAGACCGGTGCGCCACGCCGTCACGGACGCCGAGTCCAGCAGCGCGAGCAGCTCACCGTCGGCGAGGGCGTGCAGGCAGACCACCCCGCGCAGGGCCGGCGACGCGGCCGGGAACTTCGCGTTGACCTTCACCGTGTACGCCGGCACGTCCGGCAGCAGGCCCGGGATTAGGCAGGTCGCCGTGCCGGGACCGGGCAGGTCGGTCCTGATCCGCTGTGGCGCCGGGTCGGTGACGGGTGCGCGGAAGCCGGCGGCCAGCAGGCCCAGCACGGTGTCGACGTCGACGGCGGCGGCGATGTCGCGCCGCCCGAGGAGCAGGGTCACCGGAACAGTCTGATCGCCACCCGCGGCGGGGTGGCGATCAGTCGTGGGCAGGTCTCAGCGCCGGCCGCCGTGGTCGTCGCCGCCGCGGTCGTCGGAGCCGTGGCCGCCGCGCTCGTCGCGGTCGGCCTTGATGATCGTGCCGGTCGCGCGGTCGACGTAGATGTCGTGCTCGACACCGCCCCCAACGATCTCCACCTTCCAGGTGGCGAAGCCGTGCTCCAGCTCCGACTCGATCTCCGTCACCGTGCCGCCGCCGACCCGGTCCAGTGCGATCCGGCGGGCCTCGTCCGAGCCGATCCCGCCGGCCAGCGGCGGCCGCGTGCTGGTCGGCGAGTCATCCGGCGTGGGCTCGGCGGTCGGGTCGACGGTCCGGTCATCGGTCGGCGCCACAGTGGGCTCGTCCACCGTGCTGCCGATGCCCGTCCGCGGGCTCGGTCCGTCGCTCTGTGCCGCGGCCAGCGCCGTACCCGTGACGGCCAGCGCCGCCATCCCGGCCACCGTGATGATCACTGCTGTGCGCTTCATCGATCCTGACCTCCGTATCGGGGTGATACGAACGAGGTTCGTCCGACCGGAGATAGCGGCGCGCTGTGCGACCACTAAGGACGCGTTAAGACCAGCGTCACGACCGCGCCACCACCCGGATTGTCCGAGATCTCCAAAGCGCCGCCGGCCGCCCGGCGCGCGATGTCCAGCCCCAGACCGGTGCCGGCGCCCTGGCTCACCCCGCGCGACACCGCCGCGTCGGCCAGCCCGGGACCGGCGTCCGAGACCACCAGCACCCCGTCGGCCGACAGCGACACCGCGAACGGCGTCCCGTCCGGCGTGTGCGCGAACACGTTGCCGAGCAGGGCGTCCACCGCCGCGGCCAGCTCGTCGGCGGCCACCGCGACCGGCAGCGGCCCGTCGGCCAACGAGAGCCGCAACTCCCGACCGGTGTCCTCGGCCAGCACCGACCAGAACTCCACGCGGTCCCGCACCACCGCGGCCGCGTCGCACGACGCCGCGTCCCTCGGTTCGCTGCGCCACCGCGCCTGCCGGATCAACCCGGTCACCGCGCGTTCCAGCGCGTCGACGCCGGCGGCCACCCGCGAACGGTCGTCCGGGTCGCGCACCGACTCGGCCTCGAGGCGCAGCGCGGTCAACGGCGTACGCAACCGGTGCGACAGGTCGGCCACCTGCTCCCGCTCCTCGCGCAGCAGCACCTGGATCCGCTCGGCCAGGTGGTTGAGCGCCCCGGCCACCTCACGCAGCTCCGGCGGCCCGGCCGGGACGGCCGCCCGGGCACCGAGCTCCGCGCGGGCGAGCCGGTGCGAGACCGCCGACAGGTCGTCGATCGGCCGCACCAGGCTGCGCGCCAGCCGGTCCGCGACGACCAGCCCGAGCAGCACCAGCAGCAGGCCGAGCGCCGCGAGCACCAGCCAGGCCCGGGTCACACCGGCACGCAGATCGGCCTCGGGTACGACCGTGCGGATGACCGCGGTGCCGCCGGACACCCGGCCCACGCCGATCACGATCTCCCGCCCGCCGTCCAGCGACGCGGTGAGGCTCGTGCCGGTGGCGGCCAGCTCGACCGCCGGCGTGCGCGCGACCGGCTCCCCCAGCGGTGCGCCGCCGTCCGGCAGGAAGACCGTGACGGGCCGCCCCGACGCCACCAACTGGTCGACGGTCAGCGCGATCTCGGCCCGGTCGCCGACGCCGACCACCGCGACGATGCCCTGCACGTCGGCCGTCGCCCGCCCGGTCGCCCGGTCCTCGGCCACGCCCCGCAGCAGCAGCGCCAACGGCACCAGGAACGCGATCAGCGTCAGCGTCGTGGTCGCCGCGACCAGCAGCGTCAGCCGCCACCTCACGGCGGGTCACCGGGCGCGGCCAGGCGGACACCCACGCCACGGACGGTGTGCAGGTAGCGCGGCTCCGCTGCCGTCTCACCGAGCTTGCGGCGCAGCCACGACAGGTGCACGTCGACGGTCTTGTCGGCGCCGCCGTACGGGATCTGCCAGACCTCGGTCAACAGCTCCCGCTTGGTCACCACCTCGCCCCGCCGGGTCGCCAGGTGGTGCAGCAGGTCGAACTCGCGCGGTGTCAGCTCGACCGGCGCACCGTCGAGACGTACCCCGTGTGACTTGGGGTCGATCTCCAGGCCGCCGACGACGACGGTCTCGTCGGCCGCGGCGGGTGACCCGGCGCGGCGCAGCACCGCCCGCACCCGGGCGTCGAGCTGGGCCGCGGTGAACGGCTTGACCACGTAGTCGTCGGCGCCCGCGTCGAGCACCCGGACGATCTCGGTCTCGTCGTCCCGGGCGGTCGCCACGATCACCGGCACGCGGCTCACCGCCCGCAGCATCCGCAGCAGCTCACCGCCGTCGACGTCGGGCAGCCCGAGATCGAGCACGACCAGGTCCGGCCGCTCGTCGAGGGCCGCGCGCAGGCCGTCCATCGCGGTGGTCGCCGCCGCCACGGCGTGCCCGCGATCGCGCAGCGCCCGCAGCAGCGGCGTGCGGATCGCCGGATCGTCCTCGATGAGCAGCAGGCGCGGCACAGCTCGCACCGTATCTCCCCCGAGCCCGGCCGGCCGCCGCCCTTAACCCGCTCTTAGCGTCGGGCAGTGCCGCTCTTAGCGGGCGGCGGTGCATAGTCGGGTGATGCTGTCCCGCCGGAGTCTCGCCGTGCTCGGCTGGCTGGCCGTCGTGGTCGTCGCGACGCTGGCCGGCATCGGCGCCGTGCGCCTGGTCGGCGACAGCCTCACCGGCACGCCGGGTGGCGTGCGCAGCCAGGCCGACGTGGCCCGCGACCTGGCCGCCGCGGCCAGCGGCACGCCGGCGCCCGCCACCGCGACGCCAGGCCCGACGACGAGCCCGCGCCCCACCGCCGGCGGACAGCTGCGGACGTTCAACATCGCGGGCGGCCTCGTCACGGCCCGCTGCGACGGCGGGCTGGCCTCGATCGTGACGTGGCGGGCGGCGGACGGCTACCGGGTGCGTGACCGCGACGACGGCCCCGACGACGAGGTCGAGGTGAAGTTCGAGAGAACCGGCGGCGACCATTCCGAAATCAAGATCCGGTGCGAGGGCGATCAGCCGGTACGGGTCGGGCACGACGACTGACGGTTACCGATGCCCGGTAGGCTCGACCGATGCACCAGCGATGGCTGCTCGGCGCCGCCGCCCTCGGCGTGGTCTGGGGAGCGGCCGCGATCGCTTTCGACATCCCGGTGCTGGTGCTCGACCTCCTGCTGCACCTCGGCCCGACGGTGGCCGGTGTCGGCGCGCTGGTCGCACTGATCGGGTGGCGCCCGGCGGGGCCCGCCAGCTTCCAGGTCCGCGGCGACACGTTCGTCGCGCCGACCAACCGCCGGCGCACGATCGAGACCGCCGCGTTCGTGCTGGTGTTGACCTCGCAGGCGGCGCTGGCCGTCGACCGGCTCAACGCCGGCGGTGGCCTGCTCGACGGCCTCCTCTCGGTGCTGTTCGGCCTGCTCGCCGCCGCACTGCTGGCCCGCGCGCTGCTGGTGCCGACGACGGTGGAGCTGAGCGCCGAAGGGCTGCGGGTGCCGGGCCGGCTGCACCGCGTCGACGTGCCCTGGTCGGCGATCAGGCCGGGCACGCCGTGGGCGCCGCGGCTGCGTACCCAGCGGCTCGAGCTGTTTCTCGGCCCTTCCTATCTGGTACGCCCGCCGAGCGAGCGCCGGACGCGCCTGGACGTGCCGATCGACGTGCTCGACATCCACCCCTGGTTCCTGGCGGACGCGATCCGCTACTACGTGGCCCACCCGGAGCACCGCGCCTCGATCGGCCGCCCGGCCGAGCTGGAGCGGCTGTCCCGGCGCCTCCGCGACGGCGGCGCACCACCCGCGCTGCCGGCCGGACCCGCGGCACCGGTGGTGCGGCAGGCCACGGCCCCGGCCGCCGAACGGTCGGGCGCCGCGCACCGGAGATAAAGTCGATCGCATGCGTGATGCCCAGCAACTTCTCGCCGACGCCCGAGTGATCGCGGTGGTCGGCGCGTCGCGCGACCCCCGAAAGGCCGCACACTCCGTCCCCCTCCAGATCCAGCGCCACGGCTGGCGGATCATCCCGGTCAACCCCCACGCCGACGAGCTGTTCGGCGAGCCGGTCTACCGCTCGGTCGCCGAGATCCCGTTCCCGGTCGACCTGGTCAACGTCTTCCGCCCGGCGCACGACGCCCCCGACGTGGTCCGCGACGCGATCGCCGCCGGCGCGCCGGCCGTCTGGCTGCAACTCGGCATCGTCTCCGACGAGGCCCGCAAGCTGGCCACCGATGCCGGCCTCGACTACGTCGAGAACCGCTGCATCGCGGTCGAACGCGCCGTCGGCAACCTCTCCCGCGCCTGACGCTTTCCCGCCTGGAGAACCGCCCCTTCCCAGCGGCGTGTTCGCAGGCTTTGCTCTGCATCCATATACGCACCACCCGCGCTGAGCTGCGGTGCGTATATGGATGCAGAGCAAATGCGGTCGCGAAGCTACGGGCGGCGGGTTAACGTCCGCGCATGTTGACGGTGCGGCGGGCCAGCGACGACGGCGACTTCAACCTCGTCCGGCAGGTGCGGATGGCGGTCATCCCCTACGAGCGGGCGCCCACCATCGCCGAGATGCGGGCGTCGCTGACCCGTGACTCGCTGGTGCTGGTGGTCGAACGCGACGGCAAGCTGATCGGCAGTGGCGCCGCCGACCGGTCCAGCATCCAGGGCGCGGCCACCGTCACGCCGCGGGTGTTGCCCGAGTTCCGCCGGCAGGGCATCGGCAGCCGGGTGCTGGCGCACCTGTGGGCGCACGCCGCCACGCTCGGGGTCGGGCACGTGCTCGGGCACGCCGACGAGGAGGGTTCGAAGGCCTTCGCCGAGCGGCACGGCTTCGCCGAGGTCGACCGCCAGGTCGAGCAGGTGCGCGCGATCGGCGCCGAGCACCCGCCACCGCCGCGGGCCGACGTCGAGGTCGTGACCGTCGCGCAGCGGCCCGAGCTGTGGGACGTCGCCTACGACGTGCTCGCCGCGCAGGCGTTCGAGGACATGGCGCTGATCGCCCCGATGCACGCGACTGTCGACGAGTGGCGGACGAGCTGGATCGACGACCCCGCGGCGATGTTCCTGGCCCTGGCCGGTGGCGAGTTGGTCGGGCTCGCCGGGCTGATCCTCGACCACGACAACCCGCACCGCGCCGAGAACGCGCTGACCGTGGTCCGCCGTGACTGGCGCGGCCGGGGCGTCGCCGCCTACCTCAAGCGGATCGCGCTCGCCCATGCCGCCGCCACCGGGCTCACCGAGGTCTACACCTGGACCCAGCAGGGCAACGCCGACATGCGCCGGCTCAACACGCACCTGGGCTACGCGACCCGCCTACAGAGCTTCACCATGCGCCGGGCGGTGCAGGGCGAAGGTCCGGGCCCGCAGGGGTGAGAACGCCGCGATCACGGCGATCGCGGCGAGACACAGGCCCAGCACAAGGGTCACCGCCGGGACGCCGGCGCGCGCCGCGGCGAACGTGACCAGCGGTGCGCCGATCGGGCCCGGCAGGTAGTGGATGGTCCAGAACGCCGAGGTGACCCGGCCGAGCAGGTGGTCCGGGGTGATCTCCTGGCGCAGCGACATCGAGCACGTGCCGGCCACGCCCTGGCAGAACATGATCACCGCGAGGAGCCCGGCGAGCACCGGCACCACGGGCGCGCTGCCGGCGCTTGCCAGGGCCACCCCGCTCAGCGCGTACGCGCCGATCCAGCAGGCGCCGAAGCCCAGCCGGCGGCGCAGCATCGCGACCACCGAACCCGCCACGATCGTGCCCGCGGCGCCGATCGCGAACACCACGCCGACCGCGCCGGCGCCTTGGCCGAGGTCCTCCCGCAGGCGGAAGATCAGCAAATCGTCCAGGGAGTACGTCACGAAGACGACCCCGCACAGCAGCACCGTGAGCGTGCGCAGCGCCGGCTGCCGCCAGAGGAACCGGGCGCCGGTGAGGAACCCGCGGATCGGCGACTCGCGCTCCGAACTGCCCTCCCGGGGCCGGAGCTTGACGAACGACATGGCGACGGCCGACAAGCCGAACGTGACCGCGTCGACGCCGATCACCCAGGCCGGGTCGAGCACCGCGAACAGCCCGGCGGCGATCACCGGCCCGGTCACGCTCGCCGCCGCGAACGACGCCGAGAGCAGGCCGTTGGCGTGCGTGATCTGGTCGCGGTCGACCAGCGCCGGCACCGCGGTGATGTAGCCGACCTGGTAGAGCATGCCGGCCGCGGCGCCCAGCGGCATCGCCAGGTAGAGCACCCAGACGTGCGGCGCGGCCAGCCAGACCAGCGGGACCAGCGCGTAGAGGACGGCCCGGGCCACATCACAGGCGATCATCACGGTGCGGCGGTCGAGGCGGTCCACGATCGACCCGGACAGCACGCCGGAGACCAGCCAGGCGACGCCGACCGTGCCCGTGACCAGGCCCATCTGGAAGACCGAGCCGGTGTGCTGGAGCACCAGCACGGGCACCGCGAGGGTGGTCAGCGAGTCACCCGCGACCGAGACCGTCTGCAGCACCCAGAAGAGGACGAAGTTCCGGTCCTTGCGCAGGGGCACGCCTTCACCCTAGAGGCGGTACTCCTTGAGCAGACCCCGCGAGATGATCGTTTTTTGGATCTCCGAGGTGCCCTCGCCGATCAGCAGGAACGGTGCCTCGCGCATCAGCCGCTCGATCTCGTACTCGGTCGAGTAGCCGTAGCCGCCGTGGATCCGGAACGCCTCCTGCACGATCTCGGCGCAATATTCCGAGGCCAGCAGCTTGGCCATGCCGGCCTCGACGTCGTTGCGGGCGCCGGAGTCCTTGAGCCGGGCCGCGTTGACCATCATCTGGTGCGCGGCCTCGATCTTCGTGGCCATCTCGGCGAGCTTGAACGCGATCGCCTGGTGCCCGGCCAGCGGCTCGCCGAACGTGTGCCGCTGCTGTGCGTACGCGATGGCGAGCTCGAAAGCTCTGATCGAGATGCCGCAGGCGCGCGCGGCGACGTTGACACGACCGACCTCGATGCCGTCCATCATCTGGTAGAAGCCGCGACCGACCTGCTCAGGGCCACCGAGGACGGCCGAGTCGGGCACCGCGACGCCGTCGAGCACCATCTCCGTGGTCTCGACGCCCTTGTAGCCCATCTTGGCGATCTTGCCGGGGATGGTCAGGCCGGGTGCGGTCTCGCCGAAGCCGGGCTCCTTCTCCAGCAGGAAGCAGGTCATGTTGCCGTAGACACTCTCGGCGCCGTTGTCGGTCTTGACCAGCGTGGCCACCACCGACGAGTAGGCGCCGTTGGTCAGCCACATCTTCTGCCCGTCGAGGACGTAGCCGGTGCGGTCGCGGCGGGCGGTCGACCTGATCGCCGCCACGTCGGACCCGCAGCCGGGCTCCGACATCGAGAACGCGCCGCGGATCTCGCCGGTCGCCAGCCGCGGCAGCAGCGCCGCCCGCTGCTCCGGCGAGCCGTGGTGCGCGACCAGGTAGGCGACGATGAAGTGGGTGTTCACGATCCCGGAGATCGACATCCAGCCGCGCGACAGCTCTTCGACCACGAGGGCGTACGTCAGGAGCGACTCACCGAGGCCGCCGTGCTCCTCGTCGATCGTCAGCCCGAAAAGCCCCATCTCCCGCATGCCGTCGACGATGTCGGCCGGGTACTCGTCGGCCCGCTCCAGCCGCGGTGCGTGCGGAATGATCTCTTTGTCGACGAACTCCCGGACGGTCTCCAGGATCGACGTCTGCACGTCGGTGAGGCCAGGTGTCTGGGCCAGGCGCGCCATGGTTGACATCTTCCCTCGTCATGACGGGGATCGGGGCGTGAATGGTCTCCTCGCGTTCAGTATCGTGCCGGGGACAACTCGGGAAAGGCGACGATGAGCTACCCACCCCCTGGAAACCAGCCCGATCCGTACCAGCCGGGGCAGCCCTACGACCCGCAGCAGTCCGGGCCGCCGGCCTACCAGCCGCCCACCTCGGGGCAGCCGGATCCGACCTCGGTCCAGCCCAACCCATATGGCCAGCCCAACCCATATGGCCAGCCCAACCCGTACGGCCAGCCGAGCCCCTACGGCCAGCCGGATCCGTACGCCCAGTACGGGCAGCAGGCCTACGGCGGTGGCTACCAGCCCCAGCCCTACGGCTACGCGCCGGCCCGGGGCACCAACACCATGGCGATCCTGGCGCTGGTGCTCGGCATCCTGGTGCCGCCCGCGGGCATCGTGCTCGGCCACATGGCCAAGAAGCAGCTGCAGACCTCCGGCGAGGAGGGCGGCGGCCTGGCCACTGCCGGCCTGGTGGTCGGCTACGTGCTCACGGCCATGTACGTGCTGTTCTGCTGCGGCGCGATCGGCCTGGGCTGGCTCGGCGCCACGATCGACAGCACGAGCTCGGGCTCAACGGGTTACTAGCTGTAGTGCGCTTCGCGCACGCTGTTGCCGCCGTCGACCACCAGCATCTGCCCGGTGATGTACGACGCGGCCGGTGAGCACAGGAACGCGATCGCGGCGGCCACCTCGTCAGGGGTGCCCGGCCGCCCGATCGGCGTGCCGAGGCCCTGCTTGAGCTCGGTGACCGTGGACGCGGCGGTGTAGATGGTGCCCGGCGCGACCGCGTTGACGGTCACCCCGTCGGCCACCATCTCCATGGCCAGCGCCCGGGTCAGGCCGATCACCCCGGCCTTGCCCGCGGCGTACGCGGCCTCGGTCGGCAGCGCGTTGACGGGGCCGGCGGTCGCCGACAGGTTGACGATCCGGCCCCAGCCGCGCTCGGCCATGCCGCCGATGAACGCCCGGCTGCACAGGAACGCGGTGCTCAGGTTGCGGTCGATCTCGGAGCGCCACTCGTCGAAGGTGAGCTGGGCGACCGGCCGCAGCACCTCCGGGTTCGCCCGGCTGGTCAGGCCGGCGTTGTTGACCAGCACCTCGACGTCGCCGAGCTGCTCGGCCACGGCGTCGGCCAGCGCGCCGACCTCGGCCTCGTCGGTCAGGTCGGCGACGAAGCCCGTGGCGCCCAGCTCGGTGGCCCGGTCGTGGATGCGCCGGGTGGTCGACACGATGGCCACCTTGGCGCCGAGCTGCAGCAGGCGGCGCGCGGTCGCGTACCCGATGCCGTCGGGGCTGCCGGCCCCGGTGACCAGAGCGACCTTCCCGTCGAGGCGAACGGTGGTCAACCCGTCGTCATGCTCCGTGTCGATTCCCATGCGGGAGATCCTGCCCGGTCCCCGCAACCCGAGCAACGAGACCCCCGCCTCGGGGGACCGGCCTAGCCGGGCGGCGTGCGGGTCAGCCCGGCCGCGCGGCCCTTCGCCGCGATGACCAGCGCCATCTTCCGTGACGCCTCGTCGATCATCTCGTCGCCGAGCATCACCGCGCCCAGCTTGCCGCCGGCCTCCGAGGTGGCGTGCGCGTACGCGTCGAGGATCTGCTCGGCGCGGTCGTAGTCTTCCTGGGTCGGCGCGTAGATCTCGTTGGCCGCGTCGATCTGCCCGGGATGCAGCACCCACTTGCCGTCGAAGCCGAGCGCGGCCGACCGCTTCGCCACCGCGCGGAACCCCTCGACGTCGCGGATCTGCAGGAACGGCCCGTCGATGGCCTGCTTGTCGTGCATCCGCGCGGCCATCAGCAGGCGCATCAGGATGTAGTGGTAGGGGTCGCCCGGGTAGTCGGGGATCAGCCCGCCGACCACCAGCGACCGCATGTTGATCGAGGCCATGAAGTCGGCCGGGCCGAAGATGATCGTCTCGACGCGGGGCGACGCGGTCGCGATCGCGTCCACGTTGACCAGGCCGGCCGCGTTCTCGATCTGCGCCTCGATGCCGATGCCGCCGACCGGCAGCCCGATCGCCTTCTCGATCTGGGTGAGGGTGAGGTCGAGCCACTCCACGTGGGCCGCGGACTGCACCTTGGGCAGCATCACGCAGTCCAGGTTGGATCCGGCGCCCTCGACCACCTCGACCACGTCGCGGTAGGTCCACTCCGTCGTCAGGTCGTTGACGCGTACGACCCGGATGCGGTCGCCCCAGTCGCCCTCGTTGAGCGCCGCGACCACGTTCTTGCGGGCCTCCGGCTTGGCCAGCGGCGCGACCGCGTCCTCGAGATCGAGGAAGACCTGGTCGGCCGGGAGTCCCCGGGCCTTGTCGAGCATCTTCAGGCTGGAACCGGGTACGGCCAAACAGGACCGGCGTGGGCGTCCCGCAGCGGCCATCGACGGCTCCTCACGATCGTTACAGTTAGGCCCTGACCAAACGGTAACCTCGCGCGACGACCGAGGAGAACCAAGCAGTGGAAGAAGTCACCGGGCGAGTCGCAGTGATCACCGGGGCCAGTTCCGGGATCGGGTTGTCCGCCGCCGTGGCCCTGGCCCGCCGCGGTGACCAGGTCGTCCTCGTCGGACGCGACCCCGCCCGGCTGGCCGCGGCCGCGGCCGAGGTGCGCGACGCCGCCGGCACGCTGCCGGCCTCCTTCCGCGCCGACTTCGGCGCGCTCGACGACGTGCGGGGGCTCGCCGAGCAGCTTCGCGCGGCGTACGACCGGATCGACGTGCTGGCCAACAACGCGGGCGCGATCGTGCTGCACCCGGCGACCACCGTGGACGGCTACGAGCTGACCATCCAGGCCAACCACCTGGCCAGCTTCCTGCTCACCGTGCTGTTGCACGACCGGCTCGGGCGGATGGTGGTGACCGCGTCGGGCGCGCACCGCTGGGGCAACCTGGACCCGCGCGACCTCAACCGGCCGCTGGACGGCTACATCCCGCTGCGGGCGTACGGCACGAGCAAGCAGGCCAACATCCTGTTCGCCGCCGAGGCGGCCCGGCAGTGGCCGGGGATGCTGTCGTTCTCCTATCACCCGGGCGCGGTGCGCACCCGGTTCTACAACGAAAACCGGCTGATCGCCTGGGGCATGAAGCACACGCCGCTGCTGCGCGGCCCGGAGAAGGGCGCCGAGACGCTGGTCTGGCTGGCCACCGCTGACCCGGCGCTGCTGGTCAACGGCGCCTACTACTACGACTTGAAGCCGCGCCGACTCGGCGCCAAGGCCACCGACCCGGCCCTGGCCGCGGCCCTCTGGAAGGCTAGCGAGCAGGCGATCTCCTAGGGCGCGACGGCGACCTCGGCGGCCAGGGCGCGCTCGCGTTCGCGGCGGCTCGCCTGTGCTCCGCCGAGCACCACGATCGCGACGCCGACGAGCAGCAGGGCGAGGCCGGGCAGCGAGGCGGTCCGCGGCACCTGGTCGAGCCAGAGCCAGGCGATCAGCGCCGCGCCCGGCACCTCGAGCAGGATCAGCACGCTGATCGTGGTGGCCGAGACCCGGCGCAGCGCGTAGTTGAACATCGTGTGCCCGAGCAGTTGGGCGCCGGCCACCAGGCCGAGGATGGCCAACCAGGTCGTGCCCGGGTAGCCGGACAGCGACTGCCCCGAGGCCAGGCAGATGACCAGCAGCAGCACCGCGCAGACCGAATAACAGATCGTCGTGTACGTGGTGGTGCTCAGGGTGACCCGGGCCCGCTCACCGAGCGCCGTGTACGCGGCCGCCATCACCGCGCCGAGCACCGCCAGCAGGTCGCCCAGCACGGCGCGGGACGAGACGCCGAAGTCCGCGCCGGTGGCCAGCACCGCACCCAACACCGCGACGCCGATGCCGGCCCAGGTCACCGTGCGCAGCTTGCGGCCCTGTGCGACCGAGATCAGCCCCTGCCAGACCGGCTGGGTGGCCACCAGCGCGGTGGACGCGGCCACGGTGGTGAACCGGATGCTCGGCATCCAGGCCGCGAAGTGCGCGGCGAGGGCCACGCCGGCCGCCACGCAGAACAGGCCCTCGCGGCGGGCCAGGGCGGCGTACTCGCCGCGGCGGGCGATCAGCGAGATCGGGCCGAGCACGCCGACGGCCAGCGCGTTGCGCCAGAACGCGATGGCCAGCGCCGGCGCCGCGGTGGCGAAGGCGATCAGCGGACCGGAGGTGGAGACGGCGAGGACGGCGACGACCAGCGCCGTGGTGGCGGCCGGGTCGAGGGCAGGGCGGTGCACGATGAACCATCCTCACAAATCACAACCTGCGTTTATCCGACTACTGTCAGTCGATCAGCCGATAGGGCGGGGCGGTGCGCGTCGATAGGCTGCCCCGGTGCCCGCATTACGCGCGGTTGTGTTCGACTTCTTCGGCACTCTGACCCGGCCTGTCAAACGAGGTCCCGAGCACCTCGAGACCGCCCGCATCCTGGGATGCGATCCCCAGGTGATGATCGCTCTGCTGGACGCCTCCTACTACCGCCGCGCCAGCGGCGACCTCGGCTCCGCCGAGGACAACCTGCGCTGGATCGCCGCCCGGGCCGGCGCCGACCCATCCGACGAGGCGGTGCGGGCAGCGCTGGCTTGCCGGGTCCGCGCCGTCCGGCACGACACGGAACTGCGGGACGAGGCCGTCCCGGTGCTGTGGGCGCTGCGGCTGCGCGGGCTGCGTACCGCCGTGGTCAGTGACTGCACCCACGAGCTGCCCGCGCTGCTGCCGGGCCTGCCGATCGCGCCGCTGCTCGACACGGCCGTGTTCTCCGTCGAGGAGGGGGTCTGCAAGCCGGACCCGAGCATCTACCTGGCCGCCTGCCAGCGGCTGCGGGTGGCGCCCGAGGAGTGCCTCTATGTCGGCGACGGCGGCAGCCACGAGCTGACCGGCGCGGCCGAGGTCGGCATGACCGCCGTCCGGCTGGCTTCCCCCGACCTCGCCGACCACCTGGTCTTCGCGGCCGACGAGGGCTGGTCCGGCTGCGCGGTGGACGGGCTCGTCGGCGTGCTCGACGAGGTCGACCATGGCCAGCACGCCCCGGTGCCGGGCAGGATGAGGGGGTGACCGACCCGGTGGTGGAAGAGGCGATCAAGAAGGCGGCCGTGGCCTGGGTGTCCGTCGACGGCGGCCAGCCGCGCGGGCTCTGGTGCGTGCCGATCGAAGGCGCGCTCTACGTGATCAGCGGCATCGGCGAGCAGCGGCTGCCCGGGCTGGCCGGCGCGACCACCGCCGAGGTGACCCTGCGCGGCGACCACGGCGGCCGGATCGTCACCTGGACGGCCGACGTGCGCCGGGTGCAGCCCGGCGACGACGAGTGGAACACGGTCGCGCCGCAGGTCGGCGGCAAGCGGCTCAACGCACCGGGCCCCACCGAGCAGTTGGTCGAGCGCTGGGCGATGGACTGCACGCTGAGCTGCCTGAGCCCGGCCGCGGACGGCGCGGTGGTCACCCGGCCCGACCTGCCCGACGCCAGCCTCGCCGAGCCGCCCCGCGAGACGCCCGCGGCCCGGCCGACCCGCAAGCCGTTCCGCCTGCACAAGGTGCGCGGCAAACGCTAGTCGAGCCACCACCTCGCCGCGTCGCCGCCGTAGGGCGTGAGCATCAGGGCCGGCAGGACCACGGCCGAGACGGCGGCGACCAGGAGCAGGTGCCAGGCGACCCGGCCGACGCGCCGGCGGCCGGTCACCAGCAGCGGCACAGACGCCGTCAGCAGCAGTGGTGAGAGCAGCAACCCGGTGTAGTAGAGCAGCGCGACGGGCACGAACACCGGCAGCGACAGGACCTCCTTCGGATCGTGCGCGCCGCTGAGCATCGCCGCCCGGTCGGCGCCGGCGGTCAGCATGCGCGTCGTGAAGGTGACCAGGACGGTCGCCATGGCGACGCCGAACGCGAGGTGGGCGACGGCGACGACGCGCGCGCCCACCCGGACCGGGTCGACCGGGGTGCGGCCGGGCGCGAACCGCCGGGTGGGCAGGACCGCCGCGAGACCCAGCGTCGCCGCCGTGCACAGGAGGCCGAGCCGCTCGGGGAGACCGGCGGAGAAGATCGTCGTCTGCGTGCTGCCCCGGGAGTTGGCGACCCAGCCGACGGCCGCCGCCGCGATGAGCAGGAGGGCCGGGACGCCGGTCAGCGCGATGGCCAGCCGGCCCGTCGGCTCCAGCGCACGGAAGCGGCGCAGCGTCCACGTGGTGACCAGCCAGCCGGTCAGCCCGCCCAGGAGGAGCGCGGCGGCGCCGGCCGGCAGGAGGGCCGCCGGGACCGGGTAGCGGACGTCGAGGAACGCGCTCACGCCGAACTCCGTCGGACCGGAGCCCACGGTGACGACCATGGTCTGGCCGCCGCGTTCGAGGGTGATCCCCGAGCCGGTCGCCGCCACCGCCGCCCAGCCCTCGGCCAACGCGTGGGAGCGCAGGTCGGCGACCAAGTCGGGCACCGGCCGAGAGCCGGGTGCGTAGGTGACGTCCACCTGGGTCGGGCCGCCGATCGACGTCCACGTGCGGCTGGCGCGGCCCGCGGACATGACGTCGGGCGGCATCAGCGAGACCGCGGCCGGCAGTGCGACGTCGCCGGGGTCGCGGTCGGCCGCGAACTGGACCGCCACGCCCAGCGCGACATAGGCGGCCGCCGCCGCGCCGAGCAGGGCCAGGACGGTGTAGCGGCGACCGTGCGGCGGCCCGAAGCGCTGCCGCAGCCCGCCCCGCACCAGGTCCCACGCCTCACCGGCCGGTGGGTGCGTCCGGTCGGGCGGAGCGCCTTCCAGCAGCGTGGTCAGCAACTCGTCGCCGCGGGCCCGCCGGTAGGCGCGCGGGTAGGCCAGCAGCAGGCGGCGGTAGCGGCGCTCGAGCGGGGTCACCGCCCCGCCCCGAACGCGAGCCGGGTGGTCCGCCGCAGCCGGGCGGCGGCCATGGCGGCGTTGGCCCGCAGCCGGTCGACCTCGGCGGACAGCGCGCCGGCGCCGTCGTCGGTGAGCCGGTAGTAGCGGCGAAGCCGCCCGTCGACGGCCTCCTCACGGTCGACGACGAGCAGGCCCTCCTCGGTGAGCCGGTCGAGCGCGGCGTAGAGGGTGCCCGCCCGCAGCGTGACCCGGCCGCCGGACAGGTCGGCGACGGCACGGATCACGCCGTAGCCGTGCAGCGGCTGCTCGGCCAGCGCGGTGAGGATGAAGAAGGTCGGCTCCTGCATCGCCATGCGCCGATGCTACCGACCATCTGCATATACCGCCAGTCGTACTATCCGACGAAGGGTGGCACCGCCATCTCGCCGCGGGCGATCGGCACCACGTTGCCGGTGACCCGGGCCCTGGTCACCGCGCCGCCGGCGGCGGTCACCACGCAGTCCAGCACCGACGGGCGGTGCAGCTCGGTGCCCTGGTGCACGACGTAGCCGCTCTCCCCGTCGGCGGCGAGCAGGCCGCCGGTGACCAGCCAGACGCCGAGGCCGAGCGCGGCCGAGCCGGTCGCCGGGTCCTCCGGCACCGACAGCCCGGGCGCGAAGACGCGGGCGTGGGCGGTGCGGGACGCCGGGTCCCAGGCGAACACGTCGATGCTGTCGGCCACCACGCCGCGGGCGGCCGCGCTGTCGACCCGCGCCCGGGCCACCGCGTCCGCGCGTACCGGCAGATAGGGAAACTCCAGGCCACAGCCGGCCACGCGGGGTGGCGCGGCGGGGTCGAGGTCCTCGGCGGTCAGGCTCACGGCGGCCAGCAGCGGGCCCGGGTCCAGCGGCTCGCCGACCGTCGCGGCGCCGCCGGTCAGCGTCGCGGTCGAACCGGACACCACCACCGGAAGCAGACCCGCGCCGCACTCCTGCACGACCTCGCCCGCCGCGAACAGCCCACGACCGGCCGCGGTCACCGCCGCGCCGACGCTGGGGTGTCCCGCGAACGGCAGCTCGCTGTTGGGCGTGAAGATCCGCGCCCGGTAGGTGGCCTGGGCACCCGGTGACGGCGGCAGCACGAAGACCGTCTCCGACAGGTTGAACTCGCGGGCCAGCGCCTGCATCTGGGTCGCCGCCAGCTCCTCGCCGCCGAAGACCACGGCGAGCGGGTTGCCGGTGAACGGCCGGTCGGTGAAGACGTCGACGATCTCGTACGCGACGGTAGACATGCGCTTCAGCCTAGGGAATTAGGCTGGTCTGGTGACGACGGCTCGGGTCTACATCGCGAGGCTCGCCGGTCTGGCGGTCTACGACCCCAACGGGGACCAGGTCGGCCGGGTCCGCGACGCCGTCGCACGGCTGCGCACCACCAACCGGCCGCCGCAGGTGGTCGGCCTGGTCGCCGAGATGGCCTCTCGCCGCCGGATCTTCCTGCCGATGGGCCGGTTCACCTCGATCGACCCGGACGCGGTCGTGCTCAGCACCGGCACGCTCAACCTGCGCCGGTTCGAGAAGCGCCCCAACGAGCTGCTCGTCCTCGAGGACCTGCTGGACCGGCGCGTGACGATCCTGCCCGAGGAGACACCGGGCGTGGTGGTCGACCTCGCGATGGAGACCAACCGCACGGGCGAGTGGTCGCTGGCCAAGGTCGCGGTCCGCCAGCCCAGCCGGCGGCTCACGCGGCGGGGTCAGCTCGTCGAGCTGGACTGGGACCGGGTGCGCGGGCTGATCGGTCTCACCGACACCCAGGGCACCGCGGGGCTGCTCGCGGTGCTGGAGCAGATGCGCCCGGCCGACCTCGCGTACGCGCTGCAGGAGATGTCCGACGTCCGCCGCAACGAGGTCGCCGCGGCGCTCGACGACGAGCGGCTCGCCGACGTGCTCAGCGAGCTGCCCGAGCACGACCAGGTGGAGATCCTCGCCGTGCTCGACCAGGAGCGGGCCGCGGACATCCTCGAGGAGATGGACGCCGACGACGCGGCCGACCTGCTCGGCGAGCTGTCCGGCCCCGAGCGGCAGGCGCTGCTCGACCTGATGGAGCCCGACGAGGCCGAGCCCGTGCGGCAGTTGCTCAAGTACGCGGCCGGCACGGCCGGCAGCGTGATGACCTCCGAACCGGTGATCCTCACGCCCGACGCGACGGTCGCCGACGCGCTCGCCCGCATCCGCGAGCCCCAGCTGCCGCCGGCGGTGGCCGCGCAGGTGTTCGTCGCCCGCGCGCCGATGGCCACGCCGACCGGCAAATACCTGGGCATGGTGCACTTCCAGAAGTTGCTCCGGGAGCCGCCGTCGGAGATCCTCGGCGGCGTGGTCGACGCCGGCATCAACCCATTGCGGCCCGACACGCCGCTGATCGAGATCACCCGGCGGATGGCCACGTACGACCTGGTCGCGATGCCGGTCGTCGACGAGAGCAACCGCCTGGTCGGCGCGGTCACGGTCGACGACGTGCTCGACCACTCGCTGCCGCCGGACTGGCGCGACCGCGACGTGCCCGACGTCGTGGCCGGCTCACCGATGGCCGTGCCGCACCGCACCGGCCCCAACGGCCGCGACGGTGGCGCCGATGGCTGAGCCGCGCCGCGCGCCACGGCTCGACCAGCCGCGGGAGCCGCACCGGCTGAAGCTGCCCAGGTTCAACCCGGAGTCGTTCGGCCGCTTGTCCGAGGGCATCGCCAGGGGCATGGGCACGGCCAAGTTCCTGGTCTACATGACCGTGGTGATCCTGCTCTGGTTCGGCTGGAACACCCTGGCGCCGCGCGGCTGGCGGTTCGACCCGTACACCTTCACGTTCCTGACCTTGATCCTGTCCCTCCAGGCCTCCTACGCGGCGCCGCTGATCCTGCTCGCGCAGAACCGGCAGGCCGACCGTGACCGGCTCGCGCTCGAGGAGGACCGCCGGCGGGCGACGATGCAGAAGGCCGACACCGAGTACCTGACCCGGGAGATCGCGTCGCTGCGGCTGGCGATCGGCGAGGTCGCCACCCGCGACTTCCTGCGCTCGGAGCTGAGCCGTATCGCCGAGGAGATCGAGGAACGGCCGCGTAGGAAGCGCAAGGCCAAGCAACCCGATGGCGAGCCGGACGACCACGCGGACAGCGACGCCTGACCTTCGACATACAGTTGCATCATGTCCGCACCTGCCACGTCCCGCGAGGACGCCGTCCAGGCCGCCCTCGCCACCGTCGACGACCCGGAGATCCGCCGCCCGATCACGGATCTGGGCATGGTCAAGTCATTCACGATCGACGAAGACGGGCTGGTGCTGGTCGAGCTGCTGCTCACCGTCGCCGGCTGCCCCTTGCGTGACAAGCTCAACACCGACATCACCAGCGCCGTGACCGCGGTGCCCGGCATCAGCGGTGTGCGCGTCAACTTCGGCGTGATGAGCACCGAGCAGCGCCAGGACCTGCAGACCCGCCTGCGCGGCGGCGGCGGCGCCGAGCCGGTGATCCCGTTCGCCCAGCCCGGATCCCGCACCCGCGTGTACGCGATCGCCAGTGGCAAGGGCGGCGTCGGCAAGTCCAGCGTCACCGTCAACCTGGCCGCCGCGCTCGCCGCCCGCGGCCTGTCGGTCGGCGTGGTCGACGCCGACATCTACGGCCACTCGGTGCCCCGGATGCTGGGCGCCGCCGGGCGACCGACCCGGGTGGAAGACATGATCATGCCGCCGGCCGCGCACGGCGTGAAGGTGATCTCGATCGGCATGTTCACCGCGCAGAACGCGGCGGTGGTCTGGCGCGGCCCGATGCTGCACCGGGCGCTGCAGCAGTTCCTCGCCGACGTCTACTGGGGCGACCTCGACGTGCTCCTGCTCGACCTGCCGCCGGGCACCGGCGACGTGGCGATCTCCCTGGCCCAGCTCCTGCCGAGCGCGGAGATCCTGGTCGTCACCACCCCGCAGATGGCCGCGGCCGAGGTGGCCGAGCGGGCCGGCGCGATCTCGCTGCAGACCCACCAGCGCCTGGTCGGCGTCATCGAGAACATGTCCTGGCTGGAGCTGCCCACCGGCGAGCGGATGGAGATCTTCGGGTCCGGCGGCGGCGCCGTCGTGGCGGAGAAGCTCAGCCGCACGCTCGGCGCCCAGGTGCCCCTGCTCGGCCAGATCCCCCTGGACACCCGGGTCCGCGAGGCGGGCGACGCCGGGCTGCCGATCGTGCTCTCCGAGCCCGAGGCGCCGGCCGCGCAGGCGATCTCCGCGGTCGCCGACCGGCTGGCGTTGCGCCGCGACTCGCTGATCGGCAAGTCGCTGGGCCTGCGCCCCGCCGGCCGCTAGCGCCTTTACGTGTAGTCGTCGAACGAACGCCGGGGTGCCGGCGCCGAGGTGGTCGCCGTCTCGGTGGCCGGCTTCGCGGCGCCCTTGAGGTCGACCGCCTGTGCCACGTCCTTGAGGTCGTTGTGCACGCCGTTGAGGTCGGTCTTGGCGTCCTCGAACATCTTCTGCAGCGGCTTGCGCAGGGACTCCTGCTCTTCCTCGCTGATCAGGTGCTTGCGGATGAACGCCTTGGGGTGCAGGTCCTCGAGCTGGATGTCGGTGCCGAGCTCGCGGCTCAGGTCGCCGGTCGCGTTGCTGGCCATGCGGCGCAGGTTGCGGACCATGCGCAGGCCGTCAGTGATCACGTTTGGCAGCTTGTCGCCGAAGATCAGCAGCGCCACCAACAGAAGGAGACCGATCTCCCACCAGTTCAGGTTCTCGAACACCGGGCCTCCCTCGCGCAGTCCCCGGCGCAACCTTACGCGCGGCTCGCAGGTGAAGGGAACGGCCCGGGTCTGTCCTGCTGGTGAACGTGCGGCCAGGGCTACTGAGCGTCGGCGGCCAGCGTCACCGAGGCGGTCTGCGTCTCCGTGCCCCGGCGGAACTCGACGGTGACCACGGAGCCCGGCGCGTACTTGCGCACCATCGCGATCAGATCCGTCGCCTCCTCCAGCGGGTGCCGGTCGATCCTGGTCACCACGTCGCCGGCGCGCAGGCCGGCCGACGCGGCCGGGCCGCCCGCCTCGACCGTGTCGAGCCGCACGCCGCTGCCCGTGGTCCGGCCGCTGGTCACCTTGGCGCCGATCACCGTGCGGCGGGCCTTGCCGGTGTCGATGATGTCCTGTGCCACCCGCTTGGCCTGGTTGATCGGGATCGCGAAGGCCAGGCCGATGTTGCCCGCGCTCTGCTCGTCGGCCGAGACCGACTTGATCACCGCGTTGACGCCGACCACCCGGCCGCCCGCGTCGACCAGCGGGCCGCCCGAGTTGCCCTGGTTGACCGCCGCGTCGGTCTGGATCGCCGCGTAGTAGCGGGTCGGGCCGCCCGGCTCGCCGGCCTGGATCGTGCGGTCGAGCGCGCTCACGATGCCGGACGTGACCGTGTTGGCCAGCGCGAGCGGCGAACCGATCGCCAGCACCGGGTCACCGACCGCGATCGCGTCGGAGTCGCCGAACTCGACCGGCGTGAGGCCGGTGCGGGCCAGCTTGATCACCGCGATGTCGGACTCCGGATCCTGGCCGACCAGCTTGGCCGACGCGGTGCTGCCGTCGCTGAACACCGCGGTGAACGTCTGCGTGCCGCCGCCCTCGACCACGTGGTCGTTGGTGACCACGTAGCCGTCGGCCGACACCACGAAACCGGAGCCGAGGCTGGTGCCGCTGCTCGACGCCACTCGCACGGTGACCACGCTGGGCAGCAGCCGCGCGGCGACACCGGCCAGCGAGTCGGGCGGGCGGTTGGCGGCGGCCGGCGGGGTGGCGCCGTTGCCGCCGAGCACGGTGCCGCTGCCGCCGACGCCGTTGCGGGCCGCGAACGCGTAGCCGAGGGAGCCGCCGAGCAGGCCCGCGAGCAGGGCCGAGACGACGGCGACGAGGAGCACCGAGCGGTTGCCCGGCGGGCGCGGCGCGTCGGGGTCGACCACGGGCTCGGGCTCGGCGGCACCGGTCGGGCCGGGCTGGAGCACGACGGCGGCCGGTGCGTGCGGGTCGCGCCACGGGTCGCCGAGGGCGTCGGACCACCACGGACTGCCCGGGCCGGCCGGGCCGGCTGGCATGGGGCTCGTCGGCAGCGGGCTCGTGGGCACCGCGTAATAGGGCGGCATGGGTCCCTGCGGTCTGGGGTTGGCAGGCATCGCACCGGGGACCTGCTGGCCCGAGGGCCGGCCGTCGCCGGGGTGCTGCCAGTTCCAGCCGTCGGTCACGTCGCCTCCCGGTCGCCGACCACTACCCCGACTCAAGGATTGCATGGATACCTGAAGACCATTCGGCGGTTGCCGAACGCCTTCACCGCACCGCCCGTCCATCCAACACCGACGGTGGGTTCTACGCTCATACCGAGTCCCCCCGCTCCCCCCTCGCACGGAGGTTCACCCATGGGCACCGCCGGCCCGGCCACAGCGCAGGCGCTGCAGTTCGCCGACGCGTACCCGCCGGAGGACCTGGTGCTCCAGACGGCCCGCCGGCTCGCCGACGAGGTCGGCCTGCCGTGCGTGACACCCGGCGCCGGGGCGGCGTTGCGCCTGCTGGCCGCCGCGGGCAACGCCCGCTCGCTGGTCGAGATCGGCACCGGCACCGGGGTCAGCGGCGTGTGGCTGCTGCGCGGCATGCGCCCGGACGGCGTGCTCACCACGATCGACGTCGAGAACGAGCACCAGCGGATCGCACGGCGGATCTTCATGGAGGCCGGGTTCGCGCCGTCGCGTACCCGGATCATCACCGGGCGTGCGCTCGACGTGCTGCCGCGGCTCACCGACCACGGGTACGACCTGGTGTTCGTCGACGCGGACCCGACCGAGTACGCGGCCTGCGTCGCCGCCGCCGGCCGGCTCCTGCGCACCGGCGGCGTGCTCGCGGTCAACAACGCCCTGGCCGGCGGCCGGATCGGCGACCCGGCCGCCCGCGACCCCGAGACCGTCCTGATCCGCGAGGTCGTCAAGGACCTGCGCGACTCGGACGACTGGGTTCCGGCGCTGCTGCCCACGGGGGCCGGCCTGCTCACGGCGGTCCGCCGTTAGGCCAACGTCGCCAGCCAGCGCAGCAGCGTGCGTACGCCCCAGCCGGTGGCGCCCTTGGTCAGCTCGGCGCTGTCGGAGTCGGCCCACGACGGCGCCGACATGTCGATGTGCACCCACCGGTCGCGCAGCGGTCCGGCGAACTCGGCCAGGTAGAGCGCGGCCATCACCGAGCCCGCGCCGCCCTCGGAGGCGATGCTGCTCAGGTCGGCCAGCTCGCTGCTGAGGAAGTCGCGGTAGTCGGCGGTCAGCGGCATCCGCCAGACCTGCTCGCCGGCGTCGGTCGCGGCGTCGGCGAGGGCCTTGGCCAGCCTGTCGTTGTCGCTGTAGAGCGCGGCCGTGCGCTTGCCCAGCGCGACCGCGTTGGCCCCGGTCAGGGTCGCCAGGTCGACGATCACGTCCGGCGCGAGCTGGTCGACCGCGTAGGCGAGCGCGTCGGCCAGCACCAGCCGGCCCTCAGCGTCGCTGTTGTTGCTCTCGCTGGTGCGCCCGCCGTAGTGCCGGATCACGTCGCCCGGCCGGAACGCCGAGCCGTTGACCAGGTTCTCGGCGAGCGGGGCGAGCGCGGTCACCCGGACGGGCAGGCGCAGCGCGGCGGCGCCGACCGTCGCTGCGACGATGGCCGCCGCGCCGCCCATGTCCTTGCGCATGAGCTTCATGGCGTCGCGGGGCTTGATCGAGATGCCGCCCGTGTCGAACGTGATGCCCTTGCCGACCAGCACCACGTGCTGTGTGGCGTGCTCCGGCGTCCAGGCGAGCTCGACGAGGCGCGGGCCGCGTGCGGACCCGCCGCCGACCGCGAGGATGCCGCCGAAGCCCTCGGCCGCGAGCCGCTCGGGATCACGCACGGAGACGGTCAGGCCGTCGTGGGCCGCCGCGGCCGCGGTGACCCGTTCGGCGAACCACTCCGGTGTCTTCTGGTCGGACGGCATGTTGGTCAGGTCCCGGGCCAGCGTGGTGGTCTCGGCGGTGACCCGGGCGGCGGTCAGCGCGGCCTCGTCGGGCGCGCCGGCCAGCAGCACCTCGGTCAGCTCGGGCGCACCCCCGGCCTTCGGCCCGGCGAGGCGGAACCGGTAGGAGCCGAGCAGGACGCCCTCGGCGAACGCCCGGATGTCGGCGTCCGCCGGCAGGCTCACGGTGACGGACGCGGTGCGGGCGGTGGACCGGGCCAGGCCCGCGCCGGCGGCCCGCCAGCCGCTCGGGCCGGCGTCGCCGACGCCGACGAGCAGCACCTTGGCCGGTCGCTGGGTGGGTCGCGGCAGCACCTCGACGGTGCCGGCCTTGCCGCTGTGCTCGGCGGCCATCGCCACCACGTCGGCGGGCAGCCCGCCGGTCAGCGGCGCGCCGGCCCGGGTGGGCACGACGAGCGTGTCCGCGTCGACGTCGGTGGGGTCGATGAAACGAAACGTGGGCACGCCGGCCTCCCGGGGTTGTGCTGGGCCGTCGGGTTGACGGCCGTGGAGACATAGAGGCCCGCCGGCAGCCCGGGGCGGGCGTGCCGGCGGGCGCTGTCGGACGTCAGCCGGCGGCGGTCTTCAGTGCGTCACCGAGCGCGTTGGCCTCATCAGGGGTCATCTCAACGACGAGCCGCCCTCCGCCTTCCAGCGGAACCCGCATCACGATGCCCCGGCCCTCCTTGGTGACCTCCAGCGGACCATCGCCCGTCCGCGGCTTCATCGCCGCCATGTTGTCTCCCCTCAGACTCGCCAGGGTGGTGGGTTATCCCACAGCCACTTCGTTTCGGCGGTGTCACGCTACGGCCCGTGGCACCGTGTTACCCGAGGGCGCCTCGTGGGGCGCCGACCAATGATTTTCCCTGATAACCACCGCTGGGCCCAAACCGAGCCGGTATTGATGTGACAGCATCTAGCTTATCTTGAAAGTGGCTGTCACAATGTGCGGTCATGCAGGCACGGTCGGCACTCTTCGACCTCTATGGCGACTACCTGCGCCCGCGCGGCGGCAGGGCCCCCGTCGCCGCCCTCGTCCGCCTGCTCGCGCCCCTCGGCATCGCACCGCCCGCGGTGCGGACAGCAGTGTCCCGCATGGTGCGACAGGGCTGGCTGCACCCCCTGCGGTTGGCCGCCGGGCCCGGCTACCTGATCACCACCAAGGCCGCCCGCCGGCTCGACGAGGCCGCGGCGCGGATCTACCGGACCAACCGCCCCGGCTGGGACGGTCGCTTCGACCTGATCGTCCTGGAGGCTCCGGCGGCGCGCCGGGAACGCCAGCGACTCGGCGCCAACCTGAGCTACCTCGGCTACGGCATGCTCGACGAGCGCACCTGGGTCGCCACCCGCCCCGGGCCCGACGTCGACGCGCTGCTGGTCGAGACCGGCATCGGGTACGAGCGGTTCACCGCGACCCACGCCGCGGGCACGTCCGGCGCGATGGCGGTCGTCCGCCGCGCCTGGGACCTGGAGGAGATCGGCAGCGCCTACGAGGCGTTCGTCGCCGAACAACGCCCACTGCTGACCCAGATCACTCCACGTAGCGAGGACGAGCACGCGTACGCCGCGCGGTTCCGGCTCGTGCACGCCTGGCGCACGTTCCTGTTCCGCGACCCGCAGTTGCCGCCGGCCCTCCTGCCGGACCGCTGGGCGGGCACGAGCGCGGCGGCGTTCTTCGACCGCCACGCCCTGCGGCTGCGCCCGGCCGCGGACCGTTACGTGGAAAGCTGTCTCGACGCGGGCCTGCGGGCCGCCCGATCGAAAGGTTCCTGACAGTGAGTGACGTGCTGCTCGTCGACCGGACCGATGCCGTGGTGACGCTGACGCTCAACCGGCCGGAGGCGATGAACGCGCTCGACGTGCCGCTCAAGGAGGCGCTGCGAGAAGCGCTCGCCGCTCTGGAGACCGACCGCTCCTGCCGTGCCGTCGTGCTGGCCGGCGCGGGCCGGGCGTTCTGCACGGGTCAGGACCTGCGGGAGCACGTCGCGGTGCTGGAGTCCGGCAGCACGGACCCGCTGGACACGGTCCGCCGGCACTACAACCCGATCGCGTCGCGGCTGGGCAGCATGCCGAAGCCCGTCGTGGCCGCGGTCGGCGGGATGGCCGCCGGCGCCGGCGCGGGCCTCGCGCTGCTGGCCGACTTCCGCGTCGGCGGCCCGAGCACGTCGTTCCTGATGGCGTTCGCCAACGTCGGCCTGGCCGCGGACACCGGACTGTCCTGGTCGCTGCCCCGCCTGGTCGGCCACGCCAAGGCGGTCGAGCTGCTGATGCTGGCCGAGCGGGTCAAGGCCGACGAGGCGCGGTCGCTGGGCCTGCTGACCCGGTTGGTGGCGGCCGACGAAGACGTGCTGCCGGCGGCGCAGGAGCTGGCCGCCCGGCTGGCGGCGGGCCCGACGGTGGCCTACGGCGCGATCAAGCGCCAACTCTCCATCGGGGACGCCGGCACGCTCAACGACGCCCTGTCGGCGGAGGCACAGGCCCAGGCGATCAGCGGCGCCACCGCCGACCACCGCAACGCCACCGCGGCGTTCGTCGACAAGCGGAAGCCGACCTTCGAGGGCCGCTAATCCTCGTCTTCCTCGGGGTCCTGGTTGGCTTCCTCGCCGAGGACGAACGCCTGCATGGCGAGCTCGTCGTCGGACGGGGCCACGTAGGTGGGCAGCTCGCGCGGGCCGAGCTCCATCACGTAGCTCCAGAACAGGCGGACCGCCTCGGCGGAGGTCGGCGCCTCGATCGGGAGGTCGAGGCTGACCAGCCACGTGCGGTTGTCGACGGCAGGGGTGACCCGGGCCGAGAGAGTCGCGTACGTCGGCTCGTCGACCGCCGTCACCGGGCCCGCCAGGGTCAGCTCCCCGGCGGCCGCCGGCTCGTCGAAGAAGCGGCGCGTGTAGGTGACCACGACCGGGGCCCGGGTGGCCACGTCGGCGTTGTCCGGGTCGTCGTCGGCCCGGCCGGCCGCCGCGGTGACCCGGCCCAGCGCCACGATCCGCGGTGCCGGCTCCTCGGCCACGACCAGGACCTGGTCGCCCTCGACCGGGCCGGGCGCGTCGCCGCCGTCGGCCAGCTCGAGCGTCTCGTGGTGGAAGAGACGCTCCGCTGCCAGCCGCGCCTCCGGGATGACGACCGCCCACTGTGCCATGCCAACCATCCCATCACAGGTCACCGGGAGGTCAGTGCGGTGGCACGTGGCAACCGGCCAGGTGGTCGTCGACCATGCCGGTGGCCTGCATCAACGCGTAGGCCGTCGTCGGGCCCACGAACCGGAACCCCCGCTTCTTGAGGTCCTTGGCCATCGCGGTCGACTCGGGGGTGATCGCCGGCACCTGGGCGAACGAGCGTGGCCGGTGCGGCCGCGGTGGCGGCGCGTAGGACCACAGGAGCTTGCTCAGCCCACCCGGCACCTCGAGCCCCGCCCGGGCGTTGGCGATCGCGGCGTCGACCTTCTGCCGGTTGCGCACGATGCCGGTGTCGGCCATGAGGCGCGCGACGTCGCCGTCGTCGTATCCGGCGACCTTCTTCATCGTGAACTGGTCGAACGCGGCCCGGAAGTTTTCCCTCTTGCGCAGGATGGTCAGCCAGGACAGCCCCGACTGGAACGCCTCCAGCGTCATCCGCTCGTAGAGGTGGTCGTCGCCGTGCAGCGGCTTGCCCCACTCGGTGTCGTGGTAGACGAGGTAGTCGTCGCTGCTGCCCCACCGGCAGCGCGCCTTGCCGTCGGCGCCGATCACGAGATCACTCACAGCCACGAGCCTATGAGCGGGGTACGACAATCCTCAGGGCAACCGGCCGGCTTCCACGAGGCGGGCGAAGCGCTTGAGGGCCTGGGTCAGGCTCAGCTTCGAACCCGGCCAGAGCACCGGCCAGGCGACCCGGCCCGCGGCGCCGCCGGGGAGGTGGAACCACTCGTGCCAGACCACCTGGGTGCGGTCCTGGCCCATCGGGGTGCAGCGCAGCACGCCCGGGCCGCGCAGGAGCCGGCCCTGGTGGATCACCCGCACCTCGTACGGCGGGTCCAGCCGGGCCACCCGCATCTCGTCGCGGATCAGCGCCGGGCCGAGCGCCGTGACCGCCTCGATCACGCTGCCCTCGCCGCCGTCGCCGGAGACCACCCGGACCGTGGTGAACGGGATCCACTCGCCCTGCCGGCGCCACGCGGTGAACGCCTCGTACACCTGCTTGGCCGGCGCCCTGACGATGACCGTCGCGGTGACCTCGCCGGCACCGGGCTGCGCGGCCTCGCGCAGGTCGCGCTCCCTCATCGCCGCGCCGATTCGGCGTCTTCCGCCGGTTTCGCGGTTGCCGAGGTTTCCGACCCGATGGCCGATTTCGTGATTGGCGCGTCTTCCGGCAAAGCGGCACCGCTGTCGTCGGCCTCGGCGGCGGTGCGCTTGGCCGGGCGCGACGTCCGGGTCGCGGTCCGCCGGGCCGGAGTGCGCGGCTTGGCCGGCACCGCGGCGGCCGTCGTCGGCTCGGCCGGAGCGGCGGGCTCCTCCACGGGCTGCTCCGCCGCCGGCGTGCTGGTCACGGTCGCCTCGGCCTCGACCCGCGCCTCGTCCGGCTCAGCCGTCTCGTCGGCCGGCTCCGCCAGGTCGTCGGCCGCCGGGGACGGCTCGGCGGCGACGGCCGCCTCGGCAGTCGCCTGCTCGTCGGCCGGTGCGGACGCCACGGGCTCGGCCGTGCCGTCGTCGGCCGGCTGGGCTTGGTCGTCGACCGGCTCGGATTCAGCCGGCTGGGTGAACTCGGTCCACCCCGGCTTGGTCGGCGCCTCGGCCGGCGCGGCCGCCGGTGCCGGCGCCTGGGCGGCCTCGCGCGCCCGCCGCAGCGCGTCGGCGTCCAGCAGCCGGCCCTCGCGCAGCGCGTTGACCTCGGCCTCCAACACCCCGATCAGTTCGTCCTTGTAGCCGATGTCGTACGCGGCCCGGCGCAGCGCCTGGTCGACCTGGGCCATCCGGTAGCCCCGCATGGTCAGGTCGAAGCGCACGTCGCCGAGGTCGGACTCCCGCAGTGGCCGGGTCGTGGGCAGCGGTAACGCCCGCCCGTCGGGCTCGGCGGGCGACAGGCCCGGGTCGCGGCCGCTGACCAGAACGGTCACGCCGAACACGACCGCCGCGACGGTGACCGCGACGACCACAATAAGGAGTAGCTGACCCATACGCCCGATCGTGGCATGTCGCGCCGGGAGGGTCGACCCCGCCACCCCGTCGTCCACCTTCGCGGGCAAGGATCAAGCCGGACGTCCTACGGCGGCCGGAGGACCCACGGCGACGAGGAGGAGCACACATGTCGGGCGACTTGCGGCTTGGTCCGCGCACGTTCGGCCCGACGGACCTGCTGGTGATGGCGATCGTCAACCGGACACCCGACTCGTTCTTCGACCGGGGCGCCACGTTCGCCGCGGACGCGGCGCTGCGGGCCGTCGAGGCGGCGATCCGGGACGGTGCCGACATCATCGACATCGGCGGCGTGAAGGCCGGCCCGGGCGACCACGTCGACCCGGCCGAGGAGATCACCCGCACGGTCGCCACGGTGGCCGCCGTCCGTGCCGCGTTCCCCGACACCGTGATCTCGATCGACACCTGGCGCGCCGAGGTCGCCGCCGAGGCGGTCGCGGCCGGCGCGGACCTGATCAACGACACGTGGGCCGGCGCCGACCCGCACCTCGCCGAGGTGGCCGCCGCGACCGGGGCCGGGCTGGTCTGCACCCATGCCGGCGGCCTGCGCCCGCGGACCCGGCCGCACCGGGCGGCGTTCCAGGACGTGGTCGCCGACGCGGTCGACACGGTCACCGCGTTGGCCCGGCGGGCCGAGTCGCTGGGCGTGCGCCCGGACGGCATCGTCGTCGACCCCGCGCACGACTTCGGCAAGAACACCCGGCACTCGCTGGAACTGACCCGCCGCCTCGGCGACCTGGTGGCCACCGGCTGGCCGGTGTTGGTCGCGCTCTCCAACAAGGACTTCGTCGGCGAGACCCTCGACCTGCCGGTCGACCAACGCCTGGAGGGCACGCTCGCCGCGACCGCGGTCTCGGCGTGGCTCGGCGCCCGGCTGTTCCGCGCCCACCAGGTCAAGGAGACCAGACGCGCCCTCGACATGATCGCCACCATCCGCGGCGACCGCCAACCGACCGTTTCGCGCCGGGGACTGGCCTAGGTCCAGTTGAGGATCTTTTTGCGCCAGGCGTAGAGGATCCCCAAAGCGAGAACCGCGACGAAGATGGCCATTTCCACCACCGTCGTCGCACCGAAACCCGGCTTGTCGAAGACGACGGCCCACGGGAAGAGGAAAACGGCCTCGACCGCGAACAGCACATAAAGGTACGCGTAGACGTAGTAGCGGATCTGCACCTGCGCCCAGTCGCCGCCGACGGGGTCGACGCCGCTCTCGTAGGTCGCGCGCTTGCCCGCGGGCTCGGCCGGGTCGGCCGGGCTGAGCAGGCGGTTCGCGGTGAACGCACCGACGAAGATGAACACGCTCGCCACCAGCAGGAGCCCCAGCGTCGCGTACGACCCGAGGTAACCCGTCATGGCACGGCACTCTACCGCCGTTCGGCCGATTCGCACCGGCCGATAAGTCCACCAGGGCCGGCGTTGGGCGGGAGTTACGGTTTTGTTTCCGACCGAACTGGTGTCCCGCGACAACTACCCCCGAATAATGGAGCCCCGACGGACGGGGGGTGGAGCCATGCCGATTCGACGACGTGTGCCCGCGATCGTTCGCGCGCTCGTCGCCGGCCTGATCGCCGGCGGCCTGACGACCCTCGTCGTCGCCGTCCCGTCCATGGGAGCCGCCCCCCGCGACGTGACAGCCGCGTTCGACCCCGGCAGCGAGGCGGCGGGCGACCCCGACCCGGGCGCGACCGAGCCCGAGTCGCCGCCGACCAACCCGGCGCCGACCGACACGCCGAGCCCGACGCCGACGGAGACGCCGACCGAGCAGCCGACCGACCCGCCGACCCAGGAGCCGACCGAGACCGCCGGGCCGAGCGAACGGCCGAACCCGACCGGCCAGCCCCAGCCGACGTTCACCGGCCCCGGGCAGCCAGGCCCGGTGTTGCCCGGCGAGCAGCCGCGGCTCGCCGCGCTGGTCTGGACCGACGACATCACCCTCGGGACGTCCTACTGGTCGCGCCGCGCGACACAGACCGACCTGCGCGTCGTGGTGTCCAACACCGGCACGATCGTCTCGCGGCTGACCATGCGCTACACGCTGCCGGCCGGGGTCACCGACGCCGGCACGCCCGGCTGCGAGTTGGCCTCCGGTCGCACGTACGTCTGCGGCTCCTGGACCGCGAGCCCCGGCAAGCGCTTCTCCACCTCGATCCGGGTCCGGGTGGCCGGCGACGCCTGGCGGCGGATGCCGCTGAGCGGCTCCGTCGACGTCACCGCCAGCGCGCCGGGCCGGTCCGACCTCGGCACCGTCGGCGACAACCAGGGCTTCGCGGTGCTCTTCCCGCCCGGCCCGCCGGTCGCCGGGATCAGGCTGGCCGCCGGCGAGGTGGCCTTCGCCACGGCCACCGAGCCGGCTGACCTGGCGGTCCGGCTGACCAACACCGGCGACACCGCGTCGGTCGGCGCGGTCGAGGTCGTGCTGCCCGACGGCGTGACGGTCGGCACTCACCCGGCCGGCTGCGCGACCACCGGCGACCGCACGCGCTGCGACCTGGGCGTGGTGGCCGCCGGCGAGACGCTGACCGCCACCCTGCCGCTGCTCGCGACCCTCGAGGCGCAGCGGCTGGCACCGTTGTCCGGCGCGGTCTCCGGCACGCTGACCTCGGGCGGCCGCACCAAGCAGATGCAGATGAGCTTCCGGATCACCGCCGCCGCGGCCACCGCCACGCCGTCCGCGGACCCGCCGGGTGCCGCCGTGCCGACCGCCTCACAGGGCGTGATCGGCGGATTCGCACCGGTTTCCGCGACGACCGGCGGCCTGACGACCGTGCAGAAGACGGCGCTCGCCCTGGTCGTCGTCTCGGTCCTGCTGGTGGTACTGGCGATCGCGCTGGCCACCACGTCGCTACGCCGGCGTATAGAAGACGACAGCACCGCGGTCCTCGACGCGCCGGGGCGTGACTAGCCGGGCGAGCAGTGCTTTCGCTCACAAGTAAGGTAACCCTGACTCATACATGAGAAGGTCGTCTCACCGGGCGGGACCCGGTACGTGGAAAGGCTGTTCTCGGGACGTACGCTTTCCAAAGACACAACATGGAGCGGGACGGCCCAACGACGCGCGACCCCGCCGCCGCCGTCCGGCAAGGAGGTCAGCTTCCCGTGACCAAACAGGTCCGTCAACTGGATCGCGTGGTCATCCGTTTCGCTGGCGACTCCGGCGACGGCATGCAGCTCACCGGCGACCGGTTCACGTCGGAGACCGCCCAGCTCGGCAACGACATCTCGACGTTACCGAACTTCCCCGCCGAGATCCGGGCCCCCGCCGGCACCCTGCCCGGCGTCTCCAGCTTCCAGGTCCACTTCGCGGACTACGACATCCTCACCCCCGGTGACGCGCCCAACGTGCTGGTCGCGATGAACCCGGCCGCGCTCAAGGCCAACATCGGTGACCTGCCGCGCGGCGCCGACATCATCGTCAACACCGACGAGTTCACCAAGCGCAACCTGACCAAGGTCGGTTACGCGGCGAACCCGCTCGAGGACGGCTCGCTCGACGGCTACGCGCTGCACCCCGTCGCGCTGACCGCGATGACGATCGGTGCCCTCGCCGACCACGACGTGTCGAAGAAGGACGCCGAGCGCGCGAAGAACATGTTCGCCCTCGGCCTGCTCTCCTGGATGTACTCGCGGCCCTACGAGTCGACGATCCGGTTCCTGGAGCGCAAGTTCGCCGCCCGCCCGGAGCTGGTCGCGGCCAACATCGCGGCGTTCAAGGCCGGCTGGAACTTCGGCGAGACGACCGAGGACTTCGGCGTCCGCTACGAGGTCAAGCCCGCCAAGATGAGCCCCGGCACCTACCGGAACATCACCGGCAACCAGGCGCTGTCGCTCGGCCTCGTCGCCGCCGGCGTGCGCTCGGGCCTGCCCGTGTTCCTCGGTGCCTACCCGATCACCCCGGCCTCCGACATCCTGCACGAGCTGAGCAAGCACAAGCGGTTCGGCGTGACCACGATGCAGGCCGAGGACGAGATCGCCGCGATCGGTGCGGCGCTCGGCGCCTCGTACGGCGGCAGCCTCGGCATCACCACCACGTCGGGCCCCGGCGTGGCGCTCAAGGGCGAGACGATCTCCCTCGCCGTCGCGCTCGAGCTGCCGCTCGTGGTGATCGACGTGCAGCGGGCCGGGCCGTCGACCGGCATGCCGACCAAGACCGAGCAGGCCGACCTCAACATGGCCCTGTTCGGCCGGCACGGCGAGGCGCCGGTCGCGGTCGTCGCGCCTAGGTCGCCGTCCGACTGCTTCTTCGCCGCGATCGAAGCCGCCCGGATCGCGCTGACCTACCGCACCCCGGTGATCCTGCTCTCCGACAACTACGTAGCCAACGGATCCGAGCCGTGGCTGCTGCCCGAGGTCGACTCGCTGCCCGACCTGCGGGTCGAGTTCGCGACGGAGCCCAACGGCGACGACGGCAAGACGTTCCTGCCCTACCTGCGCGACCCGGTCACGATGGCGCGCCCGTGGGCGATCCCCGGCACGCCGGGCCTCGAGCACCGGATCGGCGGTCTCGAAAAGGCCGACAAGACCGGCGACATCTCGTACGACCCGGCGAACCACGACTTCATGGTGCGCACCCGGGCCGCCCGGATCGAGGCGATCCCGGTGCCGGACGTCGAGGTCGAGGACCCCGACGGCGACGCGCGCACGCTGGTGCTGGGCTGGGGCTCCACCTACGGCCCGATCGGTGCCGCCTGCCGGGCGCTGCGCCAGCGCGGGCTGCCGGTCGCACAGGCGCACCTGCGGCACCTGTCACCGATGCCCGCCAACCTCGGTGACGTGCTGAAGGCGTACGACCGCGTGGTCGTCCCGGAGATGAACCTGGGCCAGCTCGCCCACGTGATCCGGGGCCGCTACCTCGTCGACGCCATCCCTTACAACCAGGTCAGCGGCCTGCCGTTCACGGCCGCCAAGCTGGAGTCCATGCTCGAGGAAGTCGTGAAGAATGGCTGAGCCAGTCGCACTGAAGCTGACGCAGAAGGACTTCAAGTCCGACCAGGAGGTTCGCTGGTGCCCCGGCTGCGGTGACTACGCGATCCTCGCCGCCGTCCAGTCGTTCATGCCGGAGCTGCGGATCCCCCGCGAGCGCACGGTGTTCGTCTCGGGCATCGGGTGCTCGTCGCGCTTCCCGTACTACATGAACACCTACGGGATGCACTCGATCCACGGCCGCGCGCCGGCGATCGCGACGGGCCTGTCGGTGAGCCGGCCGGACCTGTCGGTCTGGGTGGTCACCGGCGACGGCGACGCGCTCTCGATCGGCGGCAACCACCTGATCCACGCGCTGCGCCGCAACGTCAACCTCAAGATCCTGCTGTTCAACAACCGGATCTACGGCCTGACCAAGGGGCAGTACTCGCCGACCTCCGAGCTCGGCAAGATCACCAAGTCGACGCCGGTCGGCTCGGCGGACTCGCCGTTCAACCCGCTGTCGCTGGCGCTGGGTGCCGAGGCCACGTTCGTCGCCCGGACCATCGACTCCGACCGCAAGCACCTGCAGTCGGTGCTGCGCGCGGCGGCCGAGCACCAGGGCTCCGCGTTCGTCGAGATCTACCAGAACTGCAACATCTTCAACGACGGCGCGTTCGAGACGCTGAAGGACCCATCGACCCGCGACGAATACCTGATCCGGCTCGAGCACCGCCAGCCGATCACGTTCGGCGCCGACGGGCAGCGCTGCGTGGTGCACCCGCCGGGCGGCTTCGGGCTCGAGGTGCGGGAGACGGCCTCGGTCGACCCGGCCGACATCGTCGTGCACGACGCGACGGTCGCCGAGCCGGCGTACGCGTTCGCGCTCTCCCGGCTGCCCGGCCTCGACCTGCGCAACACGCCGATCGGTGTGCTCCGCCAGGTCGAGCGGTCGTCCTACGACGAGCGGGTGCGGGAGCAGACCGACAGCGCCAAGGCGAAGGCCACGGGCACGCCCGAGGAGCAGCTCGCCGGGCTGCTCACCTCCGGCGACACCTGGACGATCCTCTAGACGCCGGTTGTCACGGACGGCCGGTCGTCACGGACGTAGACCAGCAGATCGCCGGTCTCGATCGTGAGGCCGGCCGGGTCCGCCAGCGAGACCACCTTGCCCCGGCGGACCAGGGCGATCACCAGTGGGTCGAGGTCGCGCGGCGCGAAGCCGACCTCCTTGCGCTCGGCCGAGCGCATCGCGAGCGCCATGCCCTGGCCCGGCGTCAGCAGGTCCTCGACCACCTCGATCAACGGTGGCGCCGAGGTGGAGAGCCCGAGCAGCCGGCCGGCGGTCGACGCCGACACGATCACGTGGTGTGCGCCGCTCTGCCGCAGCAGCGGCGCGTTCTCGGCTTCGCGGGCGGCGGCGATGATCCGCACCTTGCCGGCGGTGAGCTGCCGGACGGTCAGCGTCACCAGGACGGCCGCGTCGTCGCTGTGCGTCGCGATGATGACCGCCTTGGCGTCCTTCACGTGCGCGCTCAGCAACGTCGTGGAGCGGGTGGCGGAGCCCTCGACACCGACCAGGCCGTTGGCGACCGCCGACCGCAGGGCGGTCTGGTCGCGCTCGACGACCACGATCTTGCTCTTGTCGAGCCCGTCCTCCAGCAGCACGTTGACCGCGCTGCGGCCCTTCGTCCCGTACCCGCAGACGATCACGTGGTCCTTCACTTTGCGCCTCCACCGTGACAGCCGCAGGTTGGTCCGGTACTGGTCGGTCAGCACCTCGAGCGTGGTGCCGACCAGGATGATGAGGAAGAGCACGCGGGCCGGCGTGATCACGAAGACGTTGACGAGCCGGGCCGACTCGCTGATCGGCGTGATGTCGCCGTAGCCGGTGGTGGAGAGCGTCACCACGGCGTAGTAGGCGGAGTCGAGCAGCGACAGCGGGGTCTCGGTGACGTCCCGGTAGCCGTCTCGGTCGACGTAGACGATCAGGACGACGAGCATCACCAGGGCGACCGCGGCCAGCAGTCGCACGCCGATCGCCCGCAGCGGACTCTGGCGCACGCGGGGGAAATGGATCACACCGGCTCCAGCACGCCCACACCGTACCCAAGTCGTGCTCGGCGGTCTGACCCTAAGGGGTGTCGGCTTCGCCGTCGCCGATCAGCGCGCCGCGGTAGGTGCGCGAGCGGCGCGGGTGCGGCGGTTGCCCCTCGGTGCGCGGGTCGCGGAAAGAGACAGTCGTCTCGTCGCCGTCGCGGTCCGGGTCGGCGCGGTGCCGGGCGGTCTCCGGCTCGACGACGAACCGGCTCGAGCCCGCGGCCAGGTCGGGGTGCTCGACCGCGAGCGCCATGCTGGCCGCCTGCTCCAGCGTCAGCTCGGCGCCGGCCGCGTACGCGGCGTCGAAGGCGTGGTCGCCCAGCACCGACCGGGTCGCGGCCTGCTCGTGGGACCAGTAGGCGGCGAACAGCCCGCCCGCGCCGCGTTGCGGAGTGCGGGTCGCCTGCGCCGCGCCGAACAACCGGGCCGCGGTCTTCGGGTCGCCGCCGTGCGCGCAGCGGACCGCCATCGCGTTGAGGCTGTCGCAGGCCCGGCTCCGGAACCCGTACGCCATCCGGGAGCGCAGCGCGACGACGAGGTGGTCGTGCGCCGCGACCAGGTCGCCGCGCGCGAGCGCGACCATGCCGAGCAGCATGTCGACGGTGCGCCGGCCGCGTTCGGCGGGGCGGGCCGCCTCCAGCGGGCGGGCGGCGCCGAGCAGTTCGGCCGCCTCGTCGAGGGCGCCGCGCTGCCAGAGCAGCTCGGCCAGGCTCAGCACCGCGACCAGCGCCTCGCTGCCCACACCGTTGCTGGTCGCCCACTCCATCACGTCGCGGCTGGCCCGCTCGGCCTCGGTCAGCCGACCCATGTCGATCAGCGGGCCGGCCCGGCCGGCGATCACCCGCGCCAGCAGACCGGCGTCGCCCGCCTGCTGCGCGGCCGCCTCGGCCCGCTGCGCGAACCGCAGCTCCTCGGCGAACTCACCGTCGGCGGCGGCGTGCTGCGAGTGCATGTGGTACGCCGCCGCCAGCTCCGCGTCCGGGATTGGCTCACCGGTCTCGGCGATCCGGCCGTAGAGGCGGAACAGCCACAGCCGGCCTTCGCGAGCGAGCCCGCGCTCGCGCCACCACTGGTCGAGCCCGCCGGCCAGGCGCAACCCCAGCCGAGCGGAGCCGCCGGTCGCGGTCCAGCGCAGCGCGGCGCGCAGCTCGTCGGCGAGTGGGTCGAGCTCCGCGAGCGAGAGCGTCACCGACCGGCCGTCGGCGCCGTGGAACACCCGCTGCAGCGCGTGTGCGCACCAGGCGACGTGCCGGTCGCGGGCGCCCTGCTCCTCACCGGCGTCGACCAGGCGGCGGGCCGCGTACGCCCGGATTGGGTCGAGCATGCGGTAGGTGCTCGCCGTGCCGTGCGGCTCGACCTGGATCATCGACTTGTCGACGAGCACGGCCAGCGGGTCGAGCGGGTCGTCGTCGAGCAGCCACTCGACGGTGGCCAGGTCGACGGGGCTCGCGAAGACCGACACCCAGCGCAGCAACCGCGCGGCGCGCGGGCCGAGCGTCCGGTAGGACCACGTGACGGTCGCCTGCATGGTGGCGTGCCGCTGCGTCGCCGAGCGCAGGACGGCCCGGGTCTGCGGGCTGCGCGCCTCGCCCAGGGACGCCGCGTTGAGGTCGATCGTGTCTTCCTGATTGCCCGCGACGCCGGGGAAGTCTCCCGAGGCGTAGGCGGACAGGCCCTCGTCGGCGTCCTCGCGGCCGGCGTCGAGGGTGCCGAGCACGTCGTCGAGCCGCTCCGCGAGCTGGCTCGCGGAGAGCACCCGGAGACGGGCCGCGGCCAGCTCGATCGCCAGCGGCAGGCCGTCGAGCCGCGCCACCACCCGGTGCAGCTCGCTGGACTCGGCCAGCCCGCCCCGCCGGCCGCCGCGGGCCGCCGCCGTGCGGTCGAGCAGCAGCGCCATCGCGTCGCTCGGGCCACCGCCCGGCGCCGGCTCCGTGGACAGCGGCGGGATCCGCCACACCACCTCGCCGGGCAACCCGAACGGTTCGCGGCTGGTGGCCAGCACCCGCAGCGCGCTGCCGCCGGTGAGCAGCCGGGAGATGACCTCGGCGGACGCGCCGGGCTGGGCGTCGCAGGTGTCGAGCATGAGCAGCATGCGCTTGCCCGCCGCGTGGTCGACCAGAGTGTCGATCATCGGGCGGCCGGGCTCGGGGCGCAGGCCGAAGACGGCAGCGATCGCGAACGCGACTAGGCCCGGGTCGGTGACGGTGGCGATGTCGACGAACCACACGCCGTCCGGATAGGAGTCGACGAGCGGGCCGGCCACCTCGACGGCGACCCGCGTCTTGCCGGCGCCGCCCGCGCCGACGACCGTGACGAGCCGGTTGTCGCGCAGCAGGCTGGTCAGCTCGGCGCGCTCCGTCTGCCGGCCCACGAACGAGGTCACCTGGGTCGGCAGGTTGTGCACGGCCTCGTCGACCGTGCGCGGGCGCGGGAACTCGCGGGCCAGGCCGGGTGCGACGAGCTGGAAGAGACGCTCGCGGTCGTCGAAGCCGCGCAGCCGGTGCAGGCCCAGGTCGATCAGCGACGCGTCGGCGGGCAGCGGGGCGGCGTGGTGCGCGGTCGCGGCGGAGAGCAGCACCTGGCCACCGTGTGCGGCGGCGGCGATCCGGGCCGCCCGGTGCACCTCGGGGCTCGCGTACTCACCGGCGAGCGGCACCGCGTGGCCCGTGTGCAGGCCCATCCGGACCTTGGGCGTAGCCTCGGGCGCCGGCCAGTCGTGGTTGGCCAGCGCGCGCTGAGCGGTGACACACGCGTCGAGCGCGGCCGCGGCGTCGTCGAACGCGATGAAGAACGAGTCGCCCTCGGTGAACAGCTCGACGCCGTGGTTGGCCGCGAGGGTGGCGCGCAGAAGTCGCCGGTGCTCCGTGAGCACCGGCCGGTAACCCGCACCGAGCATCTGGGCCAATCGCGTCGAGCCCTCGATGTCGGTGAACAAGAAAGTCACCAACCCACTGGGAAGGTGAACTCGTCCCGGCACGCCAGAAACCTCCGCCCCCCTGGAAGTCGGGGTCCATGCTGCCGCACTCCGGTCCGCCGGCGCATCGTAGGTTCGGCTGGCCCGGCGGGGCCCAAGGTCGAATAGCCGCTCCCACCTGGAGCAACGTGCTACGCCGGGGTTAACCGCGGGTGTCCGGCCGCGGCGTCACGGCTGAGTAACGAGGTGTCGGGTGGCTGGTTGTGGCACCGTCGGCCAGGGTTGATCAGACCAACGGATGATCGACCGGGGGTCGGTGAGCGGGGGTCAACAGCCGCAGGCGCCGCCGCAACAGCCGCCACCACCACCGGCTGCCGGCGCGGGCGAGGCCCCGGCCCGGCCGCCGACGGCGACCGTGGAGAGCAACTTGACGGTGTCGGCGTGGCCGTCCGGGCACTGCGCGGGCGCGGAGGCCTCGGCCATCGGACGGTTGACTTCGAAGGTGCTGCCGCAAGCGCGGCAGCGGAACTCATACCGGGGCATGCCAGACAGGGTACGACCTCCGGCGTACCGGAGGCCGCACCTGGCTCGGTAGTCTCGGGTGCGTGGGTGCTGGGGAGGAGACACCGACGGCTGCGGGGAAGCTTCGCGCTTCCGTGCCGGAACAGCGGACGCCCAGCGGCGAGCCGCCACCGACCAAAGTAGACATCGACCTCGACGAGACGTGGGATCCCGCCGCGCGTCCCCCGCCCGGCATCGAGCGGCCCGGTCGCCGTGGTTTCCCACTCGGTGCCGCCGTTCGCGCGCGCGGCGCCGCCTTCGGCCGGTGGTCCCGCACCCCCGGCGGCCGGCTGGTGCTGCCTGGCACGCTGCTGTTCGCCCTGGTCGGGCTGACCGCCGTCGCGGGCGCCGTGGTGCTGCCAGCCAACGCGCCACCCGCCGCCTACTCCAGCCCGGAACCCCCACCCCCGTCGGCGGCCGAGTCGGCGTCGACCGACCCGGGCCTCCCTTTGCCGACCGACCAGGTCCCGAGCAACCCCGGCTTCCCGACGTTCCCGACGACCAGCCCGACTCAGTACCCGGTCAACCCGGGCGTCGCCGCACAGCCGGCCGATGTGCTCAATAGCTGGGCGGAGCAGGTCTCGGCGAAGGTCGGCATCAGCGCCACCGCCGTGCGGGCGTACGGCTATGCCGAACTGGTCGTCGCACAGACCACTCCGGGCTGCGGGCTCTCCTGGACCACGCTGGCGGCGATCGGCAAGGTCGAGTCGGCGCACGGCACGGCCAACGGCGCCACGCTGGCCGCCAGCGGCCAGTCGTTCCCGCACATCATCGGCCTGCCGCTGGACGGCCAAGGCGATCGCATGTTGATCAGGGACACCGACAACGGCCAACTCGACAACGACTCGACGTACGACCGGGCGGTCGGTCCGATGCAGTTCATCCCCAGCACCTGGAACACCAGCGGGGTCGATGCGGACAACGACGGCATCAAGGACCCGCACGACATCGACGACGCAGCCCTGGCAGCAGCTAACTATCTGTGTCGTAACGGTCGGAACCTCAACAACGTGCAGGACTGGTGGGGAGCCATCCTCAGCTACAACGACGTGCAGCGATACGCCCGGGACGTCTACAACGCGGCCAACGACTACGGAGCCAAGAGCCGCACGTAGCGTAGTCACATCGGCACTTTGGAGAACTAAGGCCTTTCGCGCCGGGACCGTTAGCGGCAAGCTAGACAGGTGATGGTGCGCGAGTGGGATCCGAAAACCGCCTCCGCCGAAGAGCTACGCGCGATGCTGGACAGCCTCAATGCGGTGCTCATGGCGGACCTGCCGGATGACCCACTGTGGCAAGAAAGCTACCTCCGCGAATATCTTGCGGAAACGATGCCTGGCGAGCGACGCATCTCCTGGCTCGCCGAAGAAGGCTCCCGGGTCCTCGGGCACGCCAACGTGCTGCTCCTCGGCGACATCGGCGTGGTCGAGCTGCTGATCCACCCCAAGGCGCGGCGCGCCGGCCTCGCCCGGGAAATGCTCGCCCAGGCCGCCCGCAAGACCTATCACGAGGGCTTCTCCGTCATCGGCGCCGAGGTCGTCGGCGGCACCCCCGCCGTGTCCTTCTTCGAGTCGGTCGGCTTCGTCCGCGAATACACCGAGACCCGCAGCGTGCTCCGGCTCAACTCCGTCGACTGGCTGGCCCTCGGCGAGATGGCCCGCGGCATCGGCGCCGGCTACCACCTCGAGTTCTGCCCGGGCGGCCCGCCCGACGAGCTGCTCGAGCCCTACGCCAAGGCCAAGGCCGAGCTACGCGAGATCGACGACGGCGACCTCGACCTGCGCCCCAGCTCCTACGACCCGCAGCGGCTCCGCGCGAGTCTCGACTGCCTGCACCGGCGGGGCATGAAGCCCTACATCGTGCTGGCCATCCACGAGAAGACCGGCGACGTCGCGGGGTTGACCGAGGTCGTGGTCCCGGCACAGCACCCGACCCGCGCCGACCAGTACGACACGATCGTCGTGCAGGACCACCGCGGCTACGGCATCGACCGTGCCATCAAGGCCCGCATGCTGTTCGAGCTGCGCTCCGCCGAGCCCAAGCTGGCCGAGGTGCAGACCTGGAACGCGCAGGCCAACGAGTCGATGCTGAAGGTCAACGCCGAGCTCGGCTTCCAACCCGACCGCGAGTGGTACGAGTACGGCGCCGACGTGGCTGACATCTTGCGCCGCCTCGAACACGGTCTTTAGTCAGCAACCTGATACTTGATCGCCATCCAGGGCTGCTAGACAGCCCTGGATACGTCCTGCTCTGCCCCCACCACCCCCGGAGGCTTCGTTGCGCTCTTTACGCGCGCCCGCTTTGTTGGCGGCCGCGACCCTCACCACGACCGCCGCGCTCGTCGGCGTTCCCAGTGGGGCCTTCGCCGCTCCCACCGATCTGATCATCTCCGAGTACGTCGAGGGCTCGTCCAACAACAAGGCGGTCGAGCTCTACAACGGCACGGGAGCCCCGGTCGACCTGGCCGGCTACCAGCTCTCGGTCTACTTCAACGGTGCTACCACGGCGAGCTTCAACGCCAGCCTGACGGGCACGGTCGCCGCCGGCGACGTGTTCGTGTTCGCCCACTCCGCGTCGGTGGCCGCGATCCTGGCCCAGGCCGACGCCACCACCGGTTCCGGTCTCTGGAACGGTGACGACGCCATCGTGCTCTCCAAGGCCGGCGCGGTCGTCGACTCGCTCGGCCAGGTCGGCGTCGACCCGGGCACCGAGTGGGGCACGGGCCTGACCAGCACGGCCGACAACACGCTGCGTCGCAAGTCGACGGTCGAGGCGGGCGACACGAACCCTAGCGACGCGTTCGACCCGGCGACCGAGTGGGACGGCTTCGCCATCGACACGTTCGACGGCCTCGGCAGCCACTCGACCGGCGGCGGCCCCGTCGACGCGCCCGCGGTGCTCACCTGCGGCAACGCGCTGGTCGCCTCGGCCGGCACGGCCGCGACCCGCGACGTCACGGCGACCGACCCGGACGACACGATCACCGACCTCGCGGTCACCAGCGTGACACCGACGCCGGCCGCGGGCAGCATCTCCCGCACGGCGTTCACCCCGGCCACCGGCCCGGGCGCGACCGCCACTGCGACCGTGACCGCCAGCGCCGACCTGCCCCCGGGCAGCTACGCCGTGCGGGTCACCTCGACCGACGACAGCGGCACGACCGCGTCCTGCACGCTGACCGTCCAGGTCAACACCGTGCTGACGATCGGCGAGGTGCAGGGCCAGACGACGGACGCCGAGGAAGGCAAGCTGGACCGTTCGCCGCTCGCACCGGCCAGCGGCAACAGCGCCCTCCTGTACGACATCCGCGGCGTGGTCACCCAGCGCACGCTGTCCCGCACCTCGGCCGGCGCCCTGCAGTACGGCTTCTTCCTGCAGAGCCGCCCGGGCTTCGCGGACGGCGACCCGCTGACCTCCGACGGCGTCTTCGTCTACACGAGCACGTTCGAGACGCTGATCGGCGGCTACCTGCCCGTCGTGGGCGACGAGATCGTGCTCCGCGGCCGGGTCACCGAGTTCTTCAACCTGACCGAGATCGCCAGCGCCTCCCTGGTGACCAAGCTGGCCAGCGGCGTCGACGTCACGGTCACCGACGCGGTACCGCCGGTCGACCTCGCGACGGCCGACCGGTACTGGGAGCGGCACGAGGGCATGCGCATGCGGGTACGCGCCGGCGCCCAGGCCGTCAGCGGCCGAGACGTGTTCGCCAGCACCGCCGACGCCGAGGTGTGGGTGGTCGACAAGGACGACCCGCTGCTCGACCGCGCCGACCCGTACGCGCGCCGGGTCTTCCGTGACTCGCACCCGCTGGACAACAACCCGGCGCGGTTCGACGACGAGAACGGCAACCGGATCATGTTCGGCTCGATGGGCGTGAAGGACACCTCCGGCGACAGCACGACCCTGCTGCCGCCGGCGCACACGTTCGACACGCTGACCAGCGACGCCGTGGGTGGCCTCTACTTCTCGTTCGACAAGTACGGCATCCAGCCTGAGCAGGTGACGTTCTCCGGCGGGGCGGACCCGTCGAAGAACAACCCGCCGAAGGCCGCCAACCGCAACACGGAGTACGCCGTGGCGACGTACAACGTGGAGAACCTGTACGACTTCCGCGACGACCCGTTCGACGGCTGCGACTTCCTCGGCAACACGGGTTGCCCGGGCGTCTCCCCGCCGTTCGACTACGTCCCGCTCGACCAGGCCGACTACGACAACCAGCTGGCGGCGCTGGCCGACCAGATCACCAACGACCTGCACAGCCCGGACGTGATCCTGGTGCAGGAAGCCGAGGACCAGGACATCTGCACGGTCTCGGGCACGACGCTGGCCTGCGGCACGACCAACAACGCCGACGGCGCACCCGACACCATCCAGGAACTGGCGCTGACCATCAAGGCCAACGGCGGCCCGGCGTACGCGGCGGCCTACGACCGCAACGGCGCGGACGCCCGCGGCATCACGGCGGCGTTCCTGTACCGCACGGACCGGGTGACCCTGGCACCGGCGGACCCGACCGACCCGGTCCTGGGCACGACCCCGGCGGTCACCTACCGGGGCGAGGCGCTGCCGTACAACACGGACGTCCAGAACCCGAAGTCACTGAACGCCAAGCTCCCGTCCGACGTGGACACCTCCACGGGCGTGGACGGCTCCAACGTCTACACCCGCGCACCGCAGGTGGCGAAGTTCCTGGTGGCAGCGTCCCCGGGCAGCACGGAGCGATCGGTCCTGTGGGCGATCAGCAACCACTACTCGTCGGGCCCGGACGGCCGCATCGGCCAGCGCCGCGAACAGGCGGCCTACGGCGCGGAAATCGTCAAGGCGATCGAAACGGCCGACCCGCACGCCCGCGTGGCCTACGGCGGCGACCTCAACGTCTTCCCCCGCCCGGACGACCCGGTGCAGTCGAACCCCGGTGACCAACTGGCCCCGCTCTACGACGAGGGCCTGCACAACCTGTGGGAGACCTTGGTCGCCGAGGTCCCGTCGAGCGCGTACTCGTACTCGTTCGAGGGCCAGGCCCAAACCCTGGACCACCTGTTCGTCAACGACAACCTGCACACGGACCTGGTCCAGATGCGCGCGGCCCACATCAACGCGGACTGGGCGGCCAACTACGCGGGCGACGGCTCGAGGGGCTCGAGCGACCACGACCCGCAGGTGGCCCGCTTCAACTCGAGAGCGGAACTCCGAGTCTCGGACGCCAGCGTCCTCGAGGGCGACCGCGGCACGACAAAGCTGACCTTCACGGTCTCGCTCTCCCGCCCGCTCTCACAGCCGGCCCTCCTTTGCGGCACCACCCTGGGCCTGACGGCACGAGCGGGCAGCGACTACGACCCGGTAATCGGCTGCCGCACCCTACCGGCAGGCGTTACGTCCACCACGGTGGACGTAACGGTCAACGGCGACCGCCAAAAAGAACAGAACGAAACCCTGACCCTGGTGGTAGCCGGCATCCCCGGCCTGGTCCTAGCGGACCCGATCGGAATCGGCACGATCCTCAACGACGACTAGAACCAAGCTAACGAAGCGGCCCGGCCCCAAGCCGGGCCGCTTCGCCATTCACCCAGGCATAAAACCCGGCCTCAGAGGGCGGAGGCGCCACGGCCCGAAACTTCTCGACCCGCACTTCCCACTGACTCCGCCGCCGCTGCCGATCCCGCCGGCGCCGATCCCGATAAAACGTCTCAGGCGGCCGAGCAAGCCCGTAAATATCGCCCCACCACTCCCCCGGCAACGGATCAAGAATCACGTTAAGATGAGCGGGAAACCGCCGATAACCTCCGTCAACGGTATTATCACTGTCCACAATAGGCTGAAGCTTCCGACGACTAACCCGATCAACAACCACAATCCGAAACCCACAGGCGTCCAACAGCCGCTCCACCATGGCCAAACTGGGCGCCAGGTCCCCGGCCTCAATCCGCCCCACGGTCCCATGACTGGCCCCACTCTTCTTGGCCAACTGCCGCTGACTGAGATCAGCCCGCCGCCGAGCGGCCCGCAAAAGCCCAGAAACGGGAAGCACCAGCCCCCCACGCTGCCCACTCATCAGGCAAGCATGCCCACCCCCACCTCCCGAAACCACCCCACCACCAAGCCTGTGGATAACTCCCCCACCCCACACCCACGCGCAGCAGCTTTGGGGACTGTCAAACAAACGGTGTAAGGGACTGTCAAACAAACGGTGTAACGCCGGCTATTGGTTGACTACTTGCGGGTGGGGGTGAGGCGGCCTTCGAAGGTCATCTCGAAGGCGTTCAGGGCGGGTTTCCAGCGGATCGCCCATCGGCGCCGTCCGGTGCCGGTGGGGTCGAGGCTCATGACCGCCAGATAGACGCACTTGAGCGCGGCCTGCTCGTTCGGGAAGTGCCCGCGGGCGCGGACGGCCCGGCGGATGCGGGCGTTGACCGACTCGATCGCGTTGGTCGAGCAGACGACCTTGCGGATCTCGACATCGAAGGCCAGGAACGGCACGAACTCCGGCCAGGCGTTGTCCCACAGCCTGACGATCGCCGGATACTTCTGTCCCCACGCGTCGACGAACTCAGCGAATCGGGCCTTCGCCGCGGCTTCGGTCGCCGCCGTGTAGACCGGCCGCAGCGCTTTGGCGATCGCGTCGTAGTGCTGCCGGCCGGCATAGCGGAACGAGTTGCGCAACAGGTGGATCACACAGGTCTGGACCACCGCTTGGGGCCAGGTCGCCGCGATCGCGTCGGGCAGCCCCTTGAGGCCGTCGCAGACGACCATGCACGCGTCCTCGACCCCCCGGTTCTTGACCTCGGTGAGAACTTGAAGCCAGAACTTGGCGCCCTCGCCGCCGTCACCGGCCCACAGGCCCAGGATGTCGCGGGTGCCCTCGACCGTGACCGCCAAGGCGACGTAGACGGGTCGGTTGGCGACCTTCCCATCGCGGATCTTCACGTGGACGGCATCCAGGAAGATCACCGGATAGACGGGGTCGAGTGGCCGGTTCTGCCACTCACCCATCGCGTCGAGCACCTTGTCGGTGATCGTCGAGATGGTCTGGCGGGACACGTCCGCGCCGTAGACCTCGGCCAGGTGCGCCTGGATCTCCCCAGTGGTCAAACCCTTCGCGGACAGCGAGATGACCATGTCCTCGACGCCGGTCAGCCGACGCTGACGCTTGCGCACGATCTGCGGCTCAAACGAGCCGTCCCGGTCACGCGGCACGCTGATCTCGACCGGGCCGACCTCGGTCAGGACGGTCTTGCCCCGGGCACCGTTTCGAGAGTTCTGGCCGTTGTTGCCGGCCGGGTCGCCCTTGTCATAGCCGAGATGGTCGGTGATCTCACCGTCAAGCGCGGCCTCGAGCACACGCTTGGTCAGCTGCTGCAGCAGGCCGCCGTCTCCGGTCAGTTGCAGACCCGCTGCGCGGGCCTGCTCGACCAGACGGCCCACCAGCTCAACATCCACGCCCTCGTCAGCGGGCCCGTTCTTCTTCGGCACCGCGGCAGTATCCGCCGCGACCGTCGCGTCCGTCATCAGGTGCTACTCCCTCGATCAGGAGTTACACCGTTCGTTTTACAGACCCCAGCTTTGCTCTGCATCCATATACGCGCCACCTCCAGAACGGGGTGGTGCGTATATGGATGCAGAGCAAAGTCTGGCGGGCAGGGCGGGGTAAGGGGGCAAACGGCACGGGTGTTTCGTGCGGCTCGGGGCGGCCAGTTGGGCCCTCGGCGTCCGCTTCGTTCGTGGACGGCGGCGCGCGGGGCGGTGGGTCCGCGCCGTGCCTCGGGGATGGCGAGCCGGGTTTGTTTGGGCGCTGGCCTTGCGGTTTGCTGGTCAGTGGCGCGCTGGTGGGTACGTACGGCGAAGGGCATGCCCTGGTGGGCATGCCCTTCTCGTTTTGTCGTTAGTAGCGGGAGCGGAGGAGGGTGGCTGCCTCGGTTGCACAGTACGTCAGGATTATTTGGGCGCCTGCGCGGCGGATCGAGGTCAGGGTTTCCAGGATTGCTCGGTCGCGGTCCAGCCAGCCGTTGGCTGCCGCGGCCTCTACCATCGCGTACTCGCCTGAGATTTGGTATGCCGCTACTGGGATGTCCGTTGCGTTGCGGACCGCGTGGATGACGTCCAGGTTTGTTAGCGCGGGTTTGACCATGACCATGTCCGCGCCCTCTTCTACGTCGAGTTTTACCTCGCGTAGGGCGTCGCGGAAGTTTGCCGGGTCCTGTTGGTAGGTGCGGCGGTCTCCCACCAGCGAGGATTCCACCGCTTCGCGGAACGGGCCGTAGAAGGCTGATGCGTACTTCACCGCGTAGGCCAGGATTCCTACGTCCTGGTAGCCCGCTGCGTCCAGTGCCTGGCGGGCTACTCCTACCTGGCCGTCCATCATGCCCGACGGGCCTACCAGGTGTACGCCTGCTTCCGCCTGGGCTACCGCCATCGTTGCGTACGACTCCAGTGTGGCGTCGTTGTCTACCCTGCCTGACTCGTCCAGGACTCCGCAGTGGCCGTGGGACGTGAACTCGTCCAGGCAGAGGTCGCCCATTACCACTGTGGCGTCGCCTACCTCTGCGACCACGTCTCTGATCGCTACGTTGAGGATGCCCTCTGGGTCCAGGCCGCCTGAGCCCTCGGGGTCCTTGTGCGTGGGGACGCCGAACAGCATGATGCCGCCGACGCCCGCGCGGACCGCTTCCGCTGCCGCCTTGCGGAGCGACTCGCGGGAGTGTTGGAACACGCCTGGCATCGAGGTGATGGGGCGTGGCTCCGTCAAGCCTTCCTTCACGAACATGGGGAGGACCAGCTCTGACGGCGCCAGCTTTGTTTCCTCTACCAGGCGGCGCATCGCCGGGGTTGTCCTTAGGCGGCGTGGGCGGTCCGTCGGGAAAGCCATCAGCGGAACCTCAGTGCTGTCGGGCCCTGGACCTTTGAACCACGGCGCTGCTTCGCCGGCATCGCGGCGAGCTTTTCGCGGAGTTCCACCGCGTACGAGGCCAGTGCTTCCACCAGGTCTGGGACCGAGGCGTGGGCCGGCTGGACATCGACGCGCAGGCCGAACTCCGTGGCCGTTTCCGCCGTCTTCGGGCCGATGACCGCTACCACCGTGCGGGTGTGGGGCTTGCCGGCGATGCCGACCAGGTTGCGGACCGTGGAGGAGCTGGTGAAGAGGACCGCGTCGAAGCCGCCCGACTTGATGGCGTCGCGGATCTCCGCCGGCGGCGGCGCCGCGCGGACCGTGCGGTACGCGGTGACGTCGTCGACCTCCCAGCCGAGTTCCGTGAGGCCCGCGGCCAGCGTCTCCGTGGCGATGTCGGCGCGCGGCAGCAGCACCCGGCCCACCGGGTCCAGGACCTCGTCGTGCGGGGAGAACTCGGCGAGCAGGCCCTCGGACGACTGCTCGCCCGCGGGGACCAGCTCCGGCTGGATGCCGAACGCGCGGACGGCGTCCGCGGTGGCTTCGCCGATGCAGGCGATCTTCACGCCGCCGAAGTGGCGGGCGTCGAGGCCGTGTTCGCCGAACTTCTCCCAGACCGCGCGGACCGCGTTGACCGAGGTGAACAGGACCCAGGCGTAGCGGCCGTCGACCAGGCCCTTGACCGCCCGCTCCATCTGGGCCGGGGTGCGCGGCGGCTCGACGGCGATGGTGGGGACCTCGCACGGGATCGCGCCGTAGGCGCGCAGTCGGGCGCTCATCGCGCCGGCCTGCTCCTTCGTGCGGGGTACGAGCACCTTCCAGCCGTACAGCGGGCGGTTCTCCCACCAGCTCAGCTTGTCGCGGTGCGCGACGCCCGCGCCCAGGGTGAGCACCACGCGGCCGGTGAAGCCGAGGGCGGCGGCGACGAAGCTGTCGACCGTCGACGTGGTGGTGAACTGGGTCTCGCCGGTGCCGTCGCCGGTCACGCCGACCGGGGTGGTGCCGTCGAGGCCCGCGGCGATCAGGCCGTCGCGGAGTGCGGCCAGGTCACCGGCGTCGACCGCGAGGGCCAGCGAGTCGCGGGCCACGGCGGTGGCCAGGGCTTCGAAGTCCAGTGACGAGATGTCGTCGACATCGGCGGCGGTACGCAGGCCCGGGAGCGGGACGCCCGCGTAGGTGGCAACTCCCTCGGCCTGGCCGACACCGGGCACGACCTCGAAGTGGACGGCGGTGCGGGCGACGGCCTGCACCTCCTTGACCACCGACTCGTGTCCGAAGGGGTCGCCGGCGACGAGGTGCACGGCGGAGAGCCCGGAGCGCGCGGCGGACAGCAGCACCTTGGCCACGTCGCCGGAGGCGCCCTCGGCCGGCGTGAACTGCGCGTCGTCCTTGGCCTCGGCGCGGATCGCCGCGAGCAGCGACTCCGGCACGCCGCGGTCGTAGACCACCTGGTCGGCCTCGACCAGCGCGTCGTGCGCCCGGCGGGTCAGCAGGCCCGGGTCGCCGGGTCCCGCCCCGACGAACGAGATGTGGCCTGCGGGCTTACGGGTGCGGGTCATTCTGTGCTCCCAAACAAGGTATCGGCGCCACGGTCGAGGAGTTCGGCGGCGAGTGCCTTGCCGATCTCCGCGGCGGCGCTGGGCGTTCCGGTGCGCGACAGCCGGATGGCGCGCTCGCCATCCGCACTGATCACCGCACCGCGCAGGTAAATCTCGTCACCGTCCTCGCCCTCCGCGATCTCCGCGTAGGCGGCGACCGGGGCACTGCACCCGGCCTCCAGCGTGGCCAGCAACGCCCGCTCCGCGACCACCGCGGCGCGGGTCGGACCGTCGTCGAGCGCCCCGAGCTCTTCGACCAGGTCGTGGTCGGCGTGGCGGCACTCCACCGCCAGCGCACCCTGTGCCGGTGCGGGCAGCATCAGCATGGGGTCGAGCGTTTCGGTGATCTCGTCGGCCCGCCCGAGCCGGGCCAGCCCGGCGCGAGCGAGGACGACGGCGTCCAGATCGGCTTCCGGGCCGGTGACCCGCCTGATCCGGGTGTCCACGTTCCCCCGGATCGGCGTCACCCGCAAGGGCAGCCGCAAGGCGTTGAGCTGGGCGATCCGCCGCAGCGCGCCGGTGCCGACGGTCGCGCCGTCGGGCAGTTCGGTGAGGGTCAGGCCGTCCCGCGCGACCAGCGCGTCGCGCGGGTCCTCGCGCTGGGGGATCGCGGCGATGTGCAGCGCGCCCGGCTGGGCCGACGGCAGGTCCTTGTAGGAGTGCACCGCGAAGTCGATGCGGCGCTCCATCAGCGCGTCGCGCAGCGCCGACACGAACACGCCGACGCCGAGCTGCGCGACGGGTGCCGTTGACCGGTCACCGGCGGTGCTGATCTCGACCAGCTCGACCGGCCGGCCGGTGGCCGCGGTCACGGCGGCGGCGACCTGGCGGGACTGTGCCAGCGCGAGCTTGCTGCCCCGCGTGCCCAGGCGGAGCGCGGTCATGAGTGCTCTCCCAACGGTGGGACGTCATCGACCTGGGCGGTCTGTGGGACCTCGAGGTCGAAGAGCTGCCGCAGCAGCGTGGCGTACTGGTCGCCGCCCGGTTCCGCGGCGAGCTGCCGCACCCGGACGGTCGGTGAGTGGAGCAGGCGGCGGACGACGCGGTGCACCGTGTGCGCCATCTCGGCCCGCTGCTCCTCGCTCAGCTCCGGGCGGCGCTGACGCAGCCGGCTCAGCTCGGCGGCGACCACCTCGTCGGCGCGGGTGCGCAGCGCGGCCACGGTCGGCGCCACGTCGGCACCGCGCAGCCAGCCCACGAACGTCTCGACCTCGGCCTCGACGATGCCCTCCACCGCCACCTCGTCGGCGGCGTGCTGGCCGGCGCGCAGCTCGGCGGCGAGCGTGTCGATGTCGACCACGACGACCCCGGGCAGGCCGGCGACCTCGGGCTCGACATCGCGCGGCACGGCCAGGTCGAGCAGCACCAGCGGGCTGGTCCGGCCCTGGAGGGCGACCGAAACGATGTCGCGCGTGAGCACCGGCTCGGTGGAGGCGGTGGCGGCGATCACCAGGTCGACCTCGGCGAGCGCCGGAGTGAGGTCGGTCATCGGCATCGCGGTGGCGCCGTAGGCCGCGGCCAGGCGCACCGCTCGGTCCGCGCCCCGGTTGGTCACCGAGACCGGACCGACGCCGGTGCGGGACAGCGTGGCTACGGACAAGGCGCCCATCGCGCCGGCGCCGACCACCAGCGCGGGCCGGTCAGCGAGGCCGCCAGGGAAGTGCGTGGCGGCGATGTCGAGCGCCGCGGTCACCACGCTCTGGCCGGCCTTGTCGATGCCGGTCTCGGCGTGTGCCCGCTTGCCGACCCGCAGCGCCTGCTGCATCAGCTCGTGCAGGGTGCGGCCGGCGGTGTCGGCCTCGGTGGCCGCGTGGTAGGCGTCGCGGAGCTGGCCGAGGATCTGCGCCTCGCCGATCACCATCGAGTCGAGCCCGGTGGCGACCCGGAACGCGTGCTCGACCGCGGCCGCGTCGTGGTGCACGTAGAGGTGGTTGGCGAGCTCGGCCGGCGCCCGCCCGGCGCGCGCGCCGAGCACGGTGCAGATGTCGCCGAGGCCGCCGTGGAAGCCGCTGACCGCCGCGTAGATCTCGACCCGGTTGCAGGTCGAGAGGACGACCGCTTCACGGACGTACGGCTGGGCGACGAGCTGGTCGAGGGTCTCGGTCAGGTCCGGCGCCGGCACCGCCAGCCGCTCGAGCATGGCGACCGGCGTGGTCCGGTAGGAGGCACCGACGACGATCAGGTTCACGAGCCCACCGCCTCTTCCGTCCCGGTCGCGGCCAGCCCGTTGGGGCTGGAAAGACCGCCTGGCAACGCGGTCAGCGACGACTTGCGGTGCTCGTGGAAGGAGAGGATCTGCAGCTCGACCGCCAGGTCGACCTTGCGGACGTCGACTCCCTCGGGCACCGAAAGCACGCATGGCGCGAAGTTGAGGATGCTGGTGACGCCGGCCGCGACCAGGGCGTCGGCGACGTCCTGCGCGGCCGCTGCGGGAGTGGCGATCACGCCGATCGCGATGGACTCGGCTGCCGCCACCACCGCCAGGTCTGAGATGTGTCGCACGTTGAGACCGTTGATCGGCTCACCCACGCGGGCCTGGTCGGCGTCGAACAGGGCCGCGATGCGAAACCCGCGGCTGGCGAAGCCCGCGTAGCCGGCCAGCGCGTGGCCGAGGTTGCCGACGCCGACCAGGGCGACCGCCCGGCGCTGGGTCAACCCCAGGGTGAACTCGATCTGGTCGATCAGCAGGGCCACGTCGTAACCGACCCCACGCGTCCCGTACGACCCGAGGTGGGAGAGGTCTTTGCGAAGTTTCGCCGAGTTGACCCCGGCCGCCGCGGCGAGGCCCTCGCTGGAGACGGTGTCGTCGCCCGCCTCGGCGAGGTTGTGCAGTGCGCGAAGGTATTCGGGCAGGCGGGCCACCGTCGCCTCAGGGAGGTCCGGTAGGGCGGGTACGCCGCCGGACCGTCCGTTTGGGCCTCCAGGGCGGTGCTGGCTCATGCGACTCCGTGTGGCGATCGTCCGGCTGCCCGCAGGGGGCCCCGCGGGGAACCACGGTGACCGGCTGTGTTAACGGGATTCGACGGGATTACAGCCTAGGCGCTTGTGAACCCGTGCACAAATCGCGATCTTGGTCACTCGATGCCCACCGATTCCCTGCCGCGATTATTGCGTAATTGGTACCTGTGCCACCAATTCCGGATCATGGGTTCCGGGAAGAGGTACGGACAGCCCTACCCTGAAGAGGCAAGCCGACGGGATGGGGGTAAGCAGGGCCGATGCCTAGCGTCGATGGCATGACAACCGCCGTCGTTCCCAGCCCCGCGGTCGCCACCCACCGTGGCATATTCCGCCAACTGCTCACCGATTCGGCGTACGTGATCGTGGGCTTCCCGCTGGCGATCGCGGGCTTCGTCGCGTCTCTGGTCGGCCTGGTGCTCAGCGCCGGCCTCATCGTCACCGGCATCGGCCTCCCCGTGATGGCCGGCGCCCTGCTGCTCGCCCGGTTCTTCGCGGACCTCGAACGGCTCGCCATCGGCCCGGTGCTCCGGGTGCCCCGGGTGCGCCCGCAGTACCGCACGGCCGAGCCCGGCGCCGGCCTGTTCCGGCGGGTGCTCGCGATCATCGGCGACAGCCAGTCCTGGCTCGACGCCGTACACGCGCTGGTGAAGTTCGTGCTGTCGATGTTCTCGTTCGTGGTCACCGTCACGTGGTGGGCGGGCGCGATCGGCGGCCTCACCTACTGGACCTACGACTGGGCGATCCCCCGCAGCCCGGACGAGGTCGACCTCAACACCCTGCTCGGTCTGGGCAGCGGCACCGGCCCGCGCCTGCTGCTGAACACCGCCATCGGGGTGTTCTTCCTGCTCAGCCTGCCGATCGTGGTGCGCGGCGTGGCCCTGCTCCAGGCCAGCTTCAGCAAGGGGATGCTGACCGGGGTCGCCGAGATGCGCAACCAGATCACCACGCTCGAGGGACAACGCCGGGCTGCCGTCTCGGCCGAGGCGACCGCCCTGCGCAAGCTCGAACGCGACATCCACGACGGCCCGCAGCAGCGGCTGGTCCGGCTCGCCATGGATCTCGGCCGGGCACAGCAGCAGTTCGACAGCGACCCCGACGCCGCACGCCGGACGATCGAGGAGGCGCTCACCCAGACCCGGGAGACCCTCGACGAGCTGCGCTCGCTCTCCCGTGGCATCGCGCCGCCGATCCTGGTCGACCGGGGCCTGCCCAGTGCGCTGGCCGCTCTGGCCGGTCGCGGTGTGATCCCGATCGACCTCGCCGTCGACCCCGCGCTCGGCACGGCCGGCGGCCGGCTGGACCCGGCCGTGGAGAGCGCCGCCTACTTCGTGGTCGCCGAGTCCCTCACCAACGTGGCCAAGCACAGCCGGGCCGAGGTCTGCCGGATCGCGGTCACCCGGGAGGGCAAGGACCTGCGGGTCGAGATCTCCGACGACGGCGAGGGCGGGGCGCACGTCTCCAAGGGCCACGGCCTGGCCGGCCTGGCGGACCGGGTGCACGCGGCCGGCGGCAAGCTGACCGTGACCAGCCCGCCCGGCGGCCCGACGCTGATCCAGGCCACGCTGCCGGTCTGAGCACCAGCAGAACGGGCCCCCTATCGACGGGGGCCCTTCTACTACGCTCGGACCGGTGCGCATTGTGATCGCCGACGACGCCGTGCTCCTCCGCGAAGGCCTGGTCCGGCTCGTGACCGAGCACGGCCATGAGGTCGTCGCCGCGGTCGGTGACGGCCCGAGCCTGGTCGAGGCCATCGTCAAGGAAAAACCCGACGTCTCCATCGTCGACGTGCGGATGCCCCCCTCGCACACCGACGAGGGCCTGCGGGCCGCCGTCGAGGCCCGCCGGCAGGTGCCGGGCACCCCGGTGCTGGTGCTCTCGCAGTACGTCGAGGTCTCGTACGCCGACGACCTGCTGGCCGACCGGGCCGGCGCGGTCGGCTACCTGCTCAAGGACCGGGTGGCCGCGATCACGGAGTTCCTCGACGCGCTCGGCCGGGTGGCCGGCGGCGGCACGGTGCTCGACCCCGAGGTGGTCGCGCAGCTCTTGGTGCGGCGCCGGCGGGACGACCCGCTGCGCGAGCTGACCGCCCGGGAGCGCGAGGTGCTCGGGCTGATGGCCGAGGGCATGTCCAACACCGCGATCGCCCGCAAGCTGGTGGTCAGCGACGGCGCCGTCGAGAAGCACGTGCGCAACATCTTCACCAAGCTCCAACTGCCGCCCGACGAGGAACAGCACCGCCGGGTGCTCGCGGTGCTGGCCTACCTACGCGGCTGAGGCCAACCGCACGGCTTCGGAGAGCGACGACGCGACCGGGTGACCCGAGGCGCGCAGCCGTTCTTCGTCGGTGAAGCCACCGGTGTAGAGCACCGCGGCCGCACCGACGGACCGGGCCGCGTCGGCGTCGTCTAGCGAGTCGCCGATCAGCACGACCGACCCGCTGTCGACCTCGAGCGCCGAAAGATGCCGCGCGAGGTGGCCTGCCTTGAAGGCCCGGTCACCGCCGAGTGCAACTTGCACGCCGTCGACCCGGTTGAACCGGCCGTCGAGACCGAACGCGGTCACCGCCGGCACCAGGTCCTCGTGGAACCACATGGACAGCAGCGACTGACTGCCGTCCCAGGAGCGCATCGCGTTGACGGCGTCGTCGGCGAGCGCGCACGTGGTCAACCCGGCCCGGTAGGCGTCGTGGAAGATCGCGTCGAGCTGGTCGAACTCGTCGGCGTCGACGGCCCGCCCGAGCACCATCGCGTAGTAGTCGGCGACCGGCCGGACGAAGTGCCGCCGATGGTGGTCGGCCGTCACCGCCGGGCCACCGATCGTCCCGAGCGCGTGGTTGGTGGCCGACAGCACCAGGTCGAAGTCGTTGAGCAGGGTGCCGTTCCAGTCCCAGACCAGGTGCGTGCGCGTCACGCGCCGACTCTACCCATGCAGATCACGAACGAGCCGGTCCTCCTCGACCCGCCAGTAACCGTGCTCCTTGCCGTCCAGCAGCACCACCGGCAGCCGGTCGCCGTAGTCGCGCTCGAGCTCGATGTCGGTGGCCACGTCAACTTCGGTCCAAGCCTCACCGGTACGGGCGGCGACCCGGTCCAGGGCCTCCCGCGCGGCATCGCACAGGTGGCAGTCGACCCGGGTGAGCAGGGTGACCCTAGGCATCGTCACCCCGCAGCTCGGCCTTGCGCACCTTGCCGATCGCCGAGTGCGGCAGCTCGGCCACGAACTCCAGCGCGGTCGGCGTCTTGAACCGGGCGAGGTTCTGCTCGGCGTGCCTGAGCAGCTCTTCCGGGTCGACGTCGGTGCCCGGCGTGCGCACCACGAACGCCTTGACGGTCTGCCCGGTGTAGGGATGCGGCACCCCGATCACCGCCGCCTCGGCCACACCGGGATGCCCTTCGAGCACCTGCTCCACCTCGCGCGGATAGACGTTGAAGCCATTCACGATGATCAGTTCGCCCCGGCGGTCGACGAGGAACAGGTCGCCGTCGGCGTCGGCGTACGCGATGTCGCCCGTGGCCCACCAACCGTCGGCGTCAGGCCCGTCGTGCCCGTCGGGCCAGTAGCCGTCGAACAGGTTGGCGCCGCGCACCACGATCTCGCCGGGGTCGGTCTCGGGCGCGCCCAGCTCGAGGTCGAACTCGTCACCGTCCAGATCGGACAAATCCGAGACCTCGCTGCCGTCGGGCGCGACCAGCCGCACCTCGACACCGGGCAGGGGCCGGCCGATCGAGCCGGGCTTCGGTGACGGGCTGGCCAGCGTCGAGGTGACCACGGGCGCCGTCTCGGTCAGGCCGTACCCGACGAAGACGGGATGTGACGTCGCACGGGTGAACCGCGTCGCCGTCTCGGGGTCCAGCGGCGCGGCACCGCTGACCGCGACCCGCACCGACGACAGGGCCTCGCCGAGGTCCGGCAGCAGCGACCAGGCCTGGTACATCGAGGGCACGCCGATCAGGCCGGTCACACCGTGCCGGGCGATCACCGCGACCGCGTCCGCCGGGTCGAAGCGCTCGACCAGCACCCCGGTCGCACCGTGGTAGGCGACCGCGCCGAGCCCGGAGTTGAGCCCGTACGCGTGGAACAGCGGCAGCGCCAGCAGCAGCACGTCGTCGGGGCCGATCACCGTCGGCGTGACCGCGCCGATCTGCGCGTGGTTGGCCAGCAGCGCGCGGTGGCTGAGCATCGCGCCCTTCGGCTGGCCTTCGGTGCCCGAGGTGTAGAGCAGCACGGCCAGGTCGTCGGTCGCGGCCGCGGCGTGCGGCCCGGCCGCACCTTCCTCGGGCAGTCTCTCGAGTACGCGGCCCAACTCGGGCAGGTCTCCTCGGATGCCCTCCACGACGCGCGCGACGTCGGGGCTCGCGACCAGCACGGACGCGCCCGAGTCGGCGAGCACGTGGCGCAGTTCCCGGGCGGTGTAGTCCGGATTGACGGGCACCGCGACCAGCCCCGCGCGCAGCACCGCGAAGAAGCTCACCGCGTATCGGAGTGAGTTCGGCAACGCGAGCGCAACCCGAGCGCCGGTTGACAAGTTGAGCCCGGCGAGGGCGGCCGCGGCGGCGTCGACGCGGCGGTCGAGCTCACGCCAGCTCAAGATCGCGTCATGCCAGATCAGCGCGGGCTTGTCGGGCGTCGCGGCAGCGGCTGCCGCCACCCGGTCGGCAAGTGTGTCGGAACGGCGGTCCACCACGGTCGCCGAGTCTGACACAGTGTCGCCGACCATGGCGACGTCTGTGGTGCGCGGCGGTTGTGCGAGTGTGCGTCACGATCCCGCCGACGGGACCATACGCGCAAACCGACGAGACACCCGCGTGTCGCCGATCGGCTAGAGGCACCGCCAGACATCGGCGTGTCGCTATTCGGCGTGTCGCACGCTTTCCGCAGGTGAAGGCCGTCCCCAGGAAAGGTGGCACAGGTCCCGCAGCGCACACGGTGTGCGACACGTTCAGGTGGTATCGGGAAATACTTCGGCTCTGTGTAACGGACTCCCCACACGTGGGTGATGTTGGCCCTACTATCTTTGGGTCGGCTCACCCCTTTTGTATGTGAGTCACACCCCTCATCCCCGAGGAGGCCGCTGTGCCCATACATGCGTTGCATAAGCACCTATGTCCGCGTGCACGCGGCCAGGAGGGCGGCAAGTGACGGCCTACAGCTACCCCGACGGCGGCCTGCTCAGCCGCGAGCTGCTCGACGCTCGGCTCGCCCTGGGCGCGGGGCTGTCCGCCCTGCGCCGGTCACTGCACGAGATGCGGAGCCTCGACGTCCGAGGTGACGGATCCACCTGGCGCGGCGACGGATCCGTCGCCGACGGGGGCGCCCGGCGGACCCGCAACCGCCCGCACACCGACCTGCCCGGCCGTCCGATCGGCCCGGGCAGCAACGCCAAGCAGGTCAACGGCAACCGGGTCGGCGCACCCAACCGGCCGACCATGCCGGCCCAGCCCGGCCCCGGGCACAGCCCCGCGGATGCCGCCGACGCCACCACCGTCCTGCCCGCGGTCCCGCCGATCGCCGAGCAGCGCACGGGCGGCTCGGGCGGCTCGGGCGGCTCCGGCGGCGCACCGACGCAGTACCCGTCGCGCCCCGACCCGTCCGACCCCGCCACCGAGGTCTGGACCCTGGTCGAGCGGGCACAGGCCGGCGAGGCCGAAGCGTTCGGGCTGATCTACGACCGCTACGTCGACACCGTCTTCCGGTTCGTCTACTTCCGGGTCGGCAACCGGCAGCTCGCCGAGGACCTGACCTCCGACACGTTCCTGCGCGCCCTCAAGCGCATCGGCAGCTTCACCTGGCAGGGCCGCGACCTGGGCGCCTGGCTGGTCACGATCGCCCGCAACCTGGTCGCCGACCACTTCAAGTCGGGCCGCTACCGGCTCGAGGTGACCACCGGCGACGTGCTCGACGCCGACCGCGAGGACCGCGGCCCCGAGGGCAGCCCCGAGGCCGCCGTCGTCGACCACATCACCAACGTGGCGTTGCTCACCGCGGTCAAGCAGCTCAACCCCGAGCAGCAGGAGTGCATCGTGCTGCGCTTCCTGCAGGGCTTCTCGGTGGCCGAGACCGCGCAGGCCATGGGCAAGAACGAGGGCGCGATCAAGGCACTGCAATACCGCGCGGTCAGAGCCCTCGCACGCCTGCTGCCCGACGGGTTCCAACCGTGACGGGTGGCGGGCGCCCCGTAACTTTTCGTGCCTTACGACCGTTGGACTCGATGCGTCCGGAGATGGGTCTCCATCCCGGCATCACTGTCGTAACCAGCGAAGGGGGGTGCCCGCGGTGAACTCCGTGCTTTTCCACCGGCGGCGCGCCGAGCGCTTCGCCCAGCTTCTCGACGAGGCCCACGGCGGCCGTCGTCACCACGTACGGTCTCCGGTCGACAACGATCTCGCAGATGTCGTGGCTGTCGGGCATCGGGTGTCGGCGCTCAAACACTCGGTCGACGTCGACGTCGACCCCGAGTTCCGGATGGGCCTGCGGGCGATGCTCGTCGCCGCGGCCGAGCGCGAAGGGATCGGCAACATCGCCGACACCGGCGCGACGGTCGACCTGCAGGCCTTCCGGGCCGCGGCGACCGCGCCGAAGCAGCGGGCCCGCCGGCTGCGCACCCGCGGCGCGATCCTGGCCGGCGTCGCCGTCGGCGCGATCGCGATCTCGGGCATGTCGGCCGCCAGCGAGAATGCTGTGCCCGGCGACGCGCTCTACGGCGTCAAGCGGTCCACCGAGCGGGCCCAGCTCGCCCTGGCCAGCTCGGACCTGTCCAAGGGCCAGCTGTTCCTCGACTTCGCCCGCAACCGCCTCGACGAGGCCAACGCGGTCCGCGAGAGCGACGGGTTCGCCAACGCGCTCGACGACATGGACGCCAACACCACCGAAGGCGTGCGGCTGCTCACCACGACCGCGACCCAGCGGCACGAGACGGCCGCCCTCGACGCGATCGACGCGTTCCTCAAGCACCAGCGCACCGAGGTCGGCGACCTGATGGGCACCACGACGGGCGCCCGCCAGAAGCGCGCGATGGACTCGGTCGGCCTGCTGCTCTCGGTGGAGAAGCGCAGCGACGAGCTGCGGCGCGGTCTCGAGTGCGGCGCCGACAGCAAGGGCTCCGACGCGCTCGGCCCGCTGCCGGGGTCGTGCCCCGCCGGCAGCGCACCGGCCGACGGCCCGGCCGGCAAGTCGCAGCCCGGCAACGGCCGGAGCAACGAGGAAGTGCGGCCCGAGAAGACCGACCCGCAGCCCGGCACGTCCGGCGCACCGGCCGGCACCGGCTCGGCCGACCGGGTCGCGCCCAGCCCGGCGCCCGGCACGCCCACCCCGACACCCAGCAAGAGCGGGAACATCGTCGAAGACCTCGGCGACCTGCTCGGCGGCATCGTCCCTTAGGGCCGCCCCCCGGCTTAACTCGATCGGGGCGTTCCCCACCTCGGGGAACGCCTCGATCGCTGAAGTGGTGCGTTCGGGCGGCTACCCTCGTTCGAGGGCCCCAGGGCGATCGGGAGGTAGCTGCGTGGCATCGGAGCACCGGCTGACCATCAGCACGGACGCACAGGGGCACACCGCGGGCTGGGCCGAGGCCGAGCTCGACGCGGCACTCGCGGTCGACGTCGACAAGAGCGCGGCCGCGTTCTTCGACATCGACAACACGATGCTCCAGGGCGCCTCGATCTACTGGATCGCCCGCGGGCTGGCCGCCCGGCGTTACTTCACCACCAGCGACCTGGCCCGGTTCGCCTGGCAGCAGGCACGCTTCCGGCTGCTCGCGGCCGAGCACGCGGGCGACATGTCGCAGGCCAAGAAGGTGGCGCTGGCGTTCATCGAGGGCTGGCGGGTCGACGACATCGAACGGCTCACCGAGGAGATCTTCGACGAGCTGATGGCGCCGCGGATCTTCTCCGGCACCCGGTCGCTGGCCCAGCTCCACCTCGACTCCGGCGAGCGGGTCTGGCTGGTCAGCGCCGCTCCGGTGGAGATCGGGCGGGTCATCGCGCAGCGGCTCGGGCTGACCGGTGCGATCGGCACGGTGGCCGAGGTGGTCGACGGTGCCTACACGGGCCGGCTGGTCGGCGACCTCATGCACGGCCCGGCCAAGGCCGACGCGATCAACCAGCTCGCCAACGTCGAGGGGCTCGACCTGCGCCGGTGCACGGCGTACAGCGACTCGATCAACGACCTGCCGATGCTGTCCGCGGTCGGCACCGCGGTGGCCGTCAACCCCGACAACGCACTGCGCCGGGCCGCCCGGGAGCAGGGCTGGGAGATGCGCGACTTCCGCACCGGCCGCAAGGCGGCCAAGGTGGCGGTGCCGTCGACGCTGGCCGCGGGCCTGGTGGCCGGCGCGATCACCACCGCGCTGGCCGTGCGCCGCCGCCGACGCGGGCTGTAAAGGTCAGCGGCCGAACGGGTCCGGGCGGCGTTCGAGCAGGGTGTGCAGGGTCTGCTGGATGGTCTCGCGGACCTGGTCGGCCAGGTTGAACACGACCAGCGGGTCGTCGGCCTGGTCCTGCAGGTGCGCGGTGGGGATCGGCGTCGAGAACTCGATCAGCCACTTGCTCGGCAGCGGCACCATGCCCAGCGGGCCCAGCCACGGGAACGTCGGCGTCACCGGGAAGTAGGGCAGGCCGAGCAGCCGGGCCAGCGGCTTGATGTCGGCCAGCATCGGGTAGATCTCCTCGGCGCCGACGATCGCGGCCGGGACGATCGGGGTGCCGGTGCGCAGGGCCGCCGAGACGAAACCACCCCGGCCGAAGCGCTGGAGCTTGTAGCGCTGCGCGTACTGCTTGCCGACGCCCTTGAAGCCCTCGGGGAACACGCCGACGAGCTCGCCGGCGCGCAGCAGCCGCTCGGCGTCGGGGTTGCAGGCGACCGTGCCGCCCGACTTGCGCGCCAGTTCCGAGACGATCGGCATCCGGAACACCAGGTCGGCGCCGAGCAGCCGCAGGTGGCGCTGGTTGGGGGTGCGGTCGTTGAGGGCCGTGGCCAGCATGAGCGCGTCGAGCGCGACGGTGCCGGAGTGGTTTCCCACCACCAGGGCCGGGCCGTCCGCCGGCAGGTTCTCCACGCCGAACACCTCGGTGCGGAACCAGTCGCGGTAGAGCAGCCGCAGGATCGGCAGGAACACCTTGTCGGTCAGCTCGGGGTCGAAGCCGAACTCGTCGACCTCGTAGTCGCCGGCCAGCCGGCGGCGCAGGAACGCCAGGCCCTTGGCCACCCGCTCGTCCCAGATGTCGCCCGGCCCGTCGGGCACCGCGGGCGGCAGCGGCGCCGGGTGGTGCCCGTTGCTCCTGGCCGCGGGGACGGCGCCGTTGGCCGCGGGCGGGTCGACCTTGAACTCGGCCGCCGGGATGATCCGTGCGGTGCCGTTGGTCTTCTGCGCCGGCGTCCGGCGGGCGGGCTTGCGGGCGCTCTTGCGTGGTGCCCGGTCGGGCCGGCCCTGATCGTCGCTGGGCCGATCGTTTCGCTCGGTCATGACGGCTCCCCACTCCGTGGTGACCCGCCCTGCCCGGGCGGACTGAGCCGATGATGCCCTCGCCAAAGCTCGGTCATGAGTTCTCCTGCACGGTGGCGCGTGCCTGCCGGATCCCGTCGAGGATCGCCCGTTCCGCGACGGCGAGCTGGTCCCGGCGGAGCACCGCACCGCCGCGGTGGCCGTCGACGAAGTCGTCGAACGAGTCGGCCGTGCTGCGCGGGGTGTAGTCGAACTCCCGGACCAGCTTGGTGGTGTCGACCACCCGGCCGTGCACGAACAGGTCGACCTGGTCCAGCCCGTAGCCGCTGCGGCCGAGGTTGCGGACGAGGTTGGAGGCCGCGGACAGGCCGGGCTCGAGGACCGGCACCGGAATCCGGCCGGCCCGGCGGATCGCCTGCGACAGCGACAGCACGCCGGCGCCGGCGACGTTGAACGTGCCGCCGTGGTCGTCGACGACCGACCGGTGCACGATCTCCAGCGCGTCCTCGATGTGCAGGAACTGCAGGCGCGGGTCGCGGCCCAGCACGGTGGGCACCACCGGCCGGGCGAAGTAGCGGGTCAGTGTGGTGTCGGCGTTGAAGCCGATGAACGGCGCGAACCGCAGCACGGTCGCGGTGACGTCGGAGCGGCGCCGGCGGAAGCCGCGGACGTAGCCCTCGATGTCGAGGATGTCCCGGGCGAACCCGCCGCGCGGCACCTCGCGGGGTTCGGTGTCCTCGGTGAACACCGCCGGGTCGCGGAACGACGCGCCGTAGGCGGCCGTGGACGACCGCATCACCAGCTTGCGCAGCCGCGGTGCCTGCTGGCAGGCGGCGAGCAGCTGCATCGTGCCGATGACGTTCTGCTCTTTCATCGCGGCCCGCCCGCCGTGCCGCTGGTCGGGCGCGGTGATCAGCGCCAGGTGGACCACCGCCTCGGCCTCGAGGTCGGCGATCACGCTGCTGGCCGACCCCGCGTCGCCACGCACCTGCTCGACCCCGTCGAGCAGGTGGGCGAACTCCGGCGGCGGCGCGTTGGGGTCGAGCCCGACCACGCGGTCGATCCGGTCGTCGCCCGCGAGCCGGGCGGCCACGTGGGCGCCCAGGAACCGGCTGACGCCGGTGACGACAACCGAACCTGTTGGTCGCGACCTCACGTTGGCCTCCGGTCAATGCTCAGGAGGGTGCCGCGCGGACGCACCGAGCCGCTGACGAGGTCAGACCCGGGCCGACGGCCCGGGCTCCTACCTCGTCACTTGCCGAGACGACGGCGCTGGACGCGGGTCTTGCGCAGCAGCTTGCGGTGCTTCTTCTTGGCCATACGCTTGCGGCGCTTCTTGACCACCGAGCCCATACGACAGCCCTCTCCCAGTGAACGTGCGACATGCGCCGGACGACACGGGGAGGTGAAGGCCGACGGCGATCTGACATCGGACCCGACCCGGCCTGCGGGCGCATTGCACCACAGCGGGGTCAGAATCGCGATCCAGGGTACGCGTCGACCGTCACGGCGACCAAAGCGACCCCGGTCGCGGGACCGAAGCAGCCCCGCGACCGGCTCCTGGTCGCTCTTATGCGGACTCTTGGAACGCGCCGCGTAGGTATTCGTTCACAGCGTGCTCCGGAACCCGGAACGATCGACCGACGCGCACCGCGGTGAGATCACCCGAATGCACCAAGCGGTAGACCGTCATCTTCGACACCCGCATCAATGTCGCCACTTCGGCGACCGTGAGGAACTTGACCTCCGACAGCCTGTCGGCTTGTGGTGATCCTGCCATGGCTCACCAACCAATCCATCCCCGGCGCGCGCCCTCAGTCGCGCGTGTAACTAGTACGGTAACGGTGCCGCTGTTACCGGCGCGATGCCTTCGCGGGTTTGATCATGATCCGTCAAGTCAACTCACCGAGTTTTCCCGAAATTACCCCCTAAAGGGGACATTTCACGGGGTGTCGGATGGCTCGCGGCGCCGGTGCGGCCCGCCACACGCGCCCCACCAGCACCGACGTCGATCAGCCGGCGGCCGCCCGCACCGCCGCCACGCATTGATCGTTGAGCACCGACCAGGGCTCGCCGAAGACCTCGCGGCTCGCGTCGTCGATCGGCATCCGGTCGTGGGTGACCGCCTTCATGAATGCCAGCACGTCGGGCTCACCGAAGCGCTCCGCGAGCTGGCGGACGGCGAGATAGCCGATGCCGTACGCACCGGCGACCTCCCAGTCGGCCGCGCCGTCCGCGATCTTGAGGTCGTCCAGGGGGCCGTTCCAGCCGCGCTCCTTGACCACCTTGCGGACCTCCTCGATGCCCTCGTAGGACTGCGGCGCCGCACCGCCCGAGGCCGCCAGCTCCGCGATGCCCTCGACCAGCCACCAGGCCGACGTCGGGAACCCGTCGGAGGGCATCGTCGAGGCGTGCGTCATCTCGTGCCGGAGCAGGTCGTCGAGCTTGTTGCGCTGCGGTGCGGCCGCGTTGACCACCACGTCGACCTGCTTGCCGCCGACCGGCAGCGCGTAGCCCGCGGTCCACGCCGGGCGGTTGCCGCCGAACCAGCGCTTCCACTCCGCGGTGCCCGCGTAGAAGACCTCGTAGTGCGCCGGGGGCGGCCCGCCCACCGCGTACCGGTCGGCCACCACGGCGGCCTTCTCCGCCTCGGCCAGCACCGTGGGCAGCTGCGCCCGCAGGGCCGGCGTCGTGGCCACCAGGACCCGCTTGCCGGTCGCGACCACCAGCGTGGAGACCTCCCACGGGCGGGGGCCGTCGTACGTGGACATGGACGGCTCGATGCCGACCAGCGTGAGCCCGGCCGGGGTGTCGGTCCAGACCGTGCCGTAGGTGATGGTCATCGGTTGGCAGTCGGGCTCGACGAAGCAGTGCCGCACCTCGATCAGCGTGCGCCACTTGCGCGAGCCCACCGACGACGGCAGGGAGTCGGCCGAGGGCGCCCACTTGGTGACCTTCATGGCCCGCAGGGACGCGAACTGCGCCCGCAGGGTCGCCGCCGCCGGGCTCGCCGGGTCGGCGGTCGCGAGGAAGCCGGCCTGGTCTCCGGCCAGGAGCGCGGTGCCCTGCGCGGTCAGCGCCGCACCGATCTGGTCGCGCAGCCAGGTCGCGGTGACCCGTTCCGCGTCGCCCGCGACGGGACTGCGGGCCGGCTGCGCCTTGGGTGCGGGGGTCGCCGGCCAGGCCGGCGAGTCGAGCCCCCGGAACACGACGACGCCCACCCCGACCGGGGCGGCGCACAGCACGAGCGCGGCCACCAGGCCGAGGGAAAGCCACAACGACGTCCGCCGGCGTGGTGCCGGCGCACCTGTCTCCTCAGCCATCCGGGCGAGATTAAAGCCAACCACCCGATCAGGGGATCAGCCCTTCGGCCGAGCTATTTTCGCGATTTGACGGCGCGGGCGAAGAACAGCAGGTTGGCGGGGCGCTCGGCCAGGCGGCGCATCATGTAGCCGTACCAGTCGGTGCCGTAGGGCACGTAGACCCGCACCGTGTAGCCCTCGCCGCTCAGCCGCAGCTGCTCGTCGGGGCGCACACCGTGCAGCAGCTGGAACTCGAACGCGTCGGGCGAGCGGTCGAACCAGCGGGCGCGGTCCTCGCCGATCGCGATCAGCCGCGGGTCGTGGGTGGCCAGCATCGGGTAGCCCTCGCCGGACATCAGGATGTTCATGCACCGCACGTAGGACTTGTCGACATCGAGCGCCGACTGGAACGCCACCGACTCGGGCTCCTTGTATGCGCCCTTGCACAGCCGCACCCGGGAGCCGAGCGTGGCCAGCTCGCGGCAGTCGGCCTCGGTGCGGCGCAGGTAGGCCTGCAGCACGGCGCCCGTGGTCGGGTAGTCGAGCCGGAGCTTGGCCAGGATCTCGAGAGTGGAGTCGGTGGTGGTGTGGTCCTCCATGTCGAGGGTCACCGTGGTGCCGGCGTTCGACGCGGCCACGCAGATCTGCCGGGCCAGGTCGTACGCGAGCTGCTCGTCGAACTTCTGGCCGAGCGCGGAGAGCTTGACGCTGACCTCGGCGGCGGGGGTCAGGCCGGCGCCGCCCAGGGCCGCGAGCATCGCGAGGTATTCATCCTTGATGGCCGTCGCCTGATCGGGCGTAACCGTGTCCTCGCCGAGGTGGTCGAGGGTGACCGCGAGCCCGCTGCCGACGAGGTCGCGGGTGGTGTGCAGCGCGTCGTCGGCGGTGACGCCGGCGATGAAGCGGTGTACGACGTCCCGGGTCAACGGGGCCGTCTCGACGAGCCGCTCGACCCGGGATGACCGGGAGGCGGCAAGGATGACCGAACGGAGCATGCCCGCAGCGTAACGCCCGTCCACGTGAGTCTCTCGGCGAGCTTGGCAGCCGGCCATGATCACTTAGCGGAGGGGCACGGTCGCGGAGTGACCCGACGGACGAGGCACCGGACTGTCGCGTCGTCTACGGTTGTCGGGTGAACTTCGATGCGTACGCGCGCACCGCCGTTGACCTGGTCAACGCCCCGATGGAGGGCATCGACGACCTGCGGGCCGTTTTCAGCGGCGACAACGCCTGGATGTGCGACGCCGTCACCGAGCGTGATGTTGCGACCTTCCGCCGTGCCCAGCGGCGACTGCGCGAGGTCTTCCAGCTCGGCAGCACGGAACGCGACTCCGAGGCGGTCAACGAAATCAACTCGCTGCTGAAGGACCATCCGGTCCAGCCGCGGATCTCCGGCCACGACGCCAGCGACTGGCACATGCACGTCACCAGCCGCGGCGCGACGGCCAGCGCCGAGTTCCTCGCCGGCGCGGTGTGGGGCCTGGCGGTCTGGCTGACCACCCACGGCAGCGCCCGGTTCGGCGTCTGCGCCGACGACCGGTGCGGCAACGTCTACCTCGACACGTCGTCCAACAACTGCCGGCGGTTCTGCTCGGAACGCTGCGCCACCCGCTCGCACGTCGCGGCCCACCGGGCGCGCAAGCGGGCGACCCTCGCTGCTGTCTAGACCTTGGCCGGGGCCGGCAGGTGGGCGCGCGCGTACTCCAGCGCCGCCCGCAGGTCGGCCTCGCGGATCGCGCGGCTCTTGGCGCCCCGGGTGTTGACCTCCACGGCGATCGCGCCGCGGAAGCCCCGCCCGGCCAGCGACTCGAGCAGCTCGCCGCAGGGCTGGTTGCCGCGCCCCGGCACCAGGTGCTCGTCACGGCCTTCGCCGCTGCCGTCGCCGAGGTGGACGTGCTTGAGCCCGTCGCCCATCGCGTCGGCCATGGCGAGCGCGTCGACCCGCGACGCCGCGCAGTGCGACAGGTCCAAGGTGTACGCGTCGAAGCCCGTGTCGGTCGGGTTCCAGCCCGGCTGGTAGGGGACGAACTCGCGCCCCGCCATGCGTACCGGGAACATGTTCTCGATCGCGAAGGTCAGGTCGCTGTGCTTGTTGGCGATCCGGTCGAGCCCCGGCTGGAACGAGCGGGCGTAGTCGCGCTGCCAGGTGAACGGCGGGTGCACGACCACGGTCGGCGCCTCCACCGCCTCGGCCAGCTCGGCCGCCCGGCGCAGCCGCTCCCAGGGGTCGGAGCTCCACACCCGCTGGGTGACCAGCAGGCAGGGCGCGTGGACGGAGAGCACCGGGACGCCGTAGTGGTGAGCCAGCCCGCGCAGGGCGCCGGCATCCTGGCTCACCGCGTCGGTCCAGACCATGACTTCGACGCCGTCGTAGCCCAGGGCGGCGGCCATCTCGAAGGCCGCGGCGGTCGGCTCGGGGAAGACCGATGAGCTTGACAGCAGTACGGGGGTGCGCGAGGTCACGACTGTCAGGGTAGCCCTAGGTGGCATGGACCACTCGGACGAGCCGCCCCAAAATAAGCCGTTTAGGCAGATTCAAGCTGATCGAGGCGCCTGAGGATCACGCCTTCGCGGAGCGCCCACGGGCAGATGTCGACGGCGTCGATGTGCATGCGGCGCAGCACCGCCTCCGCCACCACCGCGCCGGCCAGCAGTTGGTGCGAGCGGCTGGCGCTGACCCCCTCCAGCTCGTAGACCTGGCGCGGCGGGATCAGCCGGATGAACCCGAGCACCTGCCGCAGGCCGTGGGTCTGCAGGGCCCGCGGCTCCCAGAGCCCCTGCCGGGACGGCGCCGCGCCGGCCAGCCGGGCCAGGGTGCGGAACGTCTTCGAGGTCGCGACCGCGCGGTCCCACTTGACGTCGGACAGCTTCGCGCCGGCGGACGCGAGCTGCTTCTCCACGTACGCCTGGAGGTCGTCGACGGTCTTCGGCGCCGGCGGGTTCGAGGTGTCGTGGTCGACGCCCAGGCGCTCGCGGCTGAGCCGCCCGGCACCCAGCGGCAGCGACATCGCCAGGTCCGGCGTCTCGTCGATGCCGGCCGCGATCTCCAGCGAGCCGCCGCCGATGTCGAGCACCAGCAGCCGCCCGGCGGACCAGCCGAACCAGCGGCGCACGGCGAGGAAGGTGGCCCGCGCCTCGTCGGCGCCGGAGAGCACCTGCAGGCGCACACCCGTCTCCTTGCGGACCCGCTGCAGCACGTCCTGCGAGTTGGTCGCGTCCCGGACCGCCGACGTGGCGAACGCCAGCAGGTCGTCGGCGCGCAGCCGGCGTGCGCTGGCCTGCGCGTCGTGCACGGCCTTGACCAGGGCGTCGGCGCCCGCCTTGGTGAGCGCGCCGTCGGGGCCGATCTGCTCGGCCAGCCGCAGCACGGCCTTCTCCGAGTGCGCCGGCCACGGGTGCGCGCCGTGGTGGGCGTCGACCAGCAGCAGGTGCACGGTGTTGGAACCGACGTCGAGCACGCCCAGCCTCATGACCGCACCCTATGACGCCTGTCGGCATACCGTGCGGCACGCGGGTGCGAACGTGATCGGGGCGTAGGCTTGTTCGGTGCCAGCACGCAACCAGCTCCGCGTTCTCGTGGACGCCACCGATGACCCCCGCAGCCGCGAGGTCGACCTCGACTTCCCGCGGGAGTGGGTGGAGTTCTTCGATCCCGAGGACCCCAAGCACCTCATCCGTGCCGACCTGACCTGGCTGCTCTCCCGCTGGACGTGCATCTTCGGCAAGGGCTGCCACGGCATCATCGAGGGCCGGGCCGCCGACGGCTGCTGCTCGCACGGCGCGTTCTTCACCGACTCCGACGACGAGGCCCGGGTCCGCGGCGCGGTCAAGCGGCTGACGCCGGAGACCTGGCAGCACCACGTGCGCGGGTTCAAGAACTACACCGAGATGGACACGGTCGACGGCAAGACGCCGGCGCGGCGCACCGCGACACAGGGCCCCGACGGCCCGTGCGTGTTCCTCAACGACCCCGACTTCCCGGCCGGCGGCGGCTGCGCACTGCACGCCCAGGCCCTGCGCGACGGCGTGCACCCGCTGGAATACAAGCCCGACGTGTGCTGGCAGCTCCCGGTGCGCCGCGACCAGGACTGGCACAAGCGCCCCGACGGCACGAAGATCCTGATCACCACGCTGACCGAGTTCGACCGCCGCGGTTGGGGCTCCGGCGGCCACGACCTGCACTGGTGGTGCACGTCGTCACCGGAGGCCCACGTCGGCCGCGAGGCGATGTGGCAGTCCTACGAGCCGGAGCTGACGGCGCTGGTCGGCAAGTCGGCCTACGCGAAGCTGGCCGAGCTGTGCGCGGCCCGCTCACGCCGCGGCCTGGTCGCCCCGCACCCCGCGGACCCGAAGCGCCGCCTCCCGATCGCCCGCGCGGGCAACCTGACCGGCAGCGCCGAGCCCGCCACCCCGCGCAAGAAGCGCTAGCCGATGCACCCCCGGAGACCGGCCGCGATCTCCGGGACCTCTCGGATTTTCCCCGCTGCCACGCCGATCGTCAGCTCGTAGGCGAGATCCTCGTCGAGCGGCTCCGTCGCGATTCCGTTCCTGTCGAGAAACGCCAAGGTGGACACCAGGCCGGTCCGCTTGTTGCCGTCGACGAACGGGTGGTTTGCGATGAGCGAATGCATCAGCGCCGCGGCCTTGTCCCAGACGTCGGTGTATGTCTCGACACCGAAGACAACGGTCTGCGGTCGAACCACTGCCGAGCTCAGCAACCCCGGGTCGCGCAGCTCGCCGCCGGCTCCGATCTCGTCGGCAATGGCCATAACGTCGGCGACCGTCAGATAGAGGGTCATTCGGCGAGCCGATCGAGGAGCGGCGCATGTCGGTCGGCGAACCGGCGGGCGAACGCCCGAGCCTGGTCGCTGGCCACCTGGTCCGGCAGGTCCGCAGGCACGAGAGCAGCCGCGCGCCGACCGTGCCGGCTGAGGTAGATCACCTTTCCGGACTCGGCCTCGTCGACAAGGTCCGCGAGGCGGGCGCGGGCCTCGCTGACGGAGATCTCTAGCTCTGCGGGCGGTAGCGGCTCAGCACTCATACCCGAAATTGTACAACCGATGTACGGTCTACGGCTCGAACTTGTAGCCCAGGCCGCGGACCGTGACGATGAAGCGCGGGGTCGAGGGCTCCGGTTCGACCTTCGAGCGCAGGCGCTTGACGTGCACGTCGAGGGTCTTCGTGTCGCCGACGTAGTCGGCGCCCCAGACGCGGTCGATCAGCTGGCCCCGGGTGAGCACCCGGCCCGCGTTGCGCAGCAGCAGTTCGAGCAGCTCGAACTCCTTGAGCGGCAGCTGGACCGCCGAGCCGTCGACCGTGACCACGTGGCGCTCGACGTCCATCCGGACCGGGCCCGCCGACAGGGTCGGCACGTCCGGCTCCGTGGTCTCCGTGCCCTGGCGGCGCAGCACCGCCCGGATCCGGGCGACCAGCTCGCGCGGCGAATAGGGCTTGGTGACGTAGTCGTCGGCGCCGATCTCCAGGCCGACCACCTTGTCGATCTCGCTGTCCCGGGCGGTCACCATGATGATCGGCACCCGCGACCGCTGCCGGAGCTGCCGGCAGACCTCCGTGCCGGACATCTCCGGCAGCATCAGGTCCAGCAGCACGATGTCGGCGCCGGTCCGGTCGAACTCGGTCAGCGCCGAGGTGCCGGTCGGTGCGACCGAAACCTCGAAACCCTCCTTGCGCAGCATGTACGAGAGGGCATCGGAGAACGACTCTTCGTCCTCGACCACGAGCACGCGGGCCACGGACTTTCCTTCCTTACCGCTCGGATCGGCTCGACTCGACCGATCCGGTCACGATCTCAATAGAGGGGGGTAGCGGGAGGGCGGCGTCCGGCGGGCTCGCCGGAAGCCGGAGGGTGAACGTCGAACCCTCCCCAAGTGTGCTGACGACGTCTATGCGGCCACCATGGTTGGTGGCGATGTGCTTCACGATCGCGAGGCCCAGTCCGGTGCCGCCGGTGGCCCGGGAGCGCGCGCGGTCGGCGCGGTAGAACCGCTCGAAGATTCGGTCGACCTCGTCGGGCGCGATCCCGATGCCCTGGTCGGCCACCGACAGCTCGACGGTGTCGTCGTCGAGGGCGGTCGAGATGGTGATCCGGGTCTGTTCCTTCGAGTACGCGATCGCGTTCTCGACCAGGTTGGCCAGCGCGGTGGCCATCTGGCTGTCGCTGCCGTAGACGGTGAGCCCGCGCTTGCCGTCGACCACGACCTCGATGTCCCGGGCGGAGGCGGTCGTGCGGGTGCGGTCGATCACCTCGGCGACGACCCAGTCCAGCGAGACCGGCTCCGGGTCGGGCAGCGGGTCGGCACCCTGCAGCCGGGCCAGGTCGAGCAGCTCGTTGACCAGCCGGCCGAGCCGGGTCGACTCGTGCTGGATCCGCTCGGCGAACCGGCGGGCGGCGGCCACGTCCTCTTCGGGACCGGCGCCGGGCTGCGGGCCCACGTTGGTCGGGTCGGTGGCGTCGAGCAGCGCCTCGGCCAGCAGTTGGAGCGCGCCGATCGGGGTCTTCAGCTCGTGGCTGACGTTGGCGACGAAGTCCCGGCGCACCCGGCCGACGCGGTGCGCCTCGGTGACGTCGGCCGCCTCGACCGCGACGAAGTTGCCGCCGAGGCCGACCGCGCGCAGGGCGACGCCGAGGGGGTCGTTGTCACCGCGGGGCAGGTCCAGCTCGACCTCTCGGCGGACGCCGGAGCGGCGGACCTGGCCGGCCAGGGTACGGATGATCGGGTGCGCGGCGATGCTGCCCGGAGTGCCGGCCGAACGCAGCAGGCCCATCGCCCGTGCCGCGGGGTTGACCAGCACCACCGTGTCGTCCCCGTCGAGCACCACGACGCCGACCCGGAGCGAGTCGAGGCTCTTCCGACCCAGTCCCGGTTGCGGATCGTGCATCGCCTGCCTTCCCTCGCCAGCAGCGCGGGTAGCGGCGACGGGCGCTGATCCCCGCCGCCTGACACGCGGGATCAGCGATCCGGCGGCGAAGCCCGCCAACAGACTGACGCACACGCCAGCCACGATCGCCCATTCCACGAGGCGATCGTAGGGTCATTGTTAACGAACAGGCTGGTCGGGCCGGGCAAACCGGGCGCGTATCGCACAATGTTCACCGGCCGGCTCAGCTCCGTTCACTGGCGTTCTGTGACGTACACCTACCGTGAACCGGACATAAGTCGAAGCGTGACCGGACAATACTCTTCGGTCACATCCCTTCCACCACCGACACACCGTTTGTTCAGGAGCACCGAGATGGCCTTGCGCGAAGAGTTCCGCGCCGACCTGCACATCGTCAGCCAGTTGCTGGTCGACATGGCGGAGGCGGTCCGCACCGCGATGAGCGAGGCGACCAAGGGATTGCTGCACGCGGACCGCGCCGCGGCGGAGGACGTGGTCGCCCGCGACGCCGAGGTCGACGCCCTCTACCAGCAGGTGGAGGAGCGGGTCACCGACCTGATGGCGCGCCAGGCGCCGGTGGCCAGCGACCTGCGGGTGCTGATCACGGCCCTGCAAGTGGCCGCCGACCTGGAGCGGATGGGCGACCTGGCCGACCACGTGGCCAAGACGGCCCTGCGCCGGCACCCGTCACCCGCGGTCCCGGCCGAGCTGCGGGCGGTCTTCACCGCCAAGGCGGAGGTCGCCGACAAGATGGCCGCCAAGATCGCCAAGGTGCTGTCGAAGCTCGACCCGGTCGCGGCCGCGGAGTTGGAGACCGACGACGACGCGATGGACGACCTGCACGTCGACCTGTTCAAGGTGATGCTGAGCGACGACTGGCCGTACGGCGCCGAGACGGCGATCGACGGCGCGCTGCTCGGCCGCTTCTACGAGCGCTTCGCGGATCACGCGGTGAACGCCGGCCACCATGTCGTGTATCTGGTGACCGGCGAACAGAGCTGAATGGTTCGGTCGCTCCGCAGCGCCGGGAAGCTCGTGTGGTGCGGCACCGTCCGACCATTGCTTCGCTCGGCCACGGCACCGCACCACACGAGCGCGCTGCTCCACTCCCTCACGTGGCCAGGCGCCGTCCGGCTCAAGGTTGTAGCGCCGGTTCAGCGTCCCTGGTTCGCGACGGCCGCCGCTGACTCGGCGGCGGCCTCCGGGTCGAGGTAGGCGCCGCCGGCGGTGACCGGGCGCAGGTTGGCGTCCAGGTCGTAGCGCAGCGGGATCCCGGTCGGGATGTTCAGCTTGGCGATCGCCTCGTCCGAGATGCCGTCGAGGTGCTTGACCACCGCCCGCAGCGAGTTGCCGTGCGCGGCGACCAGCACCGTCCTGCCGGCCAGCAGGTCCGGCACGATCGCGTCGTACCAGTACGGCAGCGTGCGGCCCAGCACGTCCTTGAGGCACTCGGTGTCCGGCATCAGCTCGGGCGGCAGGGTCGCGTAGCGCGGGTCACCGGTCTGCGCCCACTCGTCGCCCGGTTCGATCGGCGGCGGCGGCACGTCGTACGACCGGCGCCAGAGCATGAACTGCTCCTCGCCGTACTCGTCGAGCGTCTGCTTCTTGTTCTTGCCCTGCAGCGCGCCGTAGTGGCGCTCGTTGAGGCGCCACGACCGGCGCACCGGGATCCACGACCGGCCGGCCTCGCCCAGCGCGAGCTCGCTGGTGCGGATCGCGCGGCGCAGCACGCTCGTGTGCACCACGTCGGGCAGCAGGTCGTGCTCGCGCAGCAGGGCACCGCCGCGCCGGGCCTCGGTCTCGCCCTTCGCGGTCAGGTCGACGTCGACCCAACCGGTGAACAGGTTCTTCGCGTTCCACTCGCTCTCGCCGTGCCGGAGCAGCACCAACGTCCCCACAGTCATGTCGCCATCCTCGCGCAGCCGGCTGGGCGGCCCGCAACCGCCCGGCGTGACGACCGCCATGCGGTAATCCAGGTGACTTCCAGGGTGCTCGCAATTTAGGTTGCGTAAGGCCGTCGCGGAGTGACGGTCATTACCATGGGGGGCCTTGAGTGGTACGAAGCTGGCTGCGCGAGACAACGGGTGGGTTACCGCGGACCTTCTGGTACCTCTGGTGCGGCACCCTGGTCAACCGCCTCGGCGGCTTCGTCCTGATCTTCCTGACCGTCTACCTGACCAAGGAACGCGGCTTCAGCGACATCCAGGCCGGCCTCGTGGTCGGCCTGTGGAGCGCCGGCGGCGGGGTCGGCACGATGGTCGGCGGCGTCCTGGCCGACCGCTGGGGCCGGCGGCCGACGCTGCTGCTCGCGCACACCGGCGGCGCCGCGATGATGGTGCTGCTCGGCTTCTCCCGGCCGTTCCTCATGATCGCCGGCGTCGCGTTCGCCCTCGGCATGTTCGCCGAGGCGGCCCGCCCGGCGTTCGCGGCGATGATGGTCGACGTCGTGCCGGACCGCGACCGGGTCCGCGCGTTCTCGCTCAACTACTGGGCCATCAACCTCGGCTTCGCGTCGGCGGCGATCCTCGGCGGCTTCGCCGCCCACCTCGACTACCTGCTGCTGTTCCTCATCGACGCGGGCGCGACGCTGCTCACCGCGACCATCGTGTTCGTCAAGATCAAGGAGACCCGGCCCACCCGCGGGCCCGTGGCGGCGCACGCCGACCGCGGCGGCCTCGGCACGGTGCTGCGCGACCGGGTGTTCCTGGTGTTCACCGCGGTCAACCTGCTCGCCGCGATGGTGTTCCTCCAGCACATCTCGATGCTGCCGATCGCGATGACCGACGACGGCCTCTCCTCCTCGACGTACGGGTGGGTGATCGCACTCAACGGCGTGCTGATCGTGCTCGGCCAACTGTTCATCCCCAAGCTGATCGCCGGGCACAGCCGGGCCCGCGTGCTCGCGGTCGGCACGATCGTGCAGGGCATCGGCTTCGGCCTGACCGCCGTGGCCGGCAGCGCCTGGCTCTACGCGATGACGGTGCTGGTCTGGACGCTCGGCGAGATGGTCTACTCGCCGACCTCCGCGGCCACCATCGCCGACCTCGCGCCGGCCTCGGTCCGCGGCCGCTACCAGGGTGTTTTCGCGCTCTCCTGGTCGATCGCGGGCTTCACCGCGCCGGTGGCCGGCGGCTTCGTGCGCGACCTGCTCGGCAACAGCGCGCTGTGGATCGGCTGCGCGCTGATCGCGTTGCTGGCCGCCGCGATCAACCTGGCCGCCGGCCCGGCCCGCGAGCGGCGCACGGCCGCCCTCGCGGCCGCCCGGGCGCGGGCGTCCGCTCCGCAGGGCGTGACCAGCGACACCCTGGCGCCCGCCGCCGCGTCTTCGTAGCGTCCCACCGTAAAGCTTCTTAACTGAGAGGGGCCGCGCCTTGCGGGCCTGGTGGCGCGACACCGCGGGCGGCCTGCCCGGCAGCTTCTGGTACCTGTGGACCGGCCAACTGGTCAACCGCGTCGGCGCGGTCGCCATGCTGATCATGTCGGTCTACCTGACCGACGAGCGCGGCGCCTCGGCGAGCCTGGCCGGACTCGTCGTCGGGGCCTACGGCCTCGGCGGCGTCGCCGGCACACTGCTCGGCGGCGTGCTCGCCGACCACTGGGGCCGCCGGACCACCCTGTTCTGGGCGCACGCCTTGGCGGCGGCGCTGATGGCGGGCCTGGCCTTCGTGCACAGCCTGGCCGTGATCGCGGTGCTGACCCTGCTGCTCGGCGTGGCCCACTCGATGCCGATGCCGGCGTTCGTCGCGGCGATCGTCGACGTGGTCCCGGCGGAGCGCCGGTCGCGGGCGTTCAACCTGCAGTTCTGGTCGTTCAACCTGGGCATGGCCGGTGCCGGGTTGCTGGCCGGCGTGCTCGCCGAGGTCAGCTACGTGGCGTTGTTCCTCGCCGACGCGGGCGCGACCGCCGTCACCGCGGTCGTGATCGCCTGGAAGGTGCCGGAGACGTTCCGTCGCCACACCACCGCACAAGCGAAGAAGGGCGGGCTGGCGACCGCGCTGACCGACCGCACCTACCTGGTGTTCGTCGGGCTGACGTTCCTGCTCGCCGCGTTGACCTTGCAGACCTCGACGATCATGCCGCTGGCGATGCGGGCCGACGGGCTCAGCCCGGCCGCGTACGGGACGGTCGTCGCGGTCAGCGCCGCGCTGATCGTGGTCGGCCAGCTGTTCGTGCCCCCGCTGATCGACGGTCGCCGCAAGCACACCGTCCTCGCGGCCGCGCTGGTGTTGATCAGTCTCGGCTTCGGCGCCCTCGCCTTCGCCGGTCACCTGGCCGTCTACCTGCTCGCCGCGGTCGTCTGGACGGTCGGCCAGATGCTCGCCGCACCGCCCAACGCCGAGGTCAACGCGGAGCTGTCGCCCGAGGAACTGCGCGGGCGCTACCAGTCGGTGTTCAGCCTGACCTTCCCGGCGGCCGCGTTCCTCACGCCGGCGCTGGGCGGCCTCAGCCTCGACCACCTGGGCGACTGGCACTGGGTCGTGATCGGCGGGATCGGCCTGCTCGCCGCGGCGGGTCACCTGCTCACCGGCCCGGCCCGCGACCGGGAGGCGGCTCGCCGGGCGGTGCGGGTCCGCGAGCTAGAACGCGTAGCGGGCTGACTTCGCCGGCAACCCGTCCGCCCGGACAAGGTGGACGGTCGCGCCGTCGAGCAGGTCCGCCGACCCGGGCATGCTGCGCACGACCCGCCCGGTCAGGTCGACCACCTCCAGCGCCTCGTTGCCGCGGAGCACGAGGTGGTCGTCGTCGTACCAGCCGGCCACCCCTTTCGCGTCGAACTCGGCGGTCACCTCGCCCGTGGTCAGGTCGACGATCCGGGCCTGGTGCTCGTCTCCCCAGTCGAGGACCGCCACCGCCCGCCGACCGTCGGGCGACACGTCGGCGCTCGTCCGGACGGCCGCGTTGCCCGTGAGCCCCAGCGTGCGCAGCGTCCTGCCGTCGAGGTCGTAGAAGCGGACTCCCACCGTCCTGTCGGGGATGCTCTCCCCCGCACCGCTGGTGAGGGTGTGGCCGATGGTCCGGCCGTCGGGCATCCAGAAGAAGCCGAGCCCACGGGAGTTGAGCGTCTGCATGTCGGCCATCGGCACGAGGCGGCCCGCCTTGGCCGTGGCCGCGTCGACGACCATGAACCCGCCCGGCTCGTCCTTGCCGAGGCTGCTGATCAGCACCCGCCGTCCGTCGGGCGACCACTCGACGCCGTTGACGTAGGTGTCGTAGCCGGACACCCAGCGCACCGAGCCCCGCGCGCCGTCCATGATCCCGCCACGTCGGGTGTCGGCCACGAAGAAGCGCTTCCCGTCGGGGGACGGGACCACGACCCGGTACGGAAGCTCCCGGTACTGGCCGATCGCCGGATCGAGCACGTAGGAGCGGCGGTCGTCCGGCCCGCTGCCGGCGGAGTTCGGTGTGGCGCGCGCGTACGCGGCCGCCACGACCTGTGGTGTCTCGGGCAACGCACCCGGCGTCGGCGAGGTCACCGACGGAGTCGGCCCGATCGGCACGGGCTCACTGTCGCCACCGGGTCGCAGCGCCAGCGGCACGGCCACCGCGACCGCCACCACCACCACCACCGCGGCGGCACCCGCCACGATCCGCCTGCGCCGCCGCCGTTCGGCGAGCTGGATCGCCTTGGCCGCGAGGTGCGGTGGTGGCGGCACGTCGGTCAGCTCGCGCAGGGCGCGGCGCAGTTCGGCGCTCATCGCCACTCCTCGGTCAACCGTGGCGCCAGCTCGGGGCAGAGCACCCGCAGCCGTTCCAGCCCGCGGGCGGCGAGGCTGCGCACGGTCGCCGGCCGGCAGCCGAGCAGCTCGGCGATCTCGTCGTCGGGCAGGTCCTCGAGATAGCGCAGCACCAGCACCGCCCGGTGCTTCGGGCTGAGCCGGCCGAGCGCCGCGCGCAGCGCGAGCCGCAGGTCGACGGTCGCGGTGCCGTCGGACACCCGCCGCTCGGGCAGGCGGTCGCTGGGCAGCTCGCGGCCGAAGCTCGGCCGCCGGAACCAGTCGATCTGCTCACGGCACATCGTGCGGCGCAGGTAGGCCTCGGGGTTGCCGTCCCGCACCCGGCCCCAGTGCCGGTAGGCCTTGGCCAGCGCCGACTGCAGCAGGTCCTCGGCCTGCTGCGGGTGCCCGGTCAGGCCCATGGCGAAGCGGAACAGCCCGGCGGACCGGCTCGCGACGAAGGCGCTGAAGTCGTGCCGCGTCTCAGCGTCCACGCCACCTCCGTCGTTCCACGACGCTAAGAACGTGGCCGGACGTGAATCTGTTGCACCCGGCTCAGGCGGACTCGCGGATGATCAGCTCGGTGGGCAGCATCGTCACGGCCTCGATCTCCTCGCCGGCGACCAGGCGCATCAGCTGGCGGGCCATCTCGCGGCCGATCTGCTGGATCGGCTGGCGCACGGTGGTCAGCGGCGGCTCGGTGTAGCGGGCCATCTCGATGTCGTCGAAGCCGATCACCGCGACGTCGTCGGGCACCCGCCGACCGGCCTCGCGCAGCACCCGCAGCGCGCCGTGCGCCATCAGGTCGGAGGCCGCGAACACCGCGTCGAGCTTGGGGTCGTCGTCGAGGAGCTGGCGCATCGCGACCGTGCCGGACTCCCGGGTGAAGTCGCCGATCGCCACGATCGAGCGCCGGTCGGAGTCGCGCAGCGCCTGCCGGTAGCCGGTCAGCCGGTCGATGCCCGCCACCATGTCCTGCGGGCCGGCGATCGTGGCGATCCGCTTGCGGCCGGAGTCGAGCAGGTGCTGGACGGCCGAGACCACGCCGCCGATCTGGTCGACGTCGACGTAGGGCACCTCGACCGTGGCCCGGCCGAGCGGGCGGCCGCTGCACACCACCGGGATGCCCATCCGGATCAGCGCGGCCGGCAGCGGGTCGGCGCCGTGCATCGAGGCGAACATGACGCCGTCGACGTGCCGGCTCATCGTGTAGCGCTCGACCCGGTCGTGCCCGGCGGTGGAGCCGGCGATCAGCAGCACGAGCTGCTTGTCTGCGGCGTCGAGCTCCATCGAGACGCCGCGGATGATGCCGTGGAAGAACGGGTCGTCGGAGAACACCCGGGTCGGCGTCTCCGGCAGGATCAGGGCCGCGGAGTCGGTGCGCTGGGTGACCAGGCTGCGGGCGGCCAGGTTGGGCACGTAGCCCAGCTCGCGCACCGCGCGCCGGACGGCCTCCTGGATCGGCTCGGCCACCGTGGTCGAGCCGTTGACCACGCGCGACACCGTCGCCCGGGACACGCCCGCCCGCCGCGCCACCGCCTCGAGCGTCGGCCGCTCGCGCGTTCCGTTCTTGGCCCTGGTCAAGAGATCACCCCGTGCGTAACGCCGTCAACAGCGTCGGGTCACCGTTGACCACCAGCACATCGAATCCCACCCGGCCGTAGAGCGCCAGCAGCAGATCGCTGGCCGTGCCCTCGGCCTGCACCCGGGCGGGCGGCTCGTCGGTGTCGAGGATGGTGTCGGTGTCGAGCAGCGCGACGCCCTCGCCGCGCAGCCGCACGAGCCATTCCTGGTCGGTGTCAGCAGCGAAGAGGTGCACCACGCCGTGCGGGCGTTCGCCGGTCTGCCGCCGGCCCGCCGGCAGCCAGGTGTCGAGCACCTCGGAGATGCCGTCGGCGGCGAGCTTGGACTCGATCGGCTCGCTGGCCGCCAGCGAGATCTGCGCGTCCCAGCGGTGCACCGCGGTCTCGAGCGCCATCCGCCGGTGCCAGAACGCGGCCCGCTTGGACTGCGGCGCCCAGTTCCACACCGGCGCCTCGGGGTCGACGGCGTCCAGAGTGGAGAGCAGCGTGTCGCAGCGCATCTGCCACCAGGCCAGCGCGGCCTCGCCGGCGGGCGCCTCGGAGGCGGTGTGGTCGGGGTCGGGCCGTTCGGTGGTGCCGCGCTCGATCAGCCAGACCGTCCGCTCGTAGCAGCCGCCGAGGTGCTGCACGAGATCGCCGATCGTCCACCCGGGGCACGACGGCACCGGGGCGTCCGGCGGGGCCTGGGCCACCGCCGCCCCGAACGCGGCCGACTCCGCGCGCAGCCCTCCGAGCCAGAAGTCCTTCGAGCCGTGCAGTCTGGTCATCGGATGCTCCTTCGGTGCAGGCCGGACCGTCGCCACGAGTGCCGGAGCCTCTCAGCCTAGGGTGAACAGCGTGCCAGACGTTAGCCACGAACCACCGACCGCCGCCGGCCCGCTCGCTCCGCGAGCGTTGGCCGACTTCACCACGCTGCGGTTGGGCGGGCCCGCTGACCAGGTGCGCACGGCCGAAGACGCCGATCAAATCGTGCAAATGGTACGCGCGGCGGCACAAGCCGGCGCACCCGCCATGATCCTTGCCGGCGGCAGCAACGTCGTCGTCGCGGACGCCGGCGTGCCCGGCCCGGTGGTCCTCGTCCGCTCCCGTGGCCTCGAGGTCGTCGAGTCGACCGGGACCGACGTCGTGGTCCGGGTGGCGGCCGGCGAGCCGTGGGACGAGTTCGTCGCGGCCACGGTCGACGCCGGCTGGTCCGGCGTCGAGTGCCTCTCCGGCGTGCCCGGCTCGGCGGGCGCGACCCCGATCCAGAACGTCGGCGCCTACGGCCAGGAGGTCGCGGAGACGATCGTCGGCGTCGAGGTCTACGACCGGGTCGACGACACCGTCCGCCGGATGGCGCCCGCGGAGTGCCGCTTCGCGTACCGCACCAGCCTCTTCAAGCACAGCGACCGGTGGGTCGTGCTCTCCGTCGACTTCAAGCTGGCCCGCTCGACCGAGTCGGCGCCGGTCCGCTACGCCGAGCTCGCCCGCGCGCTGGCCGTCGAGCAGGGCGACCGGGTGCCGCTGGCCGAGGCCCGGGCCGCGGTGCGGGCCCTGCGCGCCGGCAAGGGCATGGTGCTCGACCCGGTCGACCACGACACCTGGTCGGTCGGCTCGTTCTTCACCAACCCGGTGCTGCACGCGTCCGCGTACGAGTCGCTGCGCACCCGCGCCGCCGGCATCGGCGACCCACCGTCGTGGCCCGGCCCGGGCGGTGTGGTCAAGGTCAGCGCGGCCTGGCTGATCGACAAGGCCGGCTTCACCAAGGGGTACGCCGGCCGGGGCGGGGTGGCCATCTCCGGCAAGCACACGCTGGCGCTGACCAACCGGGGCCAGGGCAGCACGGACGCCCTGCTCCACCTGGCCCGGGAGATCCGCGACGGCGTGCACGAGCGGTTCGGCGTGACCCTGCACCCGGAACCGGTCCTGGTCAACTGCAGCCTCTAGAAGAAGGGGGCCCGCTCGCGCGGACCCCCTTCGGTTACCCCCACTGGACCCCCGGGTACGCACCGGGCTGGGGGTGTTGTGCTCAGGCCTCGAAACGCTGGCGCCGGCGGAAGACCGTCGCCCAGAGTGCGATGACGACGCCGACCAGCAGCACGCCGCCGCCGACCCCGGCCAGCACGCCCGCGTCCGCGCCGGTCTGCGGCAGCATCGGAGTCGGCGTGGGGTCCGGCTCCTGCCTGGGCGGCTCCGTCGGAGTGTCGGTCGGCGTGCAGTTGTAGCCCTGCGTGGCGGGGTCGCAGGCGTTGGGTGCCGCGACCACGTAGGCGGGCGCGGCCTGCGCCGCCGCGCTGCTCAGCGCGACCGCCGGGACCAGCAGCGCGAAACTGGCGAGAATGAGGGACAGCCGGTTACGCACAGCCTGTCCTCCCCGTCTGTGTGATGGGTTGTTGTCGAACGTCCCAACGAGGCGGTGGCGATTTAGGTGTCGTGTCCGGTTAGGAGAATTTTGTCACCGCGGCCCAGGCGACCGTGACCTCGCCGAGTCGCCAGCGGGCCGGCCGGTCGAGCACGGGCCAGCCGGCGGCCTTGACCTCGGCCACCGCCCGCAGCCAGCGCTGCCGGGCGCCGAACGCCGCGTACGGCGCCGCGTTTCGCCAGGCGTCGTCCAGCGCGCGCAACAGGTCGTGCACGGGCTCGCCCGGCACGTTGTGGTGGATCAGCGCCTTGGGCAGCCGCTCCGCCAGGGTCGCCGGAGTGTCCAGGGTGGACAGCCGGGCGGCCAGCGTCAGCGAGCGCGGCCCGGAACGGTCCAGGCAGACCCAGGCGGCCAGCCGGCCGAGCTCGTCGCAGGTGCCCTCGACCACGAGGCCGTCGGGCGCGAGCGCGCCGGTCATCGTCGCCCAGGCCCGCGCGACCTCGGCCTCGTCGTACTGGCGCAGCACGTTGAGCGCCCGCACCACCACCGGGCGCAGACCGGCGAGCTCGAAGCCGCCCCGGGCGAAGGTCAGGCCCGGCGGGTCGGCGGACGGCGCCGCGGCGGCCACCCGCTCCTGGTCGATCTCCAGGCCGACCACGCGGACGTCCGCGCGCACCCGGGCCAGCCGGGCCCGCAGCTCGACGGCGGTCACCGGGGTGGCGCCGTAGCCGAGGTCCACCACCAGCGGGTCCTCGGCGTCCCGGAGCACAGGGCCGGCACAGTCCGCGATCCAGCTGTCCACCCGGCGCAGCCGGTTGGGATTGGTCGTCCCGCGGGTCACCATCCCGCGCGGGCGCGCGGTCAGGATTGCCGCCCGATGGGACCCTTGGCGACCTTGTGCTGTGCCGCCTGGGCCAACGGCCGAACCACCAGCCGGTCGATGTTGACGTGCTGCGGCCGGGTCGCGCACCAGGCGATGCAGTCGGCCACGTCGTCGGCGGTCAAAGGCATCTCGACGCCCTCGTAGACGGCCGCGGCCCGCTGCTCGTCGCCCCGGAAGCGGATCTTCGCGAACTCGTCGGTGCGCACCATGCCGGGGTCGACCTCGATCACCCGCACGGGACGGCCGGCCAGCTCCAGCCGCAGCGTGCCGGTCATCGCGGTCATGCCGTGCTTGGCCACGCTGTAGCCGCCTCCGCCCTCGTACACGATGAAACCGGCGGTCGAGCTGACCATCACGATCGTGCCGGCCTGCGACGCCTCGAGCTGGGGCAGCAGCGCCTTGGTGACCCGCAGGGTGCCGAGCACGTTGACCTCGTACATCCACTGCCAGTCGGCGACCGAGCCGTGCTCGACGGGGTCGAGGCCGATCGCACCGCCGGCGTTGTTGACCAGCAGGGTGACCTGGTCGCCCAGGCCGGCCACCGCCTCGGCGAGCGCGGCGACCGACTCGTCGGAGGTGACGTCGCACGGCACCGCGACCGCCGCCCCGCCGGCATCGGTGATCTGCGTCACAAGCTCGTCGAGCCGGTCGGCCCGGCGGGCGGCGAGGACGACGGTGAAACCCTCGGTGGCCAGGCGGCGGGCCGTGGCTGCGCCAATACCGCTGGAGGCGCCGGTGACGATCGCGATCGGCATGCCCGCAATCCTCTCGCATCCCGTGGCGCGCCTCACTCGCGGATGAACTCCGTCACGTCCGCACGCCGCCAGTAGGCGTAGCCCGGCGCGCGTAGGGAAGATGTCGCCTGGGGGAGCGGTTGATACATGGGCGCCCGACAATATGGGCCCGCGCGGAAGGAGCAGATGTGGTGCAGGCGCCGTCTGGCGTCGTCCGGCAGCGAGGCTCCCAGCCCTGGCCCCTCCCCCGACGCATCGCCACGTTGTCCGTACACACGTCACCCCTCGACCAGCCCGGCACGGGTGACGCCGGCGGGATGAACGTCTACGTCACCGAAGTCGCCCGGCGGCTCGCGGAGGCCGGCGTGGAAACCGAGATCTTCACCCGGGCCACCTCCAGCGACCTCCCGTCGACCGTCGAGATGGCGCCCGGCGTGCTCGTGCGGCACGTCATCTCCGGCCCGTTCGAGGGGCTGGCCAAGGAGGACCTGCCGGCGCAGATGTGCGCGTTCGCGACCGGCGTGCTGCGCGCCGAGGCCGCGCACGCGCCCGGCTACTACGACCTCGTGCACTCCCACTACTGGATCTCCGGCCAGGTCGGCTGGCTGGCCCGGGAGCGCTGGGGCGTGCCGCTGGTGCACTCCGCGCACACCCTGGCCAAGGTCAAGAACGCCCAGCTCGCCTCCGGTGACCGGCCCGAGCCGCTGGCCCGGGTGGTCGGCGAGGAGCAGGTCGTCGCCGAGGCCGACCGGCTGGTCGCCAACACGACGTTCGAGGCACACGACCTGATCGACCGGTACGGCGCCGAGCCCGACCTGGTCAGCGTCGTCGAGCCCGGCGTCGACCTGGACCGCTTCACCCCCGGCGACCAGCTCGCCGCCCGCCGCCGGCTGGACCTGCCCGCGCGCGGCCACATCGTCGCGTTCGTCGGCCGGATCCAGCCGCTCAAGGCGCCCGACGTGCTGATCGCCGCCGCGGCCGCGCTGCACGCCCGCGACCCGGAGATCGCCCGCGACCTGACCGTGGTGATCGTCGGCGGGCCGAGCGGCACCGGCCTCGACCGGCCCACCGCGCTGATCGAGCTGGCCGCCTCGCTGGGGATCAGCCACGCCGTGCGGTTCCTGGCGCCGCAGACCGGCAGCGCCCTCGCCGACGTCTACCGGGCCGCCGACCTGGTGGCCGTGCCGTCGTACAACGAATCCTTCGGTCTGGTCGCGCTCGAGGCACAGGCCTGCGGCACACCCGTGGTCGCCGCGGCGGTCGGCGGGCTGGTCACCGCCGTCCGCGACGACATCAGCGGCCTGCTGGTCGACGGGCACGACCCCGACGACTGGGCCCGCGCGCTCGGCGGGCTGCTGGCCACGCCCGGCCGGCGGGCCGCGCTGGCGCTCGGCGCCGTCGCGCACGCCAGCGAGTTCTCCTGGCAGCGGACGGCGAGCGGCCTGCTCGCGGTTTACGGTGGTGCGGTGACGGAGCATCGGGAGCGGCTGACCGCCCGGCTCGAGGGCGAAGCGGCGGCTCTGGGCGCGGGCGCCACCGCGTGGTGACGCCCTCGCCGGCGGAGGTCGCGGCGCTGATCGAGCGGGTCTGCGCCGAGCGGGAGCTCGCGGTCGAGCCCACCGGCGAGCTGTCCTACGTCGTGACGCTGCCGGGCACCCACAAGCTCAAGACCACCTGCAACCTGATCGTGGGCGAGCACGCCTTACGGGTCGAGGCGTTCGTGATGCGCCAGCCGGACGAGCGGCGCGAGGAGCTGTGGGCCTGGCTGTTGCAGCGCAACGCCCGGATGTACGGCGTCTCGTTCTCCATCGACCAGGTCGGTGACGTGTACCTCACCGGCCGCGTCGGCCTCGCCGGTGTCACCGAGGACGAGCTCGACCGGCTGCTCGGCGCGGTGCTCACATATGCCGATGACTCGTTCGACACGATGCTCGAAATCGGCTTCGGCACAGCGATCCGGCGCGAGTGGGAGTGGCGGGTCAAGCGCGGCGAGTCCACCGCGAACCTTCAGGCATTCACGCATCTGTTCACGCCGTCGGAGCGTACTGAGCGGTAAGGACCGATGTGATGGGCGAGACAGGCATTCTCGCTTGTCCACCGATCCCGCATAGAACTAGCGTTCTTGTTGGCGCCACGCTCGAGGGGTTTCGGGGGAAACCGAGCGACTGCGTTGGGGGTGGTGGCCCGCCGTTGGGGGACGGCCGGCCACCTGAAAACCGGCGGAGAGCGGGCGACGCTTACGGGGGTGGGCGTCGTCTGCCCCGCCGGTTCGCTCTTTAAGATCGAGAGCGTGTCGCGTCCGCCGCAGATCTTCGCCGTCTCACCCGCCGACCGGCCGCCCGGCACACCGCCCGACCGGCGCAGCGCCCTCCTGTCCCACGCGATCTCGCTGACCGGCGTGCGCCGCGCCAAGGTCTGCTTCGTGACCACCGCGTTCGGCGACGACCCGGCCGGGATCGCCAGCCTGCACGCGGTGCTGGCGGGCGCCGACGACGCCGAGGCCAGCAACCTGGCGCTGTTCCCCCAGCCCAACGTCCGCGACGTGCGGTCCTTCCTGCTCGGCCAGGACCTGATCTGGGTCAGCGGCGGCAGCGTGGTCAACCTGCTCGCGGTCTGGCGGGCACACCGGCTCGACGAGATCATGCGCGAGTGCTGGGAGGCCGGCGTCGTGCTCGGCGGCGGCAGCGCGGGCAGCATCTGCTGGCACGTCGGCGGCACCACCGACTCGTTCTCCGACGACCTCGACCCGGTCACCGACGCGCTGGGCTTCCTGCCCTACAGCAACGGCGTGCACCACGACGCCACCACCCAGCCGCGCAAGGCGCTCTTCCAGCGGCTGGTCGACGACGGCACGCTGCCGTCGGGCTACGCAACCGACGACGGCACGGGGCTGCACTACGTGGGCACCGAGCTGGTCGAGGCGGTGACCGCGACGCCCGGCGCCGACGCGTACCGGGTCGAGCCCGGCGTGCACCGGCCGTTGGGCGCGCGGCGGATCGCGGACAGCCTGTTCTAGTCGGCCTGTAACTCCGCGGTGCCCGGGTTCTTCTCTTTGGGCTCGGCGTCCGGCTCCTCCAGGCTGCCGTACCTGGCGAGCATCAGGCTGGCCGCGATCGCCAGCGCGAAGCCGACCGCCGCCACCGGGATGAAGCCGCGGCGGGTGCTGTCACCCAGGGCCAGCACCCCGACCACGGACGGCAGCACCGTCTCGCCGATCACCAAGCCGGCGGTCACCGTCGTCACCGACGCCCGCTGCAGGCCGATCGTGTAGAAGACGAAGGCCAGGACACCCGCCACCACGAGCGTGTAGACCTCGGGTCCGGTGAACCAATGCACGAAGTCGACGTCGGCGATCGAACGCGCGGCCAGCGCCACGATGCCGAAGAACAGACCCCCGACCAGGCCGAGGCTCGCCGCCCGCAGCGGGTCCTTCAGCTTGAGGACGGCCAGACCGATCAGGGCCAGCACGGGTACGGAGATCGTCAGGCCGATCCGGAACGCCCACGACGGTTGGTTGGCGTTCTCGTGGCCGGCCGAGATGCCGAGCAGGGCTAGGCCGACGCAGACGCCGCCGACCGCGAGCCACTGCGCCGCGCCGAGCCGGAGCTTGAGGATCGGGATCGCGACCACGGCGGTCACCGCGAGGCTGGCGGCAAGGGCGGCCTGCACCAGGAAGATGGGCAGGCTGCGCAGCGCGATGAACTGGGCGACGAAGCCGAGGCCGTCGAGACCCAGGCCGAGGATGTACGGCCACTGCGCGAACACGCGGACCAGCGACTTCGCGTCGACGTTCGCCGAGCTCGGCGCCCGGCGGGCGGCGACCGCCTGGAACACCGAGGCCGAGCCGTAGCAGATCGCCGAGACGATCGCCAAGACCAGGCCCATGAGCTGACCGTACGGCCGGCCGGGTGACCCGTGGGCGGTTTAGTCGGTTTTATCCGGGGTGCCGGCACTCGGCTCGGGCGTCGCCTCCGACTCCGTCGGGCTGGGCCCCGGGCTCGGCGGGTGGTCCTCCGGCACCACGGTGGGCGTCGCGGTCGGGTGCGGTGCGGCGCTGGTCTTCGGCGCCGCCGCCGAGCCGCTGCGCGTCACGGGCCCGGTGCTCGCCATCGGCACCACCAGCGGCGCCTTGTCGTAGACGTCGTACTGGGCGGCCGGCGTCGGCACCTCCTCGCGCGGCGCGTTGCCCATCGCGCCCGAGCCACCCGACGGCCCGCCGGCCACCGCACCCCGCTGCCCGAGCACCCAGCCGGCGCCGATCGCGACCGGCAGGCCGATCCCGAGGATCAGGGCGAGGACCTTCTTCGGCGTGAGCTGCACGGTTGTTACACCGCTCGGAGCGGGCGCGAGGTTACGGGCCCGCGACGAGCACGACGGCGGGTTCGCCGGTGCCCGTCGCCGCCGACGGCATCACGTCCGCGTCGGCCGGCCCGCTGGTCTCGGTCGTCGGGGTCTCGGGCTCGGCCTCGGGCTCGCTGCCGGCCGTGCCGCCCGTGCCGCCCGTGCCGCCGGCCGGTGGCTCGGTGGTCGCGTCCACGGTGCCGGTCGACTCGGTGGTGCTCGGCGTGGTGTCCGGCGTCGTGTTCGGGGTGGTGTTCGGCTCCGCCGGGTCGCTCGTCGGCGTGCCCGGTGTCTCCGGTGCGGACTGTGTGGGTGTGCTCGGCGTGGTCGCCTCCTCCGGCGGCGCCGGTGGCTTGCGGACCGCGCCCAGGGTCACCACGATCCGGCCCTGCGCCGCGGCGAGGGTCGCGTCGTACGTGACGTCGGCCGGCACGGTCGTGTCCGGCACCGCGAGCGGCCCGAACACCCGGGTGCTCCCGTCGTCGACCGTGAGGACGGCCGGGTTGCCGGCCTTGGCCACGACGACGACCGGGCGCGGGCCGCCGGCCCAGCCGCCGACGATCGTGCCGGGGTCGATCGGCGTGCCGCCCGCGTAGGTCAGCGTGTCCGCCGTGCCGAGCACACCGTCGGCGCCGGGCTGCAGGGTCCAGGCCGGCGCGGTGTCGCCCGCCGCGCCGGGTGTCGCCGGGTCGCCCGGCGTGGCCGGGTCGCCGAGCTGGACGATCGCCGGCCCGGCGGCCGGGCCGGCCGTCTTGTCGGCCGGGGGCTCCGGGATCACCACCGCCTTGCCGTCCGCGGCCACGATCACCGCGTCGCTCTTGGCGCTCTCGGGGCCGGTCCAGCCGCCCTTGACCGGCACCACCGTGTAGCGCCACGAGCCGGCCGGCACCCCGGTGTCCGTGCACCTCTCCTTCGCGACGTTCTCCTCGCAGCTTCCCCGCGGTTGCTGTGCGGCGCCGGCCAGGTCGTACCGCTTGATCCGGTAGCTGTCGACCTTCCGCTCGCCGAACGTGTTGGGGGTCCAGGACACGGTGACCGCGTTGCCGTCGGCGGTGACCACGGGTTTGTTGCCGGGCGAGAGCGTGGCGGTCTCCGCGGTCAGCACGACCTCGTCGCTCTGGACGCGCCAGGCGGCGAGGGCCGCCCCTGCGCCGGCGACGAGGGTTACGGCCGCGATGCCACCAAGCACGGCGGGTGAGGTGGCGATCAGTCGTTTCACTTGTTCAACCTTCATGGCTGGGGCGTATCCGGGGGCTTCATCAATCGGGAAGGCCCACGCCGGCGAGCGCGAGCGTGATCTCGAAGGACGCGCCCTGGCACGCCTGCGGGGCGTTGTAGACCATCTCCACGGCGTCCTTGACCACGAACGTCTGCGTGCCGCCGTCGGCCTCGACCCGTTCACTGATCGGCTTCTTGTTGGCCTTGAGTCGCACGTGTCCGGCCGCGCAACCGTCGGCGTGCGCCTCGTCGACGACGATCCGCGGGTCCGGCGCGAACGACTGCACCTCGATCGCGAACTCGTTGGGGTTCGTGACGCTGACCTCGATGTCCGCGGACCCACCCGGGAACAGGCTCCCGGTCGGCCGCGCCGTCGCCTGGAGCGCCGTCACCTCGGCCGCGGTCACGGTCGCGGTGCCGGTGCCGGTCACTGACCAGGCCGCCCACGCCACGCTGCCGATGCCGGCCACGATGACGGCCACCAGCGTGATGACGGCGGTGCGCTGGGACATGTTGCGCATGGAACGCTCCTACGTTTTGCCTTCGGCCGCGCGATCAGGCCGCGTTCTGGCCCGAGTAGAGGACGGTCACCCGGAAGTTGGCGCCCTGACATCCGCGTACGCCCTCGTCCATCCGCACCGCGTCTTCCAACGTGTAGGACTTGCGGCCCGGCTCAACCCGGACCGGCTGGTCCGGGAGCTCGACGCTGATCGCGTCACCGTCGCAGCGCTCCGCGTCGGTGCGCGCGAACGCCCTCGCCCTGTCGATAACGACGGGGAACGGGTTCGGGTTGTAGATCTCGACCCGCAGGTCCTTCTCCGCGCCCGGGTAGAGGCCGTCGACGTCGCGGGTCTCCACCTTGATCGGCTTGATCGAGGCTGCGGAGGCCTCGACGGTGGCCCGGCCCTCGAACTTCCACCACGCCCAAGCGGCACTCGACGCCCCGAGCGTGACGGCGGCGGCGAGCACGACGGTGACGGTCCGCTTGGTGACCCTGCGCATGGCGGGCGTTCCTTTCAATTGGGCGAATTGATGGCGCCGGCCCGGTGGAGGCGGTCCGGCGCCAACAACAACTGTGCCGGAGGTCCGACTTTCCACTCAACAAGCAACCGTCCCAGCTTCTCTGTGCACAAATAGAGCAACTAAATCCTGACGGCTTAACTCGTTAGAGTGGCCCCTTATGTCTGTTTCGTGGGGTTTCGTCAGTGTTTGCGGGTCGCCACCATGGCCTTGACCTGCGAAAACATGCCGCTAGCACATCGCGGGCCGTTCGCTCGTCGTCGCGACACGAACCGCTCTGACCTGCGGGTTCTCTCGGCGGCTCCGGTGGCCGCGCGCCATTCCATGACCATTCGAAAAGGATCAGAGTCGGTTTCCAAATGAATGGCGGCGAGCATTTATCGCGTTTTTCGGCCGTCACCTATTCGGGGTCATCCGGTCCGACCCATGGGACCACTTGTCGGCGAACAACCACGGACCGTGTTCTCTATGCCGACATTGACGCCACTTCAGGCAGAGTTCCCTACGTCGCCGCAACCGGCCGGAAAGACCCGGTTTGTCTGGTTGACCCCGCCATGTTTACGCCGGCCCGGAAACGCCGGCACGCTCTAGGAGACCTCCCTTGCAGAAGCGTTCGAAGCGCATCCTCGCCGCCACCCTCGCCGCCGCCGGCGTCCTCGCGGTTTCCGGTATCGCGTACGCGGTCTACAGCACCCAGAAGACCTCGAGCGCCGTCGCGGCCGAGTCGAATGCCATCGTCGAACTCGTCGTTACCGGAGTGCCCACCGACACGACGCTGTGGCCGAACCAGGCCACCGACGTCACCCTCACCGTCAAGAACTCCAACGACACCCAACTGAAGATCACGAAGGTCGAGCCGGTTGCGCTGACCGACGACGACATCACCAACATCGCGAACGCCAGTCGGGAGACCTGCCGCGGATTCCTGCAACTCACCGGCGCCAGCGGTCTCTCGGACGCCGTCCCGGCCGGTACCAGCGCAAGCCCGGCCGAGACGGATGTCATCCTGCCGGGCGCGATCAAGCTGTTGAACACGGCGACGAACGAGTGCCAGGCGATGAAGTTCAACACCAAGTGGAAGGTCTACGCGGAGACCAACTACTCCGAGTAGGCACTGCTGGGGTAGCGCGCCCCGCATCTCTTCGGAGGTGCGGGGCGTTTCCCGTTAGTTGACTGCCTTTATGTAGCGGTGGCAGGGGACTGGGATCGGGCCGTCGGCGGTGCTGGCCGGGTAGTCGAAGACGCCGTTGTCGGACCAGCCGTTGCGTTCGTAGAAGCGGCGGGCTCGGGCGTTGCCCGGCGCCACCGCCAGCCAGGCCTCGCGGTAGCCCTCGGCCGCGACCAGGCGTTCGGCCTCCGCGAGCAGGACACCCGCCACGCCGGAGCCGCGGTGGGCGGACGACACGTACACCTGCTCGACCTCTTCGTCGACGACCATGACGAAGCCGGCTACCGCGCCGTCGACCACAGCGACCGTCGTGTGTGCCAGGCCGTCGATCGTTCGGGACCGAAAGGACTCCGGGGTCCGGATCGCGACCAGCGCGTCGGGCACGTTGCCCAGGTGGCCGTCGGCCCAGCCGTGCCGCCAGATCTCGGCGACCGCTTCAGCGTCGGACTCCGCGGCCGGGCGCAGGGTGACCTTCGGCATGGCCCGAGGCTACGGAACTGTCGGACCCGGGCGCTACGGTCGGCCCATGTCGGACCCCGGCGACGTGCCACCCGAGATCCTCGACCGGCTGAGCCGCATCTGCCTGGCCCTGCCCGAGGCTTACGAAGAGGATGCCTGGGTCGGCGTCCGCTGGCGGATCCGCATGAAGACGATCGCCCACGTCCGCACCGTCGACCGGCCCACCGGCGCCACCGGCCCGCTCGTGGTGATGACCTTCCGCGCCCCCGACGACGAGGTCGGCGCGTTCGCCAACGGCGGCCGCGCCTATTTCCGCGCCGACTGGGGCCACAACGTCGTCGGGCTCCGGTTCAGCCGGCGCACCGACTGGGCCGAGGTGCGGGAGCTGCTGACGGAGAGCTACCGCATCCAGGCGCCGAAGAAGCTCGCCGCGCTGCTGCCCGACCCGGCCGGATAGGGCCGATTCGCTGCGCGCCCGACAACCGCCCGCGATGATCGGAGCATGGCAAAAGCGTGGATTCCGGTCATCGGCGGCCCGCAGGACGGCACCCAGATCGAGGTACCCATCGTCGACGGCCTGCCGCCGAGCCCCCTGACCCACGAATGGCGCTGGACCGGCCCCGACGGCGACGAGAAGGTCACCGAAACCTACGTGGCCGACGACGCCCCCGGCAGCGACCCACCCTGGCGCTACGTCCCCGGCCGCTGACACCGACCCAACCGCGGTCAGGCGTGCACTGACCCGACTCTTCACATTCCCGCACCAACCGGACCACCGCCAGCCGCTCGCCCGCACGCTTTGCTCACAGATACGCACCACCCCGCCCGACCTGCGGTGCGTATGTGGAAGCAGAGCAAAGCCTCCGCTGACCCGGGGGTCGCGGTCCGGGCGGCCGCGCCGATCCGCGCTGAGCCGGCCGGCGCCCGACCGGCCGCCACGGAAGTACGCTTAGGGGCATGTCCACGAGCGCGCCGATCTTCTACCTCAGTGTCATCAACGGCATCTCCATATTGATCATGGTCCTTTCGCTGGTGCTGATCGGTGTCGCGTTCGTGCACTGCCTCACCCAACGCACCGACGCGTTCCCCGCGATCGGCTCTCTGCCGAAGGGCGGCTGGCTGGCCATCCTGGGCATCTGCCTCCTGTTGTCCCTGCTGCCCTCGTTCGGCACGTTGAGCCTGTTCCGCCTGATCGGCATCGGCGCGGCGCTGGTCTACCTGCTCGACGTGCGGGTCGGCCTGAAAGACCTGACTGACGGCAAAGGCTTCTGGTGAGGGACTTCCGCTGGCCACCGCCGCCTGACGGTGGTCCGCGGACCTACGGACCCGGCCCGAGCGCACCGCGCAGCGGCCGACCCACGCTGCCCGAGCCCGAGACCGAGCTGATCGCCACGCCACACGGCGTGCGGCTGGAACGCCTGATCACCGGCACCGGCAGTCCCACCACCGTCTTCGCGCACGGCCTGGCCAGCGGCATCGCGGTCACCCGGCCGTTGGGCAGCGCCGTCGAAGGGCGCAAGGTCTACTTCCAGTTCCGCGGCCACGGCCGCTCCGACGCGCCGCCCGGGCCCTGGTCCTACGCCGACCTGGCCCGTGACCTGCGCGCCGTCGCCGACCTGTCCGGCGCGACCCGGGCGCTCGGCGTCAGCCTCGGCGCCGGTGCGCTGGCCCGGCTCGTCGCCGACAGTCCCGACCGGTTCGACCGCCTGGTCTTCTTCCTTCCCGCGGTGCTCGACCTGCCGCGGCCGGCCGCCGTCAAGGCACGGCTGACCGCCCTGGCCACCGCGGTCGCGGCCGGCGACGTCGCCTCGGTCGCCGACGCGATCTCCGTCGAGATCCCGCCCAACCTGCGCGGCACCCCGGCCGTCTGGTCCTACCTGCGGCAGCGGATCGACCAGCTCATGCGCGACGGCCTCGCGGCCGACCTGGGCTCGCTCAGCGAGCAGGTCGCGCTGCCGGACGTGGCGAAGCTGGGCACCGTCACCGCGCGGGCGCTGGTCATCGCCGTACCCGGTGACGATCTGCACCCGGTCGAGGTCGCCGAGCGCCTCGCGGCGGCGCTGCCGAACGCGACGCTGCACGTGTACGAGCGGCCCGGCGTGGTCTGGACCGACCGCGCGGACCTGCGTACCCGGATCTCCGACTTCCTCAACGCCCCGGAGTAGTCTGCCCGGTCATGGGCGTTTCCGAGCATGGCCGCACTCACCGTCTCGACCTGATCGACCCGACGCTGCGCGAGTGGGAGTGCACGGTCCTGCATTCCTCGCCCGAGGACGGCATCGTCCTGGACCGTTCGGCCTTCTACCCGGGCGGCGGCGGCCAGCCGCCGGACCACGGCACCCTGCTCTGGCAGGGCACGCAGACCCGGATCGTCGGCACCCGCAAGGGTGACGACCTCTACCTGCTCCCCGCCGAGGGCGACCCCCTGCCGCCGGTCGGCACCGCGGTCACCGGCGCCGTCGAGGACACCCGGCGCACGATGCTCATGCGCACCCACTCGGGCCTGCACGTGCTCTGCGGCGTGGTGTTCCGCGACTTCGGCGCCCTGGTCACCGGCGGCAACATGGAGCCCGGCGAGGCCCGGATGGACTTCAACCTCCCCGAGGTGCCGCCGGACTTCAAGGCCAAGCTCGAGGAGCTGGTCAACACCGAGGTCACCGCGGACCGGGCGGTCGCGGTGAAGGTGCTGCCGCGGGCCGAGGCGCTGGCGCTGCCCGACATCATCCGCACGCAGTCCAACCTGATCCCGGCCGACGAGCAGGAGATCAGAATCGTCGACATCGTGGGCCTCGACGTGCAGGCCGACGGTGGCACCCACGTGGCGTCGACGCGGGCGATCGGCCGGGTGCAGGTGGTCAAGGTCGAGAGCAAGGGCAAGGCCAACCGTCGGGTACGGGTCCGGATCGCCGACTGACCACGCGTACGCGAAAGGGGACCGACCAGTCCGGTCGGTCCCCTTTTCCGCGGTCTTTACTTCGAGATGTTCTTCTTCGGCGCAGCCGGGGTGGTCTTCTTCGCGGCGGTGGCCGGCTTGGGCTCCGCGGCGTTGGTCGGCTTCGGCTCGGCGGGGTTGAGGCTGCCGTGGCCGTTGCTCTCCGCCTTCGGGGGGATCGGCTTGCCGGTCTCCACCATGTCGGCCCGCACGGTGTCGGCGGCCTGCACGACGCCGGTGCCCACGACCTGCTCGCCGCGCGCGACGAGGTCGCCGTAGAACTTGATCGCCCGCTCCTGCAGGTCCTGCGCGGTGACGATGAACTGGCCGGCGTTGCGCATGGCCAGGTCACGCAGGCGGTCGACGTCGAGGTCCTCGCGGCGCATCTTGATCACGCGCTGGTTGGCCTGCCGGTAGGCCGCGGTGGCCCGCGTGCGCAGGTCGGTGGTCGTGGTGACCACCTGCGCCCGCCACTCCGCGCCGTTGTTGGCAGCCTTGTCGCCCAGGTCGTTGGCCATGGCCGGCAGCTTGAGCAGCTGACGGTAGGCCATCTCCCCGGCGCCGGCGGCCGCGTAGAGCGGAGCCGGAATGCGGGTCGTCTTCGGCTGGGACATCAGTTCTCCTCCTCGGCGGCCCTTGGTGCCGCCTTCTTCACGGCCTTCTTGGCCGTCTTCTTGACCACCGGCTTCGCGGTCTTCGCCGCCGGTGTTGGGGTGGCTTCTTCGTCGCCGGGCCAGCCGGTCGGTGCCTGCGTGCTGGGCCCGCTGGCGGCTCGACCGGCCGCAGCCGCGGCGGCGTCGGCGGCGCGCGCGGCCTGGGCGGCCGCCTCGCTCGCGGCCTCGGCCTGCTTGGCCGACTCCGCCTCCGCCTCGGCGTGCCGCGCGTTCTCGCGGCGGAACGTCTCGTAGATCTGGCTGAGCGACTGCTTCTGGGCGATCGTCAGGTCGGAGTCGGCGGCGATGGCGGTCAACACGCCGTAGCCTTCCTTCTCCTCGAGCAGGCCGGCGCGCAGGTACATCACCGGGGTGGAGACCCGCAACGCGCTGGCCAGCTGCTGGAGCACCTCGGCGCTGGGCTTGCGCAGCCCGCGCTCGACCTGGCTCAGGTACGGGTTGCTGACGCCCGCCTGCTCGGCGAGCTGGCGGAGCGAGATCTGCGCGTTGCGCCGCAGATCGCGGATGAATCCCCCCACGTCGCGGGGCAGGTCTTTCGAGGGCATGCCACCGACGTTAGCCCCGCTTGCTAGCTCCTGCAAGCGAAACGCTAACCTCAGTTAGCAATGTGACCGCGCTCACCAGAGGCTGCGCAGCTCCCCGACCCGGTCACCGCCGCCCAGAACGGGCACGTCAGCGGCCCGCTCCAGGGCGTCGCCGGTCACGCCGATCCGGCGCAGGGCGCTGACCAGCACCGGCCGGTTGCCGCGGTGGGCGCCGTCGTCCATCTTGATCGCGACCGCGCCGGCGCCCGGGACCGCGACGGCCATGACGCCTTCGGCGCCGGCTTTCACCAGCATTCCGGGTACGGCGGCCATCAGCTGCTGCTCGACCGTCCCGCGCCCGGAGACCAGCTCCGGGTGGGCCCGCATCGCGTCACCGACAGCTCGCATAGCTGTTGGGAACGGTCCGTTCCAATCGGATTCCGATTGGAACGGACCGTTCCCAACGTCGACCAGGCGGCCGAACGCCCGGGCCAGGCCGGTCAGCGACAGGCCGAGCAGCGGAGCGCCGCACCCGTCGACGGCGGTCGCGACGATCTCCTCGCCGGCGACGTCGGCCACCGCGGCGGCGATCGCCTGCTGCAGCGGGTGCTCGGGCCGCAGGTAGCCCTCGGTCGGCCAGCCCGCCGCGACGCAGGTCAGCAGCATGCCGGTGTGCTTGCCGGAGCAGTTCATCTGGATCGGGGTCGGCCCGCCGCCGGCCCGGATCACGTCGGCCGCCGCCTCCGGGTCGATCGGCATGTCGGGCGGGCAGCGCAGGGCGGACTCGTCGAGCCCCGCGGACCGCAGCATCGCCGCGACCCGGGTGACGTGGATGTCCTGACCCCAGTGGCTGGCGCAGACCAGCGCGAGGTCGGCCGGGTCGGTGAGCCGGAGCCCCGCGCGCAGCATGCCGACCGCCTGCATGGGCTTGTTGGACGAGCGCGGGAACATCGGCGACTCGACGTCACCGGCGGCGGCGACGAGGGTGCCGGCCGCGTCGAGCACCACCGCGGAACCGTGGTGGTAACCCTCCGGGAAGCCGGACCGGATCACCTCGGAGAGGCGTACGCCGCCTTCGTAGAACTTGCCCATGGCTGCGACCGTACCTCTGGTGATCAGGCGTTGTTCTTGAGACCGAGCAGGTCACGCGCGTCGGCCGGGGTCATCGGCGGACGCTGGGCGAGCTGCGCGAAGCCGACCGCGCGGGCGACGAGCTGCATGTTGGACTCGACCGGGCGGCCCTTGGCGTACGTGACGGTGTCCTCCATGCCGACCCGCAGGTGACCGCCGGCCGACAGCGACGCGAGCATCACGGGGATCGTGGTGCGGCCGATGCCGGTGGCCGAGAACGTCGTGCCCGCGGGCAGGTTGCGCAGCTCGTTGACGCAGGAGACCAGCGCGGCGGTGGTGCCCGGCATCCCGCCCGGCACGCCCATCACGAAGTCGACGTGCACGTGCCCGCCGGCCGGCAGCCCGTGCTTGTCGAGCAACCGCTCCAGCGCGGCGAGGTGACCGAGGTCGAAGATCTCATACTCGGGGACGATGCCCCGCTCCTGCATCCGCGTGTGCAGGTCGACGATGAACTCCCAGCGGTTGAGGAAGACGTCGTCGCCGAAGTTGACCGTGCCCATCGTGCAGGAGGCCATGTCCGGCGCGGCGTCGAGCACGCGCAGCCGGTCGGCCTCGGGGTCGGTGACCGCGCCCCCGCTGGAGAGCTGCACGACCAGATCCGTCGACTCCCGCAGCGCGGCCACGGTGTCGCGGAGCCGGCCCAGGTCGAGCGTCGGCTTGGCCTGCCCGTCGCGGATGTGCACGTGGATCACCGAGGCGCCCAGCGCGGCACACTCCTTGGCGGTGACCACCAGCTCGTCGAGAGTCACCGGCAGAGCCGGCACGTCCGCCTTGGCCGACTCGGCCCCGGTCGGCGCCACCGTGATCAACGTCGTTGTTGTCATGGCGCGATCCTAGGCCGGGCCTGTCCTGCCGGTCAGGGCGAGCCGAGACGGAGTCCAGGCGTCGTCTGGTGGTGGCCCGGAATTGTCCGGATACCGGTGTCGTATCCGGGCGATTCCGGGACGCCGCCAGGCGGCGCCTGGGCCCGTCGCAGGCCGCGCTGACCGGCAGGACAGGCCCGTCCCCTTACGGGTGGTCGATCGCGGCGGTCGAATCGCCGACGCGGAGGGTCGCGTCGTCCGCGACGTTGCGCTTGAGGACTGCGAGGGCGACCGCGCCCAGCTCGTGGTGGCGGACGGCGGTGCCGACGAAGCCGACGGTGCGGCCGTCGAGGGTGACCTCGGTGCCGCGCGCCGGTGGCTGGTCGGTGGTCACCCCGTCGAGGTGGAGCAGCACCAGGCGGCGGGGCGGCTTGCCGAGGTGGTGCACCCGGGCGACCGTCTCCTGGCCCCGGTAGCAACCCTTGTCGAGGTGCACGGCCGGGCCGACCAGGTCGATCTCGGCCGGGATCGTGCGGTGGTCGGTCTCCCAGCCGAGGCGCGGGACGTGTGCGGCGACCCGGGTCGCCTCGTAGGCCCAGAGCCCGGCCGGTGCGACGCCGGCGTCCAGGACCTTGCGCGTGACGGCGGCGAACTGGTCGCGGGGCACGAGGACGTCGACGCCGAGCGCGGTGCGACGGGCCCAGCCACCACCGGGCAGCGTCCGCACGTCGTAGAGCGTGGTCGGGCGGTCCGGTGCGTCGCCCTTGGTGAACTTGGCGCCCGGCACGGGCACCGCGTCGGGGGCGCGCAGGTCGGCCAGGCTCGGGTCGAGCGTGGCGGCGGCCTCGACCGCGCGGGGGCCGACGAGCGAGAACAGCGCATATTCGGCGCTGGCGTCGCGCGGGTCGACCTTGGTGAAGAACCGCATCATCTCCAGGTATTTCAGGAGACCCGCGGTCGCGCCCGGCTCGGTGTCGAGCCAGGTGGTGTCGCCGTCCTCGGCGACCATCGCGTGCTGCTCCACGTGCCCGTGCGGCGAGAGCACGAGCAGCTCGCTGCCCTCCCCGGCGCGCAGGTGGTCGAGGTGCTGGGTGGTCAGGGTGTGCAGCCAGGAGGCCCGCTCCTCGCCGGGCACGGCGATCACGCCGCGGTTGGACCGGTCGACCAGCCCGACGTCGCCGGCCAGCAGCCGCTGCTCGCGGGTCGGATCGCCGTAGTGCGCCGCGACACCGTGGTCCGGACTCTCCTCGTCGATCGCCTCGACGGCGACCGCACCGGGTGCGTCGATCATGCCTGGTCCTGCCCTTCACATCCGCCGCAGTCGCCGAAAAGCGCCACGTGCCCGACGTCGACCCGGAACCCGCGCTCCGCGGCCAACTGGTCCACCAGCGGCTGGAGCACCGCCGGGTCCACCTCGGTGACCTCGCCACACGACCGGCACACCAGATGCACGTGCTGGTGGCTGCCAGCGGCGTGGTACGTCGGTGACCCGTGCGAGAGGTGCGTATGGGTAACCAGCCCGAGGTCCTCGAGCAGTTCCAAGGTGCGGTAGATGGTGGTGATGTTCACACCGGCGGCGGTCTCGCGCACCGCGTTGTGCACCTGCTCGGGCGTCGCGTGGCCGAGCTCGTAGACAGCCTCGAGAACGAGCTGTCGCTGCGCGGTCAGCCGCAGGCCGCGCGACCGCAGAACTTCGGCGAGCGAGGAATCCGACACCTTCGAATGATAGTGCGGTGGCTCAGGTCCTATCCGACGGCTCAGTGCGAGCCGAGACGGAGTCCAGGCGTCGGCTGGTGGTGGCCCGGGATTGCCCGGATACAACACCGGTATCCGCGCAATCCCGGGACGCCGCCAGGCGGCGGCTGGGCCCGTCGCAGGCCGCGCTGAGCCGTCGGATAGGACCTACGTCGCCTTGTCCCAGCGGCTGGCGAACTCGCCGACGTACGGCGGGGGGCCCGGTAACGCTGTCGCGCCGGGCAGGAGTAGGCCGGCCAGCAGCAGGTCGAGGTAGCGGTGGCGGAGTTGGCCGCGGCGTTCGTCGTCGCCGAAGCGGACGGCCGCGATCATCTCGAAGACCTGGCCCAGGTCGGCGACCACCAGGTCGGGCCGGACCACCTTGGCCTCGTGCAGCCGCTCGACCAGGTGCGCGTTGAGCTCTCCGGCCCGGATCGCGCTGAGCCGGTGGTCTTCGGTGGGCTGGAACGTGCCCGCCAGCTTCTGGGTCAGCGAGTGGGTGTCGGCGTCGACGATGCGCCGCATGAAAGTCGCGAACGTCTCCGCCGGGTCGGCTCCGGCGTCGAGGGCGGCGTTCGCCTCCTCCGCGATCCCGACGTAGACCAGCAGGCCGTCGAGGCAGAGCTTGGCGAGCAGCTCCTCCTTGCTCGGGTAGCGCCGGTAGAGCGCGCTGATGCCGACGCCGGCCTTGTGCGCCACGGCGGCGATCGGCGCGGCCGGGTCGGCGACGAAGACCTCACGGGCGGCGTCGAGGATCACCTCGTCGTTGCGGGCGGCCTGAGCCCGGCGGCCGCTGAGCGGGACTGTCGTCATGGTCACGAGCCTAGCACGCTGCGGAACGGATAGTTCTGTTCTGGAAATCTTGGCCGAAGCTCTGGAACGGATCGTTCCGCTCTGCTATGTTGATTACGGAACAGTTCATTCCGATCCGCTTCGGAGGTTGCCGTGAGCACCGACGTCCTCGAACCCACTGTCACCGCCACCCCGGCTGTCAATGCCGCCCCGGCGCAGCGCATCGCCGAAGCACCCCCGGCCCGGGCCGGCCACCCACGACGCTGGCTCGGCCTCTTCGCGATCCTCGCCGCGACGATCATGAACCTGCTGGACACGACGGTGGTCAACGTCGGCGCGCCGGCGATCCAGGCGTCGCTGGGCGGCAGCTACACGAGCCTGCAGTGGATCGCGGCGTCGTACACCTTGGCCTTGGCGGTCGGTCTGCTCACCGGCGGACGGCTAGGCGACATGTTCGGGCGCCGGCGGGTGCTGCTGGTCGGGGTTGTCGGCTTCGTCGCCGCCTCGCTGGCGTGCGCCGTGGCGTGGTCGCCGGAGAGCCTGATCGCCGCCCGCGTGGTGCAGGGCCTGTTCGCGGCCGTCATGATCCCGCAGAGCTTCGGCCTGCTGCGGGACCTGTTCCCGCCGCACGAGATCGGCAAGGCGTTCGGCGCGTTCGGCCCGATCATCGGCTTCTCCACGATCCTCGGCCCGGTCGTGGCCGGCGCCCTGATCGACGCGGACCTGTTCGGCACGGGGTGGCGGATGGTGTTCGCCATCAACCTGCCGCTGGGCATCTTCGCGCTGCTGGCCGGCCGGGCCGCGCTGCCGAAGGCGACGACGCCGCGCAACCGCACCCGCCTGGACGTGACCGGCGCGGTCACCGCCGCGATCGGCATGGTGCTGCTGGTGTACCCGCTGGTCCAGGGCCGCGAGCAGGGCTGGCCGCTGTGGATGTTCGCGATGATCGCCGCGTCGGTGCCGGTGTTCGCCGCCTTCGCGCTCCGGCAGCACCGCCGGGCCGGCTCGGGCCGCCACCCGCTGGTGGAGCTGAGTGTCTTCACGCGCCGCTCGTACACCTCGGGCGTGCTCTTCGTGATCGTGTTCTTCGGGGCGATCGCCGGCTTCTCGCTCGCGGTGGGGATGTTCCTGCAGCTGGTGCTCGGCTACAGCCCGATGCGGGCCAGCCTGACGATGTCGGCGTGGGCGGTGGGCGCGTTCGTCGGCTCAGGCTTCGGCAGCACGATGCGCAACCGCCTCGGCCGCCGCATCCTCCACATCGGACTGGCCCTGATGCTGGTCGGCATGGCCGCCCTGTACCCGGTCTTCCAGATCGCCGGCGTCGGCACGGCTGAACTGCTGGCACCCCTGCTGGTGTACGGCATCGGGATGGGCATGATCTTCGTGCCGCTGTTCGACATCATCATGGGCGAGGTCCGCGACCACGAGGTCGGCTCGGCGTCCGGAATGCTGGAGTCGCTGCAGCAGTTGGGCGCGGCGTTGGGCGTGGCGGTCCTGGGCACGGTCTTCTTCAGCCACCTGGACGTGGGCGTCGAGCGGGTCACGCTGATCACGCTGGGACTGACCGCGGTGACGTTCGCGCTGGGCTTCCTGCTCCCCCGCAAGGCCCGCGCCTGACCATTCGCCAGCCCCTCCGCGCCCTCTCCGTCTTGGGGAGGGCGCGGTGCTTTTTGTCCGGTTCCTTGCTCTGCTTACAGATACGCACCGCAGGTCAAGCGGGGTGGTGCGTATCTGTAAGCAGAGCAAGGCCGGTCAGCCGATCTCCGCGGAAACGGTGCGGATTCAGCGCTGGAACGTGAAGAGGCGGCGGCCCGTGACGAGGTCGCGCGGCGGGCCGATGAAGCGGTGCGCGCCCACCCCGAAACCCGCCTCCTTGGGCGAGACCGACAGCGGCTCGAAGCCCGCCGCGGTGAACCAGTCCAGGATCGACGGCACCAGGTCGGGCTCCCTGCGGTGGCGGGTCCAGATGACGACGCCGCCGGGTGTCACGAACTCCGGGGCCGCGGCGACCGTGGCCGCCACGTCCGTGTCCGTCAGGTTGCCGAAGACCCCGCAGAAGAGCGCGATCTGGGCCGGGACCGCGCCGGCGTACGCGTCGGTGAAGGCCGCATCGCCCTCGCGCACCTCGATCCGTGACGGGAGTGCCGCCGCGTTCGCGCGGGCCCGCTCGGCGAGCGTGGGGTCCAACTCGACCAGCCGGGCCGAGACGTCGGCCGCGCGCGGGTGGTCGGCGAGCACGCCCAGCAGGTCGCGCCCGTCGCCCGCGCACATGCTCACGGCCCGGATCGGTCCGGCGGGTGCGGTGTCCAGCGCCAGCCGGATCTGGTCCCGCACGGCGCTCAGCCGGCGGGAGAGCGGCGAGTCCGGGTCCGCGTAGGCGCCGTGCCAGTCGACCCAGTCGCGGCCCATCAGTAGACCAGCGCCTGCGCCCCGTCGGCCAGGGCCTCCTCGACGAAGGCGGCCGCGCCGGCGATGCGTACACCTGGGATGACGTCCGCCTCGGTGATCTCCCGCCGGGCGGCGCACTGGGTGCAGAGCGTCACCTTGCCAGCCGCCAGCACCGCCGCGAGCAGGTCCTGCAGCGGCGCCGAGTGGGGCAGGTCGAAGGTCTCCGCGCGGCCGGGGAGCGCGAACCAGGACGATTCTCCGGTCAGCCACAATGAGACGTCGGCCCCGGCGGCAACTGCCGTCGCGGCGACGGTGAAGGCCTGGGCACACCGCTCCGGCGCGTCCGCCCCGGCGGTGACCTTGACGATCAACGTACGAGCCATCGGCTCAGCATAGGATCGACCACGTGGTGACCGAGATCGGGTTCGTGAGCCTGCTCGTGGCAGGCTTCGGCGCGCTGGCCGGTGGTCTGGTCTATCTGGCAGCACGCGTAGCAAGGGGCAGATGGTGACCGACGAGAACCCGATCGCACCCCCGCCGTGGCTCAACGCCCCGCCGGTGGAGCCGTATCCGTTCGTGGAGACGTACGACCTGCGCGAGGGCCCGGATCTGCATCCCGCGCTGCAGCCCCTGCTGCCCTACATCGGCCTGTGGCGCGGTCGGGGCCGCGGCGGTTTCCCGACGATCGAGGACTTCGACTACGGGCAGGAAATCAAGATCACGCATGACGGCCGCCCCTTCCTGTACTACGAGTCCCGCGCCTGGGTGATCAACGAGGAGAACCTCCCGGTCAAGCCGGCGGGCCGCGAGTCCGGCTGGTGGCGGCCGGTGATCGTCGACGGCCGCGCGACCGGCGAGCTCGAGGTGCTGATCACCACGCCCACCGGCATCATGGAGATGCACATCGGCAAGATCGACGGTACGCGCGTCGAGATGGCGACGGACCTGGTGCTGCGGGCGCCGACGGCGAAAGAGGTCACCGCCGGCCACCGCCTCTACGGCATCGTCGAGGGCGCCCTGCTCTACGCGCAGGACATGGCCGCCGTCGACCAGCCGATGTCACCCCACCTGTCGGCCCGCCTGATCCGCGTCGGGGGCTGACGCCGCCGGCGGGCGGTGCGGCTACCCGGCGGTCTGGTCGGCGGTCGGGAGTGGATACGGCTCGGCGGCCGCCGTGATCGTGTGTGGCGGATCGGTTGTTGCGAGCGCTGCGGAGATGATCCGGTGCAGCCGGTCTGTCCGACACCCCGTCGGGCCCACCGATCCGGCGCACACGATCATGACGGGCCCCGACGTGCTGCTGACTGGCTACACACGATCAACGCCAGGGCGCGCCCGGCCCAGCCGGGCGCCCGGCCCAGCGGGGCGCCCAACCCAGCGAGGCGCCCAACCCAGCGAGGCGCCCAACCCAGCGAGGCGCCCAACCCAGCGAGGCGCCCAGCCCAGCAGGTGCCCGGCCCAGGTGGGCGCCCGGCCGACGCAAATCATCAGAGTCGGCGCCCGCCCGAACCGCACCCGACCTGCCGCGCACGGTCGCCGTCGACCGACGCCGCAGCCATGGTTGAACGCCGACGACGAGCGGCTCCCACTGCGGCGGGGTCGGCCGGGTCAGGGCGGCCGGCAAAACGCAGCGAATCGCCCGCCGAGTCGGGACCGCCTGACTCCCGAGCCACTGCGAGGCTCGTGGTCGTTGGCGCAGAACACCGCCGTCACGCGAGGGTCGCCGACGAGTCGCAGGCCGGGCGTCGGCTACCAGAAAGGTCCGCGACGCGCGGTCGCACGCGTCGCGGACCCAATCGAGAGAGGACGGACGGATCAGCCGAAGCGGCCGGTGATGTAGTCCTCGGTCTTCTTCTGGCTCGGGTTGCTGAAGATCTTCTGGGTGGAGTCGTATT
>NZ_BONC01000022.1 GCF_016862515.1 Asanoa iriomotensis
GTACAGGTCGTAGGCCCGCCCCACGCTCAAAAGGGACTCGCCGCTAGCGACACGTTCGTAGATGTCCACCACAGCAGCAGGGTCCTCACACCACGCCTGCTTGGCGTAACGCACACCTTCCGTCGCCCAGAAGGCGGGCAGCGGCCCATGATGCGCCTTGTTGTCGCGGATCATCATGATCCCGCGATACGTCGTCCGCTTGACCGTCTTGGACTTCTCCGCATTCGCGTGCTGCGCCACCAGCGTCACGACACGACCCGCGAAATCGGTCCGCCCGAACTGCGGCTCACTGATGGAGATCACGTCGCCGCCAGCGGAGCGGATAGCGAGCAGGATCTCAGCCTGAGCGTCCAAATCGTCCCGCCGGTCCAGCCGGGACGACTCGGTGACAATCACGGTAGAGTAGTCGCCACGCGCAATGTCCGCGATCATCTCACGCAACGCCGGTTCCTGCGTCCCATGACTCGCCGAGTAGCCATGAAGCCGGAACCACTTGACGATCGTGACACCGCGCTCAACGGCGTCACCCTCGATCACCTTGATCTGAGACGCCTCGTCCTGACTACCAGTGCTGACCCGCACGAACCCCGCGCCGAGTGCCACGCGTAGCTCCCTTCAGGAGACCTAGCCACGTGTGCATACTACCCGACAGGTATCGGTCGTTGTCGACGTAGACGATGCGCGCCTCCGGCGCGATCCGCTGTGCGACCTCGTGGGTGTTGTCGGCGGTCGGCAGGCCGGTGCCGACGTCGAGGAACTGGCGGATGCCGGCCTCACCGGCCATGAAGGTGACGGCACGACGCAAGAACGCCCGCGAAAACCGCGCCGCGTCGACGATGCCTGGAAAGACGGTGCGTACCTGGTCGCCGACGGCACGGTCGACGGCGAAGTTGTCCTTGCCGCCGAGCCAGTAGTTCCACACGCGCGCGGAGTGCGGCACCGAACTGTCAAGGCGGGGGCCGCTGTCAGCGGCCGCGTCGTTGGTCACATGCCCACGATAGTTGTTGCGCGACGTACGGAGTAGCCCGCTCCTCGCCGGCTCAAGAGTCCCAGCTGGACGGTCCACATGCGGCTGGCGCGGCCATACGTGCCCTGTCGCCGGTTCACGATCAGGCACCAGACCGCGCAGAGCGGGTGGACCGGCTGAAGGTCGACGGCTCCGAGGTCATCCCAAGCGCCGTCGCCGTTCAGCCAGGCGGGACCGTGCTCACGGGCGAAGCCGGATGGCGGCAGCCGAACGGCGGCGGCGGGTTCGTCGCCGATCCGCTGCGACCCGGCCGGGACCGGGCGGCGGTCGCGGGAGCAGAAGTCGCGGTCATGGAATAGAAGAAAATCGAAGCCCTGACCGCGTTTGCAATGGTCAGGGCTTCTTCGTTGTCGGGACGGCGGGATTCGAACCCACGACCCCTTGACCCCCAGTCAAGTGCGCTACCAAGCTGCGCCACGTCCCGTTGCCGGTCAGGGTGTTGCGACCCCCTCGGCAGCCGCTACAGAGTAGCGCATCGGGGGTGTCCGGCGTGCAGCGTGGTCCGTAGTGTCAGGCTCGGTCGGTGGGGCGGGAGGGGCTCATGGGCGGTTTGGACGCTATCGGGAACACGCCGCTCGTGGCGGTCGAGCTTGGCGGCGGGCCCGTGTGGGTCAAGGTCGAGGCCGCAAACCCGACCGGCTCGTACAAGGACCGCATGGCCCTGGCCATGATCGAGGCCGCCGAGCGGGACGGGCGGCTGCTGCCGGGGCAGACCGTGGTCGAGTACACCGGCGGCAGCACCGGGTCGTCGCTCGCCTTCGTCTGCGCCGTCAAGGGGTACCCGCTCAAGATCGTGTCGTCCGATGCCTTCGCGGCCGAGAAGATCAGGACCATGCGGGCGTTCGGGGCCGACGTCGAGCTGATCCACAGCCCGGACGGGATCACGCCGCGGCTCATCCCCGCGATGGTCGCGCGGGCTAAGGAGATCGCCGACGAGACCGGCGCGTTCTGGACCGATCAGTTCAACAACACCGACATGACCGACGGCTACCGGCGGATGGGCGAGGAGATCCTCGAGCAGGTGAAAAGCTTCGATTCATTCTGCGGGTACGTGGGCACCGCCGGCGCCTTCCTCGGTGTCACCCGGGCGATCAAGCAACGCCTGCCCGACCTCCACCGCGTCGCCGTCGAGCCGGCCGAGTCCGCCGTGCTCTCCGGCGGCGCCGCCGGCACCCACCACATCGAGGGCGGCGGCGTCGGTTACTGGCCGCCGCAGCTCACCCGTGACGACTTCGACGAGGTCGTCGCCATCCCCGACGCTGAGGCGTTCGCCTCCGCCCGCGAAGCCGCACGCCGACACGGCATCTTCAGCGGCCCCTCCACCGGCGCCAATCTCGCTGCGGCCCGGCAGGTCGCCGCCAGAGGCCGGAGCGTCGTCACGGTCCAGGTCGACAGCGGCCTCAAATACCTGACCGGCCCCCTCTACGCCTGAAGCGGGACCACCACCAGCACCGATTCGCCGGGTACCGCATCAGGCACCGCGGGCGAGCACAGCCACCGACAGCGGGGCCAGAGCCGAAGGGCTTCGACTCCACGCCGCAGCGTCGCTCAACAACCACCAGCGCGGAACAGCGTGCACGCGCGCCTGAGCCAGCAAGCCAACGCGGTGCTAGAGCCGGATCGCCTGAACAGAACGATCAACGACGCCCCGAACAGCACCAGGAAGCCGCCCGCGTACGACATCGGGAGTAGAGGACCGCCCGTGATCGGTAGTGCGCCCACCGGCGGCGGCTGCTCGATGTAGTCGTAGACCGCTCGCGCCAACTCACGCACCGTCGCCGCGCCCAACGGCTCCGGGCCCGCGGTCAGGAACGCGACCGCGATCTCCGTACCCGGGATGAGGTAGTAACCCACGTCGTGCGACACGTCGGTCAGCTCGCCGGTCTTGTGCGCGACCGGCACCCCCGACGGCAGCGCCGCGGGGATCTTGCCGTTCAGTGTCTGCTCGAGCATGAAGCTGAGCATCAGGTCGCGGTTCACGGGGCCGAGCACCTGGCCCGACCAGACCGCGCCCAGCAGCGAGATCACGTCGTCCGGGCTCGTGTAGTTCTCCGGCGGCGGCGTCGCGAGCATCTTGCGCCCGAGCACCGTCTCCCGTTGGTTCATCGAGTCGATCAGCGCGTTGAGCGGCGCGAAGCCGCCCAGATAGTCGATCAGCACGTTCGTCGCCGTGTTGTCGCTGTATTTGATCATGTACTGGGCCAGCCGGAACAGCGTCACCTCCTGCGGGAAGTCCTCGTGCTGCAACTCGCCGGTGCCGCCGACGACGTCAGAGGGCAACACCAACACCGTGTCCGGGTACGCGGCCTGCCCGCAGTCGATCCGGCGCATCAACTCGACCAGCACCCACAGCTTGATCACGCTCGCCGCCTTCGGGCGGAACCGGCCGGCAACCGACACCTGCTGCTCGCCGAACCGGCCCGACAGGTCGCGCACCGACACGCCCGCGGTGACCGGCGCGGCATCGACGATCGCCTGCAGCCGCGACGCCAACGGAAGCAGGCGCCGGCCCAAGGACGAGGAGACAGGCGGCTGCGGGCTGGTCACCGTCGGCCCGCTCAAGGTCCGCCGCCCGATCTCCAGGGTCCCCGTCGAACGACCGACCAACGGCACCCGATACCGGAACGACTGCCCTTCGAAGGTGATCCGCCCGACCGCGGCACCACCCGCCACGCGCATCCCGGGGTTGTAGACCCGCCCGGTGTCGACCGCGCACGACCGCCAACGGACCGTCCGCGCGCCCACGTCGACCGAGAAGATCCCGTCACCCGCCGGCATCCAGACGAGAGCCCCGGGCGCCGACCCAGGCGGACCGGCCAGTGCGGGCGAGGCGGGCGCGACCAGCAGGACGACCGCCATCAACGCCGCGTACCAACGCGCCATCCAGACCTCCCGAAGGTCCACACAACGTGCCCATGAGAACACGGAGCGTAGTTTCGGAAGGCGGCGGCACGCCGTCGAATTGAATCAATAGACCATAATGAGGTACGCCGTGAAGACCGCCGTCGCCGTGACGGCGAAGGCGCGGTGGCGCGCGGTGACCACCGTCGCCGGCCGCTCGAACCGGCGCACCAGCACGACCAGCAGGCCGAGCGCCACCGCCAGCACCGGGAACCAGGCGAACCGCTGTGCCACCCACCCGCCGGCCAGCGGCGCGTCGGTCAGCCCCGCGAACCGGCCCAGCGACGCCGCGAACGCCGACACGCCGACCAGCGCCGTCTGGTGCCAGCAGAAGATCGTCATCGCGCACAGGTTGAGCACCGCGACCACCGTCCACAGACCGCCGTGCCGGTGCAGCAGCCGGTCGAACCGGTCCCGCAGCAGGATCGCCGCGCCCGACTGGACGGCCGCGAGCGCCGGCACGAGCAGTGACGGCGGGTTCGAGTTGGACCGGCCCGCGCCCGGCACGGTCACCATGCTCGCCGGATAGCGAAAGACCACCAACAGCGCCACGAACAGCGCGGCGCCGCCGCCGAGCAGCCGCCACGCGGTGGCCCGGGTGATCCCGCCGCGCGCCCACGCCACGCCGAGCTGGTAGGTGAACATCCACGCGGGTACGACCGTCAGATAACCGGCCCAGTCCGGCACGAGGTGCAGCCCGTAGCGGGCGACGTCGACCACCGCGACCGCCCCCGCCATCGGCAGCGCCGCCGTCCAACCCCAGCGCCGGTCGAGCCGCATCGCCAGCGGTGTGAGCGCCGTCACCACCGCGTAGATGCCGATGAACCAGAACGGCTGCACCAGCAGCACCGCCCAGGTGCGCAACGTCGCCGGCGCCACACCGGCCAGCGCCGCCACCGGCAGGGCGGCGCTGACCAGCGCGACCGCGGCGACCACCGGCCACGCCAGCCGCAGGAGCCGCCGCCGCAACCAGGCCCGGTCGGTCCCTCCGCCGGCCCGCCAGCGGGTCAGGCTCTGGCCCGCCGCGTACCCGCCGACGAGAAAGAACAGGCCGAGCATCTGCAGCACCCAGCTCAGCGGCGCCAGCCAGGCGGCGACCCGCAGCGGGCTGTCGACGACCAGCCCTCCGTCGGGCCCGGGGCTGAGTCCTTCGACCAACCAGTGTCCACAGACGACACCGAGAATCGCCAATGCCCGCAAGCCGTCGATGGCCCGTTCCCGAGCGGGAAGAACAGTGGCGACCGGCGAGGGGGAAGTCGTCACGGTCATGGCATCGACGCTAGGTTTGGCGACACGCCGGCACGATCCGGTGGCCGTCCGGATCAACGGTGGTGCCAGCCCCACCCGTAGGGGATCTCCCCGGGGTGCTTGCAGTGGGTTGCGGCGGCGCGCTACCGTTCAGCCAGGCCGTTCCCCCGCGGATGCCGTGCAGCCTTCTGCTGCCCCCCGGGGAGGCCCATTCATGATCGAGGCACCGCCCGATTGACCAACCGCCCCGCATCAGCGAAGACGGGGACACCCATCAAGGAGACGCGCGTGCGCGCTACCCCCATCGATCCACAAGAGACACCCACCGGCCACGATCCCGTCGACGGGATCGTCGACCAGCGTGGCGACCAGTACTTCCTGCGTACCCAGGGCTATGCTCCCGGACCCAACGACGCCTACCTGCCGCCGCCGCTGGTCCGCCGGCTCGGCCTGCGCCCCGGCGACCGCGTCGTCGGCACCCTGCGCGCCGACGACAACCGCGACAGCCGCGGCAAGGCACAGCGCGGCAAGGCGAGCAAGGACCGGCCCCGCCCGGTCGACACCGTCGAGACCGTCAACGGCCGTGACCCGGAGCTGGCCCGCCGCCGCCCGGACTTCTACGACCTCACGCCCGTCCACCCGAGCGAGCGGCTGCGCCTCGAGACCGACCCCCGGGTGCTCACCACCCGCGTGATCGACCTCGTCATGCCGATCGGCAAGGGCCAGCGGGCGCTGATCGTCTCGCCGCCCAAGGCCGGCAAGACCCTGGTGCTCAAGGCGATCGCCCAGTCGGTCCTGCGCAACAACCCCGAGTGCCACGTGATGATGCTGCTCGTCGACGAGCGCCCCGAAGAGGTCACCGACATGCGCCGCTCGGTGCGCGGCGAGATCATCGCCTCGCCGTTCGACCGGCCGCCCCAGGACCACACCGCGACCGCCGAGCTGGCCATCGAGCGGGCCAAGCGCCTCGTCGAGCTCGGCCGCGACGTGGTCGTCGTGATGGACTCGCTGACCCGGCTCGGCCGCGCCTACAACAACACCGCTTCGGGCAACAACAGCCGTACCCTCTCCGGCGGTGTCGGCGCCTCTGCCCTCGCCCCGCCCAAGCGGCTGCTCGGCGCGGCCCGTGCCATCGACGGCGGCGGCTCGCTGACCATCATCGCGAGCGCGCTGATCGACACCGGCTCGCGTGGCGACACGCTGATCTACGAGGAGTTCAAGGGCACCGGCAACGCCGAGCTGACCCTCGACCGGGCCAGCGCCGACGGGCGGATCTTCCCAGCCGTCGACCTCAACGCGTCCAGCACCCGCAACGAGCACCTGCTGCTGCCGCCGGACGAGCTGGCCGCCGTGCACCTGCTGCGCCGCGCGCTGGCCGGCCGGGAGACCGCGCAGGCCCTACCGCAGTTGCTCGAACAGCTCACCCGCACCGGCAGCAACGCCGAGTTCCTGCTCCGCACCGCCGGCCACGCCCGGGTCGGCTAGCAAGGCCCGCAGGTCCCGCACCGCCGCCCGACCGGCGCGGTTGGCGCCGACCGTGCTCGCCGACGGGCCGTACCCCACGAGGTGGATCCGCGGGTCCGCGACCACCCGGGTGCCGTCCATCACGATGCCGCCGCCGGGCCCGCGCAGCCGCAGCGGCGCCAGGTGGTCCAGGGCGGCCCGCCAGCCGGTGGCCCAGAGGATGACGTCCACGGGCACATGAGTCCCGTCGGGCCGGACCACGCCGTCGGGCACGATCCGCGCGAACATGGGTCGGCGGACCAGCACGCCGCGCTCCCGCGCCGCCGCCAGCTCAGGAGTCCACGGCAGGTCGGTGACGCTGACCACACTGCGCGGCGGCAGCCCGGCCCGCACCCGCTCCTCGACCTTGGCGACCACCGCGCGGCCGTACTCCTCGTTGAACGGGCCTTCCCGGAAGACGGGCTCGCGCCGGGTGACCCAGATGGTCCGGGCGTTGGCGGCGATTTCCAGCAGGATCTGGACCGCCGAGGTCCCACCGCCGACCACCACCACCCGCTTGCCCGCGAACTCGGCCGGGCCGCGATAGTCGGCGGTGTGCAACTGCCGGCCCTGGAACGTCTCGGCGCCCGGGTAGTAAGGCAGGAACGGGCGCGTCCAGGTGCCCGTGGCGTTGATCAACGCCCGGGCTCGCCAGGTGCCGTGGTCGGTCTCGACGCGCAGCCGGCCGTCGGTCTCTCCTGACACGTCCGACACGGTCACCGGCCGGCGCACGTCGAGGCCGAACCTCTGCTCGAAGGCGGCGAAGTAGGCCGGCACGGCGTCGGCGGCCCGCTCCCGCGGATCCGGCGGGTCGAAGGGCATCCCGGGCAGGCCGAAGATCCCGTGCACGGTGGCCATCCGCAGGGTCGGCCAGCGGTGCTGCCACGCGCCGCCGGGCGCCGGGTTGGCGTCCAGTACGACGTGGGTCAGACCTGAACCCAGCAAGTGGTACGCGCTGGACAGGCCCGCCTGCCCAGCTCCGATGACGACGACGTCGGTATCCGGCACGTTCTCGTCAACAAGGCGCACCGCCTCCGGCCATCCCGTGCGGGGCGGATCTCACATTCGCGGGTCGCAGGGGTCGGTCTCGAGCGGGCCGATCGTGAGGGTGAGGCCGGCCGCGCCGCTGCCCGGAGTCACCTCGATCACCGGTGCGGGTGCCGGTGCGGGCCGGTGGGCGTGGGCGGACGACGCCACGAGAGTGCCCAGCGCGAGCAGGGCGGCGGCGACGACGGGTCCGGTTCGCCTCACGCGTCGCACCGTACCAACGCGGGTCAAGGTCTCGGCGCGGACGCGTAACGGTCTCGGCGGCGACTCGCCACGATCACGGAAGGACACGCCACGATCACGGTTGTCGCGCTTCGGCAACGGCTCGGCCACGACAGGAGCTTTGCGCGTACCCCGTCTGTCCAATGAAGAGGACATGAGAGCGGGGAGGAAACGATGAGGCGCACGATGGTACGCGTCGCGGCGGTTTCGATGCTGCTGGCTCTGGCCGGCTGCTCGGCCGGCGGCGGCGGTGACTCGACGAGCCGCGAGGCGTCGGCCCCGAACGCGGGCCTCGCACAGGGCGGCACCGACCGGAATCCGCTGGAGGATCCACAGTCGACATTCGCGGTCGACGTCGACACGGCCTCCTACGGCTACGCCCGTCGCGTGATCCAGGACGGCAACCTCCCGGACCCGACGATGGTCCGGCCGGAGGAGTTCGTCAACGCGTTCGACCAGGACTACCCGGAGCCGCGCGGGGACGGCTTCGCCGTGTTCGCGGACGGCTCCCGCCCGCCGGCCGCCCACCGCACCGACGGCGACGTGCGCCTGATGCGGGTGGGCCTGCAGACCCGCTCGGAGACCGCCGCGCGCCGACCGGACGCCTCGCTGACGTTCGTCGTCGACGTGTCGGGCTCGATGGCCGAGCCGGGCCGCTTGGACCTGGTCCGGGACGCGCTGCACACGCTGGTCGACGAGTTGCGCCCGACGGACGCGGTGGCGATCGTCGCCTTCAGCTCCGAGGCCCGCGTACTCCGTGACATGACCCGGGTTTCCGAGAAGGCCGACCTGCACGCGGCGATCGACCGGCTGCGCCCGGACGCGAGCACGAACCTCGCGGCGGGCCTGAACGTCGGCTACCGGGTGGCCCGCGACGGCTTCCGGGAGGGCACGTCCAACCGGGTGATCGTGCTCTCGGACGGCCTGGCCAACACCGGTTCGACCGACGCCGACACAATCTTGCGCCAGGTGCGCGAGGAGGCGGCGAAGGAGATCGCCCTGCTCGGCGTGGGTGTTGGGAGCGACTACGGCGACGCTTTGATGGAGCGGCTGGCGGACGGCGGCGACGGCTTCGCCGTCTACGTCAGCGAGCCGTCGCAGGCCCGGGACGTGTTCGTCAACAAGCTGCCGGCGACGCTCGAGGTGCGCGCGCTGGACGCGAAGGTCCAGGTGACGTTCGACTCGCGGACGGTCCGGGACTACCGCCTGATCGGGTACGAGAACCGCGCGGTGGCCGACGAGGACTTCCGCAACGACGCGGTCGACGGCGGCGAGGTGGGCCCGGGTCACAGCGTGACGGCCCTCTACGCGGTGCGCCTTGCCGGCGACGTCGACCTGGGCGCGCCGGTGGCCGCGGTGCGGGTTCGTTGGCTGGACCCGGCCACCCGCAACCCGGCGGAGGCCGCGCACACAGTCACGGTCTCGGACGTGGACCGCGGCTTCGAGGCTGCGGCGCCGCGCTTCACGGTCGACTACGTGGCGGCGTATCTGGCGGAGTCGCTGCGCGGCGGCGAGGACGCGATCCCACTCGCGGACCTACGGCGGATCGCGGACCGGGCCGCCGACCGCACCGAAGACCCCGCGGTCCGCGAGCTGGCCGACCTCGTCGACCGCGCCGACGAGCTCCGCTAGGACCCGTTCCCGCCTGGCCGCCGCTCTGGCGGCAGGCTGCCGATGGAGGGTCGGGGGAACGCTCCATCGGCAGCCTGGGTGTGGTGCGGCGGCGGTCAGCCCCCGTGCAGCTTGCGTTGGACGTAGTCGTAGGCCAGGTCGCCGACCCTCGTCCCGTAAGCTTCCGCGGCCTCGACCGACGACGGGAAGTTCTCGCCGCCCCAGACCCGGCTCTTGCCGCAGTCGTCCGCCCACGCCGTCAGGCTGGGCCACTGCAACGTCATGTCCGCGGCGGGGGTGGTGCCCGGCTCGACGAGTGACGAGCCCTTCAGGACCGGCGCGAAGATGCCCAGCGAGTCCGTGCCGATGAAGCGGCGTGCCTGCTGCGCGTACGAGAAGCACAGCGCGGCATGTGCCGACGGGTACTCAGGCGAACCGATCGACAGCGTGCTCAGGTAGCCCTGCCATTCGGCTCCCGTGATGTCGTTGACCGTGCCCTTGCCCGGGCCGCCCCACGCCGTCACCTTCTTGTCGTCGTAGAGGTGGCGGATGGCGCTGAACGGGCGCACCGAGTCGTACTTCCGCTTGTAGTACCACGACGCGATCGTGACATCGATTCCGGTGATCGCGCCCGTGACGACATAGTGGATGCTGTCCTCGGTGCTGAGGTTGCCGCCCACGACGATGCGGCCCGCGACGGCGCCGTACGGCCGCACCAGGTCGTCGAAGAGCTCCGCGCTCATCTTCTTGCGGTCGTCCAGGCCCGCCGACGCCGCGAGCACCTCGTCGGCCTGTGCCTTGTACGCCTTGCGGTTGAGGAAATAGTTGCTGTCCGTGGGTCGCGGCACCCGGAGCTGGTCGGGGCTCTGGAACGAGAACGGTTTCATCCGGCCGAACTGCGGCGTCGCGAAATCCTGGACCGTGTAGACGTCGCGCTTGCGCACCGTGTTCGGCTGCCAGCGGGACGGGTCGCGGAGCTGGTCCGCCGTGTTGACCGGCTGGTAGCCCGTGTAGTCCGCGTACGGCTGCTGGTTGTACCTGCGGCCGCCTTCGTCGCCGTAGCGGTTGCTGCCGTCGTGCTTTCGGGACGCGATCGCATTCTTCGCGGCGAGAATTCCGATGCCGCTCGGAGTGGTCGGGTCGGCGGCCGTGATGTCGGGGTCTAGACCCGCTACCGACATCATTTCCAGCCACGTCGCCTTGTATTGGGGAAATACGAAGTTGAGCGAGGTGAAAGCCGAATAGATGACCGCGATGTTCTTGTTTCTCGTCGTGTGCTCGGCCGCCGGACGGCGCCCGAGGTCCGAGAAGATGCCGACGGCGGTCGGGTGGTACGGCGACAGGGCATCGAACCACGGCATCTCGATCAGCAGCGCGCTGTCACCGCCGTACAACATGGGACGCCCGAAGTGCTCGTCGCGTGCGACGGTGTCGAACCGCGGGTAGATCAGTCCGATCAGGGCGTTCCCGTTGTCGAGGTCGAAGGTCGGCGCCGCCGGGGCTGCCTTGACGGCGCCTGACAGCGATGCCACCAGGGCCGCGGTCGCGGCGACGGCCGCCGCGGCGCGCAGGCGCCGGCGGCCGATCCGCCCCAGAATCGTCATCGGACGTTTCTCCTTTCGATCAGCCAGCCGCGAGGCGGCCGCGCTCCATCGCGCGCGATTTCGCGGATCAGAAGCGAGATTGGCGGATTGCAGGGAGATTAACCGGCGGGGTTTGCCGAGGTCCACTACTTGATCGAGTAGTCGATACTACCCGTGCCGACATTGCCGCGCGCAGATCGTCCAGGCAAGGATGGATCAAAGAAATCCAATATACGGAGGTAAATATGCGGACGGCAATCCGGGCCGCTGCCGCGCTCCTGGTGGCGGTCGCGGCGGGCGCCTTCGTCGCGCCGGCGGCGGCCCAAGCCGCCCCGGCGCGCACCGGCGATGCGCAGTGCGAGGTGGTCCCCGTCGTCGACGGCGCCGACACCTTCACCTCGCCCGCCTCGGTCGCGTCGGGGGTGCGCACCTTCCAGGTGACGACCGCGGACCCGACCGGCATCGTGCTGGGGCTGTTCCGGCTCGACGAGGGCGTCGACATCGACGACTTCGTGGGGCTGCTGCGGGTGGCCTTCGCCGGCCAGGGCCAGGAGCGGGTCGAGGCGGGCATCGCGGTCGACGCCCAGTCCACATTGCTCGGCGGAGTCGCCGCGATAGTGGGCCGCCCGGCAACGTTCACGCAGACGCTGGTGCCCGGCACGTACTACCTGATCAACTACCGGGACATCCTGGCCAACCCGAACGGCGCCGTCGGCTTCCGACCGCTGACCGCGACCACCCACTGGGCACCGTGCGCACCACCGGTGCCGCGCGCGACGGTCTCGATGATCGACACGCCCGACGGCCCGCGCTACCTGGCACCCACCACGATGCAGCAAGGGGCACCGATCCTGGTCGCCAACCTCTCGGGCCGGATCCAGGAGGCGGTGATCCGCCCGGTCGGACCCAACGTGACCGCCGCGGAGATCGCGCAGTTCTTCCAGGCGGTCGACAACGGTCAGCCGCCGCCGAGCTTGCCCTTCGTCGGCCTGCTGCCGCAGGGCATGCCGGTCATCGACTCACCGCTCGCGGCGATCATCCAGCCGAACTTGGCACCGGGCCGGTACGCCCTGCTCTCGTTCCTGCTCGACGACCAGGGCGTCCGCTACGCCGCACAGGGCACGGTCGTCGTCTTCGACGTCAACTGACCTGACACCACGAGCGCGGCGAGTTGTACGCAGATGCGTACAGCTCGCCGCGTTTCCGCGCACCAAGACCACCGCCGCGATCGGGACACCGGGCGGGTCCATCGCACACCGCGCGAACCTGCCGTGCAGCACCGCAATCGGCTCGGGGCTCGCGGCTCCCGACGGGCGGCTCCCGGCTCGCGGCCCGCGGCCCGCGGATCGCAGATCGCAGATCGCGGCCCCCACGGATCGCAGATCGCGGCCCTCACGGATCGCAGATCGCGGCCCTCACGGATCGCAGATCGCGGCCGCACGGGTCGCGGCCCGCACGGGTCGCGGCTCGCGGCTCGCGGCTCGCGGCTCGCCGCGATCATCCCGGCGAACTGGCGCCCAGACCGGGACGCCCTGCTCGACGACGAGGCGTGGGCTGCGCCGCAGACGGCATGGTCGTCTGACCTCATCCCACGAGCACGGCGAGCCGTACGCACATGCGTACAGCTCGCCGTATCGAAGTGGTTCAGCGCACCGACACCGCCGACGCGGTCGGGACGCCCGGCGGGTCGGTCTCGCGCAGGCCGAAGCGGCTGTGCAGGCGTTGCAACGGTGCCGGTGCCCACCAGGTCGCTCGGCCGCCGAGGCGCATCAGGGCCGGCAACAGAGCGCCGCGGATGAGGGTCGCGTCGATCAGGACCGCTAGGGGCAGGCCTATGCCGTACGCCTTGACGTAGGTGATGCCCGAGACCGTGAAGGCGAGGAACACGATCGAGATGACCAGGGCGGCCGCGGTCACCATGCGCCCGATGCGTTCCAGGCCCACCGCCACCGCCGTCGTGCCGGAGCCCGTCCGCTCGTACTCCTCGCGGATGCGCGACAGCATGAATACCTGGTAGTCCATCGCCAACCCGTACGAGAGGGCGAACAGCATCACCGGGATCGTCGACGCGATCGTGCCTGTGACCGTGAAGCCGCCGAACAGGCCCGCGAGGTTGCCGTCCTGGAAGATCCACACCAGTGCGCCGAAGGTGGCGGTCAGGCTCAGCGCGGACAGCAGCAGGGCCAGGAACGGCAGCAGGACGCTGCCGGTCAGCAGGAACAGCAGGATCACCATCGTGACGGCTACGAGGAGCAGCACCCACGGGAGCCGGTCGATCAGCACGTCGGTCGTGTCGACGCTGACCGCCGCGGCGCCGCCCACCAGGACCGGGAACGGTGCCGGCACCGCCCGCACCGCCTCGACCAGGTGCAGGGCGTCGTCCGCGTCCGCGGTGGACGGCACCACGGACAGGTAGACGCCGTCGCCGATCGCGAAACGCTGGTGCGTCGGTCCGGCCGGCGCGGCCACCGCGCCGTCGACGTAGCTGCCGCTGACCGTGTCCACCCGGCCGACGTTGGGCAGTTCCGAAAGCTGCGAGGCGTACGCGCCGACCGACGCGAACTCGGCCCGGGTCGCGACGACCTGCAGCGTGTTCAGCTCCGCGCCGTCGAAGTTCTGCCGGATCAGGGTCGTCACCTGCCGCGCCTGCGACGACTCCGGCATCGAGCGCTCGTCCGGCATCCCGAGGCGGATGCCCAGGAACGGCGCGCCGAGCAACAGCAGGAAGGCGATCACCAGGGTGGCGACCGGCAGCGGGCGGCGCATCACGAACGTCGCGAGGCGGTGCCAGAAACCCGAGTCGACGCCCCCGACGGACGCGCGCCGGCGGAACACCCGGCCACGCTCGATCCGCGGGCCGAGCACCGCGAGAAGTGCGGGCAGCACGGTGATCGAGCCGAGCGCCGACAGGATGGCGGTGATCATCGCGCCGTAGCCCATGCTGCGCACGGCCGGCAGCGGGATCAGCACCAGGCCGGACAGGACCAGGACGATGGTGACGGCCGAGAACACCACGGTGCGACCGGCGGTGACCATCGTCCGGCGGATCGCGTCCGGGGCGTCGCGACCACCCGAAAGCTCCTCCCGGTACCTGTTGATCATCAGGAGGCCGTAGTCGATGGCCAGACCGAGCCCGAGCAGCGTCACCACGCTGACCGCGAACACCGACAGGTCGGTCACCGAGGCGACCAGCCACAACACGCCGAGACCGACCAACATGGACACGAACGCCACCGACAGGGGTACGAGGGCCGCGACGATGGCGCCGAAGACGACGACCAGCACGATCATCGTGAGCGGGAACGCGAGCGCCTCGCCCTTGGCGCCGTCCGCCTGGCTGATCTCGGTCGTCTCCTTCCAGAACATCGCCGAGCCGCCCACCCGGACGTCGAGGCCGTCGTGGGCTCCCTCGTAGCGTGGCACCAGGTCGGCCAGCACCTTGTTGACGGTCGTCTCGTCACCCCGGACCGTGGCGCCGACCAGCGCCTTGGTGCCGTCATGGCTGCGCAACTGCGGCGGCCGCCCCGCAGTCCAGTAGGAGGTCACGTTGCCGACATCGGGCTCACCGGCGAGCCGCTCGCTCAGGGCACCACCCGCGCGCACCGCCGCGGCGTCGTCGACCCCCTGCGGCGCGCTGACCACCAACGTCAGGTTGGGCGGCCCCTGACCCGCGGCGTCCAGGACCGCCGCCGCCCGCCCGGACTCGGCACCCGCGTCGGCCAGACCGCCGGCGGTCAGCTTGTCGAACAGCGTCACGCTGGCCGCGCCGCCGGCCAGGGCCAGCAGGACGGCCAAGACCAGGACCGTCCGGCTATGCCGCAGCAACAGCCGCGACAGCTTCTCCAGCATGGGTCTCACTCCCTCGGGGTCGCTTTGTCTCGACGTGCCTACGATGTGGTGGATCGCCGCGGTGTGACATCCGCCCGCGAAATGCCTGGCACGTCACACCACGAAACGAGGAGTGGCCATGGGTGACGGTGCGACGGACGACGCGACCGCACTGTTCCTCGACGAACGCGACCTGCTCTTCTCTCTCGCGTACAACCTGCTCGGCAATGTCGCGGACAGCGAGGACGTCCTGCAGGACACCTGGGTCTCCTGGGCGTCCGCCCGGCGTGCGGAGGTCGCGAACCCACGCGCATACCTCGTCCGGATCGCCGTGAACGCCGCCCTGGCGCGGCTGCGCGACGCGCGGCGGTCCCGGGAACGCTACGTCGGTCCGTGGCTGCCCGAGCCGATCCTGACCGGCGCGCCCGCCACGGACCCCGCGGTCCGCGGTGAGTCGGTGTCCCTGGCGGTGATGGTCGTCCTGGAAACGCTGACGCCCTTGGAGCGGGCCGTGTTCGTCCTGCACGAGGCGTTCGGCTACCCCCACACGGAGATCGCCGACCTGCTCGGCCGGACCCCGGTGGCGATCCGCCAGCTCGCACACCGGGCACGCCGGCACGTGCGCGACCGCCGGCCGCGTCGCCCGGCGCGCCCGCAGCAGGTCCGGGCGGCCACCGAGCGCTTCCTCGACGCCGCCCTCGGCGGCGACGTCGACATGCTGCTGGAGGTGCTGGCCCCCGGCGTGCGGCTGTTGACCGACGGCGGCGGGCGCCGCCCCGCGGCGCTGCGGGTCATCGAGGGCCGGGCGAAGGTGGTGCGCCTGATCAGCCTGAACGTCGACGGCCTGCCGCCGCTGACGGTCAGGCCGGCGCACGTCAACGGCGACCCGGCGGCGCTGCTGTTCGCCGGTCACGACCTGTACGCGGTGCTGGTGCTCGAGCTGGCCACGGACAGCGACGAGGTGAGCGGGATCTACACGATCCTCAACCCGGACAAGCTCGCCGGAGTGGCCCGGGCGGCCGGGCCACTCCCCCACGACGAGCCGGGCGGCCGTCAAGCCGCCATCGCCCGCTCGCGACCCGCCGCCAGCAGCTCGGCCGGCGGGAACACCCGCGGGCGGTTGAGCGCCCACGGCGACTGACCTTCGGCCCGGATCTGCCGGTAGATCATCCTGATGTAGATCACGTCCAGGACGAAGATGATCACGAACCAGGACAGCACGAGGTGGCGGTCCGGGAAGATGATCAGCGTGTTGAGGCCGGCGAGGAGCGAGCCCATCATCTTGCAGATCCCGACGTAGAGCGACTGTCCCGCCGACGACCGCCGCTTGACCAGCGTCACGATGAACGCGGCGCTGATGCCGACGTTGAGCAGGCAGCCGCTGTACATGCCGAGGATGTCCCGGAACTCGCGCGCCGACAGGAACAGCTCGATCGCGGCGATCACGACCAGCGCCCAGAAGAGCTGTTTGAACAGCTTGCGGGGCAGCGACGGGAAGTCCTTGTGTCCCCAGAACATGATTTGGATGACGATGACGATGTCGATGAGGACCCAGGCGAAGTTGGCCGGCCGTTGCGCGGGCTCCTGGTCGATCACGATCGAGTGGACGAACTCCCACGCGAAGTTGATCGCGACGACCACGACCGGTATGCCGACGAACTTGTCCACGAACGCGCGCTGGATCGCCAGCCCATAGGCCAACGCCCAGAAGGTGCCAAGGCCGACGACGATGGTCCAGAACCAGAAGTTGCGGAAGTCGCGTGGCTCGGAGACCGCGGACGCCACGTCGGGCAGGTCGAAGATCGCCGGTGGAAGCCAGTCCATCGATAGCCTACTTTCGCCGAAGGGTTGGGGAGGTCAGGTCCACCGGCCGGTGCCGCTCGCCCGCGCGGTGCCGAGCACCTGCTCCTGCAGGGCGAGGCGGCGCACCTTCCAGGTGGCGGTGCGCGGCACGTCCGCCCACGGCACCAGGCGCGGCTCGGCCAGCTCGGGCAGGCCGGCGACGGCGCGGGCCCAGTCCTCGGGATCGAGCGTGCCGTCCCGCATGCACAGGACCGGCACCGGCGGCTGGCCCGGCTGGGCGAGCAGGGTGACGTCCACCGCCGCCGGCAGCCGGTCCAGCAGGACGTTCTCCAGCTCGATGCAGCTGTTGCCGGGCATCATGTCGACCTCGCGGTCGAGCAGCCGGATGCGCCCGAACCCGATCCGCTCCCCGAGGTCGCCGCTGTTCCACCATGGACCCTCGGACTTGGCCTCGTAGCGGTCACTCTCGCCGAGGTAGGCCAGGCACCGGGCACGGGTGTTCACCATCAACAGCCCCGGTTTGCCGCGCGGTTGCCGCCGCCCGGTCTCCGGGTCGACAACCCGCACGCGGACGCCCGCCGCCGGCCACCCGATGTTGGTCCGGTCCCCACGGGTGTCGCCGGCGCGCACCGTGCGCCGGGTGAACAGGTTGACGATGATGCCGGTGACCTCGGACTGCCCGAGTCCCCACCCCCACACCGGAAATCGGCGGCAGGACGCGTCGAGGAACGTGCGGACGGTGCGGGCGTGCACGGCGTCGAAGGTGGTGACGTAGAGCCGCGTCTGCGCGAACAGCTCCGGCCGCCGCGCCACGAGCTCCTCCCAGCGCTGGAACATGTTCGGCAGCGCTTCCATGATCGTGGGCCGGTGCTGGTCGACCATCCGCTCGACGGTCGCGAGCCCGGGGTCGGAGATCGCCACCACCTTGCGTGGCGCCATCTTGAGCTGCGAGGCGGTCCAGGCCATCACCCGGATGTGTGCGAACGAGACCGCGGCGGCCGTCACGTCGCTGTGCCGGGTGGTCAGGAACGGGATCGGGCACCGCTCCATCCGCGCCGGGAACCGCCCGATGGCCGTGTTGGCGGTGTGCAGCACCAGCTTGGGGACGCCGGTGGTGCCGGACGTGTGCGTGGAGATCATCGGCTCGTCGGCCCCGCCGATCCGCACCGGGGCTCGGCGGCCGTCACGCAGGTCGTCGAGGGACAACGTGCCGGCGACCGGCTCGCCCACCGCGATCGTCCGCACGTTCGGATCGGCGAGCGGGCCCGCGTCCAGCAGCAGCCGGCTGCCGGCGACCACGACCGCGGGCTGCGCACGCCGGATCAGCGCCCGCACCGTCTCCACCGACGCGATCGGGGCGAGCATCACCGGCAGCGCGCCGATCCGTGCCGCACCCGCCGCCAGCAACGGCATGTCGTAGTGGTTGTCCTTGGCGACCACCACGCGGTCGCCGGCGCGCAGCCCCGCCGCGTAGAGGCAGTCGGCGAGCCGGTCCACCGTCGTCGCGAGCGCCGCGCCGTCGTACACGGTGCCGGAATCGGGCGCGACGTCCAAAGGCCGATCCAGGTGTACGACGGTCTGCCGGCCACGTTCCGCGTGCCAGTGGAAGACATTGCCGATGTGGAAAGGGGAACGTCCCATGCCGAAAGCTCCTTATCCGGCGAACAGGTTGGCCACGGCGAGGCCGAGGAATCCGAGGTCGTAGGCCACGAACGCGGCGACCCGCGCGGTGCGCCAGCGGTCACGCGCGATCGCCAGGTAGAGCTGGGCGGCGTGCAGCGCGGTGGCCGGCACCAGGGCCGCGCCCGTCCACCAGGGCATCGTCGGCGACGTGGCGAGCGCGGCGATCGTCGTCACGGAGACGACCAGGTAGGCCACCAGCGCGCCCTTGACCACCCACATAGGCGCGGCGACGGGCAGCGTGCGCCGGCCGACCGCCGCGTCACCGTCGCGATCGCCCACATTGGAGCAGGAGACGAGCATGACCAGCCACAGGCCCATCAGCACGCCCTGCAGGACGCCGACCGACGTCCAGCGGCCCTCCACCGCGAGGTACGGGAACAGGAACCCGCCCACGGTGCCCACCCCGAGCAGGAGCTCCGAGCCGCCGAGACGATAGCTGAACCGCAGGCCCCCGGAGTACTGCGGACCCAGCACCGCACAGGCGACGAAGATGACCACGGCGGAGAGCGGCACGTCCCAACCGAGCGCGGCGAACGCCGCGACGCCGGTGACCGCGGCGAAGGCGCCGGCGACCACCGCGAAGACGACCGCCTGGCGTTCCGAGATGGCCCCGCTGAGCAGGGGCTTGCGGCGGATGTCCCGGCGGAACCCGGGTCGGGTGTAGTTCGCCGCGTCGCTGCCGTTGCGCAGCCCGACGAGATCGTCCACCGTGGCCGTCAGGGCCACGATGCCGGCCGACGACAGGAGGAACAGGGCCAGCGCGGGCACGGCGCCCGGCCGCGCGAGCGCCGCCGGGCTCACCAGCAGCGCGGCCAGCGTCCACGGAAAGAAGTGCAGGTAGACCGATACCTTCGAGATGCGGACCAGACCCACCACGGTCTGCCAGCGCGACGGGACGAGCCGGTCCGCGGCGAGCACGGGCAGCACGCTGCCCGGTTGATTTCCGCTCATGTTCCTGTCTCCCTCACGAGGGATCGTCAGCGGTCGCGGTAGGCGACCAGCCGGGCCATCTCGATCAGCTCTTCCCGCCAGCCCGCCGCCAGCGGTGCCTGGGCGATGGCCCGGCAGCCGTCGTCGACGAGCTGGTCGATGTGTCGTTCGATGTCGACCCGCACGCCGGTCTCGCGCAAGCGGCTGCGCAGCCGGCCCGCACCCGCGTCGCCCGCGCGGACCAGGTCACGGATGCCGAGGTCGCGTTGCATGGCCGCACCCAGCAGGAGGGTCATCTTGTGCTGGGCGAGGTCGAGCCCGTCCGGCTTGCCGCTGACCTGACCGTCGCCGAACGCGTCGATGAGGTCGTCGCGGAGCTGGAACGCCTCGCCGATCGCCGAGCCGTACGCCTCGAACGCGTCGCTCAGGTCGGGCCGGCCCGCGATCGCCGCGCCCAGCTCGAGCGGCCGGTGAATCGTGTAGCGGCCGGACTTCGTCACGGCGATCCACCGCGCCAACTGGGGGTCCACCGGGAACTCGGCGGCGGCCGCGACGTGGACGTCGACGAACTGCCCGACGATCAGCTCGGTCCGCAGCTCCGCCCAGAGCGCGTCGACCAGCGGCGGGGCGGCCGCCATGAACTGGTCGGCGTACACCAGGGCCAGATCACCGGCCAGGACGGCGACGCCCTCGCCGTAGCGGCGGTCCTCGCCGCGCCAGCCGCACAGCCGGTGGGTCGCCGAGTGCCGCTCGTGCACGGTGGGCACACCCCGCCGGCGGGTCGCGGCGTCCATGATGTCGTCGTGGATCAACGCGGCGGCGTGCAGCAGCTCCAACGCCACCGCCGCCCGCAGGACCCGATGGTCCTCCGGGTCGCCGCCCGCCGCCAGGTAGCCGCTGAGGCAGAACGCCGGGCGGACCCGCTTGCCGCCGGCACCGACGAGGTCGGCGACCGATCCGACGAGGTCCGCGGCCTGGCTGTACGCCTTGGACCGCCGTTCCCGCTCGGCCCGGAAGAACTCGTGCAGCCGCTTCTCCAGCAGCTCCATCAGGTGCCCGAGAAGTTTCCGGGGTGGCGCCGCCGGGGCGTTGTTGCCCGGCTTGGTATCTATCGTGGTCACGTAGTCTCCCCCGTGCTACGGATGCTGACGGCTGGCTACGAACGCTCGGTGCGTTCCACGCGCGGTGAGATCGGCACGGCGACGACGGCCGGCCATAGTGGACACAGTCCGACCAGGACCGACCCGTCGCCGACGACGATCAGGTTCCACGGCCGGTCCGGCGGGCGCGGCCGAGGAACCCGCTCGGCCGGCCCGTCCACCGTGGACGTCATTCCTGCTCCTCGAGCTCGTTCGCGAGCGCGAGCCAGGCTCCGGCGCACGACCGGGCGAGCTCCGCCACGGACTTGCGCCAATGGGGCGGCACGGCGCCGATGAGCTCACCCCACTGCGTGGGCTCGACGACGTGTGCGTCGACCCAGCGGACGAACGCGCGCCCGTTCTCGGCGTACTTCACCGCGGGATCCTTGATCAGGTTGCCCCGCACCGACGGCCACTGGACGTTCTGCCGCGCGCCGACCGTCCTGCCGCGCGGCTGCGTCCCGGTCTCGTCGCCCACCGGCGGCCGCCGGTCGGCGGGGCCGCGCTGGAGCGGCAGCACCGGGTCGTGGCCGGCCTGCAGGCGCGCCCGGACGTCCCGCGCCGTACCGACCGAGACGCCGGCCTCCTCGGCGATGGCCCGCAACGGCGCGTCGGGCTTCATGGCGATGACCGCGCTGGCCCGTCGCCGCCCCGACGATCCGTCGATCGGGCGGACGCGCCCGTCCCGGCCCACCCTGGCGCCGTCGAGCCCCGCGGGCAGCACCATGCGACGCCGGATCGAGCTCACCGTGGTGGGCGACAGTCCGGTCGCGGTGGCGACGGCCCGGTCCGACCACTGTGGATACAACTCGAGCACGCGGGTGGCGGCCGACTCCCGATCGGCCAACGAGAGCGGCAGGCCGTGCGTGATGTTGGCGCCGACCGAGTGCAGGAACGCCGCCGCGTCGTCGCCGTCGAAGAACGTGACGGGGATGGTCTCGTCGCCGCGGAGCTTCGCCGCGCGCAACCGGTGCATCCCGTCGATCACCCGCATCGTGCCGCGGTGCACGACGATCGGCGGCAGCTCCCGCACCGCCACCAGCAGCAGCACGTGCTCGGGATTCTCCCCGGCCAGCCGCGGCGAGTCGCCTGGTAACAACGACGACACCGAGACCCAGACGGGGTCATCCGGCGTACGCGCCAGGACTATGCTTTCTGCTTGCGGCTCCTCGACCTTGCTCGACATCCGGACACTCACCTATCAGTAGGTAGGGTTGGTGTATGGACGGCAGTCGATACTGCGGGCAGTGCAGCCTGCCTTCGGAATCATCGCCAGCGGGCCTCGCCAAGAGCAACACCGGCCGGGGTCGAGCGTGGGTAGTTGTGCACTACTCGATCAGGTAGTGCCCGACGACCAGGCCTCGATCAGGGTGGCGGCCTGCCGCGGGTTGAGCCGCGGGTCGCACAGCGACGTGTAGAAACGCTGGAGGTCGTCCTCGTCCTCCACCGGTCCACCGACGCATTCCGTCACGTCCTCCGCCGCGACCTCGATGTGCAGACCGGCGGCGCGCTGCCCGTGCGCGTCGAGGATCTCCCGGCACCGGACGGCCTCGGTGGTCATGTCGCCCAGGTAGCGGGTCTTCAGTCCGGTCGGCAGCTTCACCGTGTTGCCGTGCATGGGGTCGCTCAGCCAGATCGCCGGGTGCCCGGCGCCGGCCACGGCGCGGACGATCGGCGGCAGTGCCTCCGCGATCCGGTCCCGGCCCATCCGCACGATCAGGACGAGCCGACCGGGCTCGCGCCGCGGGTCGAGCGCCGCGCAGACCGCCAGGACCTCCTCGGGTTTCGCCCTCGGCCCGATCTTGCATCCGACCGGGTTGACCACGGACGCGAGCATGGCGATGTGCGCGCCGTCCGGCTGACGGGTGCGCTCGCCCACCCACGGCAGGTGGGTCGAGCCCAGGTAGCGATCGCCCGAGTCCGGCTCTCGCCGGATCAACCGGGACTCGTAGTCGACGACCAGCGCCTCGTGGCTCGACCACGGGCCGTCCGCCGGAACCGCGCGGCCGTCGCCCTGCCGGTAGGTCCGCACGACCCGCTGCACGAGGTCGCTGGCCTCGTACGCCCACACCATCCGGCGGGGATGGGACTTGCGCGTCTCCGACGTGCCGATGTCCGAATTGATCATGTGACCGCGGAACGACGGTATCCGCACGGCTTCGTACCATTCGGTGGCCGCGGACCGCGGTTTGGCGAACTGTCCACCCAGCCGGCCGACCCGGACGACGGTCCTGCCGCTGAGCGCGGCGAGCCGGTCGCCGAGCGAGTCGATGACCTTCAGCTTCTCCGACGTGTGCCGCGGCGTGCACTCGTAGAAGCTTTCGGCGCAGTCGCCGAGTTGGAGCAGGAGGGCGTCGGTGTTCGCCAACGCCTCCCGCAACTGCCGAATCTCCGTCGCCGGCACCAGCGCCGGCGCCGAGGCCAGGAAGCGACAGGCTTCGTCGTACGCGGGATGGTCACGCCATTCCGGTTGCTGGACCGCCGGCAGGGTCTCCCACGGCCCGAGTGCCACGAGGTCCGCGAACGAGCCGGGCTGCTGCATGTGTCCTCCAGGTCGGTGGCTCAGGACGCGCGAGCCTGGTTCAGGCTTGGACGCCTTTGGCCTCGAGCATCGCCACGGTGCCGGCGATGGTGGCGGCGTCGCGCATCTCCTCCTCGGTGACGAAGACGTCGTAGCGACCGCTCAGCGCGACGGCGACCTCGACCATGACGAGCGAGTCCAGGTCGAGGCTGTCGTAGGAGGTCTCGGCGGTGATGTCGTCCGGCGCTCCGTACTGGTCGGTCATCAGCTTCAGGAGATCGTCGGTCAGGGTCTGCCGGGTGCGCGTACTCATGTTCGGTCTGCCTCTCTGCTCGTTCCGAATGCGAAATGAATGAATGGTCAGACGACGTGCAGGTCAGGCCAGATCAGCGCCGCGGCACCCCAGGTCAGGCCGCCGCCGAACGCGGTCAGCAGGACCCGCGACCCCGGGGCCAGGGTGCCCGCGGCGGCGGCGTCGGACAGGGCGAGCGGAATCGACGCCGCCGAGGTGTTGCCGACCCGGTCGACGTTGACGACGGCCCGTTCCTCGGGCAGGCCCAGCCGCTGCGCCAGGGCCTTGAGGATCCGGATGTTCGCCTGGTGACCGACCAGGTGGTCGACGGACTCCGTCGGCCAGCCGATCCGGTCCAGCAGCGCGGACGCCGACCCGCCCATCCGGGTGACCGCCTCGGCGAACACCTTCGTGCCCTGCATGGTGAAGTAGCGGTCCCGCTGATCCGGCTCACCATTGGCCCGCTCGCGCGACCCGCCGCCCGGTATCAGGATCAGGTCCCGCCCCGACCCGTCGGAGCCGAGATCGACACCGAGCAGCACCCCGGCGCGGTCGGCGTCGGGCACGGCCGATAGCACGACCGCGCCGGCGCCGTCGCCGAAGATGACCGACGTCGTGCGGTCGGCCGGGTCGAGGATGGTCGAGTACGTCTCGGCCCCGATGACCAGCACCCGCCGCGCCTGTCCCGCGACGATCTGGGCCGACGCGGTGGCGAGGGCGTAGACGAACCCCGAACACACCGCGGCGATGTCGTACGCGGCGACGGTGCCGAGCCCCAGGCGCGCGGCGACCTGCGGTGCGGTGGCCGGGCAGGGGTGGTCGGGTGTCGTGGTCGCCAGCACGACCGCGTCCACGGCGCCCGGCGCCAGCGGCAGGTTCGCGGACTTCAGCGCCCGGTGTCCGGCCTCGACGGCGAGGTCGCCGGTGGCCACGCCGGGTGCCGCCCAGTGGCGGGTGCGGATCCCGGTCCGGGTGGTGATCCACTCCTCGGAGGTGTCGAAGGTGCCGGCGAGCTCTTCGTTGGTGACCCGGCGGGGCGGCAGGTAGCTGCCCAGACCGGCGAGTGCGGCGTAGCGCGTCATGCGAGGTGCCCCTCGGGTCGTGCGGATCAGGTCAACCGGCGCTCAGGAAGCACCGCGTACGCGCCGGACCACGGCGGCCGGGTCGGCACCCACCGCGTTCCCGCGCCAGGCGACGTGCTGATCGGGCCGCAGCAGGACCAGGTCGCGTTCCCATAGCCGACGCGCCCTGGCGTCGCGCACCACGGCGTGCTTCACCGGCGCGCCCTGGGCGGCGGCCGCCTCGAGCAGCGGTGCGGCACGCCCGTCGCCGGCGAAGTCGACGAGCGTGAAGGACTCGGCGAACAGGTCGTAGATCGAGCCGCCGCCGTCGAGCAGCACGCTGGGCGGGCGCCCGCCGGGCCACGTCGTCGGCGTGTACTCCGCCGGCGTCCACACGGGTTCCGGCGCGTCCTCGTGGCAGACGACGGGCGAGTCGTTGTGGCGGTACCCCAGCTCGATCCCGCGGTACTCGTTCTCGCCGCGCGACTCGGTGAGGAAGGATCCGACGGCAGCGGGCGCCGCGCCCTCGCGCAGCATCCGGCCCGCGGCCAGGTGCACGGACAGGTGCCGGTGCGAGGTGCGCAGGTTGCGCAGCCCCACCGGGCGGCGCTCCGCCTCGTAGCTGTCGAGCAGGCCCGGGCCGCCGTAGCCTCTGACCAGGCCGGCGACCTTCCAGGCGGCATCGACCGCGTCGCCGATCCCGGTGTTCATCCCGTAGGCGCCCGTCGGGAACATGCGGTGGGCGGAGTCGCCGGCGAGCAGCACCCGCCCGACCCGGTACCGGTCGGCGATCATGAAGCCGGGCCGCCAGCGTGAGGTCTGCAGCACCTTGTCGATCTTCAGGTCCACCCGCATCGTGTCGAGCAGGAACGCCGCTGGGTCGGCCGGCGGGGTGTCGAACTCCGCCGGCGCCAGCCCGTTGACGTGTGCGGTCCACGTGTCGACCTCGTCCTGCGCGATGATCACGTACCGGAAGGCGAAGTAGTGCCAGAACCGGCCGTGCCGGTGCAGCGTGCTCAGGTCGCGGCTCTTGAAGTGCACCATGAAGGCGCCCGGCAGGTCCGGGACGTCGAAGCTCTCCTCCCCGATGCCCAGCGCCCCGCGGACCCGGCTCGACGCGCCGTCGCAGCCGAGCACGTACCGGGACCGCAGCGGGAGCCGTTCGTCGGTGAGCACGTCGACCAGCTCGCTGGTCACCGTGTCGTCGTCCTGGGTGAGCGACTCGAACCGCAGCCCCGGTCGCAGGTCGACGAGCGGCTCGCGCCGGCAGTGTCCACGCAGGACCGGTTCCAGATCGACCTGGGAGATCCGCTGACCGGGCTCCACCGGCTGGGTGCCGTCGTCGTGCGTGGCGATCCGGGCGCGCTCCTCCGCCACCGAGGGCAGCTTCCAGGTGGTGATCGGGCCGCCCGCGAGACCCGTCGACCAGATCACGTCGGCCGGGTGCTCGGGCGCGACGCCGGCGGCACGGACGTCGTCCGCGATGCCGAGCTGCCGCAGGAACTCCATGCTGCGGGCGTTGACGTAGTCGAGCTTCGGGTGGTCCGAGGTCTCGAAACTCTGGTCGACGAGCACGCTCGGCACGCCGTGGCGGGCGAGCGCCAGAGCCGCGACCATGCCCACGGGGCCGGCGCCCACGATCAGAACAGGTACCGGATCCACTCTCGACCTCCCAGGGAGGTGTGGGACGGGAGCTCGCCCGCCCCACACCGTTCGCCGTTGGTTCAGTGCGTCTCGCTCAGGGTCCGGCCGGCCCGGTCGAGCCCGTTGAGGCTCGGGGTGGCGGCCTGCTCCGGCTCCTGCCGGGCGGGGACGGTGGCACCGGTCAGGGACCGGACCCGCATCTCCCTGAAGGCGGCGTCGTTGCGCTCCCGGCTGGTCACCGTGCCGATCCAGCCGAACAGGAAGCCGAGCGGGGCACCGAGCAGACCCGGTTCGAAGTCGACGAACTTGAAGTCGGCGTCCGGGAACAGCGCGGTGGGGTCGCCCGACACGCCGTTCGAGAACACGACCATGAACAGCGTCACGGCCAGGCCGCCGTACACCGTCCACATCAGACCCGAGGTGTTGTAGCGCCGCCAGAACAGCGAGTAGACCACCGCGGGCAGGACGCACGCGGCGCCCAGGTCGATCGACGTCGGGATGAAGATGTGGGTGAGCTGCGTCATCATCACCATGCCACCGACGAGGGAGGCGATGCCGATGATCAGCACGTTGCGGCGCATGTCCTTCAGCTCCGCCGGCCGGTCGTCCGGCCGGCCACGCGCGGCCCGCAGGTCCCGCGTGACGGAGGTGACCGCGTTGAGCAGGAGCACCGCGAAGATGGCGCCGACGGACAGCAGGGCGATCGCGCCGAGCGCGCCGGTCGCCCACGAGCCACCCAGCTCGTCCGTGATCTTGGGCAGGGTGATGTCGCGGTGGGCGGCCACCTTGCCGATGGCGTCACCACCGAGGATCGCCACGGCGCCCAGGCCGATGACCACCATGCACGCCCAGAACCCGATCGTGATGATCGCCGCCCAGCCGGCGGTCTGCCGCGCGGCGCGTCCGCTGCGGGCCATGAAGAACCGCATGAACAGGAAGGGCATCCCGATCGCGCCGACGGCGATGGCGAACGCCTTCGACAGGTGGACCCACGGGTCCTGGTCGGAGTTCACCGTGGCGCCCTCGCCGAACAGGCGACCGGTGGTCAGCAGCTCGCCGCGCGGGTTCGGTGCCGCGTTGGCCTCGGCGTCGTTGAGCAGGTCGAAGATGTTCAGCTTGTACCGCGCCAGGATCGCGATCGTCAGCACCGCGACGAACGCCATCATCAGCGAGACCTTGAGCACCAGCACCCGGGTGACGCCGGGCATGCCGCCGACGTAGACCGCCGCGATGGCGATCACGCCGACGATGCCGACCGTCAGGGCGACGACAGGCACGTCCACGGTCGGACTGGTGGTGAACATCCGGCTGGCGACGAAGCCCATCGAGCCCACCGCGATGACGTTGAACATGCCGAAGATGACCAGGGTGAGGACCGCCGACGCCATCCGCGCCGGACGTTCCCGGGCGCGGATCACGAACAGATCGCCGATCGTGTACGCGTTCAGGTTGCGCATCGGGCCGGCGTAGATCAGCACCGCGAGCACGGTGGACATCACGAACGCGGTCAACAGGAGAATGGCGTCGAAGCCGTTCAGCGCGACGTGCCCGACGATGATGATCACCGTGGAATACATGATGCCGCCCGCGACGTGCGCGAGGGCGTTCTGCCCCACGCCGATCCGCCGGCCGGCGAGCAGGTAGTCGGCCTGGTTGCGGATGCCGCCGCGGGCCGAGAACGCGAGTGCCAGTGCCGCGACCGCGAGCACGGCGAAGATTCCGACGGCGATCGGTGGCGCGGCCCAGGTGTTGTCGATCGGCGCCGGCGGCGGCGCCGCGAGGATGTCGGTCCTCATCGGAGACCTCCTTCCAGGTCGGCCCGGATCCGGTCGCTGACGGGATCCAGCCGCTTGCTGGCGAACCGCATGTAGGCCAGACAGACCACGCCCACCAGCACGAACGACAGCACCAGGAACAGGATGCCGACGTTGAGAGGACCACCGACTCCCTGCCGGAACACGCCGGGTGCGAAGGCCGCCAGCACGATGCCGGTGAACCACCACCCGTAGAAGAGGACGCTCGCCCAGACGATGAAGGTATTCGAGCGGCGTTGCAGCGCCTGGAACTGGGCGCTGTCGTACACCGCCGAATACTGGTCGCCGGCTGTCGTCGAGTCCCCCGTGTCCACGACCCCTCCGCTACCCATGACACCTCCTCTGCCCAGGACGCCAGGCCCCAGCCCGCGATCCTGTGAACGGCCCCTGACGGTAGGTACTGCGACAGTCTCGATCAGTGCGGCCCGCGCCCGGCATCGCCCATTCACGGTATGTAGGGACCACTGTGGAAAATGGCGCGGACGAGCGATGTCCGCGGCCCGGAGCGGGGTTGACCGTGGGTCCATGACGTCTGCACTGACGACCGGCGCGTGGACGTACGACGACTTCACCCGCGGCGAGCTCGATCCCGCCCGCTGGGCCGTCATGTCGATCACGGGGGCCGACGGCGGGACGCACCGGTACGAGGACCGCAACGCGCGCGTGCGCACGGGCGACGGGCGGCTCGAGCTGACCGTCAACCCGTTCAGCCGGTTCCACGACACCGACCCGCGACAGAACAACGCCAAGCAGATGTACCGCTCGGTGCGGCGCTTCGCCACACCGCCCGCCGGGCTGCTGACCGTCGAGGTCGAGATGGGCGTGCGGACCTACGGGCAGGTGCCGTACGACCTGCTCGACGCCTTCGGCACGGTGAACCTGTTCGACCTGGAGACCGGCGTGGTCCTCAACGCCGCCGCGACCAACGACACGGTCTACGCGGTGGTCGAACGGTTGGCGCTCCCCGGTGTCACCAGCCCGGACGAGCACTACATCCACCGGGTGGTGCTGGACGTGCCGACCGAGCCGGGGCGCCCGCACCACTACGCCATCTCGTACCGGGCCGGTGCCCGCGAGGTGGAGTTCCACGTCGACGGCCGGCTCACCTACTGGACCCGGCTGCCCGTGCCGGTCGGCGGCTTCAACGCCGGCATGGCGCTGTTCTCCGCCCGGGACCTGTCCCGTTACCCCCGCACGCAACGCGAGCGGGGGCAGGGCGCGTCCGCCTGGTGGGGGCCGTGGCGGATCACGACCGACGTCAGATGAAGGTCTCCCCGCCGTCGATGCTCAGGTTGACGCCGTTGACGGACGGGTTCTCCAGCAGGAACGTGATCGCCCCCGTGCAGTCCCGCATCGTGACCGGCCGCTTCGTGAGCGCCCGCGCCACCGCCGCGTCCCGGGCGGCCGGCTTGTCGCTCCAGAATGGAGTGTCGGCGACGATGCTCGGGTGCAGCGCGTTGACCCGGATCGGGGCCAGCTCCATCGCCAGCGTCCGGACCAGCGCGCCGATGCCGCCGTTGGCGGTCGTCACGGTCGTGGAGCCCGGATAGGGCCGGTGACTCGCGAGGCCGCCGATCAGCACGACGGCGCCGTGCTCCGGCATGCGCGGTGCGAGGACGGACAGGACGGTGGTGTAGCCGACGAGCTTGACGGTCAGCAGCCGGGCTGCGTCGGCGGGCCGGTAGTCGCGGACCCTGTTGTCGTCCCGGTCGAGGGCCGACAGCACGAGCCAGTCGACGCGATCCACGTCGGACAGTTCCCGCGCGGCCCGGTCGGGGTCCGCCAGGTCCAGCGCGAGCCCACGGGTCCGTCCGCCGATCTCGTCCGCGATCCGCTTGGTGCGTTCCTCGGTGCGGCCGGTGATGACCACGTCGTCTCCCCGGTCGGCGCACGACTGGGCGAAGTCGCGTCCGATGCCCGACGTGCCGCCGATGACGACGACGTGCCTGCGCTCGCGCATGGGATTTTCCTTTCGTCGGCCGTTCGCCGACCCTAGCCCCGCGTCGGAGCGGACGCGCACCCCGCGTTCGCGGTATTTCACGTGCCCGACGACGGATCATCGACTACTCGCGTAGGTAGTGGACGGACGCGAGATCCGGCGCGAATCCTGGCTCCCGGAACGCATTCGCGAACCGTGTCGAGAGCGAAGAGGACACCATCATGACCGCAACCGAAGGATTCTCACCAGATCGCAGGTCGCTGCTGCTCGGCGGGCTCGGCACGGCCTCGGCCGCCGTGCTGGGCTCCCTGGCGCACAGCGGCCCGGCCGGCGCCTCCCCCGCTGCAGCGGCTGCCGACTTCGACCTCGACACCGGCAACTTCATCATCGAGCTGATCAGCCCGTTCCAGCCCGCCTTCAACGTCATCGCCCCGATGGACGTGACCGTGCTCCACCGGTTCGTCCACCTGTCGGTCACGTCGTGGTTCGACGCGACCGCGCCGTACCACCCGACGCGGGTGGGTGTGCACTCCCGCCTCGGTCGCCGGCCCTCCAGCGAGGCCGCCACCAACCGGAACCGGACGATCGCCGCGCTGCACGCCAACTACCAGGTCGTGAAGGGCGTGGAGCCGCGGCGGGAGCCGGACTTCCGGGCGGTGATGACCTCCATCGGGCTGAACCCGGACGACGAGTCCGAGGATCGGACCAGCCCGGTGGGCATCGGCAACATCGCCGGCAAAGCGGTGGTCGCGGCCGCGCTGCGGGACGGGATGAACCAGCTCGGCGACACCGGCCGGCGGTACAACCCCAGGCCGTACGCCGACTACACCGGCTACCGGCCCGTCAACACCGCGTTCGAGCTGACGAACCCGTCGCGCTGGCAGCCCGGGCTCGGCCCGCACAGCCGCCGCCTGGGCGGCGGCGGTGGCGACCTGGGCATCTTCGTCGTCCAGCAGATGGCCACACCGCAGCTGCGGCTGGCCAAGGCGCACACCTTCACCGACCCGCGCCAGTTCACCCTCGCCCCGCCGGACCACTCCGACCACACGCGACCGCGGGACTACAAGCGCTCGGTGGACGAGATCCTGGAAGCCTCGGCCGGGTTGACCGACCGGCAGAAGGTGGCGGCGGAGTACTTCGACGACAAGACCATGGGCCTGGGTCAGTCGGTGGGCTTCGCGGCGATCGCCCACCTCGACCGCCTGACCCTGGACGAGATGATCGATCTCGGCTTCACCAGCTCGGTGGCGATCTGGGACGCCATGCTCGCCTGCTGGCACCAGAAGGTGCGGTACGACGCGGTGCGCCCGTTCAGCGCGGTCCGGCACGTGTACGGACGCCAGAAGGTGACCGCCTGGGGCGGCCCGGGCAAGGGCACGGTCGACGACATCCGCGCGGACGAGTGGTCGCCCTACCTGAACACCGGCGACCACCCCGACTACCCGTCCGGCTCCACCGTGCTCTGCTCCGCCGAGGCGCAGGCGACCCGGCGGTTCCTCGGTGACGACGTGCTGAACCTGCGGCACGTCGCGCCCGCCGGCTCGACCCTGAAGGAACCCGGCCGCAGCCCCGCCACCGACGTCGAGCTGTTCTATCCCACCTGGGACGCCTTCGTGAAGGACTGCGCCTACAGCCGCCTGTGGGGTGGGGTGCACTTCAAGAAGACGGTCGAGCGGTCGATCCCGTTCGGCGAGCAGTTCGGCGACCGCGCCTACGACTGGGTGCAGCGCTACATCAGAGGCCAGGCCTGACCCCGCGCGCCTGGAGAGCTGTCTCAGCTCTCCAGGTGCGCCAGCACCTCGGCCAGCGACAGCGGCACCGCGCAGCGGTCGGCGGCGTAGCGCAGCGCCATGAGGTGGTCGTCGAGCGAGAGGTCCGCCAGCGCGTCCGCCACCAGGAACGGCTGGATGTCCCGGCTGAACGCGTCGCACGCGGTGATCAGGCAGCCCATGTGCGCGTACACGCCGCAGACGACGAGTTGGTCGCGGCCGGCCCGCCGCAGGCGTTCCTCGAGGTCGCTGCGGAAGAACGCGCTGTAGCGCCACTTGGTCAGCACCGTGTCGCCCGGCGCGGGAGCCACGTCGTCCGCGATGCCGCGGTCGTCCTCCGCGACGCCCATGCCGGGACCCCAGAAGTCGTGCAGCAGTCCGCGGTCGGCACTGCTCATGCCACCGGGCTGCGCGGTGTAGAACACCGGCACCCCCGCCGCGCGGGCGCTCGCGAGCAGCCTCGTGACGTTGGCGACCAGGTCGGTCACCGGTGACTGTCCCGCCGGGAACGGGCGCAGGAAGTAGCGCTGCATGTCGTGCACCAGCACCGCCGCCCGGTTCGGACGGGGTCGCCACGGCACGGTCGGGCCGGGCAGGTCACCGCCGCGGGGCATGGGGTACGGCGCGATCGGGGCCATGGGCATGGTTCGCCTCCAGCTCGGTCCAGCGAGGTCAGACGTGCAGAGCGGCGCCGCCGTCCACGTACAGGTCGTGCATCGTGACGTGACCGGCCTGGTCGGAGACGAGGAACGCGACCGCCTCGGCCACGTCCCGCGGCTGGGCCACCTTGCGCAGCGGGATCCCGATCTTGTACGCGGCTGGCGTTCCCTCGATCACCTTCGTGAAGTCCGCGCCCTCGCCGACCATCGCGCGCAGCATCGGGGTGTCGGTCGAGCCGGGCGACACGACGTTGCACCGGATCCCGTAGTCCGCGAGCTCGAGCCCCAGGCACCGGGTGAACTGCGCCGAGGCGGCCTTCGAGGCGGCGTACGCGGCCATCTCCGTGCGCGGCACACCGGCGGCGTTGGACGCCACCGTCACGATCGAGCCGCGGCGGCGGCCGACCATCCGCCGGGCGACCGCGCGCGACACGAGGAACACCCCGCCGGCGTTGACCGAGAACGTGTCGCTCCACTGCCGGTCGGACAGCTCGACCACCCGGCCGGTGTGCAGCACGCCGGCGGCGTTGACGAGGATGCCGATCGGCCCCAGGTCGTCCTCGACGCGCGCCACGAGCGCGTCCACGGCGTCGCCGTCGCACACGTCGACCACGTACCCGCGGGCGGCCTCGCCTTCGGCTTCGAGCTTGGTCACCACGGTGGCGAGCGCCTCCGCGTTGCGGTCCACGGCGGCGACGGTCGCGCCGGCACCGGCCAGCACGCTCGCGACCGCGGCACCGATGCCCTGTGCCGCACCGGTGACCAGTGCGACCGTCGACTCGATTCCGGTCAGTTCCATCAGCTGCTCCCGACGGTCGTGGTGGCGTGGTCGGCGTCGTACGCGAAGAGCCATTCGTGCTGGTCCAGCCCGGAGGTGAGCTGGGCGGCGGTGTCGCGGCGGCGCTGCGCGTCCCCGTCGCCGAGGTGGAACGTCCGCGCGTTGGCCCGGGACCGGCGCTGGAGCTCGGTGACCCGGGGCAGCCGGACCTCCTCGTAGCGGCGCACGGCGGCGGCCAGACCGGCCGGGCCCGCCTCCGCCAGGCAGCGCGCGAGGACGACGGCGTCCTCGACCGCCTGGTTGGCGCCCTGCGCCTGGAACGGCAGCATCGGGTGCGCGGCGTCGCCGATGACGACCACGCGTCCCGCGCCGAGCCGGTTGATGCCGTCCCGGTCGTGCAGCGCCCACCGGCTGACCCGGTCGGCCGCCGCGATCAGCCGCGTGACGTCCGGATGCCAACCGGCGTACGCCGCCGCCAGCGCGGCGGGATCGCCCCGCGCCGTCCACGACTCCTCCCGCCAGTCGGCGGCCGGCACGGTCGCACCGAAGCTGACCTGCCGGCCGGCGGAGACCGGGTAGGACACGACGTGCTTGTCCGGCCCGAACCACAGCCGCACCGCGGGGTCGGCGAGCAGGAACGGCACCCGATGCGCCGGCACGAGTCCCCGGTAGATCGTCTGCCCCGAGTACCGCGGCGCGTCGGTCACGATCTGCTCGCGAACCACCGAGTGGATGCCGTCGGCGCCGACGACGAGGTCCGCCGCCACCGTCGCGCCGTCGGCCAGGTGCAGCCGGGCCTCGTCGCCGCCCTGCGTCACGGCCACCAGCCGCGCACCGAGGTGCACCCGGTCCGCGGCCACGACCGAGAGGAGGCCGGCCTGGAGGTCCGCGCGGTGCACGGTGTAGTAGGGCGCGCCGAAGCGGCGGTGACACACGTCGCCCAGCGGGGTGCGCTGCAGCAGCGTCGCGTCGTCGAAGCGCCGCATCTCGATCGCGCCGGGCGCGACCGCCACGGCGCGCAGGCGGTCGCGCAGGCCCAGCCGGTGCAGCAGCCGGGTCGCGTTCGGTGCGAGCTGCACGCCGGCACCCACCTCGGTCAGGTGCGGGGCCTGCTCGTAGACGTGGCAGTCGATCCCGGCCCGTCGAAGGGCGGCGGCGAGGACGAGGCCGGCGATCCCGGCCCCGACCACCGCTACCCGCAGCTGCGGCATGTCGTCTCCGTCAGTAGTAGAGGAGCGCTTTGCCCCAGTCCTCGCCGGGCCCGAACAGGCTGCGCGGCTTGACCACGTCCGGCATGCTGGTCAGCGCCTCGTGCGGGATCAGGGTGCCCGGAGCCAACCCGACGACCTCGCTGTCGACGCCGAAGACGTCCCGCACCTTGGCGGTCAGCTCGGCGACGGCCGCGGCCCGGTGCTCAGGGGCCACCTCGATCTCGATGCGCAGCACCGCCGGTTCCGCCCGCGCCCGCCAGAACACGACGCCGTGGGAGTCCGGCAGCGAGAACACGACCTCCTCCAGCCGGTGCTGGGTGACCGTGGCCGCGCCGACCGCGTAGCCGAAGGCCGCGCGCCCGAGGACCTGGACCGTCGGGAGGTTCCAGCCGCACGCGCAGTCGGCGTAGGAGACCGACACGTTGTCCTCGAGGTTGTAGCGCAGCAGCGGCATCGCCTCGCGGAACAGCGGAGTGACCACGAGCTGGCCCTCGCCCTCCACGTCGACCGTGCCGGTGCGCGGGTCGTAGACCTCGAACAGCGCGCGGTCGGCCCACAGGTGCATCCGGCCGTTCGGGCACTCCCCGGCGAGGCTCCCGGTCTCCGTCGATCCGTACTCCTCGATCACCGGGACTCCCCACAGCCGGCTGATCCTGGCCCGGCGGGCGTCGGTGAGCGGTTCACCGCCGACGAACAGCGCGCGCAGCGCGGGGAAGTCGGCGCCGGGCCGGTGCCCGGCGGCCGCCGCGGTGGCGGCCCAGATCAGGCATTCGGTCGGCACCGACCAGGTCAGGGTGACGCCGAGGTCGTGCATGACCCGGACCACGCGGGCGTACGGCATGGCCAGCGAGCGGTTGTCGCCGGGCACCACGGTGGCGCCGTGCAGCCGGCCGGCGGCGTGCGCGAGATGCCCGGTCAGCAGCAGCGCGTACGGCGTGCGCACGAGGAAGACGTCCGCGGCCGACATCCCGATCCACTTGCGGGCGAAGCGCTCCGCCAGGTCGACCCAGTCCTCCGCCGTGTAGTACGACGGTGTCGGCTGCCCGGCCGTGCCGCTCGACTCGTGATAGGTGGCGAGCCGCTCCTTGGGCACGGCCAGCATCCCGAAGGGGTAGTTGTCCCGCAGGTCCTGCTTGCTGGTCAGCGGCAGGCCGGCGAGGTCGGCGGCGGTCGTGGGCAGCGCCGTGGACGCGAGCGACCGGCGGTAGAAGGGCGAGCGGGACGCCCAGGTGATGGTCTGCGCGAGTTGCTTCTCCTGCAGGCGCCGCAGGTCCTCCGGCCCGTGCCACTGGCCGAGCTGGGGCAGGATCGAGGTCACCGGGGCTCCTCTCCGAGCAGTCGATGTGCGTTGTCCCAGGCGATCTGCCGCCACTGCTCGGCCGGCATCCGCAGGGCCTGGAACTTGGCCAGCTCCACGGTCGGATGTTGGAGCGGGTACTCCGAGCCGAACACCACCCGCTGCGCGCCGAGCCGGCTCACCGCCGCCTCGGCCACGCACGTGTAGCCGCCCGAGGTCTCCAGCAGGATGTTGGCCTCGTCGCGGATCAGGGTGAGCGCGTAGAGGTCGATGTTGCCGATCCCGCTGTGGCCCAGCACGAAGCGCACCGTCGGGTGCTGCCGCGCCAGGGTGACCAGGTCGGCGACGCCCGCACCCGGACGGTCCAGGCACACGACGTAGACCGGGTGGCCGAACTCCGCCGCGACGCCGACGAGCGCGGCGACGCGGGCGTCGGCCAGGCCGATGCCGTGCACCGCGGGCGAGATCTCCAACCCGCGGAACTCGCCGGCCCGGTCCTGGTAGGCCTGCGCCGGCCGGTGCGGGTTCGCGAAGAAGAACGGCACCAGCCGCCCGCCGGTGCCCGCGCAGGCGGCGAGCACCGCGTCGTTGTCGGCGTCGGTCTCGACGTGCCCGCCCAGGACGAGCTGGCGGGAGAGCCGGTCCAGGTCGATGGTGCCGCCCGCGCACACCACGGCCCGGTCGAGCCCACACTCATCCAATGTGGACAGCAGGCGCGCGCCGGCACCCGGCCTGGGTGCCAGGCGCACGTGGAAGTCCAGCACCGGTTGCGTGCTCACGTCACTTCTCGATGCAGAACTCGGCGATCGGGTAACCGACGTGGCGCTGCTCGACCGGCAAATAGCCGAGCACCTTCGCGCCCGGCGCCAGCTCCGTGACGTTGAGCACCGTGCCGCCCGGACCGAGCACCCGGACGTGCCAGTCGTCCTGGACGATGAGGTTCACCGTCACCCCCGAGGGCGAGACCGCGTCGATCGCGAGGAGCGGACGAGTCTCGATCTTGACCCGGCCGACCGTGACGACCCGCGCCTTGCCCTTCGCGTCGACGGCGAGCACCCGGCCGCCGGAGACGAGCTCGCTGAGGTAGTTGGTGCGCCCGTTGGCCGACAGCGTGTAGGAGTGCAGCGCGCCGGCGTTGACCCGGAACGGCCGGGTCGGCATGTACGGCAGGGGGTGGGTCTCGCTGCAGCACAGGATCATGCCGGTCGAGTGCGAGCCGACCAGGATGCCCTCGTCGAGCCCGAAGTTCGTGCAGGTGTCGACGCAGGCGCGTTCGCCCATGCCCACCCGCCGGATCCCGGTGACCTCCAGCTCCACCAGCGACAGGTCCGCCGCCGTGCTGACCGCGGCGGCCTTGAGCTCCGTCGCCGCGCCCACCGCCGCGGGTGCGAGCATCACACCGTCGGAGCCGTGCTCGAGGACGCCGAAGACGATCTGCGCCTCCTCGACGTCCGCCACCTGGGTGATGATGCTGCCGTCCGCGCCGGCGGCGGCCGCCAGCACGATCTCCAGCGGGATCTTGGTGGGGTCCCGGAAGTAGAGCAGGCTCCACTTCTCGTGGCGGGCGGCGCGGCACGCCTCCTCGAGGCTGTCGGCGTCGACGATCTCCACGTAGCGGCCGAACTCCTGGTCGGGGAACCGGCCGGCCAGCACGGCCGGGTCGCCGTGCCGGTCCGGCTCGACGATGACCAGGTCGGCGGGCTCCAGCTTCTCGGGCAGCGGCAGGTTCCGTGGGAACAGGACCTTCTTGACCGTGGGGGGAAGCGACTCCAGATCGGCCGGGTCGGCCGCCACGATGGCGTCCACCCGCTGATGGAGGGCCTCCTCGACGATGGCCTCCTTGGCACCGTCGACGTTACGGATGTCCAGCCAACACAGCTTCACAGGTCTCTCCTCAGCGGATGGTCGGGGACGTCAGGGCGAGGTGGTCTTCGATGTCGTACTGCCCGGGGACTTGTGCTGGTTCGTGCACCAGCCGCGCGATCCTGGCCGCCATCCGCCCCGGTTCGTCGGCCTGGAAGACGTTGCGTCCCATCGCCACCCCGGCGGCGCCGCCGCGCAGCGCGTCGCACACGTAGGCGAGCACCGCGTCCGCGTCGGCCGCGCGTGCGCCGCCGGCGACGATGACGGGGATCGGGCAGCCGCGAACCGCGTCGGCCATCCGTTCGGGCGTACCCGCATAGTCGATCTTCACGACGTCGGCGCCCAGGTCGGCCGCGAGCGTCGCGGCGTGCGCCAGCAACTCCGGCGCCCGCCCGTCGGCGATCTGCGGTCCGCGCGCGTAGACCATCGCGAGCAGCGGGACGTTCCAGCGGTCGCACTCCCCCGCGACGGCGGCCAGGTCGGCGACCTGCCGCGCCTCCTGCGGCGATCCGAGGTTGACGTGCACGCTGACCGCGTCGGCGCCCAGCCGCAGCGCTTCCTCGACGTCCGCGACCAGGTACTTCGCGTTCGGATCCGGCGCGTGCCGGGTGCTCGCGGACAGGTGCACGATCAGCGACATGTCGCCGAACCAGCGGTGGTCGACGTGCCGGAGGCTGCCCTTGTGGAGCACCACGGCGTCGATGCCGCTGCCGGCCAGCTCGCCGAGGAGGGAGTTCAGCAGATCCGAGCCCAGCGGCCCGTCGGTGACGGAGTGGTCGAGCGGGACGACGACCAGCCGCCCGTCTCCGTGGCGGAACAGGCGCCGCAGGCGCAGGGCCCGGGCGAACGAGGCGTTGAGTACGGCCATGGTGTGCTGCCTCTCTCAAGCGGTGGCGGAGACGAGATCCGTCGGCTCGTGCCGGTCGAGGTGGAACTCGCGGTGCAGGGTCTCGACGGCGTCGGCCGTGCGTTCCCGGGGCACGATCACGGAGATCCGCATCTGCGACGTGGAGATCCAGCTCGTCGGGATCCCGGCGGTGGCCAGCGCCGCCATGAGCCGGGCCGTGTACTCGGGACGGCTCAGCAGCCCCATGCCGACCACCGAGACCTTGCCGACGTTCTCGTCGAAGTGGACGCCGCCGCCGAAGCCGGCGGTCAGCTCGTGCAACGCGGTCCGGACCGCGTCGGCCTGGCTGCGCTTGACGGTGAACCCCATCCGGAACTCACTCTCGTACTGCCCGGACCGGGCCACCAGGTCCACCACCGTCCCGCTGGCGGCGAGCACCGCGAACACGTCGGGCGCCAGGTCCCGGCGGATCTCGCGGCAGTGCACCAGCACGCGCGCGACGTCGGTGTCGTGGGTCACCGCCACCACGGCCCGCCGTGTCTCCAGTGGACGGACGTCCTCCCGGTCCACGACGGTCGTTCCCGGCGCCTGCGACGACGCGTTGAGGACACGCACTTCGACCCCTTCCATCGCGGCGAGCTCGATGCACCTGGTGTGCAGGACCCGCGCGCCGGCGAACGCCATCTCCGCCATGACGCCGGGATGCACCCACGGCAGGAGCCGCGCCGCGGGCAGGATGCGCGGATCGGCGCTGAACACCCCGTCCACGTCGGTGTAGATCTCGCAGGCCGACGCCCGCAGCCGCGCCGCCAGCGCCACCGCGGTCGTGTCGGAGCCGCCGCGCCCCAGGGTGGCGATGTCGCCCCTGCGGTCGACGCCCTGGAATCCCGTGACCACCGCGACCTTGCCGGCGTCCAGCGCCTCCCGCACGCGCACCGCCTCGATGCGGGAGATGAGCGCGTCGCCGTGGCGGTCCGTGGTGTGTATCCCCGCCTGGGGCCCGGTCAGCGAGACGGCGGGCACGCCGAGCCCGTCGAGCGCGAGGGCCATCAGCGCCGCCGACTCGGCCTCGCCGACCGCCAGGAGCTGGTCCAGCTCGCGCGACGAATCCACCGCACCGACGTCGGCCGCCAGTCGCAGCAGGTCGTCCGTGCGGCTGCCGCGCGCCGAGACGACCACGGCGACCCGCGTGCCGCGCCGCCACGCCTGTGCCGTGCGGGTGGCGGCACGACGGACGTGGTCGAGCGTGCGCAGCGAAGTGCCGCCGTATTTCTGCACCAACACATTCACGGTCGTTTTCACCGCCTCCCCGAAGTGGTACGCGGTCGACAGTAAATGCGGCTTCGACCGTCCGGCTACGACGCGGACGGGTGGTGCCGGCTATTCAGCGGTTTACGCCACACGGCCGCGTTAACGCGAATACGGGATGGTGCTTTCACGTCATGTGCGGACGCCTTTCGCCACCGCAGTATCGGGATGCGACCGAATCTCGTGCGAGGGGAAGCGACATGGACTGTACGGATTCGCGCACGGCTGACGCACTGGCGGGGCTCGGAACCGACGGGCGCGGCTTCGCCCTGGTCTACCGGCCGAGCGCGGGCCCGGGCGCCGGCGTGACGGTCCTGACCGGAGACGTGTCGTGTGTGGACAGTCTCGCCGACCTGCCGTTGCCCGGCGAGCCCGCCGACGGGGCGGCGCACGACCTGCTCGTGGCCGTCCCGTACCGGCAGATCACCGAACGCGGCTACGACTGCCACGACGACGGCGCACCGCTGCTGGCGATGCGGGTGCACGGGCAGGCCGAGCTGACCCGCGGGCAGGCGCTCGCGTTTCTGCCGGACGACGACGTACCGGTGTCGGGCGCGGGTTTCGACATCAGCGACGAGGACTACGCGGCGATCGTCAAGCGGGTCGTCGCGGACGAGATCGGGCAGGGCGCCGGGTCGAACTTCGTCATCCGGCGCTCCTACGTCGCCCGGCTGGACGACTACTCGGTCCGCGCGGAGCTCGCCATCTTCCGCCGGCTGCTGGCCGGCGAGGCCGGGTCCTACTGGACGTTCCTGTTCCACACCGGCGCGGGGACCTTCGTCGGTGCGTCGCCGGAGCGGCACGTCAGCATGGTCGACGGCACCGTCTCGATGAACCCCATCAGCGGGACCTACCGGCACCCGCCCGCCGGACCGGAGATCTCCGGGCTCCTGGAGTTCCTGAACGACCCGAAAGAGGCGAACGAGCTCTTCATGGTCGTCGACGAGGAACTGAAGATGATGGCCCGCATGTGCGCGGTCGGCGGCCAGGTGCACGGTCCGTTCCTCAAGGAGATGGCGCGCCTGACCCATTCCGAGTACGTCCTCACCGGCCGCAGCGACCTCGACGTGCGCGAGGTGCTGCGGGAGACGTTGCTCGCACCGACCGTCTCCGGCAGTCCGCTGGAGAACGCGTTCCGGGTCATCACCCGCCACGAGGCGACGGGTCGCGGCTACTACGGCGGCGTCCTCGCGCTGGTCGGCCGCGACGCCGGCGGCGGCCGCACCCTGGACTCCGCGATCATGATCCGGACCGCCGAGATCGGCGGTGACGGCACGCTGCGGCTGGGCGTCGGCGCCACGCTGGTCCGCGACTCGAACCCGGAGTCCGAGGTGGCCGAGACGCGGGCCAAGGCGGCGGGCATGCTGGCGGCTCTCGGCCTCGGTGCCGCGCCCTCTGCCGGCGCGCCCGTCACCGAGGCACGGATCTCACCTGCCGAGCATCCGCTGGTACGCGTCGCGCTGGAGACCCGCAACGCCACGCTGTCCCGCTTCTGGCTGGACGGCGCGCACCGGCGAGCCCCGGTGCCGGAGCTGGCGGGCCGCCACGTGCTCGTGGTCGACAACGAGGACCTGTTCATGGGGATGCTCGGCCACCAACTGCGCGCGCTCGGCCTGCGGACGACGCTCACGCGGTTCGACGACCCGCTGTTCCCGCAGGGCTACGACCTGGTCATCGTCGGCCCCGGCCCGGGCGACCCGGGCGACGTGACCGACCCGCGGATGGCGACGCTCCGCTCACTGACCCGTGAGCTGCTCGCCGGCACCGTGCCGTTCCTGTCGATCTGCCTCGGGCACCAGATCCTCGCCGCCGAGCTGGGCTTCGACGTGGTCCGGCGCGGGGCACCCAACCAGGGCGTCCAGAAGCGGGTCGACCTGTTCGGCCGGCCGGAGCTCGTGGGTTTCTACAACACCTACGCCGCGCGGTCGGCACACGACGTCGTGCGCCACGGTCAGCGCGGACCCGTCGAGATCAGCCGCAACCCGGAGACCGGGGAGGTGCACGCCCTGCGCGGCGCGGGCTTCCGGTCGGTGCAGTTCCACCTCGAGTCGATCCTCACCCAGCACGGACCGCGGATCCTCGGTGACCTGCTCGTCTCGCTGCTCGGGGACGCCGAGGTCAGCGCATCCTGGGAGCGACCAGTCCGGACTCGTACGCGAAGACCACGAGCTGAGCACGGTCCCGCGCCCGCACCTTCGTCATGGCACGGTTGATGTGGGTCTTGGCGGTCAGCGGGCTGATCACCATGTGGTCGGCGATCTCCTCGTTGGACAGGCCCTGCGCCGCCAGCGCGACGGCCTCACGCTCGCGGTTGGTCAGCTCGTCCATCCCCGAACCGGGCTCGACGCCCAGCGGTTGGGCGACGTACCGGCTGATCAGCATCCTGGTGATGGACGGTGCGAGCAGCGCGTCGCCGCGCGCGGCGACGCGCACGGAGTGCAGCAGGTCCTCCGGCTCGATGTCCTTGACCAGGAACCCGGCGGCGCCGGCGCGCAGTGCGTGGAACACATATTCGTCGAACCCGTAGTTGGTCAGGATGACGACGCGGACACCCGCGAGGTCGGGGTCGGCGGCGATCCGCCGGGTCGTCTCGATGCCGTCCATCACCGGCATCTGGATGTCGACGAGCGCGAGGTCGGGCTGGTGCTCCCGGGCGAGGGACAGGCCCTCCTTGCCGTTGGCGCCCTCGGCCACCACCGTGATGTCGTCCTCCGCGTCGAGCAGCGTGCGGAAGCCGTTGCGCAGGAGCGGCTGGTCGTCGAGCAGCATGATGCGGATCATGAGATCTGTGCCACCGGGAGCTCGGCCTGGACGGTGAACCCGCCCTCGTGCCGGGGTTCCGCCCGCAGGCGGCCGCCGAGAGCGGTGACGCGTTCGCGCATGCCCACCAGCCCGACCCCGGGCGTCGCGGCGGAGCCCGGCTTGGCCGTGCCGTCGTCGTCGACCCGGATGGTGAGCCCGTCGGGCAGGTAGGCGATCCGGATCGACGCCGTGGCCGAGCCGGAGTGCCGAGCGGTGTTGGTCAGCGACTCCTGGATGATCCGGTAGGCGGTGCGGTCGACGGCGTCGGGCACGCCCTGCCGGTCACCCTCGACGGTCAGCGTGGTGGTCAGCCCGATGCCGCGCGCACCCGCCAGGAGCTCCGGGAGGTGGTCGAGCCCGTGTGCGGGCGACTCGTTCTCGTCGCGGAGCGTCTCCAGCGTCGCCCGCAGCTCCCGGCTCGCCTCGCGGCTCGCCTGCTGGATCGCGAGCAGGGACTCCGCGACCTCCTCACCGCGCTTGCGGGCGATGTGGACCGCGACCTCGGACTGCACCTTGATGATCGAGATCTGATGGGTGAGCGAGTCGTGCAGCTCCCGCGCGATGTGCAACCGCTCCTGGGTGGCGCGGAGCCGCGCCGTCTCCTCGCGGGTGCGCTCCGCCTCGTCGGCCCGCCGCTCCGCCAGCCGCAGCGCCTCACCCGCGGCGGCGGCAGCCACCAACCAGGCGATCTCGAGGACCTGGCGCGCCTGGGCGAGCGCCTCGGCGGCGGGGCCGTCGAGGGGCGACGCCATGATCGCCAGCGGCAGACAGACGAGCATGACCAGGCTCGCCACCAGGGAGACGATCCGGTGGCCGGCCCGGACGGCGGCATAGACCGCCCACAGGTAGCCGGCGGCGGGCACGTCGAAGCCGATCGCGTTGTAGCCCAGCACGCACAGACCCGTGACGACCAGGACGGGGATCGGCGCCCACCGGCTGATGCCCAGGGCGAGGCCGCTGATCACCAACAGGACGTAGCCGAGCACGTCGAGGTCGGTGCCGGGGTGGTCGGAGGCCAGCGCGACGATCAACAGCGCCGTCGCGATGCAGATCGCGACGGCCCAACTCCGCAGCCGAACCCGAACAGTGGACATGGCCGTCCTCATGGTGGCACTTTAGCGGCACCGGGCCGCACGGGAATCCTGCCTGCGAAGGAATGCCGACTACTGCATCCACAGTAGTCCGTGCACGCTTCTGGGGAATCCTGCTGAAATCTACAATAGACACATGGCCGCGGTAGCACCGGAATCCCCGTCCTCGCCCCGGTTCGCCCGGGCCCTACGCACCGGCCCTGTGTGGTTGGTCGGCATCCTGGCCACCCTGGCCGCCGCCGTCGTGACGGAGGCGTTCACGCTCGTCGCCCGCGCCGCCGGCGTCCCGATGGACGCGGCCGGCGTCTGGGAAGATCACGCTCAGCACATTCCCGTCGGCTACATCGCCCGCAGCGTGGTGCTCTGGTCGATCGGCGGGATCGTCCTCGCTGCCGCGCTGGACCGCTGGGCCAAGCGGCCCGTGCGCACCTTCGTCGTCGCCACGGTCGCGTTCACCGTCCTGTCGCTCGCCGCACCCGCCCTGGCCCGGGACACCGCCGTGTCCACCCAGATCGTGCTGGCCGCGGCGCACGTGCTGGCCGGCACCGTGGTCATCACCGTCCTGGCGAAGCGGCTGGCGGGGCGCTAGCGGGTGGCCGCCGGCGCGCTGTGCGCCGGGGCCGGCGCCGCGCGCGATGCCACCAGGACGCTGCGGAGCACCGCCATGATGATCAGACCGTTGACCGCGTGGAGGCCGAACGCGAACTGCCCGGCGGCCGTGGTCGTGCCCTCGTCGCCGAACCCCTTGGCGATGACCGCGATCACGGGCTGCAGGAGCGCGAGGCCGGCGACCAGGCCGGACAGGCCGATGACGCGACCCGGCATCCGGGCCACGGCCGCGGCCAGCGTCAGCACGATCGCCAGGGCCACGGTGAGATAACCGAGCGAACGGTGCGGCTTGAACGCCTCGTCGACCGGCGCGTCGTCGAACGCGCCGCTGCCGGCCAGGAAGAACTGCACGACGACGACGACCATCAACAACGCCGCAAGTCCAGCGAACGCTTTACGCATGGGAGAGCCCTTTCGGGTCGAATGGTATCGTGCCGACGATATTTCCATTAATGGTGGCCGGTGTCCACGACTGCGTTTGCAGTAGTGGGTCTTCATCCGCAGTAGGCGATCAGATGAAATTCACCGCGTTGGGCTTCCATTTATAGTGCGACTCGAGCTTGTAGTACTCACCGCGCGGGGTCAGCGCGACGCCGTACACGAATTTGCGGTCGTCGCCGCCGTAGGGGACGCTGCGCACGAACTTCTCGATCTCGGGTTCGACGGGAACGGGGAGTTTCGTCAGGTCGGTGGTGGCGGCGGCATAGCAGATGCGTTCGATTTTCGGCGAGTCCCAACCGAGCGTCACGTAGAGCCCGAACGCCTTCTCACCGAGTTTGAGCATCTGCTCGCTGGGCGTCGCCATTCCGATTTCCCGGAGGGTCGACAGAATCGTGTCCGGCGCGAAGCTCTCGGCCGGCACCTCGTTGAAGTAGACGTTCACGGTCCGGTTGGCATAGTCGATGCCCAGCACGCCGACCCGGTCGTCCAGGCCGTGGCGCGCGAAGAACCCGACGTTCTCGGCGAGGCTGCGCGGCATCGACGGTATGTCGGCGAGCTTCGACGCCTCCTGCAGGTCGTCCGGTGTGAACGCGCCGTAGATCTTCTTGAACCCGCCGACGACGCCGAAGTCGATGCCGTGGCTCTCGACGAAACACCGGTCGTGGATGTCCGCGAGCAGGGTGCCGACCGGGTGGTCCGTCTTCGGGGTGAGGCCGTGCGACAGGGCGACGGCGTACGGGTCCCGGACGTCCGGGTGGGTCCTGAAGCGACAGTCCAACTCCCCCGCGTGCCGCAGCGCGGTGGCCACCCGGAACGCGACCACGGCGGCGGGATGCGAGAACGCGTCCTCGTACGTCGACAGGATGGGCCAGACCGTGTCCCGGTGGCAGGCCACGTCCAGCAGCCGGGCCGACTCCTCGACGGTGGCGTACAGCTCCGCCATTTCCGATGTTCCTGACATCACCCCTCCAGGGCTATCGCGGCTCGTAGATGCGCTTGTGGCCGGACAGGCCGGCCAACCGGAACGGCCCCGTGGTCTCGTGCGGCACGGGGTGGTGCCCCCCGTCCGCCGGAAACGCGTGCTCGTGGATCTCGCGGTACCGGGCGTAGTCGATGTCGTGTCGCCGGCTGACCACCGCGCGGTGCGCCGCGGACCGCAGGTGCGCCCGGTAGCCCGGCACCACCCGGCCGGCGAAGAACTCGGCGACGGCGCCGGACCCGTAGCTCAGGAACCCGATCGCCTGTTCGGAGAGGTCGTCGGCGTTGTCGAGCAGCGCCGCCAGCGCCAGGAACAGCGAAGCGGTGTAGCTGTTGCCGATCACGGCGTTGTACGCCGTCGTGTGCCCGACCGCGTGGGCGACGGCGGCGTCGTCGACCTCCCGGCCGCAGCAGTTGAGCAGGTGGTGGTGCGCCTTGTGGGCCATCCGCGTGAAGGGCTGGTGGTAGCAGAAGGCGCGGAACGCGCCGAGCGGGTGACCGCCGCGCTCGGTGTAGTCCTTCCACGTGCCCTCCACCGCCTGCAGGTAGGCGGAGATGGACTCGCGCCCGTCGACCAGCGCGGTCGTGCGGTAGTTCGGCCGCCAGAAGTCCATGACGTCGGCGGTGAACAGGCCCGACGGGTCCTCGACCCGCAGCACCGCGGGTGCGGCGCTGACCAGCATCGCCACCGCCGCGGCGCCCTGGGTCGCCTCGCCGGCGCTGCCGAGGTCGTACCTCGAGACGTCGCTGGCGATCACGAGGACCTGCTCGGCGGGGTCACGATGGACGAGGCTGATCGCGAACTGCAGACCGGCCGCGCCGCCGTAGCAGGCCTGCTTGAGCTCGACCACCCGGGTCGCCGAGGGCAGCCCGAGCAACGAATGGACGTGGATGCCGGCCGCCTTCGCCTGGTCGACGGCCGTCTCGGTGGCGAAGACGACCGTGCGGATCCGGTCGGCGCCGTGCCGCTCGACGATGGGCGCGGCGGCGGTGGCCGCCATCGTCACGATGTCCTCGTCGAGGGCGGGCACGCTCATCGAGAGCTGGCCGATGCCCCGCTCGTACTTGCCGACGGGCGCACCGTTCTGCGCGGCCAGCGTCGCGTGTGTCAGCACGTACTCTGTCGATGCGATCGAAAGGTCGTGAATTCCGATGGCGATCTCGCCGGGCATCGCTAGCCTCCGATCTTCGCGGATGTGTCGGCACGCTCCAGCCGGACGTGCGCGCGCATGAGTTCCCCCGGATTCGTCTGTGCGGCGAGCAGGGACAACTCCCCGCACAACACGGTCGCGGCGGCGATCACCGCGAGCCGGCGCGCGTTCTCACCGGGTTCGCGGACGTCCCGGCAGCCGAGCCGGGTCAGGTTCTCCTCGACGAAGTCGAGTCCCTTGCCGTTGCCGACGCTCCCGACGATCAGGTTCGGCACGGTGCAGGAGAAGTAGAGGTCGCCGTCGCGGTCCTCGGCGACGGTGACGCCCTGTGAGCCTTCGACGATGTTGGCCGCGTCCTGGCCCGTGGCCAGGTAGAACCCGAGCAGCATGTTCGCGTAGTGGGCGTTGGCCGAGCGGATGCCGCCGGCCAGCAGCGTGCCGATCATGTTCTTGTGTACGTTGAGCGTGGCGATCGCGGCCGCCGTGGTGTGCAGCCGCCGGTGCACGATCTCCCGCGGCACCAGCAGCTCGGTGACCACGTTCTTGCCCCGGCCGAGGATGCCGTTGACGGCCGTCGCCTTCTTGTCGGTGCAGTAGTTTCCCGAGATCGAGCCGTACGAGACTCCCGGAACCGTCCGCAGGATGTGGTTCAGCAGCGCGTCGGCGGCCAGCGTCGCCATGTTGTGCCCCGAGGCGTCCCCGGTGCCGAAGTCGAACCGGAGGAACAGCAGGTTCGCCGTGATCTCGTGGTGGAACCCGATCAGCTCGACGAACCTGCCGCAGCCGCGCACGATCTCGCGCAGTTCGTCCAGCCGCGCGTCGACCTCCAGCGCGGCGGAGTACGCGGTCTGCGCGTCGGTCGCCCGGACGAGGACCGAGCGGGTCATCCGCTCGTCGACGAGGGTCGCGACGATGCCCGGCTCGACCATCATGGAGATCCGTGCGCCACGGCCGACCGACGGCCACAACGGCGACTCGTAGGTGGCCAGCGGCACCTCGGTCTCGGTCGTCGCCACGTTTCCGGAGACGCGCAGCGGTCCGACCCACTTCATGGGTACGCCGGCCACCGCGGTCGTGTCCTGGTCGTTGCTCATGCTTCGCTCCCGTTCGTGGGCTGGACGCGGACCGGCACGGGCAGCACCCCGGCCGCGGCCCACGTCTCCCGTAGCCGTGCGATGTCCTTCGTCGCCGCCGGGTCCAGCAGGGCGATGCCGCAGTCGCCTCCGCCGGCGCCCGACGGTTTGGCCGCGCCGCCGACGGCCTCGGCCGCGTCGCAGAGCGCGGTGAGCCTGGTGGTGAAGATGCCGAGGCCGACCTCGTCGTCCAGGTCGGCGAGCACCTGGCGGGCGCCGCGCACCTGGCGCAGCAGCCCGTCGTCGTCGCCCTCGTCGAGAGCGCGGATCGCCGCCCGCACCCGCGCGCCGCTCCGCTCCAGGAAACGCCGGTGCGCCGTGCCGCCCCGCCAGGCCCGCGCGTCGAGGCGGCCGGCGAGCACGGACGTGTGCGCCGGGTCTCCGGTCCAGCCGACCTCGAGCGCGAGGGCGCGCGGCGGTCGCAGCGTGCGCACCCCGAAGCCCGGCCACCGCGCCCGCAGGGTCCGCCCGACGCCGTCGCGCCGGGCCATCTCACGCACGGCGGCGCGGTCGGGCGCCTGGTAGGCGATCCAGCCGCCCCAGGCGCTGGCCGCGAGGTCGCCGCCGGAACCGCCGGCGTCGCGGCGCACCGCCGCCAGCATCGCCAACCGGAAGCGCTCCTCGGGCGTCAGGCCCAGGCCGGCGTAGGCCGCGACCGCGGCCACGGTGGCCACGGTCACGGCGCCGCTGGAGCCCAGCCCGAACTTGGTGCCGTCGCGGTGCAGGCGGCTGCTGATCGAGACGTGCATCGCCGGCGGGGACTGGCCGCGCTCGGTCAACAGCGCGTCGACCACCTCGATCGCCGACACGACGTGGCCGAGGCTGTCCCGTGCCCGCTTCTGGTCGCCGACCTCGACTCCCTCGAGACCGCCGTCGCGTCGCCGCAGCCGCGTCGGTCCCGGGCACAGATCGGACTCGACGCGTACGCCGGTGTCGCCGGTGGGGGACACGGTGACCGTCACGTGCCGGTCGACGGCGACCAGGAGCGCCGGATGACCCGGTTCCAGGACCGCGTACTCGCCGGCGACGAACAGCTTGCCGGGTGCCCGCCGGCTGACGGTGCCGGTCACGGCCCGTCTCCCGACCGGAGCGCGGCCCCGGGCCCGCGCCGGGCGATGACCACCGTGCAGCCCGGCGCGGCCTCACCCATGGTCGCGGCGACCCGCGCCGCGTCGGCGGGGTGGCAGAGCACCTTCACGTTCGGCCCGGCATCCATCGTCGCGTACGCCGGCACCCCGTCGGCCCGCAACCGCAGGACGCCGTCGAGCACGGCGACGGTGGCGGGTGACAGGTAGCGCACCGCCGGGCGGGCGGCGAGCATCGTGGCGTGCATGCCGAAGGCGTTCCGCTCGGCGATCTCACCGACCGCGTCGAGGTCGCCGCGGTTCAGCGCCGCCCGCATGTCCGCCAGGTCGGTCGTGCCCGCCCGCGCCCATGGCCAGTAGAGCGGCGAGGTCTCGACCGTGCGCCGCATCGCCGTGCGGCTGGACACCGCTTTCGGGCCCGCGTTGACCACCGCGATCACCAGCGCCGGGTCGAAGTCCGGCACCGGCACCGGTTCCGCGTAGGAGTTGAGGTCCGCGTCCGCGGCGTCGCCCCGGCGCGCGTACAGGATGGCGAAGTCGCCGAAGATCGAGCGGGCCGCCGACGCGGATCCGCGCCGGGCCAGGCGCGACAACGCGGTGGGGTCGAGGTCGAGGCCGTACGCCGCGGCGGCGGCGACGGCCAGGGCCGCGAACCCGCTCGCCGACGAGGCGAGGCCGGCCCCGGTGGGCACGGCGTTGCGGGTGTCCACAGTGGCGCGTTCCGGGCGGCCCGCCGTCTTGCGCACCAGGTCCAGGAACTCCGTGATCCGCAGCCGCTGCTCGCCCTCGGCGGTCGCGCCGTCGAAGGTGACCGTGTCCGTCGGCTCGCCGGGGGTGACCCGCACGGTGGTCACGGTCGGGAACACGTCCAACGTCATCGAGAGGCTGTCGACGTTGGGGATCACGAGCTTCTCGTCGCGCTTGCCCCAGTATTTGACCAGCGCGATGTTGGGGTGGGCGACCGCGGTGTGGTCAGGTGCCATGGATCGCGAACCTCCCCACCGGTACGACCCAGGTGCGGGTGGCGCCGGCCGACCTCAGGTGCGCGGCGACCGCGGCCGCGCCGGGCGGATCGGCCGCCAGCGCGATGATGCAGCCGCCCAGCCCGCCGCCGCTGACCTTGGCGCCCAGACCGCCGGCCGCGAGGGCCGCGTCGACCATCGTGTCGATGCGATCCGTGCTGATCCCGACCTCGCGCAGCAGCCGATGGTTCTCGGTCAGGCGCGCGCCGAGGTCGTCGACCCGGCCACGGCCCAGGTCGTACAACGCCGCGTTCGTCAGTCGCGACACCTGGCGCACGAACGCGTCCAGCCGCTCCGGTGCGCCCTCGAACCCGCGCCGCACCAGCTCCACGGCGTCCCTGGTCCGGCCGCTCACACCGCTGTCCGCGATGACGAACAGGGCGTCGAAGCCCCAGGGCCGGCGTGCGCCCGGGCCCCGCCCGGTCCATCGTGGATGGTCATGGTGGACCGCCGCCGTCATCGCGACGGGCAGTTCGCGCGCCACGCCGTCCCGGAACCAGATGGGCGAGGTCGCGCCGGTGGAGAGCGCGTCGATGCCGCTCGCCCGGCCGTGCGCCATCGTCTCCGAGACCTGGACGAGGTCGAACACCGTGCGGGCGTCGAGCGTGCGGCCGAAGAGGTCCGCCAGCGCGAGCACGGCCGCCCGCGCGCAGGCGGCGCTCGATCCGAGCCCGGCGCCCCGGGGCACCGCCGACTCGACGAGCACGTCGACGGACATCGGTTCCGTCACGGCGGCGCGCTCCTTGAACGCCGACACGAGCCCGCGCAGGTCGTCCGACCCGAACGGTGTCGACGACCCGCCGTCGGATCCGGTGACGGCGAAGGAGACGCGGTCGGTGCCGTCGGCCCGGTCCGGACGCCGGGTCGCCGTGGCGGTCGCCGCGAGCTGGGGCAGCGGGATGGCCAGCGCCGGCGCGCCGTACACGACCGCGTGCTCACCGAGCAGGATGGCCTTGCCGTGCGCGCGGCCGACGCCCTCGGCCCGCGGCTCGTCCGCCGCGGGCCCGCGGACAGTGAAGGTGAGCGGGTTCGCCATCACTGCGTCCGCTGCGTCGCTCGGATCGCCATCTCGGCGAGTTGGTGTTTGGCGTACGCGGTGGCGGTGCTCGCCGCCAGGGCGAGCATGGCCCGCTCCGCCCGGTGCGCGATCTCCTGCTCGATCCGCTCCACGGCGCCGACGTCGACGAGGATGGCGCGGACCCGGGCCAGATCGGCATCGGACAGCTCCCGGCCGATGGTCGCCCGGACGAACCGTGCCGCGGCGGGGTCGTGCTCGTCGCCGAGCTTGAGGGCCGTGGCGAGCAGGACCGTGCGCTTGCCCTCGCGCAGGTCGTCACCCGACGGCTTGCCGGTCACGGCCGGGTCCCCGAACACGCCCAAGAGGTCGTCACGGAGCTGGAACGCGACACCGATGTCCGCGCCGAACGCCCGGTAGGCGGCGACGAGGTCGGCGTCCGCGCCGGCGATCGCGGCGCCGAAGTGCAGCGGGCGTTCGACGGTGTACGAGGCCGTCTTGTACCGGATGACGCGCAGCGCGCGGTCGACGTCCTCGTCGCCGCTCATCTGGGTGATCAGGTCGTGGAGCTGGCCGTACATGACCTCGGTGCGGACGGCGGACCACACCGGGGAGATCCGGGTGTGCGCGTCCTCCGGCAGCCCGGACGAGCGGACCAGGACGTCGGCCCAGATCAGCGCGAGGTCGCCGATCAGGATGGCGGTGCCGTTGCCGAAGGACTCGGGGTCTCCCGAGAAGCCCCGCGCCCGGTGCCGCTCCGCGTAGGTCACGTGCGCGGCCGGGTGACCGCGGCGGGTCCGGGACGCGTCGATGATGTCGTCGTGGATCAGTCCCGACGCGTGCAGCAGCTCGAAGCCCGCGCACGCCGTCAGCACTGCGGCCGCCACCGGGGCCTCCGGGTCGCCGCCGGCACCGAGCCAACCCAGCCACGCGAAGGCGGGCCGGATGCGCTTGCCGCCGCGCAGCACATAGCTCTCGAGCTCCGCCACGGTCGCGGCGAAGTCCTCTCCGAATGCGTCAGCTTCCGCGCGGCGCGCGGTGAAGAAGTCCCGCATCGCGACGTCGACAGCGGCGGCTCCCATAGCCGCACCGAGATAGCTGACGGTCATTGTCTTTTCCCCCGCCGGACTGCCCAATTGTGGTTCGGCATGGCACGACGGTAAGCGCCGGTCGGGGCCGTGCCCACTACTCGCGCGAGTAGTGCGGGCTAGCACCGGCATCCCCGCCGCACCGCCCCGGATGCACGTATAACTGAGTGGACCCGTGCGCCGCGCCGTTCAACTGACGGGTCTGGACAGTTGAACACGCCCGTCGGACGACTCTCCAGAGAAACGCGGGGTGGCACCATGAATGCCTTGGTGGGACGTGATCACATTCTGTCCTCATTGGCCGGACAATTGGAAGCCACCCGGCACGGAGCCGGCGGTTGTGTGGTGGTCGACGGGCCGTTCGGCGTCGGCAAGACCCATGTGTTGAAGGCCGCCGGGATCGAGGGGGCCGAACGCGGCCTGACCGTGGTCGCGGGCCGGACCAGCATCACGGACCAGCCGATCCCCATCCACCTGCTGATCAGTTTCCTGCGGCACGCGACCGCCGACCGCGCCGACCTCGACGACCTGGTGCGCCCGGGCCGGAACCCGTTCTGGCTGATGGACCGCGTCGGCGAACTGGCGGCCGTCGCGGCACGCCGCCACCCGCTCGTGGTCGTCCTCGACGACGCCCAGCGCATCGACGACGTCAGCGCACTGGCGTTGCGCGCGCTCGTGCAGTCGCTGGCCTCGTCGCCGGTGCTCTGGCTGCTCGCCCGGCGACCGGCCCGCACCGAGCCGCTCACCCAGTCGGTCTTCGAGTGGTTGATCGACAACGCGGCCACGCGCGTCACGCTCGGGCCGCTCGAGGACGAGGCCGTCGCCGACCTGTGCGCGTCCTTCCTCGGCGCCAGGCCGGACGCCTCCGTGCTCGGCTGGGCCGCCCGCTGCGGCGGCAACCCGCGGCTGATGGAGAACGTCTTCAGCGCCCTCATCAAGGCCGGACAGATGATCATCACCGACGGCGCGGCCTCCGTGGTGGCGGAGCGCCTGCCCGACGGCGTGCGCACGATGGTGCACGACCTCCTGGACGGGTTCTCGCCCGCGGTCCGCCAACTCCTCGTCGCCGGCGGCCGGATCGGGGCCGCCTTCACGGCCGAGGAGGCGGCGGCAGAACTGGGCGACCCGTCCCTCGACCTGTCCTCGGCCGTCGACGAAGCCGTGCGGGTGGGCCTGGTCCGGCGCGACGGCGCTGCCCTCACGTTCCACCACGAGGTGATCGGGGAGGCGCTCCGGCCCGCGGTGTCGTCACCCGCTCCCCTGCCGCGGCCGTCCCCACCCACGACGGCCGCCTGCGGCTGCGCGGACCTGACGACGGAGGCCATCTCCCTGGTGGCGCGCGACGAGGATGGTCCACGCGCACTCGCCCGTGCCCTGCGACTGCTCGCCGGCGCGGGCCGCGGCGCGCAGGCCCACCGCCTCGCGGACCTCGCCCTGCGTACCGGCTTCGAGGCGGCGGCCGAGGCGCGCCTGGTTCTCGACCTGGTGCCCGGGCTGCGGGACGCCGACGGTCACGGCATGGCGGCGACGTTGCTGACGCGGACGTTGGCGCGGCCGGACATCTGCGAGCTGGACCGGGCCAAGCTCAACCGGGCCCTCGCGGAGACACCGCACGCCGGCCGGGCCAGCTGGGACGGCGGGCGGCACTCCTGCGAGCGACCACTGTGGACGTGGCTGGTCCGGGCCCTGGTCGCCGCCGACCAGTTCGAGGAGGCGACGGCCGTCCTCGACGCGGTCCGGCGGGAGGCGAACGAGCGGGGCACCACGGTGTCGGCCGCCCTGTGGCACGGCCACCGGGCCGACCTGTTGCTCGCTCTCGGGCAGCTCGACGAGGCGCGGACGGCAGCCGGCGCGGCGGTCCGGCTGGCCGACCGGTCGGCACCGGCCGACTCCGTGCCGGCCCGCCTCGTCCTGGCCGGCCTCAGCCTGCACGACGGCGACCTGGTCTCCGCCGGCGACCAGCTCCGCGGCGTCGAACAGGGCGGCGGCGTGGCGACGGCGGACAGGGCGCGCCTCGACTGGACCCTCGCGCGGTTCCACGCCGCCGGCGGTCGCCCGTCGACGATGGTCTTCGACGATCCGCTGCTGTTCACCGAGACGCCGACGGCGGCAGCGGCGCTGGTCCGGCAGGCGAAGGAGCTCGGGCTCCGCACGGAGGCGCAGGCGGCGGCCGACGTAGCCGCACAGGTCGCGCGGCGCAATCCCGCTGTGCAGTCGTTGGCCGCCGGTGCCGCGCACGCCGACGGCGTCCTGCGCGACGACCCGGCCGCCCTGCACCGCGCGGCGGACCTCTACCGGCTCGCCGGGCGTCCGCTGGCGGCGGGCGCCGGACTCGACGACGCGGCGCGGGTGGCCCGCGGCGGCGGGGTGCGACTCCTCGGGACGAAGCGTCCCGACGCGCACAGCGTGCGCCGGCTCGGTCCGGAACGGCCGAAGTCAGGCTGGGAGAGCCTGACCACCGCGGAGCTGAGGGTCGTGCGCGCGATCGTCGACGGCAGGACGAACAGGGAAGCCGCGAGCATGCTGTTCCTGTCGCCCCATACCGTCGACACCCATCTGCGGCGGGTCTTCTCGAAGCTCGCGATCAAGAGCCGCGTGGAACTGACCAAGAGCTTCATCGCGTACGAAGCGCGGGTCAGCTAGCCGCACCGTGCGCGTGCGCCGATCGGTATTGCGCGTCGTCCTCCATCGAGTAGATCGCGGCCGTGCCGGTGTAGGTCGCCGCGCCACGGACGAGCTCGACCCGCGTGCCGATGCCCAGCTTCTTGTAGATCTTTCTCAGGTGGTAGTTGACCGTGTGCTGCGACAGGTGCACCTGCTTGGCGATCTGCCGGTTGGTCAGGCCCACGCTCACCAGGTAGGCGATGCGCTGCTCCATGTCGGACAGCGTCGACCAGCAGGCGGCCAGTGGCGAGCCGGCGGCCTCGGAGTACGGCCCGGCGGCCTGCCGGCCATCCACCGGGGCCTTGGCCGCGTAGAGCTTGGCGAGCTCCTCGGTCGCCAACGCCACCGAGATCGGGTCGGGCGACTGCACGATGATCAGCGACAACGCCGCCGGAGCGCTGTTGGCCAGCGCGTTGGCGTGCATGGCGGTCAGCCCGACGATCGAGACACCGGGGTTGTCGCGCGCGAGACCGTCCACCGTCTCCAGCACGCTTCGCTCGAGTCGCGAATCGCCGACGTCACGCGCGAGCAGCACCAGGAATGCGGCGGCACTCGGCACCTCGATGTAGAGACTGCGCAACGTCGCGAGACAGCGGTATCTGTCGGACAACAGTTGGGCGCCCGCGTGGGGTCCCGCTTTCTTGACCGCGATGAGCACATCGGTCCACGCGTATTGCGCGGAATCCAATGCCGCGTGGCCCGCCAGGCCCTCCTGCGCCAGTTTGGAATATCCTTCGGCCCTGGGCAGGTCGCCCATATAGAACGAGGCGATGCTGAGCACGGAGAAGGCCAACGGCCGGAGCATCGGAACCGCGTCGCGCCCTATCGCGGCGGTCGCCGACGCCGCCTCACGGCGCGCGTCTCCGATGCGGCCGGCTTGGAGATAAAGCCGCGACCTCATCACCGCGGGCGCGGCCGTCCAGACCGGCTCGGGAAGTGCGCGCAATCCGTCCTCGACGTCACCGATCAGCGATTCGGCTTTGTCGAACTCGCGGAGATTGGCGAACTTGCCGGCCAGCGGAAGCTGGAAATGCAGCCGCCACACCGGATCGACGCCTTCGCTGGAGCGCACGGCGGAGCGCCCCAGGCTGATGCCCTCGGCCAGCCGTCCCGCGCGCCAGCGCAGGTTGGACCGGGTGGTGAGTGCCATGGCCGCAGCGATGTCGCCCGGTCGGCTGCCGCGCTCCCCCAGGATCCTCGCCGCGACCCGCTCGGCTTCGTCGGCGTCGAACAGCGAGTAGCCAAGCAGCAGCGACGCTTCCGCATCGAGCCGGGCGGCGGGCGAACTGGCCGGGTTCGCCAGCACCTCGCGCGCGACGCGGACACCGGCGGCCGCGTCGCCGCCGATCACCAGGCTGTGCGCGGGCGAGCACGATCCGCCGGCGGGTGCTCTGACCTGGGTGGACGCCGGGCTCGGGCGCTCGCTTTGCCATGGAACCTGGTCGTCCTTGTGCTCGTGCAACCCGATCGCCTCGCGCCGCAGCGTGTCGCGGACCGGCGCGGGCATGGAGTCGATGGTCCCCTGGAGGAGAAAATCGCTCCTGAACGCCAACCGGTGCGCCGCGGCGACGATGAACCCGGCGGCCATCGCCTCTTCCAGCGGCGAGAGCAACGTGGCGGCCGGTCGGTCGAGCATTCTGCAGACGTCCTCCAGCAGAAAGGACCGTCCCAACGCGGCCGCGACCTTCAGAAAGTGCTGACAGCCCGCGCTCAGCACATTCAGTCGCCGCAGGGTCGCCCGGTCCCCGTCGTCGAGCGACCCGCCCGACACCGCCGCCCTGCCATTTGTTACATTACTTTCGGTCGATTCTGGAATTCCATTCTCCGACGCGCGTCCCGTTGTCATAATCCCCCCGAGATTATGCGCCATACTCTTACTGGACAGCCCCCGAATTTGATCATCGTAGCACAGGTGTTGTCGGCCATCTATCTCGAAGTTGCCAGTCCACGGCCTGGCTGTTGTCAGGATTCACGGCGAGGCCGTAGAATGCCGGTCAGCCTCTGCCGATATCGGACAGAAGCAAGCAATTGCCATCATCGATTCCCCACCCCCATCTGCGTGTGACGCCGGTTACTCTATTCGACGTCTATAGAGCGCGGTCTACAACAGATGGAGTACCGCGCCCACAGTAGTCGATGGCACAAATTGTCTTCATCCGTATGGCGACGTGGGCAAGAACCGTCACGAGCATTGAGTCGTTGGGTTCAATGACGCGTGAGGAGAAGAGATGCCTACCGAGACCCGCCGCACGGACGGGGCCTTGGCGGCGCTGGCCCGGTTCTGTTTCCGGCGACGCCGCCTGGTCCTCCTGACCTGGGTCGTCGGCGTGCTGGCGCTGGCGTTCCTCGGCTTCCGCTTCGGCGCCCCCTCCGACAACGCCTACTCCGGTGGCGACTCCCACTCGGCCAAGGCGCAGGCGCTGATCGAGCAGCACTTTCCCGACCGGCAGGGCGACACCCTCACGCTCGCGATCAAGACGACGAACGGCATCGACGACCCCGCCACCCGGCAACGGATCGAGCGGGTCATCGCCGACCTGACGGCCTCACCCGTCACGGGACCGGTGACCTCGCCCTACGAGGATCCGACCCTGGTGACGCAGGATCGCCGGATAGCCCGGACAACCGTCCCGCTGACCGACATGGACGTGCCGAAGGCCGAGGTCAAGCCGCTCGTCGACATCGTCAAGGACGCGTCCGGCGACGGCCTGACGCTGGGGCTCGGCGGTGACAAGGCCGAGAAGGCGGAGACACCGCCGCAGGGTCCGGCCGAGGCGGTCGGCCTGCTCACCGCCGCGGTGATCCTGTTCATCGCGTTCGGTTCGCTGGTCGCGATGGGCCTGCCGCTCGTCGTCGGCCTGATGGCGGTCCTCGGCGGCATCGGCGTGATGAAGCTCGTCGGCCATCTCGCTCCCTCGCCCGACTTCACCGTGCTCGTCGCCGTCCTGATCGGGCTCGGCGTCGGCATCGACTACGCCCTGTTCATCCTGACCCGCTACCGCGACAGCCTGCACGAGGGCGACGACCCCGAGCGCGCGACGGTCAAGGCCATCGCCACCGCGGGCCACGCGGTCCTGTTCGCGGGTACGACCGTCGTCATCGCCCTGCTGGGCCTGATCGCCATGGGACAGCGGATGATGACCGGTGTCGCGATCGGCGCGTCGACGGCCGTCCTCGTCACGATGATCGCCGCGGTGACGCTCCTGCCGGCGTTCCTCGGCTTCATCGGCCGCCGGATCGACTCCCTGCGCCTCCCCCGCCGCACTCCCCGCGCGAGCGCCGCCCCGTCGGCGGACCGCCGGACGCTGGCCGAACGGTGGGCGGGCGTGGTGCAGCGCCGGCCCCTGGTCGCCGCACTGCTCGCCGGCGCGATCCTGCTCGTCCTCGCCTCGCCGGCGTTGTCGATGCGGTTGAGCCTGCCGGACGCCAGCGTGCAGCCGCACGACCGCAGCAGCTACACCTCGCACCAGATCCTCTCCGAGGGATTCGGTCCCGGTTACGGCGCGCCGATGGTCTTCGCGGCCAGGGTCGACTCGCCCTCCACCGACCTGGGTCCCGTCGTCGAAGCGGTCCGGAGCACCGACGGCATCGCGTTCACCACGCCACCCGCGGTCAGCCAGGACGGTCAGGCCGCCATGTTCATGGCCTTCCCGAAGACCGGCTACCAGGACGAGGCGACCACGGACCTGGTGCACGAGCTCCGCGACGACGTGCTGCCCGGCGCGGCCGGCGGCACCGAGGTCTTCCTGGGCGGCCCGAACGCCGGCGCGATCGACTTCGCCGAGGAGACCAGCTCCCGCCTGCCCCTGATGATCACGGTCGTGATCGTGCTGTCGCTGCTCCTGCTGGTGCTGCTCGTCCGGTCGGTGACGATCGCGCTGCAGGCGGCCGTGATGAACCTGCTCTCGATCGGCGCGGCGTACGGCGTACTCGTGGCAATCGTCCAATGGGGATGGTTGGGCTCGGCTCTTGGCTTCCCCACTGAGATGCCGATCACGACCTGGGTTCCGATGATGATGTTCCCGCTGCTGTTCGGCCTCTCGATGGACTACGAGGTCTTCCTGATCTCGCGGATCCGCGAGGAGTACGAACGCACCGGCGACACCCGCCTGGCCGTCACCCGCGGCTTGGCCAAGACCGCGAAGGTGATCACCGCCGCCGCGGCCATCATGATCGCCATCTTCACGACGGCCGTGCTCGGCCCCGACGTATCCGTGAAGCAGATCGGTCTCGGCATGGCGATCGCGGTGCTCGTCGACGCCACCATCATCCGGATGATCCTCGTGCCGGCGGTCATGGAACTCTGCGGCGACGCCAACTGGTGGATGCCCGGACGCCGGTCACGGAAGATCGCCTCGGCACCCCCGGCCGAGGTCGAGGAAGCGGCAAGAGTCTGACCCTTCCTCGAGGAGGAGCGCGGGGGGTCCCCCTGGCCATTGTCCCTGGCCGTTGTCCCCGCGCTCCTTTTCGATGTCCGGACTACAAGCCCGGGTAGTGGTCAACTACCCGGGCTGCTCGTTGATCCCCGTTACTCCTTCTGGCGATGATGCCTAGGGTGGCGTTCGCATCCGCGCGAGGGAAGGGGTATGTATGCGGCCCGCAGCCGTGACGGTCCGGGCGTTGGGTGCGGTGGAGGCGACGGTCGCCGGCCGGCTCGTCGACCTCGGCACGCCGAAACAACGGGCGCTGCTCGCGCTGCTGGTCGCTCGGCTCGGCCAGCCGGTGACGGTCGAGATGATGCAGGACGCGTTGTGGTCGGGCGACCCGCCACCGTCGGCGGCCGCTTCGCTGCACGCGTACGTGGCCAACCTGCGCCGGGTGCTCGAGCCTGGACGCGCGCCCCGGACCCCGGCGACCGTCCTGCGCACCTGTCCGCGGGGGTACGTGCTGGACAGGAGCGCCGTCGACGTCGACGCCGACCGGTTCGGCGAGCATGCCGCGGCCGGCTGGCAGGCGTGGGATCGCGGGGAGCCGGGGCAGGCGCTGACCGCGTTCGAGGCCGGGCTGGCGCTGTGGCGTGGGCAGGCCTATGTCGAGGCGGTGCATGCTCCCGACGTGGTGCCGGAGGTGGCCCGGCTGGAGGAGCTGCGGCTGTCGGTCGTCGAAGCGCGCTGTGCGGCGCTGCTCGCGGTCGGTGCGCACCAGTCGGTGGCGGAGCTGGAAGCCCTGGCGAAGGCCCATCCGCTGCGCGAGCGCGGGATGGAGCTGTTGAGCCTGGCCCTGTACCGGGCCGGGCGGCAGGCCGAGGCCCTGGACGTGCTGCGGACCCTCCAACGGCGACTCGCCGACGAGCTCGGCATCGATCCCGGACCCTCGCTGCGGCACCTCGAGCGCGAGATCCTCAACCAGTCGCCGGCGCTGGACCGCGACCCGGCCGTCCGGACCACGAGCCCGGTCGCCGCACCCGCCGCGCCGCGGACGGACGACGGGGTCTTCGTGGGCCGCGTCGGGGCGCTTCGGCATCTCGAGGTGGCACTCGCCGACGCGGCGGTCGGGCGGGGACGGGTGGTCGCCGTGTCCGGCGAGCCGGGGATCGGTAAGACCCGGTTGCTGCGGCGGTTCGCCGACCGGGCGGCAGCGGAGGTGCTCTGGGTCAACTGTCCCGAGCACGCCGACGCGCCGCCGCTGTGGCCGTGGGAGCAGATCCTGCGGGCAGCGGGTGGCCACCGCTTCGACGCGGCCGCAGGCACGACGGTGCGGCGGTTCGACGCGATCGTCCACCACCTGACGGAGGCCGCACGGGCGGCGCCGCTGGTCGTCGTCCTCGACCACGTGCACCGCGCGGACCCGGATTCCCTCCGGCTCCTCGCGCACCTGGCGGAGTCGGTGCCGGCGAGCCGGCTGCTGCTGGCCGTCTCCTACCGGTCGGGCGAGGCGGAGCCCCTCGCCGAGGCCATGGCGGCGCTGGCCCGCACGGGGATGACGCGGATCGAGCTGCGTGGCCTGAGCGCGCGGGAAACCCGGATGCTGGCGAGCACGATCCTGCGTCGCGACGTCAGCGTGCCGGTCGCCGAGGCGCTGCGCGCCCGCTCCGACGGCAATCCGTTCTTCCTGCGCGAGCTGGTCACGTCCCGGGAAGAACACCCGGACCAGGCGCATCCGGTGCCGCCAGCGGTGCGCGAGGTCGTGACGCGGCGGGTCGCCCGGTTGCCCCGCACCGCCGCCGACTTCCTGGCCGTGGCCGCGGTCGCCGGCCGGGGGTTCGACATCGAGGTGACCGCCGAAGCCGCCTCGATCGAGCTCGAGGCGGCTCTGGAGGCCGTCGACGCCGCGGTCGCGGCGGGCCTGATCGTCGAGGACCCGCGGCGACTGGGTTGGTTCCGCTTCAACCATGCGCTGGTCGCCGAGACGCTGTACGAGCGGACCGGGCGACTGCGCCGGGCCCGCCTGCACCGGCGGATCGGCGCGGCGGCGGCCCGCGCGTGGGCGGGCGCCTCCGACCTCGCCGCCGAGGTCGCCCGGCATTGGCTGCTCTGCGCCGAGCTGGACCCGGGCACGGCCGCCGTGGCCTCGACACACGCCGCCGCGGCGGCACGCGTCGCCGACACCCGGCACGCCTTCGACGACGCCGTCGACTTATGGCGGCAGGCCCTGGTCGCCGCAGACCTCGCAGCGGACCTGGACACGTACCCGCTGCTGATCGGTCTGGGCACGTCGCTGTGCCGCGGGGGCCAAGCCCGCGACGGGCTCTCCGTCTTCGTCCAGGCGATGGACGCCGCCGGGCAGCCGGATTCCGGACGGCTGGTGGACGCGGCGACCACCGCGCTGCGCGAGTCGGTCCCGTACCCGGTCGACTACACAAGGCTGGTCCTCGTGCTCGAACGCGCGTTGCCGCGGATGACCGAACCCGCGCAGCGCTCGTCGGCGCTCGCCTGCCTCAGCGCCGCCCGCCGCCGCGACGCTGCGGGGCTCGGCGTCGACCACCTCGAGCCGCACCTGTACGCGGCCTCCTAACGGTCGGCCGCGAGGGCGGCGGCCTCCGGCAGGCGGCCGGCGGCTTCGGTCGCGACGGCGAGCACGCCGCTCAGCCAAGGGGAATACCGGTCCGGGTGCTCGGCGAGGTCCGCGCGCAGCCGTTCCGCCGGCACGAGACGGACGTCGGCGACCTCGGCCGGATCGAGCCGCAGCGGCAGGTCAGCGGGCACCCGACCTATCACGACGTGGTCGTACTCGTGCTCGACCCGACCCGTCCGCGGATCCTCCGCCCGATAGGGATACACCCCGGCCGCGTGCAGTGGCACGCCTTCCACGCCGAGCTCCTCGATCAGCCGCCGGGCGGCGGCGTCGTGCACGCTCTGGCCCGGGGCCGGGTGACCGCAACACGCGTTGGCCCAGCGCCCGGCGAACCGGGTCTTCACCGCGGCGCGCTGCTGCACCAGAACGCGCCCGCGATCGTCCAGCAGCACCACGGAGAACGCCCGATGCAGCCGGCCGGGCGCGGCGTGCGCCTCGGCGACCGTGCAGGAACCGATGGCGACACCGTCCGCGTCGACCAGCTCCACCAACTGCGCTTCGCGGGTCGTCACGCGTCGAACTCCGCGAGCACGCCGTCCCAGAGGGCCGTGCGGGCGCGGATCGCCGCCACACTCACCTCGGCGGCCTCGGCCTCGCGCACCGGGTCACCGTCGCACATCGACGCGAGCAGCCGCAGCGCGAGGGGTCCGTGCTCGTCGTGGTCCAGGGCGATGTGCCGGTCCAGGTAGTGCCGGAACACCGGCGCGTTGGCGAGCACGTCGTCCACATTGGCGCGTACGGCCGAGAACACGTCGGGCAGCAGGTTCTCCCGACCGTGGCAGAACGACGAGGCCACCTCGTGCGGTGCGCCGTTCATCGCCACGTCGAGGGTGTGACCGACGAAGGCTCGCACACTCGGGGGGATGTCGGCGTCCTTGAGCGCCGCCAGGGGCGCGAGTCCACTGTCGAGCGCGGCGAGGAACCCGTCGATCGGTCGCGCGTCGGCGCCGATCTCGTCCATCGCCCTGCGGTAGAGCTCGAAGTGGCTGACGTACCCGCCGCCGATGTCCTCGTCGGTCTCCTCCGCCAGCACGATCTCCATGATGAACCTGCCGTGGTCGGCACGCCCGCGCGGCCGCCACGGCAGGGTCACGGTCGTCACCTCCGCCTGGAGGCGCTTGAGGAGAGTGAAGAAGTCCCACACCGCGAACACGTGGTGCTTCATGAAGATCCGCAGCCGCTCCTCGGTGGTGATCTGCGAGTAGAGAGGATGGCCGATCAGCTCGACACGTGCTGTGTCGAATACCGCGGGCGCAGTCACCTTGTCCTCCTCGACGCTCGGAGTTTCACGGGTTGCTCACGAGCATCGACGACCGCGGTTGCGGACCACTGTGCGGCGGGTTGGCGCCGGCTTGGCTACGGGACCCGCGTCTTGGCGCCGACTTGGTGCGGTCTCAGAGCACGGGGCCGACGACCCACCGCCGCCTCAGCCCATCCGGACCAACGACCCGCCGCGGCCTCAGCCCACCCGGACCAACGACCCGCCGCCACCTCAGCCCACCGAGCCAGCGACGTGGCAGCGTCTCAGCCCGCCGGGCCGACGACCCGCCGCCGCCTCAACCCACCGGACCAACGGACCGGCGCGGTCTCAGCCCACCGGACCAACGACCTGGCGCCGTCTCAGCGCGCCGGGCCAACGGACCGGCGCGGTCTCAGCCCATCGGGTGAGACGACCTGGCGCCGTCTCAGCGCGCCGGGCCTACGGCCTCGCCCGCGACCTGGTCGCCGGGGACGAGGCCGTACCCGTCGGGGACCTTGGCCGGGTCGGCGCCCGTGTCCACGATCTTGTTGCGGTCGTCCACGAAGACCACCCGCGGGGTGAAGCCGCGGGCCTCGGCGTCCGGCAGCCAGGCGTAGGCGACCAGGATGACCTTGTCGCCCGGGCTGATCAGGCGGGCGGCCGCGCCGTTGATGCCGATGACGCCCGAGTCGCGCGGGCCTTCGATGACATAGGTGGTCAGGCGCGCGCCGTTGTCGATGTCGAGGACGTCCACCCGCTCGCCGGGCAGCAGGTCCGCCGCCTCCATCAGGTCCGCGCTGATCGTGACCGAGCCCACATAGTGCAGGTCGGCCTGCGTCACCGTGGCGCGGTGGATCTTGGACTTCATCATCGACCTGAACACGGTGCGGACCTCTCCCAAGGCTCGGGGCAGCGCTCGTAAGAACACGTCATCCTCCGCCACCATTTCCGGCGCCGGACGCCGGCGTGTGCGGGCAGTGACATCCCGCACACGGCCTCAGCGCCTCAGTGCGCCGGTGCGCCGCTCAGGTCGAAGCGACCGTTCGGGTCCCAGTGCCGCTTCAGCGCCACCAGGCGGGCATGGACGTCGGCCGGGTACGCCGTCGCCCGGTGTTCGACCCGGCCGTCGCCCGGGGTGAGAAAGTTGCCGAAGGTCAGTCCGGTTGTCCAGTTATCCAATTCCGACAGGATGCGCTCCTGGTAGGCGGTGTGTGCCGCCGCCTCGTCGGCCGCCGCGACGCTGGCCATGAAGAGCAGGAACGGCGCGTCCCGGTTCGCGACCGCGTTCGGCTCGCGCGGGGCCCTGCGCAGCGCGCCCGCCAGGTGCCGGATCTCGACGAGGGTCACCGGGACCGCGGCGTTGTCGACGGCCACGTCGACCAGCCGGTCCACCGCCTCGGGCGACAGGTCGGACAGCAGCGCGGATCGCTCGTACACCGGCAGCGGGTCGACCGGGTCGGAATGGATCGCCGCGACCGCCGGATAGGGCAGCTCCCCGACCGCGTCGATGATCGCCGGAGCCGCGGCCCGCACCGGAGCCAGCAGGCGCGCGCCGTCCTCGGCCGAGCCGAGATAAGCGACCCGCACGTGGACGACCAGACGACCACGCAACGGCTCCGGCACCGGCCCGGCCGGCGGCATGCGCAGGATGGCGATGGACGAGCTGAGCTCGTCCGGGGTCGAGTCGATCCAAGCCCGCCAGGCGTGCAGCACGGCCCCCGCCCGCTCGCCCGGGAAGAAGATCCCGCCGCCGTACAACTGGGTCAATGGAAAGAGCCGGAACTCGATGGCGGTAACGACGCCGAATCCGCTCTTGCCGCCCCGCAGCCCCCAAAACAGGTCGGGTTCGGACGCGGCGGTGACCGTGCGGGCGACGCCGTCCGCGGTGACGAGGTCGATCGAGACGACGTTGTCCGCGGCATATCCCCGCGTGCGCCCGAGCACCGGGCTCAGGCCACCGCCCAGCGTGTAGCCGACGACGCCGACGGTCGGCGACGAGCCGTTCGCCGCGGCAAGGCCGTGCTCGGCCGCCGCGTCGATCACCTGCTGCCAGCGCACGCCGGCGCCGACCCGGGCGGTGCGGCCCTGCGGGTCGACCGTGACGTCGGTCATCCGCGCAGTGCTGATCAGCACTCCGCCGTCGGCGGCCGCGGCGGGCCCGTGTCCGGTCGCCTGGACCACCACGCGCAGGTCGTGGTCGTTGGCGAACCGCACCGCGACGGCGACGTCGGCGGCGGTGGCCGCGGCGACGATCACGGCCGGCCGGTGCTGGACCGTGACGTTGTAGCCGCTGCGGGCGGTGTCGTAGCCCTCGTCGCCGGGCAGGAACACGGCGCCGCCCTCGGACAGCCGCGCGGCCAGCACCGTGGTCGCCGCCGTCGCGACGGTGTCGTGCGAGGTCAGGGTGTGAAAACGTGAAATGGTCATGCCGACAACCGAACGCGCCCCGGGTCAGCGCGTGATCGCCGGCCGATTGACGTCCGATTGACGACCGCGGCTCGGCGGCGCGGATCTTCGGCGGCTAGCTTTGATGCGAGCTAGCGGTTGGGGGGACGATGTCGACGCGGCCCGACGTACGGTTCGGTGTCCTCGGTCCGGTGCGGATGTGGCACGGCGAACGGCCGGTGGCGATGGGGTCACCGCAACAGACGGTGGTGCTGTCGGTGCTGCTGTTGCGGGACGGCCAGCCGGCGACGACGGCCGAGCTGACCAGCGCCATCTGGGACGACGAGCCGCCGCGGGCGGCGACCAGCACCATCCGCACCTACGTGTCCCGGCTGCGCCGCGCCCTCGAGGGCAGCACGGCGGAGATCAACACCATCGGCGACGGGTACGCGCTGCGCGTGCCGGACACCTCCGTCGACGTGACGCTGTTCCACCATCGCACCGCACGCGCCCGCGACCTGCTGCACGGTGGGGACGCCGCCGGTGCCGTGGCCGTCCTCGACGAGGCACTGCGGTTGTGGCGCGGGCCGGCGCTGGCCGGCCTGGCCGGACGGTTCGCCGACGCCCAGCGGACGCGGCTGGAGGAAGCCCGGCTCGCCGCCGACGAGCTGCGGTTGGCCGCGCTTCTCGACGCGTACCCGAATCAGCACCCGGCCGTCGTCCCAGACCTGACCGCGATGGTCGACGCCTATCCCCTGCGCGAAGGGCCGCGGCTGCTGCTGATGCGGGCCCTGTCCGGCAGCGGCCGCCAGGCCGACGCGCTCGCGGTCTATCGCGACGGCCGCACCCGGCTGCACGACGACCTCGGCCTCGAACCCGGCCCGGCACTGCGGCGGCTCCACGAGCAGATCCTGCGCGGCGAGCCGACGTCCTCTTCGGACCATCGCGCCCCAATCTCAGGACCGACCCGGCTCCCGCGCGACCTGCCCGACTTCACCGGCCGCGATGCCGAGCTCGCCGAGATTCGCGCCGGCCTGCTCGACGGTGCCGGCTTCGTCGGCATCGCGGGGCTGGACGGCCTCGGTCGCACCGCCACCGCCGTCCACGCCGCCCACCTGCTGCGGGACCGGTACGCCGGCGGCCAGCTCTACGCCGACATCGGCACCTCCCCGGACCTCGCCGACATCCTCGGCGGCTGGCTGCTCGCCTACGACGTGCCGCGCGCCGACCTGCCGGCGTCCGTCGAGGGCCGGCTCGCCGCGCTGCACCACGCCACGGCTGGCCGGCCGCTGCTGATCGTGCTCGACAACGTCGACGATCCCGCGCCGCTGGAGCCGCTCCTGCACACCAGGCCCGCCGGTGGCCTGGTCATCACCAGCCGGCGCCGCCTCACCTCGGTGCCCGCCGCCTGGATCACCCTGGCCGGGCTGCGCCTCGACGACTCCGTCCGGCTGCTCGAACGGATCGCGGGCGCGCGGCGCGTCGCCACCGACCTCGACGCGGCCCACCGGCTCGCGCGGCTGGCCGCCGGCTGGCCGCTGCCGTTGCGCCTGCTCGCCGGCCGGTTGCGCGACCGTTCGATGTGGAGCATCGCGGCCATCGCGACGCAGCTCGAACGCGAGCTGCACAACGTCACCGGCGTGCTGCACGACGAGTGTGTGGCGGCCGAGGCACCACTGACCCGCGCCTACCACCGGCTGCCGCCGACCCAGGCCCGGGCGCTGCGCCTGGCCGGTACCATCGAGCAGGGCGAGTTCACCACGCAGGACCTGGCCGCCCTGCTCGCCCTGCCCGACGCCGCCACGTGGAGCGCGATCGACCCGCTGGTGGAACTCGGCCTGGTCGACGAGACCGGCACACCGCACCGCTACTGCCTCCACCCGATCATCCGGGCGTTCGCCCGCCGGCTCGCGCACGAGGTCGAAGGCACCGCCGGGGTGGCCGCGGCGCGTGACCGGCTCGCCGCCCTGCGCGCCGGCGCCGACCTGGCGGCGCTCGAAAGCGCGCTGTCACCCACCAGGTAGCTTGACCGATTCTCGCGGGCCGTTGCCTGATCCTGGCGTTCTCGCGCTGGAGGCGCCCGCGCCCTTGGAGATCCATTGCCGGCGGGGATAGCGTCTGCCGGCAAATGGCCAACCTCGAACTGTTCGGACGCGCCGCCGAGCTCGCGCAGCTGCGCGGGTTCCTCGACGGTGCGCGGCAACGCGGCGGAGCCCGCGTCGTCTGGGGTGACCCGGGCGTCGGCAAGTCGTCGCTGCTCGCCGCCGCGGCTGAGCGCGCCGTGCTCGCGGAGATGCGGGTGCTACGCGCCTCGGGGTCCGAGTTCGAGGCCGACGTCAGCTACTCCTGCCTGAACCAGCTGTTCCTTCCCCTGCTGCCCGACCTCGAACGCCTGCCGCCGGGTCCGCGGGAGGCGCTCACGGTGGCGCTCGGCTTCGGCGCCGGTGCGGCACCCGACGCCCTGCTCGTCTGCAACGCCGCGCTCGCGCTCGTCAAGGCGGTCGCGGACGACGTGCCGCTCGTGCTGCTCGTCGACGACGTCCACTGGATCGACCGGGCGAGCGCGGTGGTGCTCGGGTTCGTCGCCCGCCGGCTGGACGGCACGCGCGCGGGCCTGTTGGCATCGGCCCGCACCGGCGCGACGACGTTCCTCGACCCGCGCGGGCTCGGCGAACTGGTCGTGGGACCGCTGGACGACGAGGCCGCCGGGCAGCTCGTACACGCGCGGTTTCCGCAGTTGCCACCGCGGACCCGGCAGCGGCTGCTGGACCTCGCGCAAGGCAATCCGCTCGCGTTGACCGAGCTGCCGCCGAGCCTGCTCGGCTCGGCCCGGCCGGCGGCGGCGCCCGAAGTCGTGCCGCTCAGCGACCGGCTGCAGGCCATGTTCGCCTCCCGGATCGCCGACCTGCCCGAGGCGACCCGCCGGCTGCTGCTGCTCGCCACCTTCGAGAGCACCGGCGACGTCGGCGTGCTCCGGGCGGCGGCCGGCGACGAGCTCGACGACCTCGCACCGGCCGAGCGGTTGCGACTGGTGCGTGTGGACGATGCCGCCGCGCGGATCGCCTTCCGCCATCCCCTGATCCGCTCCGCGATCGTGGCACTGTCCACACACGAGGAACGTCGGCGCGCGCACATCGCGCTCGCCGAAGCCCTGCGCGGTGACCACGAACGGCGGGCCTGGCATCTGGCGGCGGCCGCCGTCGGGCCGGACGAGAGCGTGGCGCGGTTGCTCGAGGAGGCGGCACACCGGGTCATGCTGCGCGGCGACGCGCTGGCCGCCATCGCCGCGCTGGTCCGCGCCGGGGAGCTGAGCGAGACCAGCGCGGATCGCGGCCGCCGGCTCGCCGAGGCCGCCTACGTCGGGGCGGAGGCCAGCGGCATCACCGACGACGCGCGGTCGTTGCTCGTCGACGCGCGCCGCGCGGCACCGGACGCCGGTTCGCTGCACGCCGCCAACGCCGCGGCCTTCCTCATGCTCAACGGGGAGGGTGACGTCGACACCGCGCACCGCCTGCTGGTCGGTGCCATCGAGACGGGCGACCACGGTTACCGCGCCGACGAGCCGGCCCTCGTCGAGGCGATGCACACGCTGCTGCTGTTGAGCTGGTACGGCAGCGCGCCCGAGTACTGGCAGCCGTTCTACCGCGCCCTCGACCGGATGCGCCCGGCGCCGCCCGACGTGCTGGCGCTGGCGAGCCGCACGTTCGCCGACCCGGTGCGCACGGCGGTGGCCGCCAAACCGTCGGCCGAGGCGATCCTGCGCACGCTGCCCGACGAGGCAGACCCGACGCGAATCATGCGGATCGGCACGGCGTCGGTCTATCTGGACCGCCTGGCCGACAGCCGCGAGCCGTCGTGGCGCCTGGTGGTGCACGGCCGCGAGGGCGGCCCGCCGCGCCGCCACCTCGGTGCGCTCATGCACCTGTGCCTCGACGACTTCCTCACCGGGCGCTGGGACGAGGCGGAGGAGCTCGCGTACGAGGGTCAGCGCGTCAGCGACACCAACGGTTTCCCGTTCTTCGCCTGGTACTTCCGGTACAACAGGGCGATCGTGGCCGCCGGCCGGGGGCGTTTCGACGAGGCGTACGCGCTGGCCGACGAGATCACCCACTGGGCGCTGCCGAGGGGTGTCGCCGCCGCGGCGTTGTTCGCACACCACCCGCGCGCACTGGCGGCCCTCGGTCAGGGCGACTACGGCGCCGCGTTCGCGCACGCGGCCGCGATGAGCCCGCCCGGCGTGCTCGCCTCGCACGTACCCCACTGCACCTGGGTGATGTTCGACCTGGTCGAGGCGGCGGTCCGGATCGGCCGGCTGGCCGACGCACGGGCACACGTCGAGGCGATGCGGACCGCCGGCGTGGCCGGCCTGTCGACGCGAATGGCCCTGATCCAGGCCGGCGCGGACCTGCTCGTCGACGACCAGGGGGCCGCGGACCGGTTGGAAGCGCTGCCGGCCGAGCGGTGGCTGTTCGACATCTCGCGGATCAGACTCGTGTACGGCGAGCGGCTGCGCCGCTCCGGTGCCACCACGCGCGCCCGCGACCAGTTACTGGCGGCGCGCGACGGCTTCGCGGCGATGGGCGCGGCACCCTGGCTCGAGCGCACGGACACGGAACTGCGCGCGGCGGGTCACCGCGTTCCGGACGCGGCCGCCGGCGACCTGTCGACGTTGACGGCGCAGGAGCTACGGATCGCGCAACTCGCCGCCGGCGGGCTGACCAACAAACAGATCGGCGAGCGACTGTTTCTCTCGCATCGCACGGTCGGCGCGCACCTCTACCGGATCTTCCCCAAGCTGGGGGTCGCGTCGCGGGCCGGGCTCAGAGATGCCCTGTCACGCTCGCAGCCTCCGCGCTGAGGCCATCGGCCCGGTTCTACTTGTCCGCCTGCACGCTCCCGCAGACCGCGCGTGGTTGGGTCGCGTCGGGGGCCGGGCTAGAGATGCCCTGTCGCACTTGCAGCCTCCGCGCTGAGGCCGTCGGCCTGGTCCTCCTTGTTCGTGAGCAGCCGCTCCAGCAGGCCGCGGGTGGTGGGGTCGTCGTCCGCGAGCCAGCGCACCGCCTCTTGAAGGGTCTGCACGAGGATCCGGGCGCCCACGAGGTCCTGGGTCACGATGCCGGACAGGTCGGCGTCCGGGAACGCGCGGAAGCTGACCCTCGATCGGGCGGCGAGGTGCTCGGGGTCGTACTCGGCCGCGAAGCCCAACTGACCGACCCGGCCTGCGAGCAGCCGGGCGGCGGCGCGGTCGTCGTCGGCGCAGGCGCGCAGGAAGGCCGCGAGCGTCCCGTGTGACGGCGCCCGGACCACGGAGGCGTGCTGATCGAACTGCAGCGACGAGACGACCAGGGTGGCCAGCAGGGCGTTGAGCAGGTCCGCCACCGAGGTCAGCTCCGCGCGGTTCGACGGCGTGACCGGCCCGTCGTCCAGGTCGAAGAGGGCGCGGTCCCGCGCCTCACGCCGGCGCAGCATGGGCTGCTCGTGCCCCGGAAGCCTCGTCACGCGTCCGATCGTCCGCCGGGTCGCGCTGGCGCGGCATCTGTCAAATGACCTAACCCTTATTTCTTACGTCGTGGCTTAGGTCATTCCCCCGGATTCGGGCAGTCGAGTGACAGATGTGCGGCCGCCGCGCCGCATCGACAGTGGATCGAGATCGAGATCGCCCACTGTCGAAGGAGCTGACGAAATGCCCGTCGGACACGGATTCCACGCCACGATGACCGCTCTTCCCGGTAAGGGCGACGAGGTCGTCGACCTGTTGCTCCACGCACCGTCGCTGTCCAACCAGGACTGTGTCGTGTTCCTGGTCGGCCGCTCGGCCGCCGACCCCGACGTCGTACACGTCACCGAAGGGTGGGTCAGCCGGGAGGCGCACGGCGCCTTCTTCGACAGCGCGCCCGCCCAGTCGTTCGTCGCCAGGTTGCAGCCGCTGCTGACCGGCGAGGCGACGTACTCGGACGAGGTGCCGGTCGGCGGCAAGCCGGCGTTCACCGGACCACTGACATGACGACGCCGCGACCCGCCATCGACCCCGAGCTCCAGGCCCTGCTGGCCGGCACGCCGCTGCTGACCGAGCTGAGCGCCGAGCTGTTGCCGCAACTGCGGCAACTGGCGGCCACGCCGCTGGAGCCGCACCTCGCGACCCGCACGGTCGACCGCCAGGACGCCACCGCCACGGCCGCCGACGGCGCGCCCGTACCCCTGACGATCCTGCGCCCGTCTGCCGCTGCCGGTCCGGCGCCCTGCGTCTACTGGATCCACGGCGGCGGCATGATCATGGGTGACCGGTTCTCCCAGATCGACATCCCGCTGGAATGGCTCGACCGCTTCGGCGCCGTCGTCGTCACCGTCGACTACCGGCTGGCGCCGGAGGTCACCGGCACGACCATCGTCGACGACTGCTACCAGGGCCTGCGCTGGGTGGCGGAGCACGCCGCGGAGATCGACGTCGACCCGGCGCGCATCGTCGTGGCGGGCGCGAGCGCCGGCGGCGGTCTGGCGGCCGGCATCACCCTGCTGGCTCGGGACCGCGGCGGGCCGGCCGTCGCGGCGCAGGTGCTGATCTGCCCGATGCTCGACCACCGCAACGTCACCACGTCGAGCCACCAGTACGCCGGTGAGCCGGGTGTCTGGACCCGCGAGATGAACGAGTTCGCCTGGGCGTCGGTCCTGGGCGGGCACGGGGTGCCGGCCTACGTCTCCCCCGCGATCGCCGGCGACCTGTCGGGGCTCCCGACCACGTACGTCGACGCGGGCTCGGCCGAGGTCTTCCGCGGCGAGGACGTCACCTACGCGAGCCGCATCTGGGCCGCCGGCGGCCAGGCCGAGGTGCACGTCTGGGCCGGCGGCTTCCACGGCTTCGACGCCCTGCACCCGCAGGCACGGATCTCGGCCGCCGCACGCCGGGCCCGCACCGACTGGCTGGCCCGTGTCCTGGAGCCGGCGTCTACCTCGCAGCGTCGATGAAAGGACTGTCCATGTCATTCCTGCAGGAATTCCTCCGCAGTCCCTTCACCGTCGGCGCGGTCGCACCCAGCGGCGCGGCGCTCGCCCGAGCGACCACCGCCGTAGTGCCCCGGGCAGCCGAGCCCGTGACGCCCCGGGTGGGCAGGATCGCGGTCCCCGGGGCAGACGAGCCGGTGGTTTCGCAGGCCGGTGGGTCCGTTGGACACAAGGCCGGCAGGACCGCGGTCCCCGGGAGAGGCGAGCCCGTAACGTCCCGAGCCGGCGCGCTCGTGGTGCCGGGAACCGACGAGCCTGTGGTCGTCGAGCTTGGCGCCGGCACCGGCGCCTTCACCGGCCCGATCCAGCAACGCCTGGGCGGCCGGGGCCGGCACATCGCCGTCGAGATCAACGAACGGTTCGCGGTGCGGCTCGCTACCCGGTACCCCACCGTCGATGTCGCTCTGGCCGACGCCGCCGAACTCGAGGACATCCTCGCCGCCCGCGGGCTGTCCCACGCCGATGTGATCGTCAGCGGGCTGCCGTGGGCCGCGTTCGCCGAGAGCCAACAGCGCGACGTTCTGTCCGCCGCGGTCCGGTCCCTGGCACCGGACGGGGTGTTCACCACCTTCGCCTACGTCCACGCGCGGTGGGCGCCGCCGGCCCGCCGGCTGCGCGACGCCTTGGAGAACCGGTTCGACGAGGTCGTGCTCGGCCGGACCGTCTGGGCCAACCTGCCACCGGCGCTGGTCTACCACTGCCGGCGCCCGAACAAGCCCGTCCGGCACCTGCCGGCCGCCCGTTAGAGAGAAGGGGATAACCATGTCCGAGGAGAACAAGAATATCGTTCGCCGTTACTTCGAGGAGTTGGATCGCTGCAAGGCGACCCCGGAGGAGTGGTGCACGCCGGACTTCGCGTTCCACGCCGCCGGCTTTCCGACGATGGACCTGGCGGCGGTGAAGCAGTTCACCGACGGCTTCTTCGCCGGCATGGCCGACCTGCGGCACCCGCTGGAGGAGCTGATCGCCGAGGGTGACAAGGTCGCCCTGCGGTGCCGGTACGAGGGCACCCACACGGGCGAACTGCTGGGCGTGCCCGCCAGCGGGCAGACCGTGTGCGCGGTCGGCATCGGTGTCATGCGCATCGCCGACGGCAAGGTCGCCGAGTTCTGGGTCTCGCCGGACCGCGCCACCATCCTGCGGCAGATCGGCGCCTAAAGCTGATCACTGTGTGGCGCATCGGCCGCTGGGCCGATGCGCCACAGGTGGTTCAATCTCCGGATGTCCGTCGACGAGCTGCGGGACCTGCTGGCCCGCCACGCCCGGCCCGACCTGCGGACCGCCATCGACGGCGTGCAGATCATGCGGGCCGACCGGCCCTTTCCGCCCGCCCCGGCCACGTACGGCAAGGTGCTGGTCGTCATCGGCCAGGGCACCAAACGCTGCGGCCTCGGCGACCGGGTCTACGACTACGGGCCCGGGCAGTACCTGGTCGCTTCCGTCGAGCTGCCGGTGACCAGCCATTTCATCGAGGCCAGCCCGGACCGGCCGGGTCTGGGCGTCGGGATCGGCATCGACCCACGCGCGGTCGCCGACCTGCTGCTGGAGGCGCCGGGCACACCGAACGACCGGCCGGCTCCGGCGATCGCCGTGAGCACCGCGCCGGCCAGCCTGCTCGACGCCGTCGTCCGGCTGCTCCGCCTGCTCGACGAGCCCGCCGACCTGCCGGTGCTCGCCCCGCTGGTCACACGCGAGATCCTGTGGCGCCTGGTCACCGGCGAGCAGGGCGCGACCGTCCGCCAGCTCGGCCTGCCGGACAGCAGCATCAGCCACGTCGCCCGCACGGTCCGGTGGATCCGCGACCACTACGCCGAGAGCTTCCGGGTCGAGGACCTGGCCCAGCTCGCCGGCCTGAGCGTGTCCGCCCTGCACCGCAACTTCCAGGCGGTGACGTCGATGAGCCCGATCCAGTTCCAGAAGCAGATCCGGCTGCAACAGGCCCGCCTGCACCTGGCCGCCGACCCCACCGACATCGCCGGCGTCAGCCGCCGCGTCGGCTACGACAGCCCGTCCCAGTTCAGCCGCGACTACCGCCGCCAGTTCGGGGTCCCGCCGAGCCAGGACGCCGTCGGCCCAGCAGCGCGGCGAATGCCATGACGAGCACGCTGAGCCCCGCGCCGCACACCGTCCAGAGAACGCGGTAGCCGACCGCGCTGTTGTTCGACGACCGCGGGAGGTCCAACAGGATCAGGACCCCGGCCGCGACGGCGGCGCTGTAGAACGCGTAGTTCCAGAATCGAACGGCAATCCCGTGCATCAGCAGGACGAGCGCGACGATCTCCAGTGCGTGTTGGACCGCAACGCGGTGCAATCCCTGTTCGCTCGAGGGAATCAGCAGCAGCAATGCCGCCGCGCCGGCGCCGATCAGTGCGCCTGACAGGCGTTGCACGGCCACCAGCGTGGTCTGCGCGAGGCTTGTCTGCATCGCGGCCAGGGCCGCGATCGGCAGCCAGTATCCGTGCGAAAGGTCAAAGCCGAACGCGATGGCGACGGCACCCCCGATGACCACCGCGCGGACGGTGGCGAACAGCACCACGGGTCGCGTCAGCTTTCGCCCGGTGGTGTCGCCGGGCATCGCGGGGAACGGCTGCGGCCTTTTCTCGCGTCCCAGCATGAGCCATCCGGCGAACGTCACCGCGATCCACAGAGCCGAACCACCGAGCCAGGAGACCACCTGAGCCCAGATGTGGCTCGTCACGTTCGGCTGTTGGTCGAGACTGAATCCCAACCCGAGGCCGATGATGAACCAGACGTTCAGCAGCGTCCCGGCTACGTACCGGTGCACGCCGAAGACAACCGCCAATCCGGCGAGCAGCGTGACGGCGAACGCGACGACGGTCAGCAAGCCCCAGCCGCTCCCGCTGACACCGAACGCCAATGCGGTGACGCCGGCGCCGATCAACGAAAATAGGCCGAGATGCGACGCGCGGTACCCGAAACGGCCGCCCGGGTCGGCCAATCCCGCGAAGAGCGAGCCGAACACCGCGGTGAGCAGATACTCCTCGTGACCGATCGACAGGAAAACGACCAGCGGCACCAGCACGACGTCCAGGAACAGCACGCCCTGCGCCCAGTAGATCATGCCAGGGTTGAGCGCGAACACCTTTGACAGCCAATGGCCAAGCTCCCCTGTCCGAACGCGAGGTTGCTCTCGGGCACCTGCCACGCACACAACGTAACCGCCCAGCTTCCACCGGCCGGGGGATCCGACGGCGACACGCTCGCGGATAGTCAAACGGGTGTGCAGGCCCCGGGTCGAACGGGGCGTTGGCTTGCCGGAGATCGGCGACCCCGACGCGGGCAACGCCTCGGCGGATCTCCTACGGGGTGGGACACGGTGACTGACACTTCCGGTAGACGAACCGGTCGTTGGCGTCGGGGTCTCCGATGTAGAAGGTCAGCACGGTCTCCGTGCTGTCCTGCTCCGACCGCATCTGCAGGCCGGTACTCGACGGGCGACCGGCGAGCTCCCGCACGTGCAGCTCGACCGAGACCTCCGGGCCCGACGGTGCTCCCAGCGGCGGCGACAGCGCCCACCAACCCGAGGCCGGCAGCGGATCGGTCTCCGGGTCGAACCCGGGCGGCAACACACCCTCGAACGAGGGAAGCTCGTGATAGGGCAGGTTGGTCGCGGTGAACCCACCACCCGCTTCGAAGACGATCACCGAACCGGCGACATCCTGCCAACTGCCGGTGAGCGCGGCCTCGGTCATCTCGACCCGTTCTGCCGCTCGCGACGCCCCGCCCGCGAAGCAGCCGGCGAGCACCGCGGCGCTGAGCGCGAGCGCCAACCAGGAGCGTCCCATTCCGCCGCCAGCCTAGGCGATCCGTTCGACGAGCAGGGCCGCGCCGACGACGAACATCGCGGCGCCGGAGATGCGGACGACCAGCCGCGCCGTCGCCGGGCGGCCGCGCAGGGCCGTCCGGGCCACCGAGCCGACGCCGAGATAGAACACCGTGCAGGTCGCCGTGAACACCAGGCCGAGCAACGCGAGCTGCCCGGCCACGGGCCAACTACCGTGCCGGTCCGCGAACTGCGGCAGAAGGGCGACGAACAGCAACAGGCCCTTGGGGTTCAGCGCGCTGACCCCGATGCCACGCAGCAGGACGTTGCCGCGGACGGCGGTGTCCGCGGCGGGCGCAGAGGACCGCCGGATCGCCGTCGTCGCCCCGTGCCACATCAGATAGCAGCCGCCCACGACCGTGAGGGCGGTCAGCACAGCCGGTGAGGCGGCCACCGTCGCCCCGACGCCGAGCGCGACCGCACCCGTCAACATCCCGTAGCCGATCGTGAGGCCGCCGACCGCGGGCACGACCGACCGGCCGCTGCCACCGACGCTCAACGTGAACGCCCAGTCCGGGCCCGGCACGACGATCAGCAGGAGGGCGACGGCCCAGAAGGCGACGATCGTCTGTGCGGCCATGCCGGCAAACTATCGCCGACCGTACACACAATGGTTCCAAGCTCTTCCGGCCCAGGTCACGATCCTGGAAGAATCTTCGCGATGGACGCGATCGACCGGAAGATCCTTGCTCTGTTGCAGATGGACGGCCGCCTGACCGTGACCGAGCTGGCCACCCGCGTCGGGCTGAGCGTCTCGCCCTGCCACCGCCGGCTGCGCGAGTTGGAACGCACCGGCGTCATCCGCGGCTACCGCGCGCTCGTCGACCCCACCGCGGTCGGCCTCACGTTTCAGGCGCTCGTCTTCGTCACCATGCGGCAGGAGGACCGCGCGACCCTGCTGGGCTTCGAGGCCGCCGTCGCCGCCGTGCCGCAGGTCGTCCAGGCCCAGCGCCTGTTCGGCGACCCGGACTACCTGCTGCGCGTCGTCACCGCCGACCTCGCGGCGTACCAGCGGCTGGAGGACGACGTCCTGTCCGCCCTGCCCGGCGTGCAGCGGCTGAACTCCACACTGGTCATGAAGCAGGTCGTCGACGACCGGCCGCTGCCCCACCCGCGCGGCTAGCGCGATCTACCTCACGCACGACCCACGACGAATCGCGCCCGGCGGCCGGGGCACCCCGGTACCATCTGGCACTTGGACCAGGACCTCCCTGAGCCGAGCCAACCGATCGGGGCGACCATGCCGACCACGCCGCGCAGCGACCTACCTTCCTGGCAGGCACTCGCGACCCACCACGCGGAGATCAGCGGCCGGCACCTGCGGGACCTGTTCGCCGACGATCCGGGTCGGGGCGAGCGGCTGACCGCGGAGGCCGCGGGCCTCTACCTCGACTACTCGAAGAACCGGATCACCGACGAGACGGTACGGCTGCTGCTGGGGCTGGCCCGCGAGTGCGAGCTGGAACAGCGCCGCGACCTGATGTTCTCGGGTGCCCGCGTCAACACCTCCGAGCACCGGTCCGTGCTGCACGTGGCACTGCGCATGCCGAAGGGCAGCACGCTGGTCGTCGACGGGGTCGATGTGGTGGCGCAGGTGCACGAGGTGCTCGACCGGATGGCGGCGTTCGCGCAGCGGATCCGGTCCGGCGAGTGGCGCGGCCACACCGGTAAGCGCATCCGCACCATCGTCAACGTCGGCATCGGCGGCTCGGACCTCGGCCCGGTGATGGCGTACGAGGCGCTGCGCCACTACACCGACCGCGACCTGACGTTCCGGTTCGTGTCCAACGTGGACTCCACCGACTTCGTCGAGGCGACCCGGGACCTGTCGGCCGACGAGACCCTGTTCGTCATCTCGTCCAAGACGTTCGGCACGCTGGAGACGCTGACCAACGCCCACTCCGCCCGCGACTGGGTGATCGGGCAGCTCGGCGACGAGGCGGCGATCGCCAAGCACTTCGTCGCGGTGTCCACCAACGCGCAGCGCGTCGCGGAGTTCGGCATCGACACGGCCAACATGTTCGGGTTCTGGGACTGGGTCGGCGGCCGCTACTCGATGGACTCGGCGATCGGGCTGTCCACAATGGTGGCCATCGGCCCGGAGCGGTTCGGGGAGCTGCTGGCCGGGTTCCACGAGATGGACGAGCACTTCCGCACGGCACCGCTGGAGGAGAACCTGCCGGCGCTGATGGGCCTGCTCACCGTGTGGTACGTCAACTTCTTCGGCGCGCAGAGCATCGGCGTGATGCCGTACGAGCAATATCTGAAAAGGTTTCCGGCCTATCTGCAACAGCTCACGATGGAGTCCAACGGCAAGCACGTCACCCGCGACGGGGATCCCATCGGGTACGACACCGGCCCGGTCTACTGGGGTGAGCCCGGCACCAACGGCCAGCACAGCTTCTATCAGCTCATCCACCAGGGCACCCGGCTCATCCCGGTCGATCTGATCGGCTTCGGGCAGACCCTCAACCCGCTGGGCGACCACCACGACCTCCTGATGTCCAATGTCTTCGCCCAGGCGCAGGCGCTGGCGTTCGGCAAGACCGAGGCGGAGGTCCGCGCCGAGGGCACGGCCGACGACGTGGTGCCGCACCGCGTGATGGAGGGCAACCGGCCGACCAACGTGCTGCTCGCCGACCGGCTCACGCCCCGGCTGCTCGGCGCCCTCGTGGCGCTCTACGAGCACAGCGTGTTCACCCAGGGGACGATCTGGGACATCGACTCGTTCGACCAGTGGGGCGTCGAGCTCGGGAAGGCCCTGGCCGCCAAGATCATCCCGGAGCTGACCAGCGGCCCCGAGCCGGAGCTGGGCCACGACTCGTCCACCAACGCGCTGATCCGCCGCTACCGGGGCATGCGAGGCTGACCTTCGTCGCCGAACTGCCGCCGTGAGCGGGCCGGCGGCGCGAGAATGGGATGACTCGGCCTTCGGCGACGGGGGGGATGGCGCGTGGTCATCGCAGCGGAGCGGTGGGCGGCCGACGCCCTGGTGTTCTTCGGCGCCACCGGCGACCTCGCGTACAAGCAGATCTTTCCTGCCCTGGCCGGTCTCGTCTCCCACAGCAAGCTCGACCTGCCGGTGATCGGGGTGGCCAAGAGCGGTTGGGACCGCACGCAGTTGGTGCAGCGGGCCCAGGAGAGCCTGGCTGCGGCCGGCATCACCGACGCGGACACGGTGCGGCGGCTCGGCGACAAGCTCCGCTACGTGGACGGCGACTACGCCGACCCCGCCACGTTCGAGGCGCTCCGCACCGAGCTGGGTTCGGCCAAGGCGCCCCTGTTCTATCTCGCCATCCCACCGGCGCTGTTCGGGACGGTGGTGACGGCGCTGGGCGATTCGAGCTGTGCGCGGGACGGCCGCGTCGTCGTGGAGAAGCCGTTCGGCCACGACCTGGCCTCGGCGCGCGAGCTGAACGCGGTGCTGCACAAGGTCTTCGCCGAGGACGCGATCTACCGCATCGACCATTTCCTCGGCAAGGAGGCCGTGCTCGGCCTGCTGTACTTCCGCTTCGCCAACGCGCTGCTCGAACCGTTCTGGAACCGGCACTACATCGACTCGGTGCAGATCACGATGGCGGAGGATTTCGGGGTCGCGGGGCGGGGCGCGTTCTACGACCAGACCGGCACGGTGCGCGACGTGGTGCAGAACCACCTGCTCCAGGTGCTGAGCCTGTTAGCGATGGAACCACCTGCCGGGTACGGCCACGAGGACGTACGCGACGAGAAGATCAAGGTGTTCCGGGCCATCCCGCCTCTGCGCCGGCACGACGTGGTCCGGGGCCAGTTCGCCGGCTACCTCGACGAGAAGGGCGTCGCGGCCGGATCCACGGTGGAGACGTTCGTGGCCCTGCGCGCCCACGTCGACACCTGGCGGTGGGCCGGCGTGCCGTTCTTCATCCGGGCCGGCAAGAAGCTGCCCGTGACGGCCACCGAGGTGCTGATCCGCCTGCGCCGGCCGCCGGCGACGCTGGCCGCCACGGACCGCCACCACCCGCCCAACTACGTGCGGTTCCGGCTGAGCCCGGAGGGCATGATCTCGATGGGCGTCACCGTCCGCAAGCCGGGCCAGACGATGAGCGGCACCGACGTCGAACTGGCGGCGCTGGACCGGCCCGCGGAGGCCGACATGCCGCCGTACGAACGGCTTCTGGGCGATGCCCTGGCCGGCGACGCCATGCTGTTCGCCACGGAGGCCGGCGTGGAGGCGGCGTGGGCGGTCGTCGACCCGGTGCTGGAGGACCAGACCGCGCCCCTGCCCTACCGTCCCGGGACCTGGGGGCCGGAACCGGCACAGAGCCTCATGGCCAGCCACGACGGATGGCACGACCCCGCGCGGTAACGTCGGCTGGGGAGGTCACCGAATGGACTTCGACATGATCGTCGAGATTCCCGCCGGATCTCGCAACAAGTACGAGATGGACCAGCGGCTCGGCCGGATCCGGCTCGACCGCACGCTGTTCACCGCCACGGCCTATCCGGCCGACTACGGCTTCGTACCCGACACGCTCGCGGAGGACGGCGACCCGCTCGACGCCATGGTGCTGCTCGACGCGCCGACCTTCCCGGGCTGCCAGATCCGGGTCCGGCCGGTGGCGGTGTTCTGGATGCGCGACGAGCGTGGCCCGGACGCGAAGGTCCTTTGTGTCCCGGCGGGCGACCAGCGCTACGACCACATCACCGACCTGCCGGACCTCGGACAGTTCCTGCAGGCGGAAATCGGCCATTTCTTCGACGTCTACAAACAGCTGGAACCCGGCAAGGAATCCGAGGTACGTGGCTGGCAACCGCGCGCCGAAGCCGAGGCCACCATCCGCGACGCGTTCGCCCGCGGTGCGCGGCAGTAGCGCGGATGGACGCTGGATGGTTGCTGCCGTGTGGAGATGGGCCGGCTGCGGCCGGGGTCCTAGCGTCCTGACCGACGGACGCTAGGACGAACGGCGTACGCGGTCGGCCGTGCGCTTCAGGTGTTTGCTCATGATGGCGGTCGCCTTGTCGGCGTCGCGGGCGGCGATGGCGTCGATGAAGGCCGCGTGCTCCTGTGCGCCGCGGTGGCCCATCAGCGGGGCCGCCACCTTCGCCTCCGACAGGGACATCAGCAGCGGGCCGTGGAACGACTGGACCAGCATCTCGATCGCCGGGTTGTGGGTGCAGGCCGCCACTCGGGCGTGGAAGTCAGCCGACATCGACATGTCGTACTCCCCGCGGTCCAGGGCCGCCTGGTGAACCTTGACCATCTCGCGCAGGGCGGCGATGTCCTCGTCGGTGGCGCGGTCGACCAGCAGCGGGATGATGCCCAGCTCGAAGACCTGGCGCGCCTCCGTCACGTCCGCCGCCGTCAGGGGTGAGAGGTTGAGCAGGTCGGCCAGGCCCTCGCCGATCTGCTGCGACGTCGGCGACGTGACGAACGCGCCGCCGCGGGCGCCGACCCGGATGTCGACCAGGCCGTTGGCCTCGAGGACCCGCAGCGCCTCGCGGACCGTGACCCGGCTCACGCCGAACCGCTCGCACAGCTCACGCTCGCTCGGCAGGCGGTCACCTGGGCGCAGCCGGCCCTGCCTCAGCAGCAGCTTGATCTGGTCGACGATGACGTGGGACACCCGATTGAGCGAGACGGCCTTGAACATGTCGGCGTCGTCGCCGACGCGAGCGGCGGGCGGCGGAGTCTTGGCGGCTGCCATCGGCTCTTCCCTCGGGACAGTGGGGACTAAAGAAATGATGTCATACCACTCTACCAAACGCCGCTACTGCGGGTTACAGTTGCGATCCAAGTGATAAATGTTAGACCATTTAACCCTGGAGTGACATGGCGGTCGTCGTACGTACCATCCGCCGCGCCGACCGGTCCGCTGTGGACGCGCTCGCCGGGTTCGGCGTGGCCACCATCCACGAGGCGCAGGGACGCACCGGTCTGCTCGACGTGCGGCTGCGGCCGATCTTCCCGGGCGCGCGGCTGTGCGGCACCGCCGTGACCGTGAGCGTACCGCCGGGCGATAACTGGATGATCCATGTAGCGATGGAACAGTGCCGCGACGGCGACGTCCTCGTGGTCGCGCCCACCTCGCCGTCGGACGCCGGCTACTTCGGCGACCTGCTCGCCACGTCGGCGGCGGCCCGCGGCGTGCGCGGTCTCGTCATCGACGCGGGCTGCCGCGACGTGGCCGACCTGACGGGGATGGGCTTCCCGGTCTGGACCCGCTGGGTCTCGGCCACCGGCACGGTGAAGGAGACGCTCGGCGACGTCAACGTCCCGGTCGTCTGCGCGGGCCAGCTCGTGACACCGGGCGACGTGATCGCCGCGGACGACGACGGCGTGGTGGTCGTGCCGCGGGCGACCGTCGCGGACGTGGTCGCGGCGTCGGCGGCCCGCGAGGAGAAGGAGGCCGCGTCGCGGGCCCGCTACCGGGCCGGAGAGCTGAGCCTCGACGTCAACGACATGCGCGACCGCCTGGCCCGCAAGGGTCTGCGCTACATCGACCAGGAGCCGGACGCGGAATGATCATCGACTGCCACGGTCACTACACGACCGCGCCGGGCGCCCATCAGGCCTACCGCGACGCGCTCTTCGGCGGCGAGCGGCCCACGCCGGCACGGATCGGCGACGACGAGATCCGCGAAACCATCGCGGGTACGCAGGGCCGGCTGCTCCACGAACGCGGCACCGACCTGATGGTCTTTTCGCCACAGGCCTCCGCCATGGGGCACGACACGACCGACCAGGCCGTCGCGTCCGTCTGGGCGCGCGCCTGCAACGACCTGCTGCACCGCGTCGTCGCGCTCCACCCGACCCGGTTCGCGGGCGCCTGCCAGCTTCCGCAGACGCCGGCCAGTGGCCTTGACGAGTCGGTCCGCGAGCTGCGCCGGTGCGTCGAGGAGCTCGGCTTCGTGGCCTGCAACCTCAACCCGGACCCGTCCGGCGGGCACTGGTCCGGAAAGCCGCTGACGGACCGGTTCTGGTATCCGCTGTACGAGGCGCTGGTGGAGCTTGACGTCCCGGCGATGGTGCACGTCTCGGCGTCGTGCAACCCCAACGCGCACACGTTGGGCGCCCACTACCTCAACGCCGACACTGCCGCCTTCATGCAGCTCGTCCAAGGCGACCTGTTCCGGGACTTCCCCACCCTGCGCCTGGTGATCCCGCACGGCGGTGGCGCGGTGCCGTACCACTGGGGGCGCTTCCGCGGCCTGGCCGACCGGCTCGGGCGGCCGCCGCTGGCCGAGCACGTGATGCGCAACGTCTACTTCGACACGTGCGTCTACCACCAGGCCGGCATCGACCTGCTCTATCGGGTCGTCGATGTCGACAACATCCTGTTCGCGTCGGAGCTGCACGGCGCCGTCCGCGGCGTGGACCCGGAGACCGGGCACGCGTGGGACGACACCCGGCGCTACGTCGACAACGTCCGTCTGTCCGAGGAGGACCGGGCGAAGACGTTCGAGGGCAACGCCTGCCGGGTCTACCCGCGGCTCGCAGCCCGGTTGACGGCGGTCGCGACGATCGACGAGCCCGGGACAACGCCCGCCCGGTCTACCCGCGTCCCACCGGCCGGCTAACCGCGGTCGCGAAGACCGACGAGCCCGCGACAACGCCCGCCCGGTCTACCCGCGTCCCACCGCCCGGCTAACCGCGGTCGCGAAGACCGACGAGCCCGCGACAACGCCCGCCGGGTCTACCCGCGGCTAGCGGCGGTTGCCAAGGTCGACGAGCCCGGCTGAGTCCGGGTCCAGGAACAGCGTCGCGTGAGCCGCGCGGCGCAGGATCGTGGCTGGGCATGCAGGCGAGATGTCGGCCGTCAGGCTGTCCCGGACTGCGTGGGCCTTGCGCGCCTCGGGCACGACGACCTGCACCCGGGAGGCCGCCAACAGCGCCGGGATCGTCAACGAGATCGCCGAGCGGGGCACGTCGTCCGCGGTCGCGAAGTGGCCCTCGCCGACCTGCTGGGCGATCGACGCGTCGGTCAGCGTCACCTGCCGCACCCACCGGTCGTCGTCGAAATCGGCGTCATGCGGCTCGTTGAAGGCCAGATGGCCGTTCTCGCCGATGCCCATGCACGTCAGGTCGATCGGCGCGGCGCGCAGCAGGTGTTCGTATCGGTCGCACTCGTCCGCCGCTATTGCGTCACCGTCGATGTAGTGCACGGCCCGCGGCCGGAACGGAGCCGCGACGTGGTCGCGGATCCAGCGCCGGAACGAGGCCGGGTGGTCCGGACCGATGCCGATGTACTCGTCCATGTGGAAGACGGTCACGGCGGACCACGGGATCTCCTCGGCTGCCAGCCGCCGCACGAACGCAAGCTGCGAGTTCCCGGTGGCCATGACGACCCGGGCGGCGCCGGTGCGCGCCACCGCCGATCGCAGGGCCGTCGCGGTGAACGCCGCCGCGGCCCGCGCCAGCTCCGCCTCGCTCGCCGCGACCCGCACGGCCGGATACTCGCCGGTCACCGCGGGGGTGCTGCCGGATCGGGCGGGCCGAAGACCAGCGACTTGATCGTCACCGGGACGGTGCCGGACGGTTGGCGGACCCGGCCGAGGTCGACGTAGTCGAAGTCCCGCAACAGCACCCCGTCGAGGACAACCAGATCATTGGGTATGCCCAACTCGTCGCGAAGGATCAGTCCGAGCGTGCGGGCTACATCGCTGTCGAGTACCAGGTAGAACGGTCGATCCGCGTGCGCGGTCAGACCTTTCACCACGGCCTCGGCGAGAGCGCGCAGCCGTGGGTACTCCGGCGGGCCCGACCAGGGCAGCGCGAGCGCGAACTCGCCGGCGCCGAAGCGGTCCACGTGCCGGGCGATCTCCGCACCCACCGACACCGCGTCGACGTCGTCGGCCAGGTCGTAGGCCGGCTGCACGACGGGCAGGTTCCGCCTCGGCAGGGTCCGTTCCGGCGCGCTGATGTAACTGGTGATCCCGCTGAGCTGCACCGAATATTGCGACGCGCCCAGCACCGTCGCCCGGATCCGTTCCGCCGACGGCAGCACCGGCGCCGGCAGCTCGCCGCGCTCGGCCGCGGCCCGCAACTCGCGGCCCAACGGCCGGCCGAGGTCGCCGAAGTCGCGGGTCTCCACACCGGACACGTACTCGGAGACACCGCCGGAGAACATCACGCCGTCGAGCCCGGCGAGGTCCCCGATCGGCTCGGTCAGCCACAGCCGCGTTGCCTCCGATGTGGACTCGCCACGCAGGACGGCGCCTAGCTCGCCCGCCATCACCCGCGCGATGTCGGTCAGAACCGGCTCGGCGATCGCGCCGCCCAGCGACAGCGTGTGCCCCGCCCGGGCCGCGTGCCGTTGGCCGCCCGGCTCCAGCCGGGTCACCACCCCACCGTCGGCGGCGACGAGGCGCCCGCCGACGTGGAAGGCCGCCGTCGACACGATCCGGCCGCGTTCGACGAGCGAGAGCTTCGTCGTCCCCCCGCCGATGTCCACGTTGAGGATCCGCGAACCGGCCGCGTGGGACGCCCGCACCGCGCCGGACCCGTACGCGGCGAGCATCGCCTCCATGTGGTGCCCGGCGGACGCGCAGACGAGGTCGCCCGCGCGCTCGCTGATCACCTCGGCGATCGCCGCCGCGTTCCGGCGCCGCAACGCCTCACCCGTGAGGATCACGACGCCGGTGTCGACGTCGTCCGGGGTGCTCCGCGCGCCCGCGTACGCGTCGTCGAGGATCCGCCCCAGCGCGACCGCGTCGATCAGCGTGCCGTCGGTGTAGGGGGTGAACCGCACGCCCGACTCGAACAGCGTCTCGCTGCGTACGACGACGTAGCGGCTCGTCAGGTCCTCGCCGAGGCGGCGCAGGTGGAGCCGCGAGAACGCCACCTGCGTGCCGGAGGACCCGATGTCGATGCCGACGCTGTGCAGGACGATGTTGTCCTGCTGCCAGAGCGGGTTCTCCTCGAGCGGGAGCTCCGGACCGTCGTCGTGCTCGTCGTCGACCGTCACGACAAGGGCGGCAGATCTTCGAGCTCGGCGGCGTACGCGTCGTTCATGGCTGGTGTGAGGCCCTTCTCGGCCAGCGCCTTGGCGAACGTCTCGCGCACGATCGGCGCCTCGTCGGCGTAGTCGATCTGGTCACCGCCGATGCGCCGGCTGATCCACGCCTTCGGCACGCCCTGCTCGTTGCGGATCGACACGCCCTCGTGCTTGAAGGCGAGGTAGCGGGCCGGGGTGTCGCCGGTGTTGAAGTGCTGGTGGTACCACATGTTCGGCGGCACGATCAGGGTGCCGGGCTGCCAGTCGTAGCGCCGTGGCTGCTCGCCCTCGGGCCACATCAGGCTGAAGCCCTGCCCGCTGAGGATGATCACGTGGGCGCCCGGACCGTGCCGGTGACCCTTCTTGTACGTCGCCACCGGGAACTGGGAGATGTGGCTGTTCATCGAGCCCTTGGCCATCATGAACCGGATGTGGCCGCCGCCCGCGCCGCGTTCCTTGGCCTGGTTGAGCCCGAGGCTGACCGCGTCCGCGACGAAGTTGGTGCGCAGCAGCAGGCCCTCGCGGTCGTCCTTGTCGGCGAAGTAGTCCGGCTCGCCGGCGAACCGGCCGACGAAGTCGTGCGCGGTGCCGAAGACGAACTCCGGCTCGTCGTAGAGGTTGATGACCGGCGGCATGTTGGTCGACGCCACGAACCGCGCCGCGGTCGTGCCGGAGCCGTTGAAGTGCTGGTGCCAGGCGTTGAGCGGGATCGCGAACAGCGAGCCCGGCCCCCACTCGAAGCTGACCTTGGCACCGGCGTCGTTCCAGACGGTCGTCGACCCGTTGCCGGCCAGCACGAGGATCATCTCCTCGAACAGCTGGCGCTGCGGTGCGAGCTTGCCGCCGGCCGGGATCTCCGCGACGTAGCAGTCGTTGGAGGTGCGCGACGCCTCGTGGTTGATGAACACGCCGCGGCCGCCGCGCCGCTCCCAGGGCCGGAGCTCGACCGTGTTGAGGTCGGGGACGTACTGGGCCGAGATGATGTCGAGTCCCTCGGAACGCACCCAACGGACGTAGGGCGAATCCTTCTCCCGCTCGAACTTTTTCGCCATGCTCTCCGAGACGAGTGCGTCCTTGGCCACGGACTCCCCTTCCACGCAGTTGGCGTAATGGTATTACCAAAGTAAGGGATGTCAAGCGCGTGGTGCCCCACCGACCGGCGCCGGATCCCCTACCATCGATCGATTGGGTACTCGCCTGAGGAGAGTGGAGCGTGGCGACAACCGAGGAAGTCGGCACCATGTTCAGCCGCGTCAACGTCGACCGCGTTTCCCTGGTCATCGTCGACCAGATCAAGGGGCTGATCCGCGAGGGCAAGCTACGTCCGGGCGACCGCCTACCGACCGAGCGTGAGCTGTGTCAGCGCTTCGGCGTCAGCCGGGTGCCGGTGCGCGAGGCACTGCGGGTGCTCGAGGCCACCGGGCTCGCCACCGTCCGGGTCGGCGCGCGCGGCGGCGGCTACCTGACCTCGCCGACCGCGGAGCGGCTCGGCGAGGGCCTGTCCGACCTGCTCAGCCTCTCCCCGCTGACGGCCGCGAACGTCACCGAGGCGCGCATGATCGTGGAGCTCGGCATCCTCCCCCTGGTCGTCGAGCGCGCCACCGCCGACGACATCACCGAGCTGTACGACCTCATCGAGGCCGGCGGCACGGCGCTGCAGGACGGCACGTACACCATGGAGATGTCGGCCGCCTTCCACATCCGGGTCGCCGACAGCGCCCACAACCCGGCGATCAGCATGCTCGTGCGGGGCTTCCACGGCCCGCTGCTGATGTCGCTCGAGAAGGCCATGGAGATCGCGCCCGCGATGGGCCGGCTGGGCATCGACGAGCACCTGAAGCTGGTCGACGCCATCCGGTTCCGGGACCTGGCAGCGGCGGAGACGGTCCTGCGGGAGCACCTGCACCGGACCGCGCGTCGCGTCGAACACACTCGTTTGGACTAACCAATAGCTCATTTGCTACTCTCGCTGGGCGGGTCACGCCGATCCGTCCAGGAGGGGCACATGGGCACGCTCATCGTCGGTGCGGGGCAGGCCGGCGTGCAGGTCGCGGCCTCATTGCGCGAGAACGGCTACACCGCGCCGATCACGCTGCTGGGTGCCGAGCCGCACCCGCCGTACGAACGGCCGCCGCTGTCGAAGCAGTTCGCCGGCCCGCTCGACATCGAGCGGCTGCGGCTGCGCGCGCCGAGTTTCTACGCCGACGCCGACATCGACCTCGTGACGTCGCAGCGGGTCACCCACGTGCGGCTGCCCGACGGCACGGGCCGGACCGGCGTCGCCACGACGGAGGCCGGGCTGCGGGTCGGCTTCGACACGCTCGTGCTGGCCGTAGGCGGGCGGCCGCGGGCGCTGGCGGTGCCGGGCGTCGACCTTGCCGGCGTCGGCTACCTCCGCGGCCTCGACGAGGCGGTCCGGCTGCGCGAGCAGGCTGCCGGGGTTGCGCGGGTCGTCGTCGTGGGCGGCGGTTTCGTCGGCCTGGAGGTCGCCGCGGGCCTGCGCAAGCTGGGCAAGGACGTCACGGTCGTAGAGACGGCCGACCGCCTGCTCGCCCGTGCGGTCGCTCCGGTCGTCTCGGAGTTCTACCGCGCGGCACACGAACGCCGCGGCGTCCGGGTCGTGCTCGGTGCGCGCGTCACGGCTTTCACGGGTGCCGGCTCGGTGACAGGTGTACGCCTCGCGGACGGCCGGGTCATCCCCGCCGACCTGGTCCTCGTCGGCATCGGCATGGAGCCACGCACGGAGCTGGCCACGACCCTGGGCCTCGCCTGCGCGGGCGGCGGCGTCCTGGTCGACGCGCAGGGCCGCACGAGCCACCCCGCCGTGTACGCGGTCGGCGACTGCACGGCGTTCCCCAACGCCGACGGCGGCTACGTCCGCGTCGAGTCGGTGCAGAACGCGCTCGCCAAGGCCCGCGCGACCGCCCGCGCGATCGCCGGCCGGGAGCCGCAGCCCGAGCCGGTGCCGTGGTTCTGGTCCGACCAGGACGACATCAAGCTGCAGATCGCGGGCATCGGCACGGGCTACGACACGCTGATCGTCCGCGGCGACCCGGAACGGGAGCGGTTTTCCGTGCTGTACCTGGGCGGCGGCGAACTGCTGGCGGTCGACGCGGTGAACTCGCCCCGCGACTACCTGGTGGTGCGCAAGGCCCTCGCGACCCGGACGACCGTCGACCCGACCCTGGCCGCCGACGCGGATGTCGACCTGCGCAGAGCCCTCGGCTCGTTCACCGCGTCCGCAGCGCGCTGAATCGTCAGGTCGGACAACAGGACCCCAGCCAAGACGGCTGTCGACATCGCAGTGACCGCGACACCGCCGGCACGCACCGACTCGCCACGCCGGCCACACACCGAACCAGACCAGGCCGCCAACAACACCCCAGCCCACACGCCGACCAACACCGCACTGCGCCCGGCACCGCCGGCACGCATTGACCCGCCACGCTAGCCACACAACGAATCAGGCCAGGGCCGGCAACAGCTCCTCAGCCCACACGTCGATCGACATCGCACTCACGCCGCGCCACCGGCACGCACCAAAAGTCGGCCACGCCGCCACATACCGAACCAGACCAGGGCTGCCAACAGCACCCCATTTCATACGCGGTCGACACCAGACTGGCCCCGACGCAACCCGGCTGGACCGACTTGCGGCGCCGCGACGCACCGAGTTAGCTCAGGTCGGGCATCAGCGAGATGTGGATGGCGTCCTCGTCCGTCTCGCCCGCCAGTACGCGGATCGCGTGGTCGACCTGGTCGAGGCCGTAGCGGTGGGTCGCGAGCCTCTCCAGCGGGAACCGCCGCGACGCGAGCTGTTCCAACGCCAGCTCGCACGCCCGGTAGGAGTGGCCGCGGGCGCTCTTGATGGTGATCGCCTTCTCGGTGAGCAGCTTGACCGGGAAGTCGGGGAACGCGGCGAGCTCGCCCTGGATCAGCAGGACGCCCTCGCGCCGCTTGAGCACCTGGATGCCGAGCAGCACGGGCGCGGTGCCGGCACGCGACGTGCAGTCGAGCACGAAGTCGACCCCGCGACCTCCGGTGATCTCCCGCACGCGTTCCAGCGGATCCTCCGAGACGACGTCGACGACGTGGTCGGCGCCGAGCTCGCGGGCCAGGTCGAGCCGCGGCTTGTCGCGGGTGGTGCCGGTGACGATGATCTGGGCCGCACCGGCCTGTTTCGCGGCGACCACCTGGGAAAGGCCCTGCTGCCCCGGCCCCTGGATCAGCACGGTGCTGCTGTAGCCGACGCCCGCGGCGAGCAGCGCCCACTCGATCCCGTTGGACAGCGGCGTCACCAGGCCGGCCAGCTCCGGCGTGACGCCGGCGGGGACCTTGTGCAGGACCGCGTTCCAGGGCAGGTACATGTAGTCGGCGAAGCCGCCCCAGAACGTGCCCGGGTTCGCGGCCGAGGTGTAGCCGTAGCGCCGGGCGTCCGGGTTCGTGCGCCAGTCGGTCGCCTCGCAGTGCCGGTACTCGCCGATCCGGCACCACTCGCAGTGAAAACAGCCGACGTAGTGCTCGACGAAGACGCGGTCGCCCTCGCGCAGGTTGTGCCGGCGTTGGAAGGCGCGGCCCGCCCGGGCGATCACGCCGACGTTCTCGTGGCCCATGATGACCGGGCCGTGGATCATGCTCGGCGGGTTGGCGTAGATCTTCACGTCGGTGCCGCAGATGCCGGCGACCTCCACCCGCATCAGCGCCGAGTCGTCGTCGAGCTCGGGCAGCGGAAGCTCCCGCATCTCGGTCCTACCCGCCGCGACCCGCACCGCCGCACGCACCAGCTCGGGCATGACCACAACTCCTCAATAGATAAAATGGTCAGCCCAATATACCCTAGGCGCAGTCATACGACCGATCAGGAGGCATGCGGGCAATGGCGCAGCTGCTGGTGACCGTCACGCGTACCCAGGGAAACAACCGGGCATTGAAGTCCGGCGCGGTCTCACCCGCCGGCTACCCGCTGACCTTCAACGAGGTGCCGGTCCTGGTCGACGCGTTCCGCCGGATGGTCCGCGAGCGGGCGTACGACGTCAGCGAGATGGCCCTGACCACCTACCTGTGCGCCCGCGCGCACGGCGTCGCCTTCACCGCGCTGCCGGTCTTCCTGGTCCGCGGCTTCCACCACGGCGCGATCGTGGTGCGGGCCGACGGCGAGATCACCAAGCCCGGCCAGCTCGCGGGCCGCCGGGTCGGCGTCAACCGGGGCTACACCGTCACCACCGGCGTGTGGGCCCGTGCGATCCTCGCCCTCGAACACGGGCTCGACCTCGACTCGGTGACCTGGGTGCCCTCCGGCGACGAGCACGTGCAGGCCTACCGCCCGCCCGCGAACGTCGTGCCCGCCGACCCGGGCCGGACGCTCGCCCAACTGCTGCGCGACGGCGACGTGGACGCGGTGATCGGCACCCCGGTCGACGGCCCCGACGTCGTGCCGCTGATCCCCGCCCCGGAGGAGGCGGGGTTCGCCGCCCTGCACGGTCGCGGCCTCTACCCGATCAACCACCTCGTGGTCGTCCGCGACGACGTGCTCGCCGCCAACCCGGGCGTCGCGGCGGCGGTGTTCGAGGCCTTCGCCGAGTCCAAGCGCCGCTACGTCGCCGGCCTGCGGCTGGGCGCGGTCAACGACGCGACCGACCGGATGTACGCACGGGTCATGGCCGAGACCGGCGCGGACCCGCTGCCGTACGGCATCGAGCCCAACCGCCGGATCCTGGAGCTGCTCGTCGATCAGGCCGTCGCACAGCACATCCTGCGCGAACCGGTCGACGTCGACGCGATGTTCGCGCCGTCCACCGTGGACCTCACCGGATAGCGCGGAGGAACTCCACGATGCGGGCCGGCGCCGACGACTCGGTCTGCTCGGCCACCGGCACGTCCCAAAAGTCGTTGACCGGCAGGCACTCCTGCAGATACCGGGCCGCCGACGGCGCGTGCGAGGTGTCCTGGCCGGGCACGATCAGCGCCGGCACGTCGAGGGCGAGCAGGTCCTCGGGCTCCGGCCCGGGCACGGTGTCCCGGTCGAAGAGCAGCCGCGCGGTCCCGGAGACGATCGCGGCATAGCGGGCCGGGTCGACCGCGGCGTAGGCATCGGCGAACGCGGCGTCGTGTCGCAGGGGCGCCGCCCACGGACCGACCCGGGCGTCCTTGCTGAAGCCGTCCGAAGTGGACCGGGCCAGCGCGACGACGGCGCCCAGACCGTGCGCGGCGGCGAACGCGAGATGGGTGACGAACCGCTCGTGCTGCTTCATCCGGTAGCGCACGCCGCCGGCTGGCGAGTAAAGCACCATGCTGCGCACCCGCCCGGGATGGGCGACGGCCGTCGCCGCCACGGTCGAACACCCGACGCAGCCGCCCATCAGGTGAGCGGACTCGATCCGCAAATGGTCGAGCAGCCCCACCGCCTGGGCGACGTAGGACGCCCACGTGAGCCGCTCGACCCGGCCGCCGGACCCGCCGGACTCCCGCCGGTCGAACCGGACGCAGGTGTACTCCTTGCTCAGGTGCGCGACCAGGTTGAGCCGGCGGTAGACGCCGACGGTCTCCCACGCCTCCAGGTGCGAGTCGAAGCCGCCGGGCGAGAACATCAGCAGGGCCGGGCCGGTGCCGGTGACCTCGTAGCGGGTGGTGATGCCGTCGATGACCGCGGTGGGCATGAGCGAGGTTCCTATTCGGACGGTGGTACGGGGATCCCGCCGCGGATCTGGCGGCCGGCGCGCACGTCGGCGGCGTACGCGCGCAGTGCCTCGTAGCTGATCCGGGCGACGTTGGCGTAGGTGTCGGGCTCCTTGTCGACGTTCGTGGCCGCGTACCCGATGGCGGCGGTGGCCATCCGGATGCGCCCGTCGAGCCACGGCCCGCCGCCGAAACCGCCGAGGACCGGCACGTCGACGGCCGCCACGACGGCTGGGCCGACGACCGACCCCGAGTTGGTGAAGTTGAGCAGGGAAGCGCCCGCCGCGACCAGCTCCCGCGCCTGCTCCACCAGCTCCCGCGTCATCGCGGCGGGCACCTGCGCGCCGGCCGCCGCGCGGTAGCTGACCCCGTGCCGCAGCGCGGTCTGCGGGGTCAGGCCGAACTGGGCGAAGACCGGGATCCCGGCCCGCGCGATGGCCCGCACCGCCTCCGGGAAGTCGGGCGCGCCGTCGACCTTCACGAGGTCGACACCGGCCTCCTTCACGAGGCGCACCGCGGCGCGCACCGCGCTGTCGACGCCCTCCTGCAAAGGCCCGTACGGGAAGTCGCAACTGAGCAGCGCCCGGCTGACACCGCGCCGCACGGCCTTCGCGACCACCAGGAGCTCGTCGAGCGTCACCTCGAACGGGCTCGCGTGGCCCCACAGGTTGACGCCGACGGTGTCGCCGACCGAGACGATGTCCGCGCCGGCCCGGTCCGCGATCCGCGCCATCTGGTAGTCCCAGGCCACGACGCACACGCTCTTGCGCCCGTCGGCCTTCATCGCCTGGACGTCGGCCAGGCTCACCCGTTCGCCACTCATGCCCGGATCGCCCGCAGCAGCTCGACCAGGTCCTCGACGTCGGCGGGGACCATCAGCACCCGGGCGTACGGCCGCAGCGCCGCGAGCGCGTCGCGGGTCTCGTCGTCGTCGAGCACCAGGCCGGCGGTCATCACGCCGCGGACGGTGCAGGACGCGCCGATCGTGGCGGCGGCCGAAGCGCCATCGGCGGTGCCGGCGACCATCACGACCGCGTCGACGCCGTCCAGTTCCGGTGCCAGCGGCACGGACTCGCCGGAACCCACCCGTTCGAGGTGCAACCCGTCGGGCGACCCGAGCAGGTAGAACCGCGAGTGGTGCCAGGCGTGCCCGGCGACGGCCCGCACGGCGGACGCGGCGACGTCGTCGAGGGCGACGACCCGGGTCGCGCGGGACGGCACGAGCGGGTAGCCGATCCGGAACCGCGCCTCGGCGGCCGTGGCCGCGCGGGCGCAGCTGTTGAGCAGGACGGGGCGGGCCATCTCAGACCGTCGTCTGCGCCACGCCCGGGCGCGCGACCACCGCGTCGCGTACACCGTCCAGCATGGACTGGTCTGCCGGCAGCACGATCGAGGCGGACCGGATCCGCTGGTGCTCCGGCGCGAGGCCCGGCGGCGGCGTGCCCTGTTCCGCCAGCGCGAGGGCCGCCTTGCGCAGCCGCTGCCGCGCCTTGATGATGCCCGCGTCGGTGGCCACGAGCCGCTCCTTGGTGCGGTCGACGATCGGGCCCATGCTCTCCTGCAGCGAGGAGTCCTGGATCGCGATGCCCTTGATGCCGGAGTACATCTCGCCCCGGCGCTGCGCGTCGCGGTCCATCAGGTAGTCGTTGTCCTTGTTGGCCACCGGCCGGTACGTGCCGGGGATGTTCTCGTTGTGCACCCCGAGGCCCGCCTTCATCGCGTCGACCTCGGCCGTGGTCAGCGCGCGCACAGGGTGGTAGTCGAACGTGTAGACCCAGCAGTTCTCGTCGTCGATCGGCACCCAGAAGTGGCCGTGCACCGGGTGGTCGCCGCGCGGCGGGACCATCGTGAAGTTGGGCATCACCCACGGCGTGACCCGCCAGTAGTAGTGGCCCTCCTCGGCGTTGCGCCGGGCGCCGATCAGCAGCCCACCCTCGTTCTCGGCTACTTCGAAGAATGGTTTGACATCATTCTTGTTGTACTCGTTGCCCTTCGAACCCTTGAACAACGGATCGGTGTTGAGGTTGCCGGAGTGCAGGAATGTCACGTGGCTGGAGTCGATGCCGCCCTCCAGCGCCTGCAGCCAGTTGCACTCCTGCCAGCGCTTGGACGTGTAGGTCTGCTCGCCGGGTACGCGGACGAACTCCCACTCCGGCAGCGGCGGCTGGTGCTCCGGGTCGCCCAGATAGGTCCAGAGGACGTCGCCGACCTTCACCAGCGGGTACGAACGCAGCTTGACGTTGGCCGCGAAGTTGCCGGTCTCGGGCTCCGACGGCACCTCGACGCACTGTCCGGTGTAGTCGTACTTCCAGCCGTGGTACGCGCAGCGCAGGCCGGAGTCCTCGTTGCGGCCGAACCAGAGCGAGACGCCGCGGTGGGCGCAGAACTCGTCGACGAGCCCGTACCGGCCCTGTGAGTCGCGGAAGGCGACGAGGCGCTCGGAGAGGATCTTGACGCGGACCGGCGCGCAGTCGTCGTCGGGCAGCTCCTCGGCCAGCAGCGCCGGCATCCAGTACCGGCGGAACAGGTCGCCCATGCGGGTGCCCGGACCGGTCTGCGTCAGCAGCTCGTTGATCTCAGTTCTGAGCAAGGTGTTCCTGTCCTCTCAGGGTTATCAGACCTGCTCGGGCGGGACGTCGAGGACGATCCCGTCGAGCTCGGTGGTCAACGGGATCTGACAGGCGAGCCGGCTGCCGGCCCGCCTGTCGTCGACCCCGAGATCGAGCAGGTCGTCCTCCATGTCGCCCGGTGCGCCCACGCCCGCGCGGAACTCCTCGCGGACCCAGACGTGACACGTTCCACATGAGACGTTGCCGCCGCACTCGCCGATGATGCCCGGGATGCCGTTTCGCACCGCGGCGGACATGGCGCTCTCCCCCACGGCGGCGTCGACGACCCGCTCCACGCCGGCGGTGTCGACGTACACGACTTTCGGCACGATCGGGCTCCCGGCTCAGCGCGCGGCGACCGGCTGCGCCGCGGCCGCCGTGACCGGGGTCTTCGAGGCTTCCGCGAAGTAGTGGACGCGGTCGTAGCCCAGGTGCTTGAACAACCGGTTCTGCGACGAGAGCAGCCGCAGCGGGCGGCCGTCCGACGAGAAGTGCTGCGCGATCGTGTTCTGCGGGATGTAGAGGGTGTCGCCCTTCTTGATCTCGTGGCGGGTCGGCTCGAGCGCGATGTGGCCGTAGTACTTCTCGGCGATCTCGGCCGCGACCTCCCAGTGCAGCGAGTAGCCGCCGCCCTCGAGGACGTACATGACCTCGTCGGCCATCTTCCAGTACTTGCCGGAGTTGCCGCCCGCGGGAATGTCGAGCTCGTAGACGTCGACGCTGAACTGGCGGTGGTCGTCCTGCTGGTAGCTGTTGATGACCCGGACCCGGCCCAGCGGGGTGTCCTCCCAGACGGTGTCCTCGGGCGTGATGACCTTCTTGCGGTCGACCACGTCGGGCGTCCAGATCTGCGACCAGTCGATCCGCTCGCCGAACTCGTCGGGCCGGTCGATCGGGCCGCCGCGGCCCTGCTGGATCATGCCCATGAACATCCAGGTGCACTTGGCCTTCATGACGATCGCGAGCGCGGTCTCGTCGTACGGGTTGAAGTGCCGGTGCACCGAGTCGGTGTGCACGAAGACGAGGTCGTCCTTCTTCCAGTCGTAGCGCTGGTCGTCGTGGATCTCGTAACCGGCGCCCTCGAGGATGTAGAAGGCCGCCTCGTTCTGGTGACCGTGGCCTCGGTTGGAGCTGTGCGGCGCGAGCTCGACGAAGTGCACCTGCAGGGTCTGGGTCAGGAACTCGTCGTCACCCGGCCCGATCCGCCACCAGCCGCGGTTCTTCGAGTTGGCCTTCTCCTCGGGTGTGCCCGAGTGACCCACCGAACCGTCGTCGACGACGACGGTCTCGTCGCGCACGCGGTCCACCGCCAGTTGAGCCTGTCGGATGTGGTCGAGGCTGTAGGTCGGCGACGACATGCCGCGAACGAACACGCGCTCGCTCTTACCCATTGGTACCTCCGCAAGTTGGCTATTGGTATGACCATAATTCCGAATACCGTTTACAGCAAGACCAGGGTTAGCCAGGTGCCCGGGCCGCCTCCCGCCGGGCGCCGTCGTAGGACGTGACGGCGTTCGGGCGCACCAGGAACGACGCCGAGAACGCGAACGTCACCAGGCCGCCGACGGCGAGGCCGCCCGCCGGGCCGAGCGCCGAGGCGAGGGCGCCGAGCACCACCTGGCCGAGCGACGGGCCGCCGTTGGAGGCCACCTGGTAGAGCGAGGAGACCCGGCCGCGCAGGTGGTCCGGCGTGTCGAGCTGCACCGCCGACTGCCGGATCGTCGTGGCCACCGCGTCGCACCAGCCGAGGGCCAGCGCGAGCAACAGCGCGAGCCAGATGACCGGCGCCTGTCCGAAGAGGACGACCACGACGCCGTACGACATCGTCGTGGCCACCGCGATCATGCCCTGGCGGCGCCCGCGCTTGACGATGCGGAACACCGTCCAGGTCGCCAGCAGCGCGCCCGCGCTCGGCGCCGCCGCCAGGATGCCGTAGCCGGTCGGGCCCACGTGGAACACGTCGGTCGCCAGCGCCGGCAGCACGACGCGGTACGCGCCGAACAGCGACAGCGCCACGTCGAGCGCGATGAGCTGCACGAGCAGTGGGCGCGAGGTGACGTATCGCGCGCCCTCGCGCAGCTCGGTGAAGAACGGCGCCTCGACCGGTCGGCCCGGCAGCGGCGCGGTCCGCACGAAGAACAGCAGGACGACGAGGACGGCGTACGTGGCGACGTCGAACAGGTAGACCCAACCGGGTCCGCCGACCGCGATCAGCACGCCGCCGAGCGCCGGGCCGACGAGCACGGCCAGCTCCCGCGACGGGTTCACCAGCGCTACCGCCTCCGGCAGCTGGTCGCGTGACACCAATGCCGGCAGGAGCGCGATCCGGGCGGGCTTGTCGAACGTGGCCGCGGCGGTGATCAGGAGGACGCTGGCCAGGATGTGCCACACCCGCACCTCGCCGGCGAAGGTGAGCACCGCGAGCGCGAGCGCGCCTAGCAGCGAGAACGCCTGGCTCGCCTGGAGCAGCCGCCGGCGGTCGAGCCGGTCGGCCCACACGCCGCCCAGCGGGCTGAGCACGATCACGCCGAGGCCCTGCGCGAGCCCCACCAGACCCGTGATCGAGATCGAGCCGGACAGCGCGTACACGTGGTAGAGGCACGCGGCCTGGGTGGCCCGGGTGCCGAGCTGCGAGACGACCACGCCGACCCAGTAGAAGGCGAAGTCCCGGTTACGCAGCAGCCGGCCGAGATCATTCATCTCAGGTCCTCCCGCCCACCATCGACGGGACCTCGCGGACGGCGGCGCGGTCGCGGAACAGGGCCGGTGCGGCCAGGGCCGCGGCGACCACCGCGGTCAGCGCGGCTACCTCCATGCCGGCCCGGGCGCCGAGTGCCTCGCACACCCAGCCCAGCAGTGGGCCGCCGAACGGGGTGCTGCCCACGAAGACCAGCCCGTGTACCGCCAGGACGCGGCCGTGCATCTCCTCCGGTGAGTTCAGCATCAGCAGGACCCGGCCCGCCGTGTTGACGCAGATGTTGGCGAAGCCGAGGCCGACCATCGCGAGGTAGGCGACGTAGATCGACGGCGCGATGCCGACGATCAGGTTGGCGGCCGCGAGCGCGCAGGTGGCGAGCAGCATGAAGCGGCCGTTCATCGAGTCGCGCGAGGCGACCCAGAGCGCACCGGCGACGGCGCCGACGCCCATGCTGGCCGTCAGGTAGCCGTACTGCTCCGGTCCGCCGTGGAACGTCTCGCTCGACAGCAGCGGCAGGACGATGCGGAAGTTCTGCCCGAATACCGCGACGATCAGGATGATGATCATGCAGCCGCGCAGGCGTGGGTTTTTCAGGATGTAGCGGACGCCGTCGAACGACTTGACCCGGCCCTTGGGCCGCGCGCGTTCCTGCATCTCGCCGGGTCGCATCTTGACCAGCCCGATGATGACGGCCACGAACGAGACGGCGTTGATGAGGAACGCGGGGCCGACGCCGGCGGCGGCGATCAGGACGCCCGCGATCGCCGGCCCGACCAGGCGGCCCGTGTTGTGGATCGTCGAGTTGAGCGACTGGGCGTTGACGTACGAGTCGCGGGGCACGACGTCGCCGACGAACGACTGCCGGGCCGGGAAGTCCACGACGCTGACCAGGCCGAGCAGCAGCGTGACCAGGTAGACCAGGCTCAGCGACACGGAGTCGGTGACCACGAGCAGGCCGAGCGCGAGCGCCAGCAGCGCCTGCCCGATCTGCGTGCCGATCAAGATCTTGCGGCGGTCGAACCGGTCCGCGATGCTGCCGCCGACGATGCCGAACAGCAGCATCGGCCCGAACTGCAACGCGGCCGCGATGCCCAGCGCGACGCCGTCGCCGGTCAGCGAGTAGACCAGCCAGTCCTGTGCCACCCGCTGCATCCAGGTGCCGACGACCGACACGGTGTTGCCGATGAAGAACAGCCGGTAGTTGCGGACCCGCAGCGAGCGGAACGTGGTGTCGGCCAGGCGGCGGGGGCGCTCGCGGAGAGCCCGGACCAGCGCTTTCATGGTTTCGCCGGGTACGCTGCGCGGACGGTGGTGGGGCACCCGTCATGTGCCCCACCACCGCTGCCGCCGGCGGTCAGCCGGCTCAGAGCAGTCCCGCTTCCTTGTAGTAGCGCTCGGCGCCCGCGTGCAGCTGCAGCGGCGAGGTCTTCACCACCGCGGCCGGGTCCCAGGCCATGTGCACGGCCTGGTTGAAGAACAGGTCCCGGTTGCTGTCGTAGAGCTTGGTCAGGTCGTACACGAACTCCTCGTCCGTGTCCGCCGGCAGGTAGATCAGGATGCCGTCGTGCCGGTTCAGCGCCTTGACCGGCTTGTCCACCCCGCGCAGGAAGTGGAACGGCACCTCGCCGGTGCCGCCGTGCCCGTTGGCCGCCAGCTGCGCGAGCAGCTCGTCGTCGAAGTCGAAGAACCGCAGGTTCAGCAGCACCGAGGCGTCGATCCAGTGCTTGGTGACGGCGCTGCGTCCCATGTAGAGGTTCGCCAGGATGACGTCGATGTCACCGGCGCGGAAGTCGCCCTGACCGATCTTGCGTACGCTGCCGCCCTTGGCCTCTACTGCTTCTTTGGTCAGTCCGTAGTACTCCATCACCTGTTTCGGCACGACGGAGGCGATGCTCTCCAGGTCGTGGGTCAGCAGCCGGACCGGGTAGTCGGACTGCGCGATCTGGTGGAGGCTGGTGAAGCCGAGCTCGTGCCGGGCCGCGGCGACCAGCCACGACGGGCGGCGGACGCGGCCGATCGCCCGCAGCTCCGCGAACGTCTCACCCTGGTAGAGGTGCTCGCCCGCGATCGCCCAGCCGATCGTCTGCGGGACGCTGGCGCCCAGGTCGGCCTTGCCGCCCCCGACGTACCGCGGGTTGTTGGTCGAACCCGACGCGCTGAGCACCTCGACCTCGTAGCCCAGCGGCTCGAGCAGCCGGCGGGTGATGTCGCCCAGCACCCACCACGGCTCTCCGACCGCACTGCCCGCGAACTTCAGACTCTTCGACATGGATCTCCTGTCAACGTGTGGAACGTGAACTGCCGCATGTGGACGGACGACTACTTGGACAGCGGCTTCTTGCCGGTCTGCCGGATGACGCTCTCCCAGAGGTCCTCCCACTTCTTGACCGCGTCGGGGTCGTTGATGAGGTCGGTGGAGACCGGGATCGCCTTGATGTTCGGGTCGAGGCCGCCCTCGATCGGGAGCACCGTGGTGCGGTTCATCGAGACGCTCAACTTCGCGTGCTCCATCGAGAGGGTCCAGTCGATGTAGAGCAGCGCGCCGGGCAGGTTGTCGGCCGTGATCGGGATCGCGTCGCCGCCGGGGCGCACGACGATCGGCTCGACCGGCTTGGGGTCCTTCCAGGCGATCGGGGCGCCCTTGTTGACGTTGCTCTGGACGCTGTGCTGGTAGCCGTCCGCGATGATGTCGAACTCGCCCGCGGCCAGGAGCTGGACCATCAGCGTGTGGCCGTCGGTGGGGATCATCTTCGACGCGGCGTTGCGGAACAGGTCGATCGCCTGTTCCTCGGTCATACCTTTCTCCTTGACGAAGTAGTCCTTGACCAGCGTCGCGAACCAGACGTAGTCACCGACGTCGACCGCCACGGCCTTGGGGTGGGCGAGCACCTCCTCCCACGTCGTCGGCACGTCGCCGCCCTTGACCTGCTTGGTGTTCCACGCGGCGACGAAGACGTTGACCGTGTCGCTGGCGAAGTACTTGGACAGCTTGGCGCTGTCCGGGATCGCGTCGAGGTTCGGCGAGTTCAGCGGCAGCAGCCAGCCCTCGCGTTCCATCGGTGCGACCTCGGTCGCGTCGGCGATGAACACGTCGGTGCCGGCGTGGCAGGCCTTGATCTCCTCGACCAGCCTGGCCCGGCCGGAGTCGGCGTCGGCCGACTGCAGCTCGACCTCGACGCCGGTGGCCTTGGTGAACGCCGGGTACGTGATCTTCGCGTCGTCGGGGTTCGTGGATGCGGTGATGGTGACCGGGCCCTTGTCCTTGGCCAGCTCCTTCAGCTTCGCGGTGCGCTGGTCCATCGACAGGCCCTCGAGCTGGCCGTAGATGTCGTCCAGCTCCTTGGCGGTCTTGGCGAAGCAGTCGTCGCCGCCGCCCGCGGAGCTCTCGGCCGTGGCCGTCGGCGAACCGCCGCAGGCCGAGAGGGCTAGGCAGGCGACCGTGGCCACGGCCGCCGTGGATCTCCAGAACTTGGCTGTCCTCATGTGGTTCCTACCTCCGGGGGTGATGTCAGGGGGCCGTCAGGCCGGCAGCAGGGAACAGTGTTCGGAAGGAAAGGTCAGGTGCACCGCGCTGTCGCGGGAGAACCTGATCGAGGGGTTGCAGCGGGTACGGACGGTGAAGTCGCCCACCGAGACGAGGTGGTCGACGGCGTCCCCGAGGAACGCGCGGTTCGCGATGGTGCCGTTCCAGACGCCCGGGGCACTGGTGCTCGCCTCGCCCTCGGCGACCTGGATGTGCTCGGGCCGGACGGAGACGATGACCTGCGCGCCGGTCGCGAGGTCGCCGGGCGACCGCGCCGCGAGCCGGCCCTGCGGCGTCGTGACCACGTAGCGGTCCCCTTCGCGGGACTCGACCTCGCCGGCGATCAGGTTCGTGGTGCCGACGAAGTCCGCCACGAACCGCGACCGGGGGTTGTTGTAGATGTCGGTCGGCCGGCCCATCTGCTCGACCTTGCCGTTGGACATGACGGCGATGACGTCGGACATCGCCAGCGCCTCGACCTGGTCGTGCGTCACGTAGACCGTGGTGACGCCGAGGTCGCGCTGGAGCCGCTTGAGCTCGAACCGCATGTCCTCGCGCAACTTCGCGTCCAGGTTGGACAGTGGTTCGTCGAGCAGCAGCAGCGGGGGCTGCATCACCAGCGCGCGGGCCAGCGCGAGGCGCTGCTGCTGGCCGCCGGAGAGGTCGGTCGCCGGGCGGGTGGCCAGGTGGTCGAGCTGCACCACGGCGAGCGCCCGGTCGGCCCGCTCGGTGATCTCCTTGCGCGACAGGCGGTCCTTGCCACGGCGGGCGCGCAGCGGGAAGGAGACGTTCTTGCGCACGTTCATGTGGGGCCAGATGGCGTACGACTGGAAGACCATCCCGAGGCCGCGCTGGTTCGCCGGCAGCCGGACGCCCTTGCTCGACGAGAACAGCACGCGCTCCCCGACGGCGATCTCACCCTGGTTGGGGTGCTCGAGCCCGGCGACGCAGCGCAAGGTGGTGGTCTTGCCGCAGCCGGACGGCCCGAGCAGGGTGAGCAGCCGGCCCGGCTCGACCGACAGGGAGACGTCGTCGACCGCGCGGACGACGTCCTCGGCCTCGCCCTTGCTGCTCTTGAACGTCTTGACCAGACCCTCGACGGCCAGGCGGCCGTCCTTGACCGTGACCTGGGTGCTCATGCGGGATCCCATCCTGTGAGTGGTCATTTCAGGCCGACGCCGATGTTCGCGCCGAGCTTGCGGGCGATCAGGACGAGGACCATCAGGACCCCGACCATCACCATCCCGAAGGCGGCGATCTCGGTGAACGAGCCGTCGGACCACATCTCCCAGATGCGGACCGAGATGACCTCGTTGCCGGGCGAGTAGAGGAGCAGGGAGGCGGACAGCTCGCGGATCAGGCCGACGACGAGGTAGATCCAGCCGCCCAGCAGGCCGGGGAAGAGCAAGGGCAGGGTGACCCAGCGGAACGTCTGCCACCACGTGGCGCCGCTGGTGTTCGCGGACTCCTCCAGCTCGCCGCCGATCTGGTACATCGAGGCGCTGGCGTACCGCATGCCGATCGGGATGCTCTTGGTGAAGTAGGCGATCAGCAGGATCCACCAGGTCGCGTAGATCGGCAGCGGGAAGCGCAGGTAGACGTAGAGCAGCGAGACGCCGAGCACCAGACCGGGGATCATCAGCGGCAGGAACGTCAGGCTGTCGAGGATGTTGCGGCCAAAGAGGTTGGTCCGGATGACCACCCAGGCGACGACCGCGACCAGGAACATCACGCAGGTCGCCGCGGTCAGCGAGAGCGAGAACGAGTTGACGATCGCGTTGACGGACGGGCCGTCGCTGACCAGGTCGCGGTAGTTGTCGAGCGTGAGCGCGCTGAGGCTCGCCCGGGACGGCACCTGGTAGTACGGCTGCAGCGAGGCGTAGATGAGCGTCAGCAGCGGCAGCACCACGGCGATCGCGAAGTAGAGCAGCAGGCCGGTGAGCACGAACGGCTTGGCCTTGCCGAGCTCCATCGGCCGGGGCCGGAAACCCTTGCCGGAGACCGTCTGGAAGGCGCGCGACTTGCGCTGCAGGCGCGACTGCCAGAGCACGCCGGCGGCCGCGATCACCAGCAGGGTGGTGGCGATGGCGCCGGCCTCACCGGTGCGCGGCGGGAAGTGGCCGAGCGCCTCCCAGATCCGCGAGGTGAGCACCCACTCGTTGACCGGGATGCCGAGCAGCGCCGGCACCTCGAAGGACTCCAGGCCGCTGACCAACATGATCAGGGCGCAGGTGTAGAGGGCGGGGCGGACCAGCGGGAGGGTCACCGTGCGGACGGTGCGCCAGAGGGAGGCGCCGCTCATCAGCGCGGACTCCTCGAGCGCGGGGTCCATCGAGCGGAAGGCGGCGTACATCAGGAGGAAGACCAGCGGTGTCGAGCCCAGTCCCTCGACGAAGATCATGCCGCCGATGGAGTAGATGTTGATCGCCCCGGCGCCGAAGATCGGCTCGAGCCAGGAGTTGATGATCCCGATCCGCGGGCTCAGCAGGAAGATCCAGGCGATCGTGTTGAGGATGCCGGGGACGACCAGCGGGATGAGCGCGGTGGCGAAGATCAGACCTTTGAACGGGATATCGGTTCGCACCGTGAGGTAGGCGAGTGTCGTGCCGATCGTCACCGAGAGGACCGTCGACCCGATCGCGTACATCAGGGTGTTGCGCCACATCTCCGTGAGGCCGACCGCCGAGTACGCCTCCTCGAAGAAGCGGAACGTGATGGTGCGGCCGTCGTAGAAGGTCCCGTAGAGCAGGTAGAGCAGCGGCACCAGGACGAAGTAGGCGACCAGCAGCACGCACACGAGCACGATCAGGTTGCTCGGGCGGAGCAGGTTGCGCAGCATCCCGGAGCCGATGCGGACCCGGCGCCAGCGGGCCGGGTCCGGGCCGATCCGGGGCGGTTCGCCCGGCTCGGTCGGCCCGACCGGCGGTAGTTGTTGGAGGGTCTCCGTCATCGCCGACCGCCGCCCGGGCAGATCGTGATGCGTGTTTCCGTTCTGTCCCCGTCGGCCTGCCTGGCACCCATCGAAATGCCCCCTGTTGCGCTGTGTGGGACCGGGGGCGACGGCCCTGACCTGGACGGTCACCCCGGCGATGATGTGCCTGGACGGTACTAGCTAAATGACTTTTGGTCTAACCTTTAGTTCCTACCTATATCATTCCGTTATCTCAAAGGACTTGGTCTTGACACACCCCCGCACCTGGCTCACAGTCGTCCAGTGCGGGACGGGTAACGAGCTCATCGCATGGGTCGAGGCACGGCTGGGCGCCCGCGTGGCGGCGGCGCGTTCGCTGCACGGCGGCGAGAGTCCGTGGTGGCTCGACCTGACGGCCGCAGACGGGTCGGCATTCTCGGCCGTCCTGCGGACACCGAGCAGCCGGATCACGCCCGAGCAGATCGCGACCAACGTCGCCGCGCTCACCGTCGCGGCCGCACACGGCCTGCCAGCCCCACGCCTGCTCGCGGCCGACACCCACCGCAGCGTGGAGACCGTCCTGCCCGGCACGAGCACCTGGCCCGACGCGCCGAACGTCGCACTGCTCCGCGCGGCCGGCGCCGCGATCGCCCGGGTGCACACCGTCGCCATCGACCCGCGACCACAGCTCCCGTCACGGCCGCGGCCGATCGCGGTAGACGACTTCGCCGACGACCGCCGGACCGGCCGGATGCCGACCACCACGCTGCTCCACCTCGCCGACGAACGGGTACGGGCGATCACGGCGCCGACCGAACCGGCCGTCTTCGTGCACGGCGACGTCTGGCCCGGCAACACGCTGATCGCCGGCGACCGGATACGCGCCCTGATCGACTGGAAGACCGCCGGCGTCGGCAACCCCGGCGTCGACCTCGGCGAGCTGCGCAAGCAGGTCGCGATCCTGTACGACGACGACGCACCCGGCCACGTGCTGGCGGGCTGGGAACGCGCCGCCGGACGAAGGGCCGGCGACATCCCCTACTGGGACGCCGTGGCCGCGCTCAACACCCCCACCGAGCTGTACAGCCCCCACGCCACCCGCCGGCGGGACACGTTCCTGGGCGCCGCGATCGCACGGTTGTGACGGGGAGCCGACTGATCCGTGGCGACCGCACCGTCGATGCCTACCGTGGCGGACACATCGGACGGAGGACGCCCATGCGACTGACACCCATGCTCGCCACGCTCGTCGCGGCCGCGGCACTCGCCGGGTGCGCCGGCAGCCCGCCGGCCGCCACCGACCCGGCGCCGACCGCACCACCCGCCCAGACCGCGACGGCCGCGGAGACAGCGGCGGCCGCGAGCCCGGTCGCCGGCTGCGAGTTCCACCGGCTCGAGGACGCCGCCGCAGTCCTGAACGTGCCGATGAACCCGGTGCCCAAGACCGACGAGGTCGAGCCAGGCTCGACCGCCAACAAGTTCCTGTCCTGCGTCTACTGGAGCGCCGACGGCACCCGCTACGCCAACATCGGCCACCGCGCGGCCCTCACCGCAGCCGGCGCCGCCGACACCAGGTCGCAGTTCGCCAACCAGCGCACGGCCGACGCGGTCGGCATCCCGGGTCTGGGCGACGACGCCTACTGGGACACCCCGAACGGCCAGATCCTGGTCCTGGTCGGTGACGACCTGCTGCTCGTCTCCACCGGCGTCAAGGACGCGCCGGCCGAGGCCCGCAGCAGGGACGACACCACCAAGCTGGCGACGTTGGTGGTGCGGCACCTGCCGAGATGACGTGAGTACCCGGGCCCATGCCGCCCGCACCACCCCGCCGGCATCCTGTCCGGATGCGGGGGAAGCTTCTGTTCGTCCAGCTCGGCGCCCTGTGGCTGCTCGGCGGCCTGCTCATGCCGGCCGCGGTGGGGGCACTGGTCGTCCTGCTCCTGGGCGGCGAGGTCGCCGTCGGCGTCGGGCTAGTGGTCGCATTGGTGCTGCTCGTCGGCTACCTGTTCGCGGTCGTCACGGTCACGGCCGGCGCCACCCGGCTCGGCGCGACGCTCCCGGGCCGGCTGCTCTGGGTGGTCCTCGTCCTGCTCGGCGGCACGCTGCTGTGGTCGCAGGGATGGGCCCTCGCCGACGCCGCCGAACTCGACATCAGCGAAAACCCGTGGTTGACCGCGGTCTTCGGCGGGCTGGCATATGCGCTCACAGCCGGATTCCTGCTGCGCGGCCGGCGGCTCAACCTCGCCGCCGTGGCGGCCTTCCTCGCGCTGACAATCGGCGGGCTGGCGGCGTTGCGCGCGTCCGGCCCCGACGAGCTCGAAGAACGGATCGCGTCAGCCGGAATCAACCCCGGCCTGGTCTACGTCGTCGAGGTCCCCGACTACTCACCCAGCGACCACGCGTTCGGCGACCGGCTCGGCACCGGCGCGTTCCTGCCGACCGACCGCACGGCCATCCCACCGCTCCAGTACGTGAACGTCGTCGGCTACGGCCCCGGCTACCACCGGGCCGACGGCGGCCCCGGCTGCGGCCCGACCGTCACCGACTCCCCGTTGTCGATCGCCGAGTGCACGCCCGAACCGGACGGCACCGTCTACCGCCGCGGCGTCGTCGAACACGGCTACCAGGTCACCGTCGGCGACTCGACGGTTGTCGTCTCCGGCTCCCACGCGGTCGACCGCACCCTGCTCCGGGCCGCGGCCCGCTCAGCCCGTGCGGGCACCGCCAAGGACCTGCCCGACTTCCCCGGTGGCGGCCCGTTCTTCGTCGCCGACGTGGCCGGGTTCCGCGCACAGCCGCTCGGCATCCCGCCGGGCGTGCAGTACCTGCGCGCCGACCACACCAGCGGTGACCAGAGCGTGCGGATCATCGTCTCGGCCGCGCCGGCCGCGCAGGGCGACCCCTGTTTCATCTCGACCTGCGAACCAGACGGGCTCGACCTGACCTACCTGCGCCGCGACGACACGCACGGCTACACGCACCGCCACGGCGACGTCCTGGTCACCGTGGAGGGCGGCGTCTCCGTCGACCGCGCGCTGCTGCGGAGCACGGCGCTGGCGGCCCGCCCCGCCACCGACGCCGAGCTCCTGCACGCCCTGCCCGCAGCGCCGCCGCGCGACCGCTTCGACCGGCTGCGCGGCTGGCTGCGCGCGAACGTCAGTTGATGCGGATGAACTTGGCCACGCTCGGGGTGCCAGCGGCGTCGAGGGCGAACAGCAGGTAGTCGCCGGGCAGGACGACGCCACGGTCCGCCGGGATCGACAGCGTGTGCGTCGTGCCGCTGACGGCCGTCGGGGTGAGCGGGATCCGCCGCTGGTCGGTGTTGACGGTGTGGGTCACGGCCGAGGTGCGCACCAGCGCGAACCGCGGCACCGCCGCGCCCGTCGTCACCGAGATCGACGTGCCGGGGCGGGCCGTCGCCGGCGCCGCCGTGATGGTCGGTCGGGTCCGCGCCGAGCCGTCGGCGTTCAACAGATAGGGCGGCGTGAAGATCTGGCCGCTGGCGTGGTTGGTGGCGCAGGTGCCGCAGAGCCCGCCGCCGCCGGAGAACACGCGGCCGTCGGGCAGCAGCAGCGCCACGCTGTGGTAGGTGCGCGGCTCCACCTCGGGCGCCAGCACCGTGAAGTCGCCCGTCGCCGGGTCCCACAGCTCCGGGCTCGCGGCGGCGCCCGTGTCGGTGAACGGCTGCGGATGCTGCTGCCCGCCGATCGCCAGCACCGTGCCGTCGGGCAGGACCACGCCGTTGCCGAACGCCCGCGCGTACGCCATGTCGCCGACCCGCGTCGTGACCACCGGCTGGCCGCGGCCGGCCCTGATGTCCACTGTGTACGCCCGCCGGGTGGCCTGCGTGTTGGTGACGGTGCCTGCGTCCTGGTAGGCCGTGGCGCCGCCGAACGTCAGAATCCTGTTGACGTCGTACATGACCGCGTTGCCGTTCATCGCGTCGGCGCTGTCGGCGCGGTTGCCGGCGCTCGTGATGGTGCCGGCACCGCTCGTGGTGATCCAGTTCATCCGCTTGCTCGGGCCGGCGTGGAAGACCGCTCCCCCGGAGACCGCGAACAGCCAGGCGTGGTTGTCGGATCGGTAGACGCCGCCCGGGTCGGCGGTGAGGATCGGGGTGGCCGAGACACCGGTCAGCTTGGACCACGTGCCGGTCGTGCCGCTCGGCGTGAAGACCTCGCCGTTCTTGTTGCCGGCCGAGTCCCGCCACGAGCCGCCGAGGGTGAACACGCGCCCGTCGGAGAGCAGCGTCGTGGTCTGGTAGGCCCGCGGGATCTGCATCAGCGGAGCCTTGGTCCACGTGTTGGTCGCCGGGTTGTAGATGGTGGTCGCACCGTCGGTGCTGCCGCCGTTGATGAGCACCCGGCCGTCGGCCAGCACGGCGAGCCCGGTGCAGAACATCTGGTGCTGGACCTTGACGGTCGAGGGCGCGCCGACCACGCCGGTGCCGAGGTCCAGGATGGACACGATCGTCGTGGCGGCGTATTTGTCGAAGCTCATGTCGCCGACGGCGGCGAAGGTGAGCAGCTTGTTGTTGGTCAGCAGCACGGCGGAGACCGGCACCGCGGGGAAGCCGATCGTCGCGCCCCATCGGCCACCGGCACCCGCTGCGGGTGCCGGGCCGTGTATCTCGATCTCGGCCGCCGACGACCACGGGCCACGGTTGCCCGCTTCGGTGAGACCGGTCAACCGCACGTAACGCGCGTTGACCGCCGGGAAGGCGATGGTCTTCGCCGCCTTGTCGTCGGCCCACGCGCCGCCCGCCACCACCGTCGTCCAGACCGTGCCGTCGGCGCTGACCGCGAGGTCGAAGCGGCCGATGTTGCCGTTCTTGGACGCGTCGGCGCGCGGCAGGTAGCTGAGGCCGGAGATCCGCTTCGAGGCCTTCATGTCGACGGTGATCCAGTGCGGCAGCGGCTTGGCCGGCGAGAACTGCGAGTGCCAGATCGTCGTGGCG